>CALVEY010000029.1 GCA_944326705.1 uncultured Mucispirillum sp.
TCCATACAAATATATGTATTCCAAAAAATTCTTACCTAACTAATTACTAAGCTGTCTATCACAATTTAACCTATTCTATTGTCAATCTCTCATCCAACCCTCACTTCCGCAAGGGAAGATAACCTTAATACTTTTTTTTAAACTTGTCAAGAACTTTTTTTAT
The DNA here is from genome assembly GCA_944326705.1 of uncultured Mucispirillum sp. Classification (GTDB taxonomy): domain Bacteria; phylum Chrysiogenota; class Deferribacteres; order Deferribacterales; family Mucispirillaceae; genus Mucispirillum. The sequence continues at coordinate 164 of CALVEY010000029.1, forward strand.
GTTATTCAAAACTTTTTTTCTAAGCTCTTAAACAAGTAATTTTTTAAGCATCATTTCCCTTTTAAAACACTCTTTTTAAAAGTGCCTTATCATCAAGGGAAGTATTTTCTATCAAACTTCATCTAATTTGTCAACTACTTTTTTTAAAAATTTTTAAAAAAATTATTTCTCTTATAATATCAATAAGTTACACTCTATTATATTTTTATAATTTAATCTCTTTTGGAAATGGATTATCTTTCATAATACCCCACATTTTATCTATATATGATAGAGTATAAAAGTTCTCATAATAATGATAATAAAATGCACCTTTTAAAGTCATCTCATAAATATTCTCTTTTTTTACTATAAATCCAAAAACCTTCGCAAGCCAAAGCTCAAAGCCATACATTTTCTCAAGAGATACTCCAAAAAATTTTTTAAAATCATCTACATTAACTTTTGTGCTGTAAGCTGTCCAAAAAAGCCAGTAAATCATTCGCTGCCTTTTTGTAAATCTTATTGTTAAAGATGTTGGCAGTTTATTTTCATTTATTCGGCTGCAGTATGATTTTATATCAAAAGTATTTATTTTAAACTGATTTTTCAAAAGAGTAGTTGCAGAGCAGCCAAAACCTAAAAAATTATCACGCGTCATTGATGAATAGTTTGCAGTTTTATGGTTTGAAAAAGTCCATATTGAGCTTCTTATATAACCTTTTTCATAAAAATATGCAGTAATATCATCTAACAATTTTCTTTTTTCATTTTTTGACATAACTTTTACACTGCTTTTTGTAAAAGTAAAATCAATAAATGGATATATTGCAATATGGTTTGCTCCAGCATAAAATGCCTTATCAACATCATCTTTTAAGTCTTCAAAACTTTGGTTAGGAAGTGCAAAAATAAAATCCATAGATACTGTTTCAAAATGTACTTTGCTTAGTGCTGTTTTTAATTCATCAATATTAACTGATTTTCTTCCTAACATATTTTGATACTTGCTGCTAAATGACTGTATACCTATACTTATTTTTGTAATTCCGGCTTTTTGCAGCATACTTAATGTTTCATAAGTTACATTTTCTGGGTGCAGTTCTATTCCTATACCTTCTGTAATTATAAAATATTTATTTACTGTTTCAATTATTTCACTAAGCCTGTTTCCTGCCAAAACCGGTGTTCCACCGCCAAAATAAAGGCTTGTTACCTGTTTTTTCTCCCCACTGCTGCTGCCAGTTATATGTATCTCTTTAATCAGTGCATCTATATATTCATCACATAATTCTTTTGAGTATAATACCTTACAGTAAGGGCAGAAATTACATATACTCATGCAGAATGGTATATGAATATAAAGCCCAAGACTTTCACATTCTTCATAGGGCAGTTTTTCATCATATTCATTTTTAAAGGTAAATGGTTTAAAAGATTTTGTAAGCCACATTCTAGTTAATGTTGTAACAATACTCATTACTGCACCTTATATATATTTTAAATATGTACGAAGCATATCTATAATTATTTTAATATTTCCGCGAAAAAGAAGCGTATATTCTGCCACAAAAAAATAGCCGCATTTACTGCATATTTCAGGTATATTAATACATCTGCCGCAGGTGCTCACAATACCATTTTCTATTACTACACATTGATAACATGGTGTAGGAAAATTATTATCAATAATATATGGTAATGCACTTCTTAAATTAAATACTGGAGCTTTTTCGTTCATCATCTGCAAAATGTCTTCACAGCATTCAGCTTTTTCTTCCCTGCTTAATGCAAGGTGTTCTGTATCTGGATAAGGTGTATGAAAATTAAAAGACACTGCACGGACATTTTTTATTTCAGATGCTTTTCTGCATACATCTTTGATATCATCTTTATTTATTTTATTAACAGCCATATAAAAGCATATATTATCTGATACTGCATTATTAATATTTTCCATTATTATATCATAAGTATTGCCGCGAATTTCATTATGATTAGTTTTATTACCATCTAAGCTTAAAAGAATTAAATCTGCTTCGGGGAGATTTAAGTGATATGTGCCGTTTGTAACAACATTTACTATAAGGAAGCCCATTTCTCTTGCTTCAATCACTAAATCTCTTACTGTTTTACCGCCATCTTTCCATAAAAATGTTTCCCCGCCGCAGAAAAATAATATACGCACTCCCATATTATATAACTGCTTCATTTCACTGCGTATTTGATTATATGGATATATAACTGATGAAATATTATTTACTGAACAGTGCCTGCATTTAAGGTTGCATTTATCTGTTACAATTACAGTGCCAACAATAGGTTCTTTCTTTTTAAAAAGTATAGTTTTAATACCAAAGGAAGCAAAATATAAAAAAGATAATAATTTCATATATACTCCACAGAAAAAGAATATATTTATATTACAGAACTATTTGTTAAAAAGGAAGAGAAAAAACACAAAAAAAGGTGCAGCTATTTGCTGCACCTTAAATTTAAAATATTTTATTTAACAGATTAAAATTAAACTAATTTTTTAATAGCTGTTTTTCTATCCATATTTAAGTATAATACTGGTGGAATATCAATCATAGTGTAGCAGCCAGCACTTAATCTTGTAGCAGCTCTTGCACAAGATACCATAATTTGAGAAGTAAGAGCTGGGTTATTGATTTCCATTTTAAAAGTCATTCTTTGGTTATCAGTTAAGCCAGATGCGCCCTGCCTTTCCATTAATACGCCGTGTGAAGAGTCACATACCATTGCAAGCTCTTCTGAATTTGCAACAGCTTTAACATCAAGTGGGTCATGAGCAAAATAGTCATCTGCTGCAAGGCGTTTTTTTGCTTCTTCTAAAGATACGCCGTCTTCTAAAACAACATATACAAGCCTTGAATGTCTGCCGCCACCCATAGGGATAGTGATAGATACAGCATCTTTAATACCTTCTACTGCTCTTGCTGCTGCAGAGTGTCCCATACTTCTGCCTCTGCCAAAGTTTGTAAATGTAACCCCAACAGGCATCATAGCTTCAAGCATAGCTCTCATAACAGAGTCGCTGCCTGGGTCCCAGCCTGCTGCTGTAACAGATACTGCATTATTTTCTTTTGCAACTTTTTCTAATTTTTCAACAATTTCTGGGATTTCTGTGTGTATATCAAAGCTGTCAATAGTGTGGATACCATGTTTTAAATATAAAGAATCATCATCAAAAGCATGGCGAGATGGAGTAGCAATTAAGCATACATCTGGTTTGCCTTTAGCTTTTATTAATTCTTCAATAGATGGGTATTCATCAACCCCTCTTAAATCAACTTTATTTTTACCAATAGATGATGGTCTGCGAACAACTCCAACACATTCCATATCTGATGCAGCTTCTAATGCTTCAATAGAATATCTGCCAATGTTTCCAAGCCCATGAACACATACTTTAATTTTACTCATTATTTTCACCTTTTATTATTTTTTTAGTTACGATATGTAAGCAAAACATATTTTCTTAATTTTTTTAACTTCTTCTATCATAAAATAAGGTAAAATGCAAGTTATAATATAATACACATTACAAAATTAATACATTTTTTACAAAATTCTATTGACTTTAATTAATTAATCGATTAATTAATTATTATAAATAATAAGAGAAAATATATGCAAAAACAACCTGGACGGCCGGCAGGAAGCTGCCAAAATATTAAACAGGATTTAGTGATTTCAGCTATCAGGCTTTTTGGTGATAATGATTTTAATTCTGTATCTTTAAAAGATATTGCTAAAAGCTGCGGCACAACAAGCGCTATGGTGCATTATTACTTTGGCTCAAAAGAAAAATTAATAGATAATATTGCAACAGATTTTCTTGTGCCTGTTTTTAAAGACATATTACAGTCTGCTCTTGATAAAGAAAATCCTTTAGATATGGTAGAAAATGTTGTAGATAATGTTACAGTTTTAGCGATAAAGCATCCATATATTGCAAAAATGTGGAGCAAAAATTTTCTGCACCATGACAGCAATCTGGCAAAACATATTCTGCCCTATATCCCTTTTGATAAACTTGCCCTTTTCACTAAAAAAATTATACAGGGGCAGAAAGACGGCATAATTAATAAAGATTTACTGCCAAAGCTTGTTTATCCTGCTATTGTAAGCAATATATTTATACCTATTAACGCATTTGATTTTCTGCTTGATAATACAAACAATGAAGAAAAAATTAAACATATAAAATCATTTATATTAAAAGGTATTAAAAATGAATAAACTGTTACTTGCTCTTACTTTTATTATACTTAATACAGGCACTGTTTTTGCTCAAATATCATTAGAAGAATGTTATACTCTAGCAAAAAATAATTATCCCCAGATTAAAAAAGCTGATTTAATCACAAAAACAAGAGATTACAGCATTACTAATGCTAATATGGGATATATTCCAAAAGTGCTTTTTTCTGCAAAAGCAAGTTATCAGTCTGATGTTACAAAAATACCTTTTGATGTGCCTTTTTTTGAAATTCCTGTTTTATCAAATGACCAGTATAAAATATCTGTAGATATTGTGCAGCCAATATGGGACGGCGGCAAAATTGAAGCAGAAAAAGAAAATATAAAAGCCCAGTCAAAAAGTGAAGAAAGCTCTCTTGAAGTGCAGCTTTATAACCTAAAATACAGAGTAAATCAGCTTTTTTTCAGTATCCTTTTACTTGATGAACAGCTAAGCCAGAATGACTTATATGCTCAGGATTTAAAGCGCACATATAATATGGTTAAGCAGAGTGTAAAAAATGGTGTTGCAAACACTTCTGATTTAGATGCCGTTGCCTTAGAGCAGGTAAAAACAAAGCAGAATAAGGCAAAAATAGAAGCAGTAAAAGAAAGCTATATTAATGCTCTTGAAATATTAACAGGTATAAATATTGATAATGGGCTGATAAAGCCAGAATACACAGAAATTACAGACTATACAGTAAAAAGACCTGAACTTACTTATTTCAGCGATAAAATAGATATTTTAGAAGCCAGCAAAAAAAACATAAACGCATCATATATGCCAACATTTGATTTATTTTTCTCTGCAGGATACGGCAGGCCAGGGCTTGATATGCTTGATAACAGCTTTCAACCCTACTATATTGCAGGCATTAAAATGGACTGGACTATTGCAGGGTTTTATACAGGTGAAAGAAATAAAAAGATTATAGAATTAAATAAAAAAACATTAGAACTTGAAAAGCAGACATTTTTATTTAACACAAATATTGATATTCAAAATCAGCAGGCAAAAATTAAGCAGATAAAAGATACTATGTCTTATGATGATGAAATTGTAAAACTTAGAACAAATATAAAAAAATCATCTGAAATCAAAATGAAACAAGGCACAATAACTGTTAATGACTATATGCGGGAAGTAACTGCAGAAAATCTTGCAAAACAAGGCAAAATACTGCATGAAATAGAGCTTTTGCAGGCAGTATATGAAATGAAAAATATAATTAATCAGTAAGGCAGGGAAAAATTATGAGAAAAATAGCTTTATTAATATTTATAATATTTATTGGCGGCTGTAATAAGGACAATAATATAAGCCATGCTTCCGGTGTATTTGAAACAGAAGATGTGATTGTGTCTGCACTTACTGCTGGAGAAATTACAAAGTTTGATGTGGAAGAAGGCTTAATTCTGCAAAAAGATACAGTTGTAGGCAATATTGATAATAAACAGCTGCAGCTTAAAAAATTACAGCTTCAGAATGCGATATATTCTGCGGAAGCAAAACTTATTAATATTGATACTCAGCTTGCTCCAATTGATGAAGAAATAAATAAATATAAAAAAGAAGTAAACCGTTTTACAAACCTTGTAAAATCTAATGCAGCTAACCAGAAACAGCTTGATGATGTGAAAGCGGCATATAATGCAGCACAAAAAAAACGCTCTGCCACTCTTGATACTATGCAGCAGAATAATAAAGCAGTAGAAAATGAAATAAACGGATTAAAAATACAGATTGCTCAGATTGAAGATAATATTCAGAAATCATATATTAAAGCACCAATAGATGGTGTTGTGCTTACAAAATATGCAAGTGCTTATGAATTTGCCCAAACTGGCAAGCCGCTTTTTAAAATGGCAGATGTTTCAACACTCATTTTACGGGCTTATGTTACAGCTGATATTTTAACTCAGGTAAAACTTGGGGATAGTGCAGAAATTATGGCAGATTTTGGCAAAGACAGTATGAAAAAATATACTGGAAATATTATATGGATTTCTGACAAGGCAGAATTTACTCCAAAAACTATCCCTACAAGAGATGAACGCTCTAACCTTGTGTATGCCGTTAAAATACAGGTAAAAAATGACGGCTATCTTAGAAAAGGAATGTATGGGGAAGTAATATTTAATAATATTAATGCAGAATAGATATGGTTACTGTTAAAAATATTTCAAAAAATTTTAAAGACGTAAAAGCACTTAATGATGTATCATTCCATGCAGAAAAGGGAGAGCTTTTTGGAATAATCGGCCCAGACGGTGCAGGAAAAACCACCCTTTTCCGTATAATGACCACATTAACTATTCCAGATAATGGCTCTGTGCTTATTAATAACAGAAGTATTTTAAAAGACTATATGGAAATAAGAAAAAATATTGGCTATATGCCCGGCAGGTTTGCTCTTTATCAGGATTTAACAGTAGAAGAAAACCTTAACTTTTTTGCTTCTGTTTTTAATACAACAATAGAAGAAAACTATCATTTAGTCAAAGGTATATACAGCCATATTGCACCATTTAAAAACAGAAAAGCTGGTAAACTTTCTGGGGGTATGAAACAAAAACTCGCATTAAGCTGTGCATTAATTCATAAGCCTGAAGTGCTTTTTTTAGATGAGCCTACAACAGGTGTAGACCCAGTATCACGAAAAGAATTCTGGGATATGCTTTATGACCTTAAAAATATGGGGATAACAATTATAGTTTCTACCCCTTATATGGACGAAGCTTCCAGATGTGACAGGATTGCACTTATTAAAAATGGTGCTTTTATTGATGTGGATACACCTGAAAATATAATAAATAATTTTAAGCAGACATTAATTGCATTAAAAGCTGATAATATGCGGCAGCTTTTAAAAGATGTGAGAAAATGCAGTCAAATCAAAAGTGCATTTGCTTTTGGTGCAGAAATTCATGCCGTGATTGATGATGAAGATAAAATAGAAGATATAAATAATCAGCTTAAAAATTTAGACCATAAAAATATAGAAATATACAGGATATCACCTGCTATTGAGGATTGTTATATATGGAGCAGGTAATCGTTACAAATAATCTTACAAAAAAATTCGGCTCTTTTACTGCTGTAGATAATATCAGCTTTTATGTGGAAAAAGGCGAAATATTTGGATTTCTTGGTGCAAATGGTGCTGGTAAAACTACAGCTATGCGTATGCTCTGCGGACTTTCAAAACCTACTGCTGGAAGCGGCAGTGTGGCAGGCTATGACATTTCAAAAGAATATGAAAAAATTAAAAAAAATATAGGATATATGAGCCAGAAATTTTCTCTTTATGAAGATTTAACTGTATCAGAAAATATTAAACTTTTTGCAGGGATTTATAGTATGCCTTTAAAGAAGATTAAAGAGAAATCTGCCCAGATTCTTGAAAGGCTTGAATTAACTGACAGAAAAGATACTCTTGTAAAATATATCCCTACAGGCTGGAAACAAAAGCTTGCCTTTTCTGTAGCAGTTTTCCATGAGCCAAAAATCGTTTTCCTTGATGAGCCTACAGGGGGTGTAGACCCAGAAGCCAGAAGGCAGTTTTGGGAAATGATATATGAAGCAGCAGATAATGGTATTACTATATTTGTTACTACTCACTATATGGATGAAGCAGAATACTGTGACAGAATATCTATTATGGTGCAGGGAAAAATTGCTGCCCTTGCTGCTCCAAAAGATATGAAAAAAGAATATAATGCCGCAACTATGGACGAAGTATTCAGAAAATTAGTTGCAGGCACTTTTAATCAGGAATAAATATGAAACAGCTTTTATCATTTATCAAAAAAGAAGTGCTGCATATAATAAGAGATAAAAGAACAATATTAATACTTCTTATTATGCCTGTTGTGCAGATTATGCTGTTTGGATTTGCTATGACTTTGGAAGTAAAAAATATTCGTGTAGCAGTATCTTATCAGTATGGCGATGAATTAGCTGAAAAAATTACTGCACGCATTAGTGCAAGCGAGTATTTTCATATTGTAAAAACGATAAATAACCCGATAAATATATCTTCTTATTTTATAAAAGAAAAAATTGATACGATAATAGTATTTAGTGACGGATTTTCAAATGAAATATATAAGGGCGGAACGCCTGCTGTGCAGATAATTAATGATGCATCAGACCCAAACCAGGCAAGCACTGTTACAAGTTATATTTCAGCGATTATTTCATCATTTCAAAATGAAATTGCAGGTATAAATCCCCCTATACGAATTAATACTGAACTTAAAATGCTTTATAACCCTGAACTTAAAGGCTCATATAACTTTGTGCCTGGTGTTATGGCATTAGTGCTTACATTAATATGTGCTATGATGACATCTATTTCAATAGTCAGGGAAAAAGAGTTTGGCACAATGGAACTGCTGCTTGTTTCTCCAATGAAGCCTGCTTACATTATCATATCTAAAATTGTGCCTTATTTTATTATATCTACTATAAATCTACTGACTATTATTGCATTAGCCGTAATGCTGCTTGATATGCCTGTAAGGGGCAGTTTTATGCTGCTTATGGGAGTATCATTTTTATTTATATTTGTTTCTCTTACTGTTGGAATATTTATTTCTTCCCTTGTAGCAAATCAGGCTGCTGCAATGCTTATTGCAGGTATGGGTATGATGCTGCCTGTTATGCTGCTTTCTGGTATGCTTTTCCCACTTGACAGTATGCCGAAATTTTTACAGGTAATTGCTGATTTTGTGCCTGCTTCCTGGTATTTTACTGCTGTAAAAAAAATAATGATAGAAGGTCAGGGATTTATGAATATTATACAGGAAATTATTATATTAACTATTATGCTTGCAGTTTTAGTTATTGCCAGCATTAAAAAATTTAAAGTGCGATTAGGGTAATATTATGCTGAAATTTCTGCTGGAAAAAGAATTTAAACAATTTATGCGAAACCCTGTTATGCCAAGAATGGTATTAATTATGCCACTTGTGATGATGATTGTTTTCCCACTTGCTACAAACAGGCAGGTGCAGGATATAACTATATCTATTGTAGATAACGATAAAAGCCAGTATTCTATGGAACTTGTTAATAAAATTACATCATCAGGATATTTTATACTTACAGATTACAGCAGTAATTACAGCACTGCATTAAAAAGCATAGAAAAAGGCGATGCTTATATTATACTTGAAATAGAGAAAGATTTTGAAAAAAATATTATAAAAGAAGGCTCTGCAAATGTAATTATTTCTGCAAATGCTGTAGATATATTTAAGGGAAGTGTAGGAGCAAGCTATCTTTCAAATATAATATATGATTATTCACTTGAGCTGCAGGAAAAGTCTGCCTTTATAAATAATGCCCCTGCAATAAATATTATACCCCTTAATGAATTTAACCAGACATTAAATTATAAAAACTTTATGATACCAGCTATTATGGTTATGCTTGTAACAATGATTACATGTTTTCTGCCTACATTAAATATAGTAAGCGAAAAAGAAAAAGGCACTATGGAGCAGATAAATGTAACACCAGTTAATAAGTTTACATTTATTCTTTCTAAACTTATACCATATCTTATAATGGGTATTATTGTTTTTACAATATGTATTATTATTGCTAAATTTTTATATCATCTTGATGCAAAGGGCGGTATTTTATCACTGTATATTTTTACATTTGTTTATGTATTTGTTTCTTCTGGACTTGGGCTTATTATATCAAACTATTCATATTCTATGCAGCAGGCTATGTTTGTAATGTTTTTCTTTGTTATGATATTATTTTTTATGAGCAACCTTTTTACTCCAGTTGCTTATATGCCTGAATGGGGGCAGGCTATTGCAGCATTTAACCCACTTAAATATTATGGACATGCAGTTAGAAGCATATATTTAAAAGGTGCTGTTTTTTCTGATATGTATAGGGAACTGATAATTTTAGGAATATTTGCTGTAGTATTAAATGTACTTGCAGTAATAAGCTACAAAAAAAATGAGTAGCAGTATAAAAACTGCCACTCATTTATACTATTTTGTTAAATCTTTTGCTGCCTTATCAATATCTTTTACTACATCTTCAGCAGCATTTCCTACTTTTTCTGCTGCCTTTTCTAAATCACTTTTTTCTTTACAGCCAGCAATAAATGCAAAAACAAATAATAAAGTTAAAATCATTACTACATACTTTTTCATATTTATACCCTCTTTTATTTATTAAGCGACTTTATTTCGTCCGCCACTTTTTTTGTGGAATCTTCAAGAGTTTTTTCTATATTATTAAAAAAATCATTAACTACTTTATCAGTTTTTTCTTCCTGCGACATAGTTTTATTATCACTTTTTGCACTTTCTGCATAAACTGAGCCTGTAAATGCCATAATACTTACTAACATAATTACTGCAATTTTTTTCATAATACACCTACTTATTTAATTGTTCCTGTATCTCTTTTTCTGCTTTTTCTAAAGATTCTTCTACTGCATCATCAGCCTGCTGCAAAGCCTTATCAACTGCATCTTCAGCCTGATTTAATGATTTTTCAACAGTTTTTTCTGCCTGTTTTAAAGATTCATTTACAACATGCTCTGCCTGGTTTTTTGCTTTTTCTACAATTTCTTCTGCTGAAATACCAGATACTTTAAAGTATACTGTTCTTATAACAAACGCCGCAAGCAGTATAACAGCAAAAGCTATAATAATTTTAATAAGTTTACCCATTATCAGCCTCCAGTTTATCTAAATCTTCTTGAAAGTTAATATTAGTAAACATTCTGCTTTTAAAGCCTGCTGCAAAAATATCTGCTTCACAGACATACTTTATATTAAACTTTTCAAGACTTTTTGTAATTTTATAGTTTTTATTTTTATAATCCTCTATCATTGCAAGCAGCACTTTTCTTTTATAAAAGCTCATTAAAGTATAGCTTTTATCATTTATTACAGGAATTACTCCGTCACAGTCTTTAAAATATCCGTATAAAAATTTTACAAAGTCACTGCTTATAAGCGGTGCATCTGCTGAAACTGTAAATATATCATCATACTTTGCAGTCTGTGCCGCCTTTATTAATCCGCTCATAGGACATATCTCTTCTAAATCGTCCTGCAGATACTGCACATTTTCTAAAAATGGCTTATATTTTTCAGCATCTTTTGATATATGCATAACATCACTGCTTACAAATAACCCAGTTTCAAGGCAGTATAAATATAAGGGTTTTTCTTTATACAGTGCTTTTGTTTTATCACTGCCAAAACGCTTAGCCTTTCCACCGCTTAGCACAGCATAAGATATATTCATTAACCAAGTACCTGTTCTGCATTAAACACATAAGCATAAAGCTCTGTGCCTGCTTTTACAGTGCCTACCATTTCATTTGTAAATTTTGCATAAGCATTAGCAGCAACAAGTGATTCTATAATGTGAGAATCCTGAGTAGTGAAAGGATATGCTTTCATTACTCCATTTTCTATTTTTATCTGCACTCTGTCAAACTGCACTCTGCCTTTTTTCTTAACAACATCTTCTGCTAAAATTACTTTTACAGGCTTATTTCTGTATTCTTTTAGACCCATCATTTTTAAAAGTGCAGGCTTTGTATAATAAAAATTACAGAACATTGCACTAACTGGGTTTCCAGGGCAGGCAAAAACTGGTGTATTTCCCATAAATCCAAAAGCCATATGCTGACCTGGTTTTTGGTTAATTTTGCTGAAAAGCCATTTTATGCCAAGCTGGTCTGCAATTAAATTCATATAATCAAAATCGCCAGCACTAATTCCTGCTGAAGTAACAATCATATCAAAGTTTTTTAATGATTTAAATGTATTAAGCAGAGCTTCTTTATCATCTGGAATAACACCTATATATGATACTTCTGCTCCTAACTGCTGAAAAAATATTTTAGCCATTTGGCTGTTAGAATCAAAAATCCTGTCAGGGTTATCCTGCATTGCAGGGTCTGCAATTTCATTACCTGTAGATATTAATGCAATGCGTGGTTTTCTATAAACTGATGTATAAAATATGCCTGCTGAAACATATCTGCCAATGTGATATGCGCTGAACCTTTCCCCTATTCTATCAATAACACTGCCTTCTTTTAAATCTTCCCCTTTATAACGGACACAAAAGCCGTTTTTTACCTGCTGGGAAATATTTACTACTTCTTTGCCATTATCTGTAAGTTCATGCTGAATAACACTGTCTGCCCCTGCTGGAAGAAATGCACCAGTCATTATTCTATAACATTCACCATTATTAATAGAAAGCCCTGCCACATTATCCCCTGCAGCAATAACACCCTTTACTTTTAAAGACGCACTGCCGCCTGCGGTATCTTCTGCTTTTATAGCATAGCCGTCCATTGCTGATGTATCAAAAGGTGGTAAATTTCTTCTTGAAACTACGCTTTCTGCAATCACTCTATTTACAGCATCAAAAATAGACACTCTTTCAGTGCTGATTGGCTCTATATTTTTTAAAACAATTTCAACTGCTTCATCTGCTTCTAATATCATGCTTAACTCCATTATTACCTTACTGGTGTATAATTTATTTCTGATTTTTCATCTGTTGACTCTAGTTTAAAGATTACAGGTCTTAAACCGTCATTACAGCTGCATACTGCAACTCCCGGCTTTCTTATCCAGTCCCCATAATAAAACAGGCTGTTTCCTGCACCATGAGCTAAAGCAAAAACATACTGGTATACTGCTTTCCATGCTTCATCACAAAAATTATCAGGCTTTGCATAGTCTGCATAAAATATCTGACCTTCTGTATGCATAGGGCATTTATCAAGTCCAGCGGCTCCATATTCTTCTGCCAGCTCTTTATCTAAAGTTGTTTTTAATACTGTTATTTTTACTTTATTCATAATATCACCTGTTGCTCTATAATATACCATTTTGCTGTAAAAAAGGCAATTTAATAATTTTATTCTATACTCATCTGTGCTGCTGTTTCTGCATGTATTGCTGTAGTATCAAATACTGGAATATCTATATCTTTTTGAGATATAAGCATTACTATTTCAGTGCAGCCCAAAATAACCCCTTCTGCCCCTTTCTTTTTTAGTTTTTCTACTATTTCTATAAATTTCTGCTTTGATTTTGGATTGATTTCACCGCAGCATAATTCATTAAAAATAACATTATTAATAAATTCTATATCTTCTTCATCTGGTATTATTACATTTAAGCCTTTATCTATTAATATACTTTTATAAAAATCCTGCTGCATAGTATATTTTGTGCCTAATAAGCCTATATTTTTTATACCTTTTGGTGCAATTCTGCCATAAGCTGCTTCAGCTATGTGAATAACAGGAATATTTATATATTTTTTCATTTCAGGCACTACTTTATGCATAGTGTTTGTGCATATTACAATATAATCTGCTCCTGCTGTTTCTAATTTTTTTGCTATATCTCCAAGTATTTCTCCACATTTTTCCCAATCACCTGATTTCTGCAGTCTGCTTATTTCTTCAAAATTTACACTGTATAATATACATTTTGCAGAATAAAGACCGCCTAATTTATTTTTAATATACTCATTAATAGTTTTATAATATAAAGATGTGCTTTCCCAACTCATGCCGCCTATTAAACCGATTGTTTTCATAATACTACCTCAAATATAATGATAAAAATAAAGCCTGCTGATATGCAGGCTTAAATAAGGAGAAAAATGTAAAAAGAGAAATATAAATATATACTCTGATTACAAATTAATATTTTTGAACTTTAAATGTTTCAATTAAATTTAAATCTTCAAGAAGGCTGTAAAGTCTTTCATCTTTTACATACACATGGATAGCAACTTTATCTTGAAAGATAACTTTAATGAAAAAACCAATAACAGAAGATGTCATAGAAAAACTTTCTGGAGTTTTAACAATGATACTTTTTACACCTGATGATACAAGTGCATTAACATTGTCTTTAATAGCTTGATAATCAGCAGTATTTTTAATGTTACCATTGATTACGATTTCTGAACCATGTCTGTGTATTTCCATATTATACCTCATAAAAAAATTTATATCTCTACTTAACTTTTATACCAATAAAAATTTCTCTTCTATCCTTAGAAAAGAAGAAAATGTCTGTATAATAGTCAATTATCTTTATACCACGACCATTAAACTTAGTAGTATCGCCTATAGCGTTTTTAAAAACAGTTTCGGGATATCCTGCCCCTTCGTCACGGATACCGACAATGATATATTTACTTTCATTATCATCACAGTAAACATATCTAACTGTTATCATCTTATCATTATTTTTTTCTTTTTTCAAGAGTTCTTCTTCATAATCGCCATTTTTTATTAATTCATGCTTAATATCAAATGTAATTGCCAGATTGCCATGCTCATATGCATTCATAATACACTCAGAAAATGCAGTAAAAAATGAATCATGTTCATCTACATCTATACCACAGTCTATCATTTCCTGACGAATAATTTCTGAAGCCTCATCAAGTTTCTCATATCTTGTAGGAAAATAATGAACTTGTTCTTTTATAATATTAGCAAATGGCCTTCTAATAAAAAATACTGTTGTATCATCACCAAAACCATCTAAATGGTTGTATACATTATTTAAAAATGATTTAAGAAATGGCGACTGTAAAAAATCTTCATTTAAATATGCAGAATATAATACTCCATCTTTTGTTTCTGACTCTACTATACCATCAGTAAACAATACAACTTTAGAAATATTTGATAATTCAACAGAATCTATAAATATATCAACTGCATAAGGCATAATAGGCAGATTATTAGACGGTAGTTTTTCTATTTCACCAGCTGCTGTTTGATAAAGTATCCTAGGCATTGAAAATGATGCATATCTTAGCTTGCTTTCTTTGAAATCAAAATAAGCAAATATAGCACATAGCACTTCATCTTCTACAAGATTTTCTCTCATAAAAGAAACACACTGTTCCACAATAAGCCTTATTTCTTCTTCACCAGATACTTCTGCGTGGCTGTTCTGCTGTTTAATAATATAGTTAATAAGGGATACAGACACTAATGATGTAATAGAGGCAGATATACCCTTACCCATTGCATCTGCAATAAAGATAATTAAATTACCATTATCAAGAGTTCTGCATGTATAAGTATCGCCACTTACAATATCCAAACTTCTATAAAATACTTCAAGCTGCCAGCCGTTATGTGTAACAGGATTATCACCGTCATGAAAATATCTTTTAAACATATCGTTACGCATAATATGCAGCTCTTTTCTTAAAGTTGCATCATGCTGCATAGTGTTATACATATCTTTATATTTTAAAAGCTCTAATTCCTGCTCCCTGCTTTTGTTAAGCAGATGTTCTAATACAACAGATTCTACAGCATTATTTATAGCATTCCTAAGAAGTTTAAACTGTATTGGTTTAGATACAAACTGAGTGATACCCATATTAATTGCTTCAACTAAAAACTGCATATCAACATAGCCGGTAATTAATATGATTGGCACTTTTGATTTTATTTTAAGGACTTCTTTGGCAAACTCCATACCATTAATCCCAGGTAAAAGATAGTCTGTCAAAACTAAATCAAAATTGTTATTTTTAAATGTTTCTAATGCTTCTTCTGCAGAAGTTACAGATACAAACTGATTAAATTTTGGTGCAAATCTTTTTTCTACAAGTTGAATAATATCAACTTCATCTTCTACATATAAAACATTAAGGCTTTTTAAAAAACTTTCATCCATGGCAGTTCCAATTTATTTTTTATTAAAAATTTAGTCCATGAAATTTTTAATACATATTCTGTTAAAGCAAATTCGCTTATCCGCTTTAGCTGTATTAAATAAAAAGCTGTGCTGATTACTTTTCAGCACAGCCATAAATTTTGATAATATTTAAAAATTATACTTGGAATTTACCTAATACTTTGTTAAGTTCGCCAGCTTTAAATGCTAAATGTTCAGATACCTGACTTACGTTTTCACCAGCAACTTTATTGTTTGAAGATAAATCAACAAGAGTATGTGCGCCTTCAATTAAGTCTTTAACTTTTACTGCAATATAAGATGTTTTCTTAACAACATCACTTGATACTTCAGTAGAATTTGTAAGGCGGACAACTGCCTCATTACCTTCATCAATAAGTTTACCAGCACTATTTGATACTTCTCTTATACCGTCAGATGATTTTTCAACAAGATGATATGTTTCTTCAACACTTTGAATAATCATCTTAGCCATTTTATTAATGTTATCAAGAGAGTCTTGAGTTCTTTCAGCAAGTTTTCTTACTTCATCAGCAACAACTGCAAAACCTTTACCATGTTCGCCTGCTCTTGCTGCCTCAATAGAAGCATTAAGTGCAAGCAGGTTTGTCTGGTCTGCAATTTCAGAAATAATTGTTAACACTGCAGTAATCTCTTTTACTCTGTCAGTAACTTCATTCATTTTATCAGAAACAATTTTCTGTTGTTCATTTTCTTCATTAACACTTGCTACAAGAGTACTTAAGCTCTCTACGAAGTGATTAAATATTTTACGAGTTTCCTCTAAATCTTCAGTAGTGCTGATTGCTCTTTCTTCTGTAATATCAAGATTTTTACCAATATCAGTTATTAAATTTTCTGTATTAGATACAAGCTGCATTTGCTCAGCAATTGTGCTTGAAAGCTCATAAGAAGTAGATGAAAGCTCTTCTGAAGCAGAAGACGTTTCTGTTGATGCATCAATTGCAACAATAATTGTTTTTTGAATTTTTTCTATAAATTTATCAACATAGCCTGCTGCCCTGCCAAATTCATCTATACTTTTAAACCCTAAACGAGTTCTTAAGTTACCGTCACCTTCTGATAAATCCCTTAATGCGACAGCAAGAGTTTTTAAAGGTTTTAATACATTTAACCCTAAGATAACAACCACTAATATAGTAGATATAATAAATGAAAGAAGAAAAGCAATTAAAAGCTCAATAACTACAAATTTTGCACTATCAACAACTTTTAATACATTTACTGCAGGAGTAGCAAAATATATAGTACCTACTCGTTTTGGAGTTGTTTCTCCAATATTTACTCCTGATGTTTTTGGTGTAGTAGAAATAGAAATAGGTACAAAAAAGTGATTAATAGCAAGTAAATATTTTGTATCTTTTGTTAACTTAGCTTTAGTAACAGCTTCTACCAATCTTGTTTCTTTTTTTACATCTTCAGGATTTGTAATTAATTCATCATTAAAGTATAATTTATCTTTAATTGCACTACCAGCTTCACCAGAAAGAGATTTGTCAAGACATATCATATATTTGAAATTATTTCTCATAGCATAGCCAATAAGAGTATCATTTATATTTTCCAGCATTTCTATTGCCCCAACCATTTTACCATCTTTAACAATAGGTGCCATTGTTCTAACTAATATTCCTGGATCGCCATAGTCTATAGTAGATAAAAATCCACTATCAGCACTCATTTTTTTGAAACTCCATCTATTTGAATGATTCTGACCTCTAGTATTATACGTTGCAGAAGATGCAACTACAGTACCATTTTCATCAACAATCCTAATATTTATAGCAGATACTGCATTAGGGCCATCATTAGCTTTTTTAATATTATCAAAACCATTTTTTACACTTTTAACTATGTCATCTACACTATCCCAGTTTTTACTTTCCATAGCATCAACTAAACTAGAATAATGTGATAATGTGATTACATTAGACTCAAGCAGACGCAGTCTATTTCTTATTTCAGCACTAACCCGCTGTGACAACATATCGATTTCTCTTTGAATAGTGTATTCACTCATTTTTTTGATACCGACTACAGAAACTAGTATAACGACAACTAATGCTAATATTACTATAAGTATCTGCGGAACTAAAACTTTTAAAGCAACACTTCTTCTGTATCTTTCTAATAAACCCATATTTAACTGTCTCCTAAAAAATTTAAAACTTGCTTTATTATGCTAATAACATTTTTTTATATATTATGCAATAGTTTTTATACAAAATACCTAAGCAGGGCAAGCAGTGTAACGCCAAAAATTATCACTGCAAATAAATTTTTAATTAAAATGCCAAACAAAAATGTAAAAATACCTGAAATTAGAAATAAATTATCTAAAGAAATAAATAATTTCTTACTTTCATTATCTATAAGTAGTGCAGGAATAAGAAGGGCAGCAAGTACAGCAATTGGAATATAACCCATCCATTCAACTATAGCCGGTTTTAATTTTTTACCTTTTAATATTACAAAGGGCAGCTCTCTTGAAAAATATGTTACTGCTGCCATACCTATTATTACCATATAAATATATTCAAGTGGACTATTACTCAGCATAATGCAGCCTCCTGCCTGTATAATATCCTGCAAATGCCCCTGCCACAGCACCAGCAACTATACCAAAGTATATCATATCAAAAAGAGCAAAAATTGTTGCGATTATGCCGCCAGTAACTAATGCCGCCCCTTGAGCAAGACTTACAAGCCGTGGCAGAATTAGCGCTATAAATAGGGCGTATAGTGTAAAATCAAGCCCAAATTTTGAACTGTCTGGAATAAGGCTTGCTGATATTCCACCAATAGTATTGCTTATTATCCATGAAGAATGAGAAAATATATTTAATGTAAAAGCTGTAACTGTATCAGCATTATTTTTATTCATATAGCTTGAATGCATAGCAAATACTTCATCAGTAATTTGAGCTGCAAAAAGTGACTGTTTTAAAAAACTCCATTTAGAAATATATGGATATAAAACAGAAGTATAAAGTATATGGCGGGAATTAACTATAAAAGTAGTGATAATAATAGAAAGCGGCGATGCACCAGCAGCAATCATACCCCCTGCTATATACTGACCTGCTCCAGCATAAACAAGCAGTGACATAATAAAAATCTGCACAACACTCATACCAGCTTCTGCACATACTATACCACATGCAAACCCTAATGGCAGATACCCTGCACCAATTGGAAGAAAAAGTCTTATACCTTCTAAAAAATTATTATAATTTTTATTTGATTTTTCCTGCTCCATAATGCTCTCTATTAATATATTTTAGTATGGTGGTATATAACACTTTATAATGCAACAATCAATAAAAATTTTTATTTTATAACATATTTATAAATATAAAAAATTTTCTAAAAAGAATATTTTCAGACAACAAATCATCTTTTTTTGTTGAATTTATTTAAAATAAAATGTAATATATATTAAGGATAAATTTATGGAAAATAAAAACAAATTAAAAACACCCGAAATTTTAAAAGATGCATTCTGGAGACTATATGCTGAGAAAGATATTAGTAAAATCAGAATTGTGGAGATAACAGATTTAGCAGGATATAACCGCGGAGTTTTCTACTCATATTACAAAAACATATATGAAATGTTTGATGCTATTGAAAGAGAAGTTATGCTTGAAATTAAAGAAATTTCACAGCTTATACAGGCTTTCATTATAGATGAAACTTATAATCAGGAAAAGCTTGCCATTATTATTAACAACTACAAAAAAAATGAAAAATATCTGCGAGTGCTTTTTACTAAAACAGATAACCCAAGATTTATGGTTCGTATGAAAAAAATGCTTAAAGAAAATCTTTTAAACGAAGCAAAAAAAGCAAACTGTAAAAAAGAAAATATAGAATATTACATAGAATATTATGTTTCTGGTATGGTCAGCCTGCTTATTCACTGGTTTATAAATGGAAGTAAACTTTCTGTAGATGAATTTTCTAAGCTTGTAATAGAAATCACAGGTCTTCAATCAGTTAAAATATTAAAAGTGATATACGGAAAAGTTTAATTTTCCGTTTTATCAAGATATAAATCAAGTTCATCAAGAGCTTTTAATATTTCATCAAATATCTGTTTTTCATTATTATTTACATAAGGTTTGTATCTTATAACAAAACTGCGGATAGATGCTATAAACTGTCTGTCAGGTATTACTGTGCCCTGTATCATACCCCTTGTATAACCTGTAAATATATACAATCCCTGTTCTGCCAGTTTTTTTCTCATTTCTCTTTTTTCAACAGATGAAGCAGAAACAAACCTAAGCTCTACATCTATATCAAAGATTTCTTTCGGTGTTGCAGAAATTGCTATTCTCTGGCTGTATTTTTTATAAGCTGTTGAGCAGCCCCAGCTGAATACTATCATTAATATTACAGCAAAAGATAAAAATTTTTTCATATAATATGCCTTCCAGTATGTATCATCATCATATCAACAATAGTTAATGCTGCCATTGCTTCTGCCACAACAACTCCACGGGGAGCAACACAAGGGTCATGCCTGCCTTTTGTAACAATCTCTTTTGGCTCTCCGTTTTTATCTATTGTTCTTTTAGGTGTTAAAATAGATGATGTTGGTTTTACAGCAAACCTTAATATTATATCCTGCCCTGAAGATATACCACCTAAAGTGCCACCTGCATTATTTGAAAGAAAGCCCTCTGGTGTAATCTCATCATTATTTTCACTGCCACGCATAGATGCAGCCTTAAAACCTGCCCCAAACTCTACCCCTTTAACTGCAGGGATACTCATTACTGCATAAGCAAGCCTTGCATTTAGCCTGTCAAAAACTGGCTCTCCTAAGCCTGCAGGAACATTTTTTATACAAAGCTCTACTACACCGCCTACAGAATCAAGCTCATTTTTTGCTTTTAATATAGCTTCCTCCATTAATGGATAAGCTTTTCTGTCTGCTGTGCGCACAGGGTTTTGCTCTATAAACTCTCTATCAAAATTTTCTGACCTGATATTTTCAATCTGCACAATATAGCCAAATATATCTATGCCTTTTAAAGCAAGTATTTTTTTTGCAACTGCTCCTGCTGCTACCCTGCCTATTGTTTCTCTAGCAGATGCTCTACCGCCGCCTCTGTAATCTCTAATGCCAAATTTTTTGAAATATGTAAAATCAGCATGACCTGGGCGGAATAAATCTTTAATATCATTATAATCCTGACTTCTCTGGCTTGTATTTCTTACCATTAATGCTATTGGCGTGCCTGTTGTTCTGCCTTCAAACACTCCTGAAAGAATTTCAACTTTATCATCTTCTTTACGAAGAGTAGAAACCTTACTCTGCCCTGGTTTTCTTCTATCAAGCTCTTTTTGTATATCTTCTTCATTTAATTCTAAACCAGCAGGACAGCCGTCTATTATTACACCTACCGCTGCCCCATGGCTTTCGCCAAATGTAGTTATTCTAAAAGATTCTCCATAGGAATTTGAATACATTTACTGCTCCACCTTTATAATCAGCCAAATATTTTTTAGATAATGTTAATACTATATTTAATATTATATTAATTGCAAGAACTTTATACTAAACTTATCTAAAAAAGCCATATGCACTTACTTAATAATAATTAATATATGATATTACTTTGTCCTATTATCCTGCGATAGTAAATTAATGATTTTTTCATATTCATTATCAGGCAGCATTGATGAACCTTTTAAACTTTCCGCATAAAAAAGGGCAGTTTTACCATTATTATCTTTTATTGTAACATCTGCGCCACCTGCAGTTAAAGCATTAAAAGCATCAATATCCCCATTTTTTAATGCCACCATTAATGGAGTCTGCCCCTGATTATTTTTTGCATTAATATCTGCCTTATTTAATATTAAAAATGCAATTAATTCTCTATAATCTTCATTTTTTATAAACTGCTTATAGCTTAAAGCATAATGCACTAAAGGAACAGCATTATACTCACTAAAATCATAATTTAAATCTGCACCATGTTCCACCATTTTTTCAAGTGCATAAACATTAGCTTTTGAACATGCTATATATAATGGTGAGCCATTCCACATTTCACCCCATACATAATACATATCCACTTTTTTGCTGTTAAGCAGTATATCTATTGCCTGCTTATTGTATTCTAAAACAGCCTGACTAAGCGGTGGTATGCCTGTATCTGATGTGCTGTTTAAATTTGCTCCATTATCAATTAAATACTGCAAAACATAATAACTGCCTGAAGCTATTGCAACATTTACAGCATTTTCTCCATTTTTATTCATAACATTTATATCAAAGCCGTTATTTAGAAATTCACTGATTTTTGCAGTATCATTATCATATATTGCTCTGAAAAACACTGCCACATCACTTTCACTTGTAGCAGCTGGAACATTTTTATCTGCCTGCACAGATGTTATCACATCTATTCCTTCCCCTTCTGATTTTGGAACTTGTGCGTTTTTAATAACTTCCCCATTTTCAGATAAAAGCTCTAATTCTGCCACTTCTTCACTGCTGGTAGAAATATTATCCTGCTGAATATCCAAATTTTCCTTTATTTCATTATTTTTCTTACAGCCTGCAAATAATAATAATGTAGATATTAAGTAGATTACTATTTTTTTAGTCATAAACCACCTTTACAAATTAATATAAAATTATTATAACATAAATATTATGAGTTATGAAACAATTTTTACAATTTTTAAAATAGGTATTATATGCTTCCTTCTAAACCTGCCCTTTGGTATGCTTAGAAGTCGCTTTACATCATACAGTATTATGTGGTTTTTAAGTATTCACGCACCGATACCAGTTGCTGCAATACTGCGCCGCTCTGCAGGATTTTCTTTCTGGTATATATTTATATTTATGGCTTTTGGTATTGCCGGGCAGATTATTGGCAAAAAAATAGCTCTTAGGTATTTTCCACCAAAATAAATTTTCTATTTAGTTATTTATCTTATAAAAATGATTTAAAACAACCAAAAATAAATTTATTTCTTGATATTTGAAATTATATTCATTATATTTATAAATATAAAATAAGGAAGTGATTTGGTATGAATAAACTTTTAACACTTTTAATTGTTATTTTCATGATTTTTGGTTGTGGTGAAAATTTCACTGATAAAAATACAACAAACAGCACAGAGCAGGGTGGAAGCAATACTGGTGACAACACTGGTAGTGGCTCTGATAACGGTAATACTGGTGATAATACAGGCAATGGCTCTGACAGCGGCGATACTGGTGATAATACAGGTGATGGCTCTGACAGCGGCGATACTGGCGATAATACTGGCGACGGCTCGGACAGCGGCGATACTGATGATAATACTGGCGACGGCTCGGACAGTGGCGATACTGGTGATAACACAGGCAATGGCTCTGGCAGTGGCGATACTGGCGATAACACAGGCAATGGCTCTGACAGTGGCAATACTGGTGATAACACTGGTGATGGCTCGGACAGTGGCGATAATGACGATAATACTCCACCCCAAGTAGAAAATGTAACAAGTATTTTAATTAAAAGCTGTATGAATACTGTTGATGAAGAAAATAATCCTATTAAATCATGCGAACAAGAAATTAATGAATTAACACTTGATTTAACTAATAAAATAAGTGCTGAAATACAAGGTGATGCTAGACCGCAAAATGCAGCTAACCGTTTAGTTCACTACTCAGTTGAACCATCAAGCCTTGCATCAATTGACGGTAATGGCAATGTAACAGCACAAAATACAGGAATAGGCACTATTACTGTGCAGTCTGACAGTAACCCTGAAGTAAAACAATCTATTCCATTAACTATAACTAACAGTGCAGCAGAAAAAGGCGAAACAATACCTGTGCAGGAGATAGGTTTTGAAGAAACAATCCTTATTTTACAAATGGGTGAAACATATAAATTAACACCAAAATTTACACCAGTTAATACAACAGAAAGAGATTTTGAATGTAGTGCTGGTAATCTTGCAGATTTTGTAGATGTGAATAAAGACACATGTGAGATAACTGGTAAAAAATTAACTACATATAACGGTTTAGTTGAAATAAAATCAAAAAATAAAGAATTATCAGGTATTATATCCCCAGTAACTGTTGTTGATAAAAAAATATCACTTGAAAATTTCAGCATAACACCAAAATCTATTACAGTTGATAAAGGTGAGCAGGCTTTTTTATTAACAGATAAATTTAATGTTACATATAACCCAGCAGATACTAACGAAAAAGATTTTAATTACTCATCTAGTAATAGTAATATTTTATTGAATGTTTCTGGCAATAGATTTAGACCTGAGAATGTTGGAGTAGCAACTATAACAGTAACATCAAAATTTCACCCAGAGATGTTTGAAGAAGTGATTGTTAATGTTAAAGACCCATACGACAAAGAGCCGCCTGTTTATGATGATATTAATCCATCAGATATGGCAACTTATAGTGATAGAATGTATATTAAAATAATGTTTGATGTTATAAGCTCTAGTGGAGATATAAAAAATAATGAAGGTTTAAAGGGGATACATCAGATAGATGTGCAACCAAATGGTAAAAATGGCATTGAACTAATAACTAAAAATATGAATGGTTATATTAGTAACTATGGTTTTTGTGAAAAATATGGCTGTATGCAGGGAAGACCAGAAAATGAAGATATAGCTGTAAAAAGTTCTGGTATAAATTATTATGTTGGTCATAACGATTTATATATTCCTGTAAGAAATAGTGGTAAATCTACATACGATATATATACTATATTCTCTTTTGGCTCTGCAAGACTTTATTACAGAAGTAACGAGCAGCTTGTAATTGACTGGGACCAATATAACCCTGAAATCCATAAAAATGCTGCTAAATTTCATATTATATTAAAAGATAGAACTTTTAGCAGCACATTTGATGGCTTTGATACAAAATAAATAATTAAACTTAAAGTGGCAGAAGATAATTTCTGCCACTTTTTCATCATCTTTTGATATATATAAATTTGTTCTAAATAAATTCTTAAACACACATTATTTCTGGGGGTACCCCATTTTTTTGTAAGAATATTTATAACTATTTAATAATAAATAAGAAAGTGCTTTATAAGTATA
>CALVEY010000030.1 GCA_944326705.1 uncultured Mucispirillum sp.
AGAAATGAAATAACGAAAACTTGATTTATGAGATTTGCACAGGTTCGATAGTTTAAAATATACTACAAATACATAAACAATAATTACTAAGTTTATTATAAATTAGTATTTTTAATTATAGTTTCAAAAAAATGGGGGTGAAGCAGGATAATATAAGATTGACATATATTGTTTGATGATGTATCTTATAAGGTAATTTGATAATTTTTATAAACAAGTTTTTTTTGAGGGTTTTTTATGGCATACATTAATCTAGAAGATATGATGCAGCCGCTTGTAGATAACAAAAGCGGTGATAATATGGAGTATAACCCTTTATATCTAGAAATGGAAAATTTAGCCACAGGTGTTCCTGAATCTGTTATGGGTGATGCTGTTGTGGAAGGCAGAGAGCCGGACTGGCGTAAGCTTTGCAGTAACTGTCAGGATTTATGGAAAACTACTCGTGATTTAAGGGTTGCTGTATATTTAACTCTTTCTCTTTCTCAGTTAGATGGATTAAATGGATTTCGTGATGGAATCAGGCTGGTTGATTTTTTAGTTTCAGATATGTGGGATAGTTTTTATCCACAGCTTGATGCTGATGATGATAATGACCCTACAGAACGGCTTAATATTCTGCAAATTATCTCACCATCTGTTACAAGCGGTAATGACGCATTCACTTTCTTACGCACATTCAGGCAAATAAAACTTTTCGAAAATATAAAATGGACATTAAGAGATTTATTCATTTATCAAGGAGAAATATCTACAGAAGAAAGTTTTGATACAGCATTATTTAATGCAGAAACTGTATCCATTCCAAAAGAAGCAGTAGATGAAAAAGTCAAAGTAATAAATGAAATATTCACTTTGCTTGATAAAATAGATAATGAAATAAGTCAGAAAACAAATAATGAGTATTCATTTTCTTTTGAATGTTTAAAAAAAGAATTATCTACTCTTTTAAAATTTTATTCCAGGCTTTCAGTGACAGAAGAGCAGGAAAATTATGAAGCATCTGTTAATATAGAATCAACAGAAAGCAGCAGCCAGAGCACTAAAAGCGGTTCTTTTATGAATATTGACAGCTATAAGCCAAGAACAAGAAGCGAAGCATTGCTGCTTGTGAAAAAAAGTGCAGATTATTTTAGAGAGGTAGAGCCAACTAACCCAGTGCCATACCTTTTAGACAGGGTTTTAAGAATAGCAGAAATGAATTTTATAGATATTTTAAGAGATATAGACCCAGGTGCAGTGGATAGGATAAAAGAGCAGCTTGGTCTGCCAAGAGATTAAAAAATAGTATATAATAAATAATTATCCAAGGAGGTAATAATGTCTAGCAGCGGGCAAAAGTTTATAGGAAAAAATAGAGCCCCAAGAGTTCAGGTAGAATATGATGTTGAGCTTTATGGTGCAGAGAAAAAGGTTAATTTGCCATTTATAATGGGTGTTATGTCTGATTTATCAGGTAATCCAGCAGAACCACTTGAAAAAATTGAGGACAGAAGTTTTTTAGAAATAGATACTGATAACTTTAATGACAGGCTTAAAAGTATGAAACCGCGTGTTGCTTTTATGGTGCCTAATGTGATTACTGGAGAAGGTCAGATAGCTGTAGATATGACTTTTGAAAATATGGATGATTTTTCGCCAGCAAAAGTTGCAGAAAAAGTTGATGGTTTAAAACAGCTTTTAGAAGCAAGAGAGCAGCTTGCAAACCTTTTAAGTTATATGGACGGCAAGGCTGGTGCAGAAGGGCTTTTAACAAAAGTATTAGAAGACCCTGCACTTTTAAAAGCATTAGCTGCTCAAGCTAATCAGGAAAAACAGGATAAAGGAGAGTAAGTATGGCAGAAGAAAAAAGAGAGTCGTCATCAGCTGGTGGTTTAGATGCTTCTATGGAGTTTTCTGATTTTGAGAAATTATTAAATGAAGAATTTAAACCAAAATCAGAAGAAGCAAATCAGGCTGTTCAAGGTGCTGTTAAAACTCTGCTTAGTCAGGCAATGGAAAATGCTAACCTTGTAAAAGGTGATGTATTAAACACTATTGAAGGAATTATTGCAGAACTTGATAAAAAATTAAGCGACCAGGTTAACCAGATTATCCACCATGAAGATTTTCAAAACTTAGAAAGCGCATGGCGTGGTTTATCATATCTTGTAAATAATACTGCAAGCAGTGAAAGTTTAAAAATTAAAGTTTTAAATGTAAGCAAAAAAGACCTTGCAAAAACTCTTAAAAAATATAAAGGCACAGCCTGGGACCAAAGTCCTGTGTTTAAAAAAATATATGAAGATGAATATGGCACAGCAGGCGGCGAGCCATTTGGTGCACTGATAGGTGATTACTATTTTAACCAGACTGCACCAGATATAGAATTAATGAAAGGTATAGCACAAATTGCTGCAGCATCTCACGCTCCATTTATTGCATCAGCTGACCCTTCTATGTTAAACCTTGATTCATGGCAGGATTTAGCAAACCCTAGAGATTTATCAAAAATATTCTCTACACCAGAATATGCAGCCTGGAGAAGTTTTAGAGAATCAGATGACAGTAGATATATTGCGCTTGCTCTGCCTAGAGTTTTAAGCCGTGCCCCTTATGATATTACAAATAACCCTGTTGAAGAATTTGCTTTTACAGAAGATACTGGCAGCGGCGACAGTAAAAAATATGCATGGATGAATGCGGCTTATGGAATGGGTGTAAATATTAACCGTTCATTTGCAGAATACGGCTGGTGTGCCCGTATTAGAGGGGTAGAAAGCGGCGGTATTGTGGAATCACTCCCTACTCATACATTCCCATCAGATGATGGTGGTATGGCTGTCAAATGTCCTACTGAAATAGCTATTACAGACAGGCGTGAAGCAGAACTTTCTAAAAACGGATTTCTTCCATTATGCTACTGGAAAAATACAGATTATGCTGTCTTTTTAGGTGGTCAGACAGTAAATAAGCCACATGAATATGATAATCCTGATGCTACAGCAAATGCAAATCTTTCTGCTAGGCTGCCATATATATTTGCAGTAAGCAGGTTTGCCCATTATTTAAAATGTATAGTAAGGGATAAAATAGGCTCTTTTAAAGAAAGGGAAGATATGCAGAACTGGCTTAGTAACTGGATAAATAACTATGTTACAAGTGACCCAAATGCATCAGAAGAAGTTAAGGCAAAATATCCCCTTGCGGAAGCAAGAGTAGAAGTGGAAGATATAGAAGGTCAGCCAGGTTATTATAATGCAAAATTTTATATGAGACCTCATTATCAGCTTGAAGGTTTAACTACATCTTTAAGACTTGTATCAAAACTTCCTTCAGGTCAAAAATAAAAAAATAAAAGGAGATAAGATTTATGGTTACAGATTTTTTTATTAAAATTGATGGTGTTGATGGTGAATCAAATGAAAAAAATCACTCAAAATGGATTGAAGTTGTAGATTTTTCTCATGGCTCAGTTCAAAATATAGCTTTAGGCAAAGCCCATGAAGTATCTGGCAGAGGTCAGTTTACTCCATTTACATTTACTCATGTGGTGGATAAAGCAACTCCTAAACTGCAAAACTATTGTATGACTGGACAAAAAATTAATAAAGTAGAATTTCAGGTATGCCGTTCTATTGGTGGCAGTCAGGTTCCTGTTTATGAAGTAACAATGGAAAATGTTAAAATTTCAAAAGCAGAAGTTAACACTGTGCAGCACAATGTTGATTCAAGTATTGCTTATCAGGCAGTAGAAACAATAGAATTTATTGTTGGTAAAATGACTTGGAAAGTGACTCCAATCAAACCAGACAATACAAAAGACGGTGCAGTTGAAGCATCTTTTGACCAGACTATTAACGGATAATAATAATGAGTATGCGGCTTACAAACCGCATACTTTAAATAAATATATAAGGAAACTTATGGCAGAGAATATTGCAAACAGCGGTTATAAATTTTTACCATACTCTATGCAGAAACTAACTGATTTAGACCCGCTTACAAAAGTGGAAAATTATTCAAGAGAAATGAATATACCTAAATTAAAAGATGATATTCTTAAAAATATTGAAATGATTTTTATGTCAAAATCTCATCTTTTTAATAATACTGATAATCTGCCGGAAGAAGTTAGAAACAGTGTTATATGTTACGGATTAGATGATTATACAGGAAGAAGGCTTAATAATGAATTAATTATACATTTAGAAAAAAATATTATTGAGCAGATAAAATGTTATGAGCCTAGGATAAATCCTGAAACTATAGAAGTTGATGTAACAATAAAAAATAACGGATATTATTGTGATATGATAATATCTGGAGCATTAAATATTCCAGATATTAATGAAACAGTAAAATTTCAAACAAGTTTTAATTTTGAAACAGGGCTTTCAACAATTAAGCCTTTATAAAAAGAGTAGATATGATAAAAACATTTTTAGATTATTATAGAGAAAATTTGCATTATATAAGAAGTTCTGCAAAAGATTTTGCAGCAGAATTTCCAAAAATAGCCTCTCGTCTTGAAATATCTGCATTTGAATGTGAAGACCCATATATAGAAAGGCTTCTTGAAGGGACAGCATTTTTAGCAGCAAAGGTTGATGAACGCATAAGCCGTGGTTTTCCTAGAATGCTGGAATCTGTTATCTCTGCTATTTCTCCAAAAAGTCTTTTCCCAAACCCTTCTTTTGGTGTAGTGGAATGTAATTTCAATGAAAGTAAATTTTCTGAAGAAGGCTTTAATATTTTAAGCAATACTATACTGGAAATAAATATGCCATTTACTGGTACTCAGTGTAAATATTCTGTATGCTGGGATACAAAGTTTTCTCCATTAAAAATAAACAGTGTAAAATATTTAACAAACGAAATCAGCATATTAAGTAACAATAAAAAACATCTGGCAGCCCTTAGCCTTGAAATAAATACATTAAATAATCTTTCATTCAAAAATATTCAGTCTGATTATATAGATTTATATTTAAATACAACTGATAGTAATGCATCTATGCTTTTATGGCAGCTTATGTGTGATATGGAAAGTATAATCTTAAAAACAGATGATAAAATAGAAGTAATTAATGATTTTAAAGTTGAACTGCCTGTATTTGAGGGAAATAATTCTTATATTAATTTTTCTGAAATACAGATATCAGGACTTAATGCATTACAGGATTTTTTTATTTATCCTGATATGTTTAAGTTTGTAAGAATACATGGTATTAATAAGCTTTTCAAGAAGGTGGATGCTTTTAGCGGCAGCCTGATTTTTGCATTTAATAAACGCAGAAATGAGTTACTGCCTGTAATAAATAATGAAAGAATTATGTTTAACTGTCTGCCTGTTATTAATTTATTTAGAATGAATTCAAGTAGAGGTTATACTAATGACTTTTATGAATACCATATAGTGCCAAATAATGTGGCGGCAAATGATTATGAAGTATATGATGTAGAAAGTATAAAATTTTATGATAATGCTAATAATCATCTTTTAACAGCAAGGCCTTTTTACTATACAGATAATAAAGTATATTTTAATAATAATTATGATTATTTTGCACTGCACAGGCGTCATCGCAGCGATGGTCTTTATTCAAATAGAAGCAGCTATAAAGGTCATGAAGTATTTGCATCTGTTTCAGGGGAACAATGGAAGTCTGTAAGGGATAAAATAGCGCAGTATTCAGCAGATTTAATCTGCACAAATAGAGATTTACCGCTGTTTATAAAAGCAGGTACACAAGTTTCTTTTTCAATATCTGAAATAAAAAGCGGTGCTTTTATTAATGCTCCATCTAAACCTTTAAATCCGCTTATAAGCAGCGGCAGACAGGAAGAATGGGAAAAAATAAACCATATTATGCTTAATATTTCAAGCATACTTTGGAAACCTGGTGAAATACCTGTTAAAATAATTAAAAATATTATTAAAAGTTATTCACTTTTACCAGCAGATGATACAGAAAGGATACTTTCAAGTATAATCTCTATGGAATCAGAACCTGCTGTTTTTAGATATATTCATGCAAATACAAGCATATTTTATGAGCAGGGCTGGAAATTAAATATTACTATATCAGAAAGTAAAATAGAAGATATAGGATTTTTTACCTTTGTATGTGTTTTATGGCAGTTTTTTAAAAGCTATATACAGATAAATACTCATATAGAGTTTAATGTTTATTCAGAAACGCATGGATTATTAAAACAATGGATAATATAAAATCACTTGTAAAACATACTGGAAAACTTGCTGGCAGTAAAAGCAGCATGCCAAATTTTTATGAATATGTCAGACGTATTGAATGTATAAATAAAGACATGGCAAGAGTTGGCTGTGCAATAGATATTAATAGTGAAGTTGTGCGGTTTGCTCAAATTCCGCATCTGCATTTTCCATCAAGTGATATAGAAAGTGTTGCTGTTTTATCAAAATCACATCAGCAGGTTTTAATAAACCAGTATTTTTTTGGTCTGCTTGGTGCAAATGGTCCAATGCCTCTTGAATTTACAAGCTATATAATAAACCGCTCTAATAATTATTATGATAGAGCTATGCAGAAGTTTTTAGATATTATTAATAATAGAATGTTAACTCTTTATTATAAAGCATGGGCGTATAATGAACAGGCTGTTGATTATGATAGAAAACATGGTCTTATCAGCCATATTATAGGTGCATTAACTGGAAGTGTAAGCGATATTTATTATGATAATACTGAAATCGTATCTGAAAACTTTGAAAAATCTTTTGCCAGATTTTTATCATTATCTATAAGAAGTAAAGACGGGCTTGAAAACATATTAAATGCATATTTTAATATACCAGTTAAAGTGATTACAAATATAGAAACAAAACATAATATTCCTAAAAAATATTACTGTAAGCTGGGCAGCAGGCAGACATGCACATTAGGTAAAAATGCTCAGATTGGCACACATTATTTAAGCAACAGTAAAAAAATAAGAATAGAATTTGAAGTGCCAGACTTTAAGCAGTGCCAGAAACTTCTTCCTGGAACTATAGAGTTTGAAAGAATTTCATATATATTAAATACTTATTTAAATAAACCTATGGAATATTCTATAAGATATATTATAAAAAATGATACTACACTGCAAAGCAGGCTTACAGGCGAAAATGCTTTAGGTATGGGTATACTATTAAAAAATGATAATAAAAAAGCTTATGATATAGTAATAACAGTTAATGGATACAGCAGAAGTGTAAACCAGCATAAAAACTCATATAACAAGGAGCTGTTATGAGTAAATTAAAAAGAATACATCTTTTTTCAAGATTAAATCCTACTGCTTATAAAGCTATGGAAAGTGCTACTGTTTTATGTAAAACAAGGGGTAATCCTTATGTGGAGCTTGTGCATTTAATAAACCAAATAATAATGTCAGAAAATACTGACTTTCATAAAATTATTGATTTTTTCCAGTTAGATACTGCAAAGCTTTCTAAAGATTTAATAAAAAGTCTTGATGAACTTCCGCGTGGTGCATCAAGTATAACAGATTTTTCATCAGCTATAGAGATAACAGTAAAAGAAGCCTGGATGACTGCATCACTTGTTTTTGGTAAAGAAAGAATAAGAACTGGTCATATTTTAGCTGCCTTAAAGCAGACACCGGAGCTTTCTAATAAGCTTAATGATATAAGTGTTGAATTTATTAAAATAAACGGCGATATTTTACAGACAAAGTTTGATGAGATAGTCAAAGACAGTATAGAAATTTCTGAAAGTGGCGCAAATACAAGTTCAGCAACAGGTCAGAGCGGCCAGCTTATGACAAATGCAGGCACAGGCAAAGGCGAAGCTCTGCAGTTATACACTATAGATATGGTTGAACAGGCTCGCACTGGTAAAATTGAAGAAATAGTCGGAAGAGATAAAGAAATAAGAAAACTTATTGATATACTTATGCGCAGACGCCAGAATAACCCTATTATTACAGGAGAGGCAGGTGTTGGTAAAACTGCAGCTGTGGAAGGCTTTGCATGCAGGCTTGCAAAAGGCGATGTGCCAGACTGTTTAAAAGGCACAGTATTAAGAAGTCTTGATATGGGGCTTTTGCAGGCTGGAGCAAGTATGAAAGGTGAGTTTGAAAACAGGCTGAAACAGATTATTGAAGATGTACAGAATTCAGATGTGCCAGTTATTTTATTTATAGATGAAGCACATACTTTAATAGGGGCAGGCGGAACAGCAGGGCAGAATGATGCAGCAAACCTTTTAAAACCTGCACTTGCAAGAGGAAAGTTCCGCTGTATAGCTGCTACTACCTGGCAGGAATATATTAAATATTTTGAAAAAGACCCAGCACTTTCAAGAAGATTTCAAAATATATTAATAGAGGAGCCAGATGATGATAACTGCATTAGAATGATGAGAAAGTTAAGCAATTCCTTAGAAAAATATCATAATGTGGCAGTAACTGATGAGGCATTATCTGCTGCTGTTAAGCTTTCTCGCAGATATATTCCTGCAAGACAGCTGCCTGATAAGGCTGTAAGTGTGCTGGATACTGCATGCGCAAGAGTTGCATTAAGTCAGTCATCTGAACCTGAATCATTAGAATATATTAGAAGAAAAATAGATGCTGTTAAGCTTGAAATAGAAATACTGCAAAGAGAAGAAAAAGAAGGTGCAGACCATAAGGATAAACTAATAGAAATTAATAAAGAGCTTGAAAAGCTTGAAAATGAGCAGGCAGATATTAATAAAAAATATGAAAAAGAAATGGAGCTTGCTAAAAAATATAAAGAAATTAAATCAAAAATTGCAGAAGAAAAAGATGAGAAAGAACTTGTAAAACTAAGAGAAGAGATACAGTCAGTTTATAAAGACTTAATAGAAGTGCAGGGAGAAACGCCACTTGTGCTGCCTGTTGTTGATGAGCAGGCAGTAAGCACAATTATTTCTGAATGGACAGGCATACCACTTGGCAGAATGGTAAAAAATGAAATAAAATCAGTGCTTAATTTAGCTGATGAAATGAATAAAAGAGTAATAGGTCAAAAACACAGCCTAGATTTAATTGCTAAAAGAATAACTACTGCAAAAGCTAATTTAGCAGACCCTGAAAAACCGCAGGCAGTTTTTATGCTTGCTGGTCCATCAGGCGTTGGTAAAACAGAAACTGCTTTAACTATTGCAGAGCTTGTATATGGCAGCCAGCAGAATATTATTACTATTAATATGAGCGAATTTCAGGAAGCCCATACTGTTTCTACTTTAAAAGGCGCTCCTCCTGGATATGTGGGATATGGAGAAGGCGGCGTATTAACTGAAGCAGTCCGCAAAAAACCATACAGTGTTATTTTGCTTGATGAGGTGGAAAAAGCCCATAAAGATGTCCATGAAATATTCTTTCAAGTATTTGATAAGGGCAGAATGGAAGACGGGGCAGGCAGGCTTGTAAACTTTAAAAATACTATTATAATATTAACTACTAATGCAGGTGATGAAGAAATAATGGATTTATGCACTGATGAGGAAAATTATCCAACAGCAGAGCTTTTGGAAAAAGCTGTCCGCCCTGCGTTAATGAAAGTTTTTCCTGCTGCGCTTTTAGGAAGGCTTTCAGTTATTCCATATTATCCGCTTTCTACTAAGGCACTGCATAGTATAATAGATTTAAAACTTAATAAAGTAGTAAAACGAATAAAAGAAAATTATAATGCAGAAATGGTATATGACGAAGCATTAAGAAATGAGATAGTATCAAGATGTGATAATATAGCATCAGGAGCTCGTCTTATAGATGCAGTTATAAATAATGACTTACTGCCAGATATTAGTGCTGAATTTTTAAGAAATACAATGGAAGGAAAAGTGATGAAAAGTATAAATGTATCTGTTAAAGACGGCAGTTTTATATATAATTACACTTTTAAGGAGGATTAATATGCCTACTCCAGTTGCAACAATTGCAAATATGACAGCAACAGGTGATGTTATAACAGGGCCTGGTGCATTAACAACTATGGTAAAAGGTCTTCCTGTTGCTTGTATTGGTGATGCAGTTGCAGGTGCAGTATGCACAGGAGTTATCAGCTCTACACTATCTCCAACAAATATTGCAAAGGGCAGGCCTGTTGCAAGTCTTGGCTGCACAGTAACTGGTGTTACTCCTGTTGGAGTTCCTATTACAACAGCTGTGGCAGTTTGTCCTAATTTAAATGAAATAGTTTAAAAAGGTGTTATTTATGGGACAAATTAGTATAGATTTTCAAAATAAATCTTCTATTAATGCAAAATATACAAAACTTACTTTAAATGAATATATGTCTAAACCATTTAAAGCGGTTATAGAATGTAATATAAAAAAATCAAATGTTGACAGCGATAATGAATTTATAAAAAATACATCAGCATATATAAATGAATATGTATATATAAAGGTATCTCAAAAATACAGTGATAATACAAGCTCTTACAGATATATTTATGGGACAATAACTAATATTTTATATAAAGGGATATTAAAAAAAGATGATAAAAATAATATCTATCTTTATGAAATAACTATTCAGCCGCCTTTTGTGGAGCTTATGAAAGCTAAGAAAAGCAAAAGCTATTTAGATAAAAATATTAAAGATATAATAAAAGAAATATTAGATGAAAATAATATAGGCAGTTATGATTTAAGTGATATTGATAGCAATGATAGCAATGATAGCAATGATTTAATTAATCGGTCTAAGACAATATTAATTCATCAGCATAATGAAACAGATTATGAATTTTTAATGCGGTTATTATTATTTTACGGCATAAATTATTACTTTATTCATATTAATAAAAACTCAAAAATTAAGACTACCCTTAAATTTACAAGCAAAGCATTTTCTGATGTGAAGTTTATGCATATTGATAATGATAACAGGCGTATTAATAAACTGTATTTAAATATAGATAATCAAGACAAATCAGCAGGTGTTTTTAATAATGTCATAATGAATTATGGCAGTAATGATACAGAGATTGCAGATAATGGGATTTTACTGCATGGCTTTGGATATGGCAATAATGCTGAACATATAATACAGGAATGGCAGGATAAAGAAGATATCAGGCAGAATATAGAAGCTGCGTTATCATACAAAAAAAATACAATAAATTTATCTTCAACTTATATTTGTGCAGGTATTAACAGTAAACTTACTATTAAAGGATATTTGCCAGATGAAAATACATCAAATGATATGTATTTAATAAAAAGTGTTACAACAGTTTATAATAATGGCAGTAATGAAAAAGATAATATTGATATATATGGCTTTTTTGCTGATGATACTAAAGAAAACAGCGGTCTAATCAGTGAAGAAATAGAAAATAGTGCTGCTTTATATGTTGATAATAAGATGGCATCTAAAGTATCTCTTTTTGCAAATAATGTTGTTGAAACAAACAGTATATCAAATAGTGCAGTATCTAAAACTCAAAGTATGCTTTTACCTGCTGTAGTATGTGATAAAAATGGCAATACTGATGTAAAAGGTATATGTATTCCTGAAAATTGTGATAAAGATAACCCTGATAAGTTCTATGCTAAACTAAACAATGAAAGTGAAAAAGCAAGAATAATTAATATAGTTCTTCCATATGGAGCAAAAAATTATTATACATTTACTTATCCTGAAATAGGCAGTGAAATATTAGTGTTTAAGGATAGTGATGATAAATATTACTTATTTGGATATACTCCAAATATAAGTTCTGTAATGTCTAGTCTGGGTTCTTTAAAGAACAGCTATTTATATACAGGAACAGCAGGAAAAAATTACATTTATATGGATTATGGGTGTAAAAATCAGATTAAAAATTTAATACATAGTGCAGCAATAGATAGTTTTATGCAGGAAGCATACACTTATATAAATATGACATGTTTACAAAATGATTATGAGACTACAAAGGCTGTATATAAAGTAAATGGTGAACCGAAAACTATTTCTGTAAAAGAATGGTGTGCAGCACTTAAAGCAAAATATGATGAACAAATCAATGCAAAATGCGATAAAAAAAGTAAATTAGAAAATCTGCAGAAAAATCAAAATAAAGATAACAATCAAATTACAACTTTGAAAGATGAGATTGATAAGCTTGATAATAGTATTCAAACAATTGAATCAGAAATAGCACAAGCTGAAGTAAAAATTACTGATATTTTTGCAAATGCTAAAAACAAGGTTGATTCTGACAAAGATTTTAGTGATAAAGAAGCACAAAAAACAAAAATAGATAATTATATAAAAGATTCAGATAGAGTTAATATTTATTCCAGTGCTGTAGATGTAAATGGTAAAGACAGTGTAGATATTAAAAGTAACAGCAGGCTGAATTTATTTTCAAATTCAAATGGTATTGAAATTTCAAGTACAGATGATACTATTCATTTAAAAGCAAAAAAATTAATAAGATTATCTGTAGGTTCAAATTTTATAGAGATTGATGAAGACAGAGTATCATTAGTTGCTCGTAAATGGATGACATCTGCTGGTCCAACAGATTCTTCAATTTTTTTAGAATCTGTATCTGGAGTAGATATAAACGGTTTAGAATGTTCTATGAATGGCTTATTTTCATCTTCCATGTCAGATTCTTTTGGCGGTACACTTAAAACATATATTGGTTCATCCAGCATACATGGTTATAAGTCTGGTATATATACACTTAAAGGGGTTGATGGAATAGTTAAGTCTGCTATAAATGCAGCAAAATTAATATTTCAATTTGGCTCAATTAATGCAAATGCAGAAGTTAAACATGGAATGGATATAGCTAAGTATATTTGTAACTCTGGACAAGATGCTTATGGTATAGCTAGAAATATTGAGGCTTTAGTAAAAGAAGGAAAACCTGAAAACAAGGCAGATAAGATATTATTAGCCATGGATATTTTAGAGATGATATTCTCAGTTATGGATAGGGTGGTCACTATTATGGAGCTTGAAGATGGTGATTATATGCATGATGATGCATCTCCAAACAGTAAAGCGTCTAAACGAGATGCGTTAAGGCTTTTTCTTATGACATCAAAAATTACTATGGCAATACTTATTTTTACTGCAACATTAATGAAAGTATCCAGTATTACAAAAAGTGGTAAAATGGAATTTGCAGGCACTAATGGAAATATAGACTTTAATAGAATTGATATTGTTACGAATGTACATAACCTGTTTCATTCACCAGGTGCAGGAGTAGTGGAGCCAGATCCTAACTCTGAAGGTCCTAATAATACAGGTAGCGGAAATAGTAGTGAAGGTGGAAATACGGATGCTGTTCGCCAAGATGAGCATCCTGCAAGAGAACCTATACCCGAACAAGAGCAAGATGAAGAATAAAGTTAAGTATGGAGATATTATGGAATTAACAAAAGAGGAAAAAGCAAAACTTTCAGCAGAAGTTACGCCTATTATTACGAGTATGGCAACAAGTATGCTTGTATCTGCTGCACTTGCAGAACTTACTAAACTTTTAGCTACAAATGTTCATAAAAGTAATATATTTGGCAATAAAGTAACCGCTCCAACAGAAGATAAAACTGTTTTATCAAATAGAGAAACAAAAGGTGATAATGTAGATTCATCTCTTTCTACAGATGAAGTTTCTGCCCAGCAGGGTGAAATTAAAGCTGCTAAACAGGAAGGAAAAGCAAGCACAACAGAAGCTACTGCCAGTGAAGCAGGAGCAACAGCATCACGGGCAAAAGGCGGTGCCAGCGATATTGAAACAAAAGCATTAAAAATAACATAGTATAAAGGAATATTATATGGCTGATAAGTTAGACTGGCTTGATGAACATTTTGTATTATTAAAATATAATAAAGTATCTGAAATGGTAAGTAATGAAGGTTATAAAATAAACCCTAATGTTGAAAAATATTTACCAGATAATGATATGGTGGATAAATTTATAGATAATTTAGTTAAAGATAAACTTTATAAAGATGCATGCGAAGTATTAGCTTATGCAATCCTCAGGCGTGCTGGAGTATGGTGGGGTTACCGCTCTATGATGGCTTTAATTGATGAAACAGGCGGTGAACCTTTTGAAGAAAGGGATATTGCAGATATTGGCAAGCCAAGTGAGCCAAATATTCCAGATTTTTTAAAAGATATGCCGCATATTGAAGATAAACCTATTACAGAGGCTGATTTTGCAGAAGTAAACGCTCAGCTTGCAGCAGCACAAAAACAGGTTGATGAATTAGTGCCTGATTATATTAAAGATAAATTCAATGCCTATATGGATGAATTTTATAATATGTTTAAGAAAGAGCATGGATATACTCCACTTGAATTAATAGACATAGTAATTTCTAAATATAACCCTAAAGAATCTATGATTGATGAAGAAAACAGCCCAATATTTAAGGCTGAAAAGGAATTAAAAAGCAAAATAGAAAGTATGCGTCAGGAAACAGTTGATTTAATTAAATCAGTTGTGCCTGAAAAATCAAAGGAACATATTAAAAAAATGCAGAAAAAGGCACTTGATGCTGTCTATGCATGGGTTGTATCCCCTGATGAAGTAAACTCTAAAAATGCAATGGATATTGGTAATGAATGTGCAGACTCACCAGCAGGTTTATT
This sequence comes from uncultured Mucispirillum sp., assembly GCA_944326705.1. Classification (GTDB taxonomy): domain Bacteria; phylum Chrysiogenota; class Deferribacteres; order Deferribacterales; family Mucispirillaceae; genus Mucispirillum. Next base: position 14,607 of record CALVEY010000030.1, read on the forward strand.
ATGCTTAACTGCTTTTTGGAGCTACGGCAACCTTATGCCTATGACTAATCAGGTAATAAAAACTCCGCCGGGGCTTGCAGCTAACGGCTTAAATTCTGCTTTATTAAATATGAGCCTTGTAAAAGGTGGAAATAAAAAACCAAAGGAAAGGTTTGAAGAATATTTTAATATTGGCTTAAATATTGCTTATGGTAAAGATAACTGGGTAGAATCATTAGAAAATGATAAAGCACCACATCAGAATACAGCTGTAAAAAATAATAATGTTACAGTTAATAAACGCTTTACAGGTGATAATTTATAATGAAAAATAAAATACTTTTACTGGCATTTTTACTGATTTTATCTGGCTGCACATACAGGCATGATGCAACAATATTCTTATCGCCAGAATTAAAGGATTATTATGGATATTATCCATCACTAGAAGTAGATATTGCAGGTATTAATGATAATGAAAAATCATGGATTTCATCATATAAGCTAAATAAATATTTTCAGCCTGATAATCCAATGCGTAAAACTTTGCAGCCATATACTATGGTATTTTCAAATGATGATGATAAGCATTATCAAAAATTTTCCCACAGTGCAAAGGAATGGGATTTATGGAAAAGAAAAGGGGCAAAAGAGCTTTTTATAGCTGTAAATCTGCCGGGTATAGAAGATGATAATGCTAGAAAAATATTAATGGAAATAAGGTCATATATTGGCAAAAGACTGCCTTTATTTATAGAGATAAAACCAACAGGTATTTCGTTGATTGATAAAAAACCAGAATATATTAAGGAGTAATTATGATATTTCATGAAATGGTCCACTGGTCTGACGGCTTATTCTTACAGCCACACCACATGCAGCAGCTTCAAAATTCTATGATAGATGTTCAGCAGAAATCTTTTATGCTTTCTACATTTTATACTTACGGACTTATAGATTTTGTAATAGATGAAGAAGCATTAGAAGGTATGCGGTTTGTTGTCAAAAAATTATCAGCAGTTATGCCAAATAATTTAACTGTAAGTATGCCTGGAAACCTTAATATAAAGCCTTTTGAATTTAATGCAGCAGATTATATTAATAATGAGCATATTATGGTATATCTTGCTGTGCCTAACTATAAAGAAACAGATGCAAATTTAAGCCAGTATGAAAATGAAAGAATATTCAGCACAAAAGAAAAGCTTATAAGAGATGAAAATACAGGCGATAATGAAATATCAATGCTAAAACGCATATATAATGGTAAAATAACTACAAATAAAGATAATGAAGATTATACATATCTTCCTTTATGCAGATTAAGATGGGTTTCTAAAAATATCAATGAACCAAAATTAGATATTGATACAAATTATACAGCCCCTTTTTATATTATTACTGATGACTGCCCACTTAAAAGTTATATATCTGAGCTTATGTATGTAGTTAAAAAGAAATGCGAGCATATTATAAAAGATTTATCAGACAGCGGCTATAACACAAATAATCTTGCAGGCGGCAACCTGTTTAATGTTATGCAGCTTTCGTCACTTTCTTCTTATGAAAAAGTGATATCATCACTTATTGTTACAAATAAAGTGTCGCCATTTATTATATATTTACAGCTTGTGGCACTGCTTTCAGAATTAACAGCTTTACAGCCTTTTTCAAACCGTGATGATGTGATGGCTTATTCCCATGATAATTTAATGGAAGTATTTAAAGATGTGGTTACAAATATACGCTCTATAATTATGGCTGGCGGATATACTGATTATGTTCAATATGAGTTTATATTAAATGGTGATTACTATAAAACTCAGCTAAACAGTAATGATATAGTAAAAGCATCTAACTGTTATTTAGCCGTATCAATTTCTGGAAATACAGATATTGCAAAAGAATATATCGAGCAGGGCGATAATTTCAGGCTTATAAACGAGCAGGGTATAGATAAAAGAATACGCGGTGTTAAGCTTAAAGAATTACGATTTCCGCCAAGATATCTGCCTGTTATCCCTAATGCAGTATGGTTTTCATTAGAAGATATATCAGAAAGTGAAGCATGGTCTTTAATATGCAGAGAAAGAACTGCTGCTATTGAACTTTTACCAGAATCTTTTCCTGATTTTCATGGTTATTTATTTATGACATTTGAGCAGGGAGAAAATGATGACAATTCAAAATAAAATGGAAGATTTATGCAGACCTGTTATTATTTACATCTGTAATTTATGGATATTTAAAAATAAAGGCTATGAGCCTAAAGAAGAAGATATAGTTAATGAAATAAATATAATGCTCAGCAAAATAAAAGAAAAGTGCTCATCAGACCCGCTTTTAAATAAAGAGTTTTTAACTATTGAAAAATCATTAATATTTTTTATTGACTATGTTATTAAAGAAGGTAATTTTACTTTTTCAAAATCCTGGAAAAATTTAAGTAAAAAATACGGCGAACTCTCAGGAGATGATAAATTTTTTGATATACTCCAGTCTATACTTTTAGACCCAACAGCAGAAGAAAGAATTGAAGTGCTGTATCTGCTTATGGGGTTAGGTTTTGACGGCTCATATAAGGGAAATCCGTCAAATATAGAGAATTTAATGAGAGGCTGTGTTTCAAAAATGCAGTCACATATTAATATTAATAAAGACCTTTTAACACCTTGTAAGCCAGTGATTACCGCACATAAGAAAAAATACAGTAAACCAAAAATACTTATTATTTCCTATACCACTGCAGCTGTAATTTTAATACTTTCATTAGTTTATAACTATAATGTTTTCAGCAGTAAGATAAGCCCAGTAAGTAATATTATTGAGCATGCAATCAGTAATGCTACTCAGAACTTTGAAGTATACACTTTTGATAACCAGTTACAAGAAGACGGCATGGAGTAATAGTATGGATATAATTACATCTCACCCTTTATTATCTATTGCTGCAGCAGTAATTTTAACAATTATTGTACTTCTTATTGTACCAAAACTTTTTTATAAAATAAAAAACTCAAGAATTAAAGTAAAAGAGACAAAAGAAATAAAAAAAGATTTAATGATATGGAAGCGTATTGCTCATCTTGCCAGAGGCGGCAGTGAAAGCGATAACGCAAAAAATTCTATTGTTCAGTCAAATATACAGATAATAAATGCTGCTTTTGAAAAACTTAAAAGTCTTTTAAAATCAGACTTTAAATCTATTGATGATGTGCCATGGTATATTGCACTAGGTGAGCCTTACTCTGGTAAATCATCTTTAATTGAACACTCTATGCAGGATATGGTAGCAACAGAGCAGGACGAACTAGAAAAGGACGGCTCACAAAAATCTGCTCTTTTAAAATTCTGGATAGGAAGCAGCGCTATTGTTGCAGATGTAAGCGGAAAAGTGTTTTTTGACAGGTGGCTTGAAGGCAGCGGCGCAGAATGGACTTCTATTATAAAAAATATTAGAAAAAAACATAAAAATAATACATTATCAGGTATTATATTAACAATCCCAGCAGATTCTTTAATTGCAGATGATGAGGCACTTACTAAACGGAAAGCAATTTTAATGAAAACAGAGCTTAATAGAATGGTCAATATGTTTGGTATGCATCTGCCCTGCTATGTGGTTATTACAAAATCTGATATCATGCCAGGCTTCAGGGAATATTTTGCAAATATTGATGATAATATTAGAAAAGCACCACTTGGCTGGAAAAGCTCTAAACCGTATTATGAAGATTATGAATTTTCAAGCTTCTGGGTAGAGTTTATTAATAATCTGCGTAAAGGCAGAAACAGCCTTTTATTAAACTCTGATGTATTTTATACAAAATCAGAAAACGGCCGTTTTGATATTGCATCTAATATATTTTTATTCTCTGAATCTGTTAATGATTTAGCAGGCAATATAGAAATATATATGAAAACTATTTTTGGCTCTTCAAAAGTTTCTAACTTTCAGCCAAGCCTTGTTTTAGATGGACTTTATTTTACATCTTCTGGGGACAGCGGTTATACTTTAAATAAATTCTTTGCAAAAATGCAGAATAAAAAAATTGATGATGCACCTATTGCAGAAGAACCTGTTAATAAAAAAGGCTTTTTTATTTCAGATTTATTTTCAAGAAATATATTCATTAATAAAAATACAGCCTTTTACACATCAAAAGAAATTATTAGAAGAAATATGCCCCATTATTTAGCATTAGGAACAATGGGTGCTCTTTCTGTCTTATGGCTGCTTTCAACTATATTTAATGACGATAAAATATCTGAAAAAATCAGCAACAGCATATCATTTTATCAAGATACAGCAGATATTTTTGCTAATAAATCTATAAATAAGGCTTATTTAATATCAATAGATAAAAACGGCAGACCTGTATATAACGGCGAAGAGAGTATGCCTAATGACCAGCTGTTATACAGACAGAATTATTATATTACAGCTTTAAAAGATGTGCAGACAAAATGGGAAGCACCTTTTGGATTTTATACATCAAGTTTATTAAAATACGGCACTATCAATATGGATTATTATAACAGGCTGTATTTATTTGAGCTTATACACAGCAGACTTGTAACATTTCCACTGATTAGAACTATAGAAGAAATGATGATAAATAACAAAGAAGAACCATTTACACTTGCTAAGCGTGATGTATTTTTCTCACTGCTTCATTTTATGGACGAAACAAAGCATTATTCTATGAAAGCAGAAAGAGAAAAAGTAGAAATAATGATACGATATCTTTTTCCTGAAATGCATGATGAAATAGTCAGACTGCTTACTGCAAAAGACTATTATTCATCAAGAGATTATCAATCAATTAATGAATCAATTATTATTCATAAGTCATATTTTAAGGCAATACAGGCAGGTATGCAGAGTATGCTTAATGGCTGGAGTAATGGCTCTATTTATCCAGATTCCAGCTATAATACAGAGAAAAACCTTATTTATGCAGTAAATACTGTGGAAAATATGGTAAATAATGCACTAAATTTTGAAGCAGGTGATGATGGTTATTCAAATATTGATATTTTAACAAACTATACAAGACTTTGGACGCAGATATATAATAATATTGCAAAAAATGTTGTAATAATAAATGATTCACTGCAGCAGATTAAAGATAGAAATCCTGACTTTTTAAAAGAACACAGCGATAAAACTTTTATTCCAATGCTTGCATTAAGTTATGCTGAATATATTAAATTATTTGAAGAAGATTTTTCCACAATAGCAGCATATAATAACAGAGTTGGGGCAGATAAAAAAATAGTTTTAAGAGATTTTGTAGACAGTGTTCAAATAAACAGTGTTAGAGAAAATGCTGTTACTAACTTAGAAAATGAATTTAACAGTATGCAGACAGCTGTTACAAAAAGTATTAATAAATTATTTGCTACAATAGAGATAGATAAAACTGTTTTAACATATTATAATCTGCTGCTTGCATTATTTAACAGTGCATATAACAGACCAATTAATAAGATTGATGCAAATATTGATATTACACCGATTATAAGCCAGTATAATAAAAATGTTAAACATAATTACTCGCTGCTTACAAAGTATGAAGAAGTGCTGCAGGGTAATGAAGATTTTGCTAACCTTATACCTTTTTTAAAGCTTATGCACAATCATACATATCAATATAATAATATTATATTTATAAAAGATATGGTAACCCATTTTCCAGAAACAGAGCTTGATTTAATGGTAAATATTTCATCAAACTACGGGGAGAATATGAGTGTATCATTTCCTGATACTAAATATGTAAAGCTTATGTATAAAACAGAATATAATACAAAAGCAGTTGATGAATATATTAACCCATTTTGGAACAGTGTAAATGAGATTTCTTCAACTGTACCAAAAGATGATGTAAACTATTTATCTTATTATTTAGCAAATAATAATGAATATACAAGGCTTTATAATATAATGAATAATTATACTGCTGCTTTTATTCGTTACTGGGGCACTTTTGGTGACAGTATTATTCCTGCAGTATATAACTACGGCGCATTTCATGATTTTGTTTCTGGTTTACAGCCATATATAGTTAATAATGAAATTTATAATGTTTATCTTACATCTAATAAGATAATAAATATGCTGCCAGAGAATATTATGCCTCAGAGCTTAGATAAAGATAAAGTTAATTACAGTAAAGCAATAGAAGAAAAATTAAACGGCATAACCCCTGCATATACAGATATATGCAATACACTTACTACTAACTGGACAGCATTGCCGCAGACTGCTGTTAATGCAAATAAAACTTTTTCTTCTATGAGCGAACAGGTTATTAAGCAGAAATATCTTGCCTTATCTATTGATAATGATAAATTTGTAAATATTCCATGGTGGAGAAAGCTTTTTGAAAAAGGAGAATATTTAGTTAAGCATGATGCAGCTTTTGGTGCTGTTAATTTAATTAAACAATACCAAAACCAGTTCAGCAGATTTCCGTTGTATGCAGACGGCAATGCAGCTAAATCTCTTGAAATGACAGAATTATTTGACTTAAAATATATTTTAAATGATTTTGGCTGGATAGCAGATAATGCTACATCATCAGATGAAATTATTGCAATAAAAGCACCCCTTAAACTTTCAGGGCTTGTGAAAAATGAAGAACAGGTTAAACAGTGGGGAAAAGATATATTATCTATTATTAATACCCTTACTGCAACACCTATACCTTTAGAATGGACTATGTTTGTACCAAATGAAATAAAACAGCTGGAAATGGCAAAAGATACAGGCATAAATAGTGCCTTACCATTATTTAGATATATAGATTTTACAGCAGATAATGATACAAAAACATATAAAAAATTCTATACTGCATCAGATAACGATGCAAAACTGCAGGTAGCAAAAGATAATGCTATTGCTGGTGATTTTAAATTCCGCTTTTATGCTCATTCTGAAAGTGAACAGGCACAGTCACAAGTTTCTGTAAATGGAAAGTGGTCTATTATTAAGCTTTATTTAGATAAAAATACAGTAAAAGAATCAGATACTATATATTATGTTCCTGTTTATGTGATTGATGAAAGAGGACTTGTTTATATTTATTATCTTGGTGTAGAATTTAATAAACCTATGCCTGATAGCAAAACATGGCCAAATAAATATAACTGGCCTGATTTTTCATAATATGTGATATATGAAGAAAATATTTATGTTAATAATGGCAGGAATATTTTTAATATCCTGCCAGAAAAACAATAATAATCAGCTGGATACATATTTTTGGGAAGATATAGTGCCTGAGAATGTATTCAAAGATTTTATGGCTGCTAATGAAAAAATAAATAACAGCAGCTATATTTCAAATGAAGAGCTTTATTCTAATATTAGATATATGAATGATGGAAGATATGATATAATTATGCCTTCTAATTACATGGTAACTCAAATGCATAAGAAAAAAATTATATCTTCAATAGATATCAGCAGGCTTAAAAATATTGATAATGTAATTAATTCATATCTTGCTCAGCCCTATAAAACAGCAAACCAATATGGTATTCCATATCTTACAGGTACTATTGGTATAGTTATAAATACTAAATGTGTAGATGAAAATGATTTTGCAGAATGGGAAGATTTATGGAATAATTCTTATAAAGGAAAAATAGCAGTGCATGATGATATGCGTGATATTTTCAGCATAGCTTTAAAATCTCTTGGATATTCTATAAATACTATGGCAGAGGAAGAAATAAAAGAAGCATATTATAAACTTAAAGAGCTTTATCCAAAAATAGAAATAAAATCATATATTGATGTAGCAGACTCTCTTTTAAACCAGACAAACTGTATAGGTATACTTTATAACAGCGATGCTTATCTTATAACTAAAAATAATCCTGATTTTAAATTTATAATCCCTAAGGAAGGCAGTGCATTATGGATAGACTGCTTTGCAGTGCCTAAAACATCTGATAATGTTAAAAGTGCATATAAATTTATAGATTATATGATTGAGCCTTACACAGCAGCACAGGTGGCAGAATATACAGGAGCTGTTCCACTTATTAATTATAATATACTAAAGCCTTATTTATCTAAAGAAATGCAGCAGCAGTATGAATCATTTTTTAGTGATAAAAATATGCAGAAAATGGAGCTGCTGCTTGATATAGGTCCTGTATTTCAAGTATATTCTAAATATTTTAAAATGCTTTTACAAGAATAAATAAATATTTAACCCCATGCAGCAAAATGCTGCACAGGGCTTTATAGAGTGTGATATGTGAGGAAGTGTGATACAGTTTAGCAATTATTTTGCAAGTTTTGCAATTTTATGCTGTAATTTCTTACTTTGTATTTGCTTATTTTGCAGAACAGCTGCTGCTTTTATAAAAAATTTATCAAAAATTTCTTTTTCTTGTATTTCTGATTCTGCCATTATTTCATAAATATCATTATCACAAGTTTCATCACTTTCATTAATATAACCATCAGTATTCAGCTCATCTTGTTTTTCAATAAGCAGTTCTGTAAAATATAATAACAATTTTTCATCCTTTGTTTTTTCAATAATCGGCAGAGTATAGTCATATAAGCAGAAAAACATATATTCTTCTATCAGTTTATCATCTTCTAAATATTTTTCAGCATTTGTTATAAGCCTTTCTAATTCTTTTGGATTATTATGGTCTATTTCATTGTAAATAGCAGCAAAAGCATCAGCATATCCATCTTCTAATTTTTCATAAAGAATATTTATCATTTGAGTAAAGTTTCCTAAATCTTCATAAGCATTGCATAAAATATTATAATATTCATCTATGGCATCGCTGTTTTTTTCTGCTTCTTTTTTTCTTGGTCTTAAAATAAGTTCTATTTCCTGGCACATATTAAAATAGCGGTATGTTTCTGCCATTAAAAACACTTCATCTAATCTCATATTCTGTTCCATAAATTCTGCTGCTTTTTCTGGATTAGTTTTACTTAAAATATAATAATAAGTGCATTTTAAATATCTTGTAGAAAGAGTATGTTGTTGTATATGTTTTATTGCTTTATTAAATGGCTTATATTCATCAGTTAAAAATACACCTAATAATGCCATATAGCTGTCTTGATAAGATAAACCACCGCTTTCTTTAAAGCTGTTTAAATAATTCAGTATTATTTGAGCAGCATTATTTTGTATGTGCTGACTGCCGTATTTTTTCATAAGATACACTACGGCAGAAAGAGATTTAAATGTATCAGCAATATGTTTTGCAATCTCATTATGATGTATATCAGAAGTTGCCTGCATCACAAATAATGTGCGCAGAAAATATATATAGTGCATAATCACTTTAAATGCTGTTTCATATTCCATATTATCATAAAGCGTGTGCATAATATTTAATATTTTATCTGCAGTTTGTTCATCAATTATATAGTCATTATTATTGTCTATATTTTCCTTGCATATTGGATAAAGTTTAGTATAAAGCCAGTTTTTAAAATATTTTATTTTAATATCTTTATCTATTTTTGGCATATACATTAATATAAAATATTTAATGTTTTCATCGCTTTGTAATAAAGCTTCAAATGCTTCCTTAAATTCACTGTCTGCATCATTTAATTTGTCATTAATTAGATTATTAAGCAGGCTGTCGTCACCAAATTCATTTTCATCATCATCTTCTTCATCCATTTCCATATATTTATGAAATGGGATTAAAAGCATATCTGCAACAGGTTTAAATTCTTCATCATAAAATTCGATTTCATCAATCTCAGCATAATTTTTACCAAAATCCACTAATGTGCATTCAATAAAATTTGTTTTGTTTTCCCTGTATCTTTCGATACTTTTTGTGTAAATTTCTGTGTTTCTAGTAAGGCTCATAAGCGTTCTCCTGTTATTTATTTGATATAACCTTATAACACAGCAAAACGACAGCAGGTGTCGTTTATGTATATTTTTTTTGAAAATAATTTTTTTATATAAAATAAATCTTTAATTTACAATAATTTATAATAAAAAATAATTTAAAAAAATTTTTTTTAAAAAATTTTTCAGCATAAAAATTTTTCTTAATAATCTTATAACTATATAATAAATAAGGCTTTTTTAAAGGATATTTTTTACTGTATTGTAATAAAAAAAATATTTTTTAAAATAATATGTAAAATATAAGCTGAAAAAATCTAGTATTATCAAATGTTTATATTGCTAAATTATTTTTACTGCTTTCTAAACTGGGGGTACCCTATTTTTTTGTAAGAATATTTATAACTATTTAATAATAAATAAGAAAGTGCTTTATAAGTATAAAAAGAGACTTTTAA
>CALVEY010000031.1 GCA_944326705.1 uncultured Mucispirillum sp.
ATAAATAATAATTACTAAGTTTATTATAAATTAGCATTTTTAATCATAGTTTTTAAAAAATGGGGGTGAAGCAGAAAAGTTAAAACATCATATAAACATATTTACATTTGTAACTATTTTTCATTAAGCGACATTGTATGTCGCCATATATTTATAATAATGGTGTAGAAAATGTGATAAATTGATAATAGTTATTAAAAAGTATAAGTTAATAGTAGACAAAAATTAAGATTAAAATTAATATATAAAAGGTGATATATGGAAAATCTTGGCAAATTAATAACAACTGCTAGAAAGTTAAATAATATTGGCAGGTGGGCAAATGAGTTTTTGCATCTTAGAGCATCAGTTGCCGAACATTCTTTTTCTGTTGCACAGATTGCCCAGCTTTTAGGGATAATTGAAGAAGAAAATGGCACACAGATTGACTGGAAAAGGCTTTATAGAAAAGCTTTAAACCATGATATACCAGAAGCTGTTATGGGTGATGTAATAAGCACTACTAAAAATTCTAATGCTGAAGTAAAAAAAGCATTAAGCTTAGTAGAAGAAACTTTAGTAGAAGAAAACCTGCTTGATTCTATTTCTGAGCCTTATAAATCTATATACAGAGAAATTATTTTTGATGGAAAAGATGACTCTATTGAAGGGCTTATTTTAACAGCAGCAGATAATTTAGATGCCTTAATTGAATGTATTCAGGAAATCAAACTTTCAAATTATGAGCCATTTCTTGAAAAATATACATATATTCTTGATAAAATAAAAAGCATTAATTTATATTCTGCTGCCTATTTTATTAAGCATATTCTGCCATATATTACAAATAACTGTGATGCTTTAAAAAATAAGTAAATATTTCAACTGAAATTATTTTTAAGCTTGTATTTTTGTTTTAAGAAAATATTAATATTCTTCTGCTGTTTTTGCATAAAATCCTGCTTATTTATATTATACTTTATTATTTTTAAATGAATGAAATAATATTTTAATATATAAATAGTTTTCAGGTTAAAAATTTACTGACTTTTTATTCATTTTAAAGTATAATAGATAAATAAGGAGCTTTTATGAAAAAACTTTTATTAATGATTTTGCTTCTTTTATTACTTAGTGTGATGGCAGGATGTGAAAAAAATAAAACTGAAAATGCAGGTTCAGCTTCTAATGCGCCAGTAATTGTATCTAACGGTATGGAAATACTTAATACTGAAAGATTTAAATCCGTATTACAGCAGCACAGCGGCAAAGTTGTACTTGTAAACTTTTTTGGCTCATGGTGTCCGCCATGTAAAGCTGAAACACCAGATTTTGTGCAGGTTTATGAAAAATATAAAGACAAAAATAAGTTTGTAATTATCGGCATTGCTGTTGACCAAAACCAGTCAGATGCACTTCAATTTGTTAAAGATTTTAATATTACTTATCCAGTATATCAGGCAGACAGCAGCCTTCTTTCATATTTTCAAATAAATCCTATACCTACATCATTTGTTTTTGATAAAGACGGCAGCTTATTAGACAGCATGGTAGGGTATATAAGTAAAGATATAGTTGAACAAATAGCACAATATGGGGGAGAATAATTATGGATAAAGTATTTATTTGCGGGCATAAAAATCCTGATACAGATTCAGTTGCATCAGCTGCATGCTATGCTTATTTAAAATCTCAGATTAATAAAGAATATGAGTTTGTGCCTATAAGATGCGGCACTGTTAATGACCAGACAAAATTTATATTCCAAAAAGCAGAAGCAGCTCTGCCTGAATATATGAAAGACATATATCCAAAAGTTATAGACAGTATGACTACAAATGTTATTACTGCAGAAGAAAATGACCCGCTCTCAAAATTTTTAAGAATTTTAAGAGAAAAAAATCTTCGGTTTATGCCTGTAATAAATAAAGAAAACGAATATGAAGGTATGCTTGGCGTAAACGATGTAACAGAGCTTTTTCTAAGAGATGACAGGGCGGCAAAACCAGTTTTTTCTTTAAGAGCAGATTCTCTCCGCCGTTCACTTAGGGGGACAGTTTTAAATGTTGGGGAGTTAGAAGAATTTTCAGCATCAGTTGTTGTTGCTACAATGGCTTATGATGATTTTCACCAGCATGTAGCTAATGTTGCTAATGAAGAAAATACTCTTTTAATTACTGGTAATAGGCAGAATATTCTGCAGGATGCATTTACAAAAAAATATCCTGCTATTATTATTGTAGGACTTAGCGAAGAAGCATGTAAACAGCTTGATTTTGGAAACTATAAAGGCTGGGTATTTTATTCTCCATTTGATTCTTCTCAGACTATCCGCTGTGTAGAAATGGCTACCCCTATTGGCAAGCTTTTAAATAAAGTTGAGCCCTGTGCACCTTATGATTATATAGACAGTGTAGCAGATGTAATCAGTAAATCAGCAACTAAAAGCCTGCCTGTTGTATCAGAGGGTAAATTAATTGGTGTTATCACTGGCACAGATATTTTAAAACGCAAAAGAGCTAAGCTTATTATGATGGACCATAATGAAGCTACTCAGGCAATAGACGGTATTGAAACAGCTGAGCTTATGGAAATAGTAGACCACCACAGGCTTGGAACAATTAAAACAAGCAGTCCTGTTACATTTTTTGCAAAACCTGTTGGCAGCACATGCACACTTGTTTATCAGCTTTATAAAACATATAAAGTTGATATTCCAAAAAAATATGCTATGCTTTTACTTGGCGGTATGCTTAGTGATACAGTTATTATGAAATCACCAACAACAACTCAAGACGATATTAATGCTATTAATGATTTAGCTTCATTATGCGGCATAGATGCAAAAGAATATGGTGTAGAAATATTCTCTGCAACAGACTCTCTTACTTCCCGCTCTGCAAAAGATATTATAGGCACAGACTTTAAAATATTTGAAGAATATGGTGTGCGCTTTGGCATAAGCCAGGCAGAAACAGTTACATTAGCTCAGCTTGGTGAAGTAAAAGAAAAACTGCAGGAAGAGCTTTTTAATGTAAAAGAAAATAATAAGCTTGACTGGATGATGCTGCTTGTTACAGATATTATTAAAGAAGAAAGCCAGCTTATAACTACAGGGTTTGCACCAGCAGAACAGATATTTGGTTACAAAAAATTAGAAGATAACCTGTTTTTCCTGCCGGGTGTTCTTTCAAGGAAAAAACAGCTTCTGCCGGAAATATCAAGAATATTAGAAGAAATAAGCAAATAAATATTTTGTATAAATTTATTAAAGCTGCTTTATATAAGGCAGCTTTTTTTGTATTCAAATATATTATATATTTTAGGAATAGTTAAAAAATTTATTTCTTATAACATATTATAAAATAAAAATAAAAATTAATATTGATAAAATAATAAAATAATATTAATGATAATTATTATCATTAATAGGAGGTTATTATGAAGTCAATAATAATGGTATTATTATTTTTTATTGGAGCATTTTGTGTTGGATGTAGTGAAACTGGCACAAAAGTTAATACAAATAATACTACAGGAGTAAAAGTAGAAGATAATGTAAAAATCTTTTATGAAGAATTTTCTAAATATATGCATAATCTGCCTGATGGGGAAATAAACAGTAATGTATATCTTAATACAGCACGTTTAATGGAAGAATTATCAAGTAATGGAATAGTATTTGATAATAATGATATAATAGTCTTATATGCAAAATACACTGCCAAAGAAAGTGTATTTTCAGAAATACTTGATTATAATGTATTATCTATAAATTTAGAAGATTTTGCTGCTAAACTACCTTTAAAAGAACAGTATCAATCTTTAATTAATAAGCTGAATAATATAAAAAATAACCAGACTGTATTATTAATGCTGGCAGATAAATACAGTATGCTTATTAATCATGAATATGAGAATGTAAGGAATAATATTGTAGATTTATCTGCAACACTTTTATTAAATTTATTACCTGCTGTTATTCCTGCTGATGAAGTAAAAATAGGACAGATAGCGGAGCTTATGTATAATTTAAATGAAAAAACAAAACTTCCAGCAACATATGAAATAAATACCACAGAATTTAATGCTGATGAACTTTTAAAATATGCAGGGCTTTCATCATATAACACATTTATTGCAGAATGTAATAAGGTTATAAGTGATAATGAAGATGTAACACCAGCAGATGAAGATTTATATACTGATACTGATTTTATTGAAAATTTATATTACACAGCAATAGCAGAAAATCTTTTAAATGCACCAGAAGATTATACATTAATTAGTAACAGAGTGAATAACAGAGTAGTAGACTTATTAAGAGTATTAAAATCAAATGGAGCGGAAATGCCGTCTTTTAGCACTGCTGCAGATAAAAAAGAATTATTAACTGGACTTGTGGTAAAATATTTATCAGATAACAATATAACTTATACTGAGTTTAATGTGGAAAAGTCTGTATTTGAGACAAATACTATAAATAAAATATTTTTAGAGGGAAGTTTTGGTAAAAAATTAATTGATGAATGGAATAAAATTGTAAAGCCGGAAGAGCCACAGGACGAAGCAGCAAATATAATTACAAATGGAACAATTAATTATTACCATAATCAGCTTATTCAAAAAATAGAAAATGCACCTTATCTTTCTACTCAGAAATCAAAAAACAGAGTTGCTGAGTTTTTAGAAAAACTGCAAACAGAAGGGGCAGAAATACCAGATATGAGTGCAACTGATAAACACAACTTATTAATTAATAAAGCAGCAGATTTTTTAAAAACAAATAACTATAACTATAGCCATTTTAATGTAAGTAAAGATGAGTTTAATGCTGGTATAATAAAAGAATTGTTTGAAACAAATATAGATACTACAAATACTTTTATTGCAGAGTGGAATGATATTGTAAAAAATAATAATCCAGTTATAAAAGATGAAGATAAAATAAATGGTATAAATCAAGTAGAAAATTATCTGCCTGCAAATTTTTTATCTAATTTGTCAGGTTATCCTGGAGCTGAAAAAAGGACAGTGCGTTCTGAAAACAGAGCATTGGAATTTTATCAGACTATGAAACAAAAAGGATTTAATGAACCAGATTATAATAAACTTTTAAGTGGTGAAGATAAAAAATATGCAGCACTGGTATCAGACTATCTAAATGCAAAAAAGATTACATATTCAAATTTTGATAAATCTAAAAATGAATTTAAAACAGAAATATTAGATGTATTATTCCCACAAGAGTTAGATGAGGCTGGTCAAAAATTATTAGCTGACTGGAATAAACTTGTAACAGGTGAAACTGGTGGCAGTGAAGGAACAGATGGAACAAAAATTGCACCAGATGAAAGTTCCTTGCCACAGGCACCAGTAGAAGATGAAGATTATCATACAGATGGGCATTCTAGTATATATGGGTTTATAGATCCTGTATTTGATGTGGTTAAGGGAGATAGATATTATTCTGTTACAGCATATAATAGAGTGGAAGATTTAATACAGGCTGTTAAAACAAATGGTGGACAACTGCCTGATAAGACTAACGCATCAAAATTAAGTGAAAATCTAACACAAATATTAGGTAATTATTTAAAATCATGGGGATTTACATATAAACATTTGAATTTATCAAAAGATGATTTTAAGATAAATGTTATAGATGTAATATTTACAACACATAAAGATGAAGGTAATAAATTAGTTGCCGAGTGGAATACTGTTTTTAATTAAAATATATGGCTGTCTGAATATTCAGACAGCAAATTTTAGGAGCGATAATGAAGAAGATTATTATATTATTAGTCATTATATTAGATATTATACTGCTTGCAGGCTGTGCAGATAATAATGAAAATAAACAGACTGTAGAAAATGATAATCATACTGTAGAAAATAATAATCATACAGCTTTAGAAATGGAAAAAGCAGATAATGCATTTTTATTAGAATATCCAAAATTTATTCAAGATACTAATGGTAATAATGTGCCGCTGGAAAATCTTAGTGAGCAGGCAAAGGAAAATATTAAATCTATTATTGCAATTTTATCAGGCAGGAAAGGTTTAAGTGCAGATAAAAGTATAGGGATACTTTATAATGAAGATATAGCAAAAGTTTTTGTTAAAACAATTTATATGCAGGCAGATGAAACAAGTATGAATTATTTATTTGCTTATGAATATTTAGATAAACCAGCAGCAGAGTTTGAAAAAGAGATTATAAGAATATTTGGAGAAGAGACAAAAAATACTGATTTAATGAATGCTCTGCGTGTGATGACTGCAAGCCAAGATAGTATAGCAAAATTTGCTCAAATGTATTTATCAAAACTTACAAATGGAGAAATAAAGGAAAATATTAGAAGTAATATGTTTTATTTATCATGTTCATTTGTTACATATTTAAAGGAGCAGAAGCTGCCTGCAGATGAAAAAATATTATCATCACTTGTGGATATGTTTTTTAGAGTGAGTCATGGTGCTTCTAATATATCAAGTTTTGATAAGCCAGTGTTAGGTGCAACTTATGATGAAACATTTTCTGTAATGCCAGTAATATCACCTGATAAAAATTATAATACACTAATTCAGTTTGTTCAAGTATGTGATAAAATAATTAATCCATATACATCTAACCCTGATATAGCAGGTGATGAAACAGGTGTTCCTGTATATGATTATATTGAAATAATGCTTCCTAAGTTAATAGTAAATTATTTAAGTTTAAGACCTGCAGAGCTGAATATGGTAAGCCAGAGAGCAGAAAACAGACTTTTAGAGTTATACAGGCTTATGGTAAAATATGGAGCAAAGGAAATATCAGGAACTATTGAAGAGTTAAGCACTCCATTACAGTATTCTTATGCACAGACAGTAGGAAAATATTTAAAAAATATGAATATTACTTATGAAGATTGTAATACCGATGCAGAAACTTTTAAAAGAAATGTGCTTGATAGACTGGAAAATGAGCCGTCATTTAAAGAAATGATAGTAGAATATAACAATTTATAATACAGGCAGTAAAATGAAAGTAATAATTTTGATAAGTCTGCTGCTTTGCTTAACAGGCTGTGCAGATGTTAAAAGCAGCAGTAATAATACCGTTAATAATGAAACAGGTATAGATAATAATACCGTTAATAACGAAACAGGTATAGATAATAATACAAATAATACCGATAACAATCAGGAAAAAAATATACTAAAAACTGGTGTAAATAATATAGAAATTTATGATAATGCTAAAATGCTGCATACACTTGCATATTATATGCCTGAAAAAATTAGTGATGATTATAGTAAAAAGGCATATTATAATATATCAGGGAATAACCAAACTCTGCAAAATAAAGAAGATATTGTTTATAAAGCAGAGAGCATAGTTTTAAATCCAAAGGAAAGAATAAATGAACATATAAAAAATATTCAAGACTATGCAGAAAAACATAATATTAAGCCCATATATCCTAATGCTGATATTAAAATGAAAACTATGCCTGAAATTATAAATAAAGGTACTAAATGGAATAATGTATACCTGCTTGTAAATGACAGTTTAAAATTGATAAATGCAGAATGTATTGCAGTATCAGATTATGCTTATTTTTTTATACAGGAAGGTCTAAGTATAACACAGGAACAAATAGATATAATAACTGCAGCATTTGATAAAGATTATAAAATAATCCACCAGTTTTATGATACAGAAAATGATATAGATAATAATGGAAAAGTATCATTTTTAATTGCAGATTTTGATGATGGTCTTATGGGATATTTTTATACTCCAGATAAATATGCTGATGGAACATTTTCTGATGCAAAATCAAATGAAGCAGATGTGCTTTATGTAAACCATAAATATTTTGAAAAAAATAGATGGGAAAAAAATAAAGAAGATGTAAAAGCAACTTTTATACATGAATTTCAGCATATGGTGCTTTTTGACAGCAGAGTAAGAAATAAATTAAATACTAATGTTTCAGTATGGTTAAATGAAGGACTTTCAATGCTTGCAGAATATTATGGTGGATATACGCTGCCGCATAAAAGATATATTTCTACTTTCTTTTCTTCATCACAGGGTAAATCATTAATTACAAATGACAGTACTCAGAATTATGGTTTAAGTCTTTTATTTGCAAGGTATTTGCAGGAAAGATTTGGTGATGAATATATTAAAAAAATATATCAGTCTAAAGAAACTGGTGTAAAAGCAGTAGAAGAAGCTGTTAATATGGATTTTAACAGTTTATTTCAAGATTTTATAAAAATGCTGCTTGTTACAGGCAGGAATATTACAGATGATGAAAGATATAATATTTTATCTTTTAATTATATTCAAGGTAGTGAAGAATACAATAAAAACGGATTTAATCTTGCAGAGATAATCGATGAAGTATATTCAGAAAACAGTAATAAAAACAGTTTTATTACTTCTGCAGGATATAAAAATAAAGAGTTAGAAATATATTCTTTTTTTATTACAAAATGGAACGGTATCTTTAACCAAATAGAGCTGCAGGGAAATAATGGAATAGGCGGCATATATTATATATGGTAAAATATATTGGATAAAATTTTAAATGAGTTAGATTGTCGAAAAAATACATTTTTTCGCCAGTCTTTTGCCAGCCTAATAATGCTCTCCAGCTGCAGCTATGGAAACAGTGTTTTCGTAAATACGCTCGTGCATTTTATCAGGCTGCAAGGGAGCATATGCTCCCTTTTTTATGTATCCATTATTATAAAGTTTTACATATAAAATGCTGAAAAATTATAAACAGCATATGTTTTATATGCCAAAACATATGTATTAAATTGAAAATAGAATGGGTAAATTTTGCAAAATTTTACCCATAGGTTACAGATAGTGGGTAAAAATCAGTAAATTTTACCTATTATATATATTATATATTTCTAAGCTGCAGCACTTTTTCTTTAATTTCATTTAT
Source organism: uncultured Mucispirillum sp. (assembly GCA_944326705.1). Lineage (GTDB taxonomy): Bacteria > Chrysiogenota > Deferribacteres > Deferribacterales > Mucispirillaceae > Mucispirillum. The sequence continues at coordinate 8,942 of CALVEY010000031.1, forward strand.
AACTTTTATAAATTCATCATCGCTTTTCCCTGTAGGGTCAGCTATCTGCCAGTCTGCAGTAAATTCCTGATTTATATATGGGCAGCCGTTATAACAGCCCATACTTATAATAATATCAGCACTTGATAATACTTTGCCAGTAGATACCACCTGCTCATTAATAACAAGAGCAGGTGTGCTTAATATGTTATAAGACATTATTTTTTGAATATCTGTAACATACTCAGCTTCAATATTAAGCCCCAGTTCTTTAAGTGCTGCATCAGTATTTTCTTTTAACATATGGCAGTTTTTGCAGCCTGAACCTAATACTTTTACTGATTTAATTTCTTCAGCAGGCTGTAATTTTTGAGTGTTTTGGCTACTGTATGCTCCACCGCATGAGCAGGATATCTGCTTTTTAAAAAAACATAACATTCTCCCTTAAAATTATTTTAACATATCATTTATTATTAACCGCATTTGATTTTCTTTTAATTCACCTATATGCATAGTAAATGTATGCTTTTCATTATCTGTTTTTGTAATAAAATTAACATAAGATAATACTTCCTGACTTGGCTCATAAGGTTTGCCGTTTTTATCAAAAAATACTTGATAAGGTATAACTTTAGCATAAATATTTTTATTAATATCTGGATATTTCCAAACATCGGCAAATTTTATATATACTCTTCCTGCCATTTCTTTATTTAATTTTTCTAAAACTGGTGCCATATTTACACATGGTATACATGTATCAGCCCCATAATCTACTATTACAGGCAGACCTTGAGAAGTCAGCTTATTAAAATCAACCATTTCTGTAACATTTAAATCAAAGCTGAGTAAATCAGAAGAAATATTCTCGCTGCTGCTGCATTTTTTAACTGCAAATACTGCTGCAACTATTAATAAAATAATAAGAATACCTGTAATATTTTTTTTCATACATCACCTTTATAAAAGCATTTCTATATAATTAAATAAATATCCGCTTATTATAATGCCAGTTATTACAATTATGATAAAGGTAAATAAAAGCCTGCCTTTAACTACCTGTTTAAGCATTATAATGGAAGGCAGAGAAAGAGCAGTAACTGCCATCATAAATGACATAACCGTTCCTAAACCTGCACCTTTTGCATAAAGGCTTTCAGCAATAGGTATAACTCCAAAAATATCTGCATACATTGGCGCGCCAAATAATACAGCTAATGGAACAGAAAAAATATTGCCGCTGCCAAGTACCATTGATACATAATTTTCTGGTATATAATTATGTATAACAGCACCTATTGCAACACCTATAAATATATAAATATAAACTTTTTTAGCAATCTGCAGAACCTGTGTTTTTGCAAAATATAACCTTTCTTTTACAGTTAAATCTGCAATATGGTTATCTGAGTATGGGTTTTTAGTGATAAATCCTGCAATATATTTATCCATTTTCAGTTTATCAATTAATGCAACCCCTGCAACAGCAAGTTTTAAACCTAGTATAACATATATTAAAGTTATATTAAAGCCAAACATGCTGCTTAAAAGCACAATAGAGCCTATATCTACAAGTGGGGAGATGAAATCAAAAAAGAAAATACAACTCCAAGTGGCAGTCCGGCACTAACAAAGCCTATAAAAAGTGGGATAGATGAGCATGAGCAGAATGGAGTAATAGTGCCTAAAAGTGCAGAAATAATAAGGGCAGCAAGTCCTTTATATTTACCTAATACCTGCCTGCTTCTTTCTGGCGGGAAATAGCTTTGTATGTATGATATTATAAAAATCATTGTTAATAATAAAATAAAAATTTTAATAGTGTCATATAAGAAAAACTGTAATGCGCCGCCAAATTTTGAAGCAATATCAATACCTGTTACACATTATATTTAAATATTTATATATATCAATATATATTGTATTTAAAAAGTGTTTTTAATATACTCATTAAAAACACTTTTAATTAAATAAATCTAAAAGATTAAAACACAAAAATGAAAAATAAATTTAAGCATATATTTGCAGCTAATAAACTAATTAAAAGCTGTGTGTAAAATGACACTGAAAAAAAACAATTTAAAATATATTTAGCAGCCATTGCAGCAGCTTTGAGCTGCAGTATTTCCAAAAAGAGTTACCTGCATATAGTCTGCTGTATGTTTTATTGTATCCTTATTAATTTTATAATGTGTCCACTTACCGTCTTTTCTTGAGCTAACTATACCGCTGTCGCAAAGTATTTTCATATGATGCGACAGAGTAGGCTGTCCTATTTCTAAAAATTCTAAAAGCTTACAGGCACATACTTCCTGAGAGCCAATAATATGCAGAATTTTAAGCCTGTTCTCGTCCCCTAATGCCTTAAAAATTTTTACAACATCCTTCATCTCAATCACCTTACCTTATACATCGAAATTTGTCAATATAAAATCATCATACACCTATACCTATTTATTTTTCATTCTTGCAGTATGTGCTTTTATCATTTCATCCATTTCTGCACTGTCATCATATTCAAAAAGTTTAATGCTTTTATTTAGAATGTTTTTCCCCCTTTTTATTTCACATTCTAACACGCCATTATATCCTTTTTCATAAAGGGCATATTTTAGATTGCCAATATTTTTTATATCATGATATCCGCATTTTAGTATTATATCGCCATTTTTAATGCCAGCCTGTGCAGCTGGTGAATTTTTAGTAACAGATTTTACTTTCACTATGCCATTTTTTTCTTCAATAGATATTGCTACCCCTATTTTTGGTGTTCCCTGACTTTTTATTTCTTCAGGATAAATATATACATCAGCATTTGCTCTTTCTTGGTTTATAGATTCGCCCTGCATAATTACAAAGCTGTTTTCACCTGTAATTCTTTTATATCTTAAAGGAATACCAGAATATTTTCCTGCATGGCCGTTTCCACATATTACTACAATTGTAGTATCAGGGTTTGCTTTTCTATAATCTGCTAAATGTTTTGCCATTATTTCATCCCATATATTTTGGGATAAGAAAAAGTTTGTAAATTTATTTTGAGAGCCTGCATGCATATCAAAAACAGCTTTTATTTTGTTTTCATATTCATTATTAATAACTTTCATACGCTCTGGCAGAGAAAGAACCTGCTCTTCAGTTAAATTATCTATCTGACCCTGGTATACTTTTGATGTAACTTCTCTATCTATATTTAATGGGATAATATCTATATTATTGTCTCTTGCATATCTAAATATAGGCGCATAAAGGGAGTAATCAAAACTCCAGTTGTTATAATAATCTATGCCGTCAAGCATTTCTTTTTCAGTAATTCTTCCTTTAACAAAATCATTTATAACATTTAAGTATTTATACTGCACCATTTCCATAGCTATGGCAGTTTTCTTTTTAGAGTTATTAAGATATTCAATAATTGCAAGCTGGTTAGCATGGTGAGAATATTCGCTGTGGCTTTCACCTGCAAAAATTGTTTTATAAGCTGATGCTTTTTTCATCATATCTTGAAATGTATCAAGTTTTTTAACATCTATAATTACATCTTGTTTATGCTCTAATATAGTTATTCCCATATCAGTTGGCATGCTTGATTTAAATACAAGTTTGTCATTTTTAAAAATTAATTCCTGATTAAATGCATAATTTTCTAATAAGTGTATGCTGCCTGACTGTATATTATTGGCAATTAAAATATATTTATCTTTATTCATTGGGTTTTTAAAAATAAAATATTCAGAATTTTCTTCATTATTTATACGCTTATCTGCAAAGAATTTAGCAATTTTATTATTATAGCTTCCAATAATAACATCAGAATTTTCTAAATCACTAAATTTCACTTCATCATCTTTCACATATCTTGGGTTTTTAAATACAGCAGATACTGTATTATTATGCTGAGTATCTATATATAAAATATTTTCTTTATGTAAAATATCTGCAATTACAGGTGCTTTTTCGTTATCTGCAAGCTCTCTTATTACATGATAGTTAGGGTCTAACACAAGTTTTACTGCGCCAGTAGATACAGGCACTTTAAAAGTTTCCTCTCTGTCTATGCTTGACTGCAGTCTGCCGTATTCTTTTTTATTGTCATATTCAACTACATAAGGGATATTTACTACTTTATCGCCGTATTTTCTTAAAAGAGTAAATGTAATATAGTAGTTTCCTTTTTCTGAAATATACTCTGCATTTGTTACAGTTAATTTAATAAGTGGATTTTTAGAGAAATAAGCATCATAAAAACTGTCTGCATCAATTCCATCAAAGCATCTTAATATCTGCAGCCATGTAAGGGAAGGCATATCTTTTAAATCTGCCATTTTATTTAAGCCTTCCTGAAATTTACTTTCTCCAATATTTAATTTTATCATGTGGAAAATAAATCCTATTGCTTCATTGCTTATATCTGGCACTCTGTTTACTCCGTATGTAGAAAGTTTGTGGAGTATATTTTTACGCATTAATGCTGTTTCATTAGTATTTGCATTATTTTCAAAATCTTTTATAGTTTTTAAAACATAAGGCACTGGTATTCTGTTATCCTGATTATAGACAGCACCAAAGCTGAATGAGCATGAAAGCATTAAAATTAAGCTTGAAAGTAAAATCTTTTTCATTATATTCCTCTATCTGCCAAATATTTTTATGCCATTTGGCGTAGTATTTTTTTCTTTTGCAGTTACTTTATTTTTATTAAGTGTTATATATGAATAAGAGCCATAATGGGTTAATTTGTCCAGACTTTCTTTTGTATGGTTAAAAGAAAACATAATAAATTTATCCCCTTGTGAGTATGGGTTTCTTACAACTTTATATGTAGTATTGCCTATTTCAAAAGTAAATGTGAGCTTGCTTTTTAAAAGTTCTGCAACAGTCTGGGGCACAGTGTTTTCCATAGCTATAATAACATTTTTATCTTTTAAATGGTGCAGGCTTAGTTTTCTAATATGGACAGTTTCTTTTATATTAGGAAATACTCTTTTAAATGATTTATCTTCATTTTTACCGCCTGCAAATAATATTTCATCAGCTCCAAAAAGGCAGTCAAATGATGGAGCAATTTCAGCAGGGTATAAAGCTCTCATTAAATCATACCTGTCATCTATGATAAATGTATCGTTATCAGATTTCAAGTTATATATTATCTGGTTTACACCTTTTTTTGTTTTAAATGTGCCTGTTACAGTATGGTTTTCTGAAATATGGGTAAATGGAATATCTACTTCTTCTTCGCCGCCTTTTCTAGTTAAATTAAATGCAAGGGTGTTATCTTGAAATGCAGCATTATTTACTGAAAGTATAATATCATCTTTGCTGTTTATCCAGTTTATATAAAAATCTTCATCCATACCAATGTAAGTAAGTAAATCTTTCCATGAAGCGCTGGAATAAAGTTTATCATGAATAAACTTTCTAATGCCAGCCATAAAAGCATCATCACCAGCTTTATTTTTAGCCATATGCAGCACCATAAGCCCTTTGCCATATCCTATAGACTGCTCTTTTTTTCCTGCATTATATATAAAATCTTTTAAAGGAAAACTTTTTCCTGCTGCATAAGACTGGTATTTCATAAGTACATCTTTTCTGTATTTAATTCTGTCATCTTTTTCATAAAAATAGTCAGAAAAATATGTGGTAACAGCTTCTAAAAAGTTGCCGTCTGTCATGCTGCATTCAATAGCTGCTCCAAACCACTGGTGCAGCACTTCATGACCTAAGGAACGCTCTGCAACAAATTCTTTATCTATAATAGATGAACCAAATACTGCCATAGAAGCAAGTGCATGGCCGTAAGGGTTTACATCTTCTGCTATAATAAAATTATGGTATGGAAAGTGAGAAGAGAAAAGGTTTTCATACATTTCTATATAGTAAGCAGCTTTTTGTAAAAGCTTATAACTTAAATTTTCATGCTCTTTAAATAAGAGAGTATAAATATCTATATTTTTTTGTGTTATTTTTTTTATTACATAGTTAGAAGATGCTGCAAAATATATGCTTTTAGGAAGATGATTGTATGTAAAAAGCATTGTATTTTTATTTTTTGAATATGTAACAAACTGGCTTGCAAGCCCTTGAAAATTTTCTGGTATATTAATATAAAGCTCTGCATTTTCAATATTTGATACAGCAGGCACTATACTTGAATATATTGAAATAAAATCACTGCTTATAGTATCATATTCATTAGTAATGTTTTTAATATATGATAAAATAACTGGAGATAAGCCATCAAGGCTGATAACATATTCATTCTTATTTTTATTATATTTTACTCTTTTATCATCAGCTAAAAGCTGCATATCATTATAAAGTGATACTGTAACAGTTTCTGCCTTTGTAGAAGCAATAGTTATGCTGCCCTTAATCATATTAAGGTTAATATCTATTTCTGATTTTATCATAGCAGCTGCTGCAAAACTTTTATAATACAAAGCAAAAAATATTAATAAAATAAAAGCTGTTTTTTTCATAAAATACCTGAATTTAATAATTTATTGCAAAAATATATATGATAAATTAAAATAATATACTATATAAAATATATGGTTAAATACAAGTAAAATTTGAAAAAAATACCATATTTAACCAAATTTATTAAATATAAATATAAAAATATTCAGCATATTTTCCTGTAAAATATGGAGTATTTTCATAAGATTATATAATTTTTCAAGGAGCATTTATGTTAGATAAGTTTTTTGGTATAACTTCTTCTGGCAGCACAGTAAAAAAGGAGATAATTGCTGGTCTTACAACTTTTATGACTATGAGTTATATTATTTTTGTAAACCCTGATATATTATCTAACTCTGGCATGCCTAGAGATGCACTGATTACAGCTACATGTTTAGCTGCAGCTTTTGCAAGTATATTAATGGGGCTTTATGCAAACTATCCTATTGGGCTTGCTACAAGTATGACATCAAATGTATTTTTTGCATTTGTAATAGTTAAATCTATGGGGCTTTCATGGCAGGAAGGTTTGGCAGCAGTATTTATTGTTGGTGTGCTTTTTATATTTATAACAGTAGGCCGCATTAGAGAATTAATAATGGATGCTATCCCCCTTTCATTAAAAATGGGAATACCAGCAGGTATTGGTATATTTTTAATGTTTATAGGGCTGCAGAGTGCAGGTATCATTGTAAATAATGATTCAACATTAGTCACTTATGGCGATTTCAGCAATATAAGCACTCTTTTATCCATATTTGGACTTATGCTTATGATTATACTGCATATAAGAAAGGTAACTGGTGCAATATTAATAAGTATTGTAGTTGTTACTATTATAAGTATACCATTAGGACTTACAAAAATGCCAGATGGAGTTGTATCTGCTCCGCCGTCTGTTGCTCCTGTATTTTTTCAGATGGATTTTTCAAATATATTAAACTCTAACTTTTTAATGGCAGTATTTACTCTGCTTTTTATGGCAGTATTTGATACAATAGGCACATTAATGGGTGTTGCTCAGCGTGCTGGTTTTGTAGACGAAAAAGGTAATATGATGAGAGCTAAAAAAGCATTTATGGCAGATGCACTTGGTTCAACTGCCGGCAGTGTTTTTGGAGTAAGCACAGTAGGTGCATATATAGAAAGCATTACAGGGGTAGAATCAGGGGGCAGAACAGGTTTAACTGCTGTAGTCATAGGGCTTTTATTCATACTTGCTATGTTTTTTTCACCATTAATACAAATAGTGCCTGGTGCAGCTACTGCTCCAGCTCTTATTTTTGTGGGTATATTAATGTTTTCTATTGTGGAAAAAATTAATTTTAAAGACTGGACAGAATTAACTCCTGCAGTAATAGCCGTAGTAATGACACCACTTACATATAATATTGCTATGGGTATAGAGCTTTCTATATTAGCTTATGTTATAGTTAAAGCAGGCACAGGCAGGTATAAAGAAATATCAAAAACTATGCTTGTATTATCAATTATCTTTATATTAAAAGAAATTTTTGCATAAAAAAGCTCTATTTATTTAATTATATAAAAATATACCTGCTTTTCAGCAGGTATATTATGCAGTTAAGTGAGTTAAAACGGGTGTGGTATTATGCTTTAAACTGTTCTATTAACTGCTTTAGTCCTTCAGTTCTTTGCTGCAGGTGGCTTACTGTTTTATTAACTTCGCTAACTGCTGCATTACTTTCTTCAATACCTGCAGCTATTACCTGAGCATTATCAACAACTGTCTGCACAGTTTCCTGCTGTTCATCAACTGATTTAGCAACAGGTTTCATATGAGTATAAAGGTCATTAACTTCTACAGTAACTTTTTTAATTTCAGCAGTAACTTCGCCAATATTTCCAGCGCCAATTTTTACACTGTCAGAAGAATGTTTCATTGCAACGCCAGCACTTTCAGATTCCTGCTGCAGAGTGGTAATAATTCCTGCAATCTCACCAGTAGCTTTTGTAGTCCTTTCAGCAAGTTTCCTTACTTCATCAGCAACAACAGCAAAACCTCTTCCAGCTTCTCCTGCTCTTGCTGCTTCAATAGCTGCATTTAATGCAAGCAGGTTAGTCTGGTCTGCAATATCATTAATAACATTAATAATTTCGCCTATTTGAGAAGAGCTTTCTGTAAGGCTGTCTATACTATTAGATAATGTAACAGTATCAGTTTCTATTTCTGTCATATCTTTTGCAACAACTTCAAGTTTTTGAGTTTCTTCTTTTGACATTGATGCAGTGCTTTCAAGAGAGTTCATATTTTCAGAAAGAGCCATTGAAGTGTTTTTAAACACATCACCTACCTGTCCCATACTCTGCACCATATTTTCTACCTGTTCAGCTTGAGAATCAAAAGTAGTGGAAAGTTCTTCCATAGTAGCAGCAAGCTGGTTATTGCTGGAAGCAACTTCAATAGTAGCATTACGGACAGCAACCACTATTTCCTGCACTTTTGCAATAAACTGGTTCATACTTTCTGCAATTTTGCCAAGCTCATCATCTGTTTCAACTGGTATGCGGACAGTTAAGTCGTTATTAGAGCTTGCATCAATCATCATTTTTTGGAATGTTACAAGTTTCTGTAATGACCTGTTTACTGTAAACATAGAAAGAATAATTGCAATAATAGTAAGGATAGCACTAACTATTAATGATTTAATCATATTTGCTACCTGAGTGGCAAAGAAAGTTTCTCCAGGTATTCTGTAAAGCACATACCAGTCAAAATCGCTTGTTTTGTTTGAAAAAGATATCCAGTCTTTGCCTTGCTGGTCTGTTACTTTTATTGGTGCGCCTGCGCTTGTTTTTAACTGTTCAGCAACATCTGCATAGTATGGCAGTATTTTAATAAAGCTTTTAGTAGTATATTCTGCTTTTGAACCTAATACAATATTACCATCGCTGTCTATAATATTAATAAATCCATTTAATTCTGTATCTTTTGATTTATCTAAAATGCTGCTTAACACTGAAAGGTTATAGTCAATACATATAGCACCTTTTGTGCCGTCAGCAGCAGTAATTTTAAATGATACAGAAATACAAGGATTTTTTGTAATCCCGTCTATATATGGATTAGATAAAACTGGTTTATCTGTAAGCATAGCATTTTTATACCATGGTCTGTCAGGCGCATACCAGCCGTCTGGAAGGCTTGTTACGCTTTTTGATGTGTAAAGTGTGCCGTCATCAAAACCAATAAGCACTTGTATTACCTCAGGCCTTTCATCAAATGCATTTAACATATCCATATATTTACCAAAATCTTTTGTATCGTTAAATACCATAGATTTTGCAATATATTCTGCAAGTGTTACGTTATTTTGCAGCCAGTCATTAGTTCTTGCTGTAATAGTTTCTGTAATTTTTTGTGCTTCTTTTACAAGCAGGTGCTCTGAATAGCTGTTATTATTAATGTAGTCAAAAATAATAACAGAGAGCATACTTACAGCAATAAGGATAGATGATGTTATCATCATTCTAGCCCTTAATGATAAAGATTTAGATTTTTTTCTGTTGTCCCTCATACCTTTTAAACTCCTATATATCCCATATAAAGTTATATAAAATATATACAATTTTTTTGTATTTCTCAACAATATTTTTTAAAAAATTTACAATATCAACCTTTGATAAAAAATATTTTAAAAAAGTAATTGCTAAATTAAAATTATAGTGATAACCTAATTAATTATTTAAATTTTTAAGTTATTAGATAAGGGTAAAAATATGAGAAGTGATATTATTAAAAAAGGGTGCCAGCGAGCTCCAAACAGAGCATTAATATATGGCACTGGTGTATCTAAAAACCAAATGGATGCACCATTTATAGGTATATGCTCAAGTTTTACAGACCTTATTCCTGGCCATTCTGGTATGAGAATACTTGAAAGGTTTGCAGAAAAAGGTATTCATACAGGTGGCGGACAGGCGTTTATTTTTAGTGTTCCAGGAGTATGCGATGGTATATCTATGGGGCATTCAGGCATGCGTTACAGTCTGCCAAGCCGTGATGCTATTGCTGATATGATAGAGTGTGTTGTAAATGCTCACTCTCTTGACGGTGTGCTTTTTATTACTAACTGTGATAAGATTACTCCAGGTATGCTTATGGCTGCAGCAAGACTTAATGTTCCATCTATTTTTGTTACAGCAGGCCCTATGATGAGTGGCAACTACCGTATGAAAAGGCGTGATTTTATTACAGATTCATTTGAAGCTGCATCAAAAGCGGCAACTGGTGAAATAGATGAAGATGAAATGACTAATATGGAAATGACAGCATGTCCTGGCGAAGGTGCTTGTCAGGGGCTTTTTACAGCTAATACTATGGCATGCTTAACAGAAGTTATGGGTATGAGTATGCCGGGATGCGCAACTGCTATGGCAGGTATGGCAAAAAAACGCAGAATAGCCTTTGATTCAGGTGTTCGTCTAGTTTCTTTAGTTAAAGAAAATATTAAGCCACTTGATATTATGAATGAAAAAGCATTCAGAAATGCTATTAAGGCAGACTTAGCTCTTGGCGGCTCAACAAATACTACACTTCATCTTCCTGCTATTGCTTATGAAGCAGGAATTAATTTAAATTTAGATTCTTTTGATGTTTTATCAAAAGAAACTCCGCACATAACAAGCCTGCTTCCTGGCGGTAAATATTTTATGGAAGATTTTGAATTTGCAGGCGGCATTCCTGCAGTTATGAAATCACTGGAAAGCCATTTAGAAGATAATATTACTGTCAGCGGTATGACTGTTAAAGAAATATGCAAAGCAGCTGAAAATTATGATGAAGATATTATCCGTCCAGTAGATAACCCGTATCATAAAGAGGGCGGTATTGCAGTTCTTCGTGGTAATATTGCTCCTGGCGGCTCAGTAATTAAGCAGAGTGCAGTAAATCCTGATATGATGGTATTTACTGGCACAGCTAAAACATTTAATTCTGAAGAAGATGCAATGGCAGCAATTATGGGCGGCGTTATAAAAAATGGTGATATAGTAGTTATCCGCTATGAAGGTCCAAAGGGCGGTCCTGGTATGAGAGAAATGCTTGCGCCGACTGCTGCAATAGCAGGTCTTGGACTTACTCAGGTTGCATTAATTACTGACGGAAGATTTTCTGGGGGTACAAGAGGGCCATGTGTTGGTCATATATCTCCAGAAGCAGCAGAAGGTGGTATTATTGCTCTTGTGGAAGACGGCGATAAAATAGCTATTAATATACCAGAAAGAAGTATCCACTTAGATGTAAGTGATGCTGAACTTGAAAAAAGACGTGCAAACTTTAAAGCTCCAGCACCAAAAGTAGCAAGCGGTTACTTAGCAAAATATGCAAAAGGCGTATCTAGTGCAAATGAGGGAGCTATATTTAAAAGAGATAAATAAGCTTAGTGTAAACCATAATATTGGAGTATTAATATGATATGTTCAGGTGGAGAGATTGTAATAGACTGCTTAAAGCGTAATGGGGTTGATGTAATATTCAGCTATCCTGGCGGTTCTCTTACTGGTTTTTACGATACATTATTTGATTCAGATTTAAAACATATTCTGCCTCGTCATGAGCAGGGTGGGGCGCATGCTGCAGACGGCTATGCAAGAGCAACTGGCAAGATAGGTGTATGTATGGCAACAAGCGGCCCTGGTGCTACAAACCTTGTAACAGGTATTGGCACAGCTTATATGGACAGCGTTCCTATGCTTGTAATTACTGGGCAGGTTGTTTCAAATTTAATTGGCGGTGATGCTTTTCAGGAAGCTGATATTGTGGGTATAACACGGCCAATAGTAAAACACAGTTATCTTGTTACAGATGTAAAAGATTTAGCAGACACTATGAACGAAGCAATACATATTGCCACAACAGGCAGACCTGGTCCTGTGCTTGTGGATATTCCAAAAGATGTGTTTGCAGCAAAAGTAAAATATGAACCAAACGGCAGGATACATTTAGCAGGTTATCAGCCAAATACTGAAGGCCACCCAATGCAGGTGAAAAAACTGCTTAAAACATTAGAAACAGCTAAAAAACCTGTTATATTTATTGGCGGTGGTGTTAAAGTCAGCAAAGGGGCAACAGAAGAGTTGATAAAATTTGCTCATGCAGTAAATGTTCCTGTTGTTTCATCTTTTATGGGGCTTAGCGGATATCCTGCAACTGATAGCCAGTGGATAGGCTGGCTTGGAATGCACGGCAACTATGCTTCTAATATGGCAGTAACAGAATCTGATTTTATAATAGCTATCGGCACAAGGTTTACTGACCGCTCAACAGGCAGGCTTGACAGGTTTGCAAAAAATGCAAGAATAGCACATATTGATATTGACCCGTCATCTATCAGTAAAACAGTTGATATTGAAATACCTGTTGTTGGTGACAGTTATAATGTTCTGCAAATGATAAATAAATATCTTGATGATTATAAATGGGATAAATGCAGACAGGAAAGAGATGAATGGTTTGAAACAGTTAAAGGCTGGGATAAAGAAAAACCATTTTCTTATAAATTCAGTGATAAAATCATTAAACCTCAGTATGTAATAGAAACATTATATAAAGTTACTGGTGGCGATGCTATTATTGCTACAGATGTAGGTCAGCATCAAATGTGGACAGGTCAGTTTTATAAATATAAATTTCCTAGACAGTTTTTATCTTCAGGCGGTATGGGCACAATGGGCTATGGACTTCCTGCTGCAATGGGTGCTAAAATCGGCAGACCTGACAAGGAAGTATTCTGTGTATCAGGTGATGGCGGTATTTTAATGAATATGCAGGAGTTAACAACATGCGTTCAATATAGAGTAGGTGTTAAAACTGTTATTATAAACAACAAGTTTTTAGGAATGGTAAGACAGTGGCAGCAGTTATTTTTCAATAAAAAATATTCTGATACATGCCTTGAAGTGCAGCCTGATTTTGTAAAATTAGCAGAAGCTTATGGATGTATCGGTATGCGGGCAGAAAAAGTTGCTGATGTTGAGGCAGTTTTAAGAGAATCTCTTAAAATAAAAGACAGACCTGTGCTTATGGATTTTGTATGCGACAGGGAAGAAAATGTATACCCTATGGTGCCAGCAGGTGCATCAATTGATGAAATGATAATAAGGTAAGAGCTATGGAAAAAAGACATATTATATCAATCCTTGTTGAAAATAAATTTGGTGTGCTTGCTCGTGTGGCAGGTCTTTTCTCTGGCAGAGGATACAATATTGAAAGCTTAACTGTTAACTCTACTGATAAACATGATGTATCTATGATGACTATTGTTACTTATGGTGATGACAGAATTATAGAGCAGATTATTAAACAGCTGCGTAAGCTGATAAATGTTTTAAAAGTAAGGGATTTAACATCATATAACCATATTGAAAGAGAACTTGTACTTGTAAAAGTATATGTTACTCAAAAATACAGAAGTGATATTTATAATATGGTTAATACTTTCCGCGGCAATGTGGTAGATATTACACCAGAAAGTATGGTAATAGAAATAACTGGTGATAATGATAAACTGCAGGCTTTTATTGAGCTTGTGCGCCCTTATGGGATTATAGAATTAATCCGCTCAGGCTGTCTTGCAATAGGCAGGGGCTCAAAAGCAACAAGTGAAATGGAAAAATTAAAACAGTCACATAATAACAAATAATTAAAGCTGAAATAAAGCTGGAAAAATATAAAATATGAGGTAAACAAATGAAAGTTTATTATGAAAAAGATGCCAATTTAGGTGCTATCAAAAGCAAAAAAATAGCAGTAATCGGCTACGGCAGCCAAGGCTACGGCCACTCTAACAACTTAAAAGATTCAGGCTGTGATGTTGCTGTTGCATTAAGAAAAGACAGTGCGTCATGGAAAAAAGCAGAAAATGCAGGCTTAAAAGTTATGACAGTTGCAGAAGCAGCTGCATGGGCTGATTTAGTTATGATTTTAACTCCAGATGAACTTCAAGGTGAAATCTATAAAAATGAAATAGCTCCAAACTTAAAATCTGGTGCATATTTAGCATTTGCTCATGGCTTTAATATCCATTTTGGTCAAATTGTGCCACCAGCAGATGTAAATGTTATTATGATTGCTCCAAAAGGTCCTGGCCACTTAGTTCGTCAGCAGTATGAAATTGGCAGCGGCGTTCCTTGCTTAATCGCAGTTTACCAAGATGCAACAGGTGATTCTAAAGAAGTTGCACTTGCTTATGCTGCAGCTATCGGCGGTGCAAGAGCTGGTGTTATTGAAACAAGCTTTAAAGAAGAAACAGAAACAGACCTTTTTGGCGAACAGGCTGTATTATGCGGCGGTTTAGCAAAACTTATTCAGTATGGCTTTGAAACATTAACAGAGGCAGGCTATGCTCCAGAAATGGCATACTTTGAATGTCTGCATGAAATGAAATTAATTGTAGACTTAATCTATGAAGGAGGCATTAAAAATATGCAGTATTCTATTTCTAACACAGCAGAATACGGCGGCTTAACAAGAGGTCCAAGAGTAGTTTCTCCTGCTGCTAAAGAAGAAATGAAAAAAGTATTAAGAGAAATCCAGGACGGCACTTTTGCAAAAGAATGGATGATGGAAAACAAAGTAAATGCTCCACATTTCCATGCATTATCTAATATTTCTAACAGCCACCCAATAGAAGAAGTAGGCGAAAAACTTCGCGGCATGATGAGCTGGCTTGGAAAAAGCAAAATAGTAGATAAATCTAAAAACTAAGATTAAAAGTTACACAAAAATTTATTAATTTATAATGCTGGCAGTTTTAGCGACATGAGCGGTAAAACTGCCACATTTTTTTTATAATTACGGCGAGTAATTATAAAAAAAATATGATAAAAAACTGTTTTTTCTAAATGTTTGATTTTGTATTTAGTAAGATGTTATATACTATTATACCGCCGCAAATTTCATAAAGTAACTTTTTGTTATTTCATTCCTTATGCTCCAATTGTATAATCATTCTCAATTTTTTCTATCAGCCACTTTTTTTATTTCCTCCTTACTCAGTCGGAAAAAAGTGTCCTCGTAAAAAACACTCGCATTGCTGCTGCAACTCGCTGTCGCTCAGACAATCAGACAGCAAATCATTTCAAAAAAATTGTTCATATACAATTAAGTCGCAAAGAGAATGAAATAACTTGGGATAATTTATAAAGCGGAAGCTAGTCAATAAATATTTTAAATATTATTATTCTATCTCTGCATCTCTGTTGCAGTCTTTTGAGTAAATATATATAAAATCATCTTTGCCTACGCAGTAGCCGCCTTGTATACAGTAGGAAGCCATAAATATATAATCATCTTTTTCCACCGTTCCTACAAACCTATAAAATCCTATAAATGGATATAAAAATCTATAAATAAGATTTCTGTTGTATTCCTGTCTCAACCTTGCTGGTTACTAGATGATTT
>CALVEY010000032.1 GCA_944326705.1 uncultured Mucispirillum sp.
ATTTTATTTAAAGAGATTTCACAACCACTTTTTATTTATATAATTTTTCGCAATCGTTTTTAGAATTTACCCATTTTATAAAATTATTTATTGTATCAATAAATATACTTTATAGCTGCTACAATGTATGCCATGGTAATAAATTATTTTTATATTTGTGCAGAGATTATGGATAAAAGGCTGCAATATAAATATATCCTTGAATAAAACATAAATTATGCTATATTAAGCCACTAAACTAAATAAAATATAAGGATAATAATATATGGAATTACTTTCTCCTGCTGGGAATTTTGAAAAATTAAAAGCTGCTGTTCGTTTTGGAGCAGATGCAGTATTTATGGGCGGCCCTGCTTTTGGGTTAAGGGCAAATGCAGGCAACTTTTCCTTTGATGAAATGGAAGAAGCCTTTAAATATCTTCATGACAGGGGCAAAAAAGGATATGTTACTGTAAATATCTATCCACAGACTCATGAGCTTGATGATATAAGGAAGTATCTTAAAAAATGTGAGCAGTTAGGGGCAGATGCTTTAATTATCAGCGACCCAGGTATATTTTCAATAGTTAAACAGGAAGGTATAAAAACACCTGTATCAATAAGCACTCAGGCAAACACTACAAATCTTGCTGCTGTTAACTTCTGGGCTTCTCTTGGAGCACATCGTGTTATTATGGCAAGGGAAGTAAGAAGAGAAGATTTAATAGAGATTATGAAACATGCACAGTGCGAAGTAGAAACATTTATACATGGAGCAATCTGTATATCTATGAGCGGCAGATGTTTAATAAGCTCTTATATGACAGGAAAAGATGCAAATAATGGGGAGTGCACTCACCCATGCAGGTGGAACTATGCTTTAATGGAAGAAAAGCGTGATGGCGAATATTTCCCTGTTTATGAAGATGAAAGGGGCACATATTTATATAACTCAAAAGACTTATGTCTGCTTGACAGGATTGGCGAGCTTGTGAAAATGGGCTCTGCCAGCGGTAAAATAGAAGGCAGAATGAAAAGCATAATGTATGTGTCTATTGTTACAGGTGTATACAGGCAGGCAATAGATGCAGCTATGAAAGATGCAGATAGCTATAAACCGCTGCCAGAATGGCGCCAGTTACTTGAAAGTGTAAGCAACAGAGGATATATTGAGGGCTTTTACGGCGGCGAATATGATGCTGCTGCAATAAACAGAGAAACAAGTGGATATTCCCGCTCTGCTGCCTTTTTAGGTGTTGCATTAAAAGACAGCTTAAATGATGAATTAGAAATTACATGCAGGGCAAAATTTGCACCAAATGAAGAAATCACTATCCTTACACCTGATTTGAAAAAAATAAATGTTACCCCAGAAATAGTGTTAGATGAAGGTGGTAATAAAATAGAAGCAACAAGACCTAACTATATTTATAAAATACCATTTAAAGATAAAGCACCAGAAGGCTCACTTATTATGAGGTTTTAAAAATGGATGCAGAAAATCGCATAAAAGAGCTTGTTAACCTTTTAAATAAATACAGTAAGGCATACTATATTGATAACAGCCCCCTTATTTCTGATGTGGAATATGATAAGCTATATAAAGAGTTAGAAGATTTAGAAAAAAAATATCCTGAATATGTTGTGGAAGAAAGTCCTACAAAAACAGTTGGTACAAAGCAGGATAATAAAATAACTACAATCACCCATGAAATACCAATGTATTCTTTAGAAAATTCATATTCTATAGAAGATATTGAAGAATTTTATACAAGACTTTATAAACTTTTTGGCTTAAATCCAGAAGTAACTGTTGAAGTAAAAATGGATGGTGCTGCATTATCTGTAACTTATGATAATGGCAGGCTGCAGCAGGTAGCAACAAGGGGTGACGGCAAATCTGGCGAAGATATTACAAATACTGCTGTTATAAATAATCTGCCAAAAGAAATATCATATAAGGGCAGGCTTATTTTACGTGGCGAAGTAGTTATGCCAAAAGAGGTTTTTAAGCAGCTTAATAAAGCAAGGGGAGAACTGGGACAGCCTTTATTTGCAAACCCAAGAAATGCAGCAAGCGGAAGTTTGAAACTTATTAATATTAAAGAAGCAGCTGCAAGAGGGCTTGAAATGTATATATATGGTGTTGCATACTGTGATGAAGAGTTTTTAACCCATAAATCTTCTCTTGATTTCTGCAAAGAAAATAATCTTCCTGTAAGCCAGTATTTATATGTATGCTCATCTATTAATGAAGTGGAAAAAGCTCTTGCAGATATAGAAGATATGCGTTTTTCACTGCCTTATGATATAGATGGGGCAGTAATTAAAGTGAATAATAAAGATTATCAGGAAGAAGCAGGCTGGACAGCAAAATTTCCACGCTGGGCAATAGCTTATAAATATAAGGCTCAGCAGGTTTCTACAAAGCTTTTAGATGTGATATTTCAAGTAGGCAGAACTGGCGCTGTTACACCTGTTGCTGTTTTAGAGCCTGTGCAGATTTCTGGTTCTACTGTATCACGAGCAAGCCTGCATAATGAAGATGAAGTTAAACGATTAAATATAATGACAGGCGATACTGTATTTATAGAAAAGGGCGGCGAGATTATTCCTAAAGTAGTAAGTGTGCAGGAAAAGCTAAGACCAGCAGATGCGAAAGAGATAGTTTTTCCAGATAGATGCCCAATATGTGATTCTTTACTAGAAATAAGTGAAGATGATGCAAAAAGAAGATGTAAAAATACAGAATGTCCAGCACTTGTTCAGGGCTCTATTATCCACTTTGCAAGCCGAGATGCTATGGATATTAAAGGGCTTGGCGAAAAAGTGGTGGAAGAGCTTTATAATGCTCATCTTATAAATAATTATGCAGATATATATGAGTTAAATGCATCTCAGCTTGAAAACAGAGAAGGCTGGGGCGAAGTGTCTGCAGTTAATTTAATTAATGCAATAAATGACAGTAAAAATATACCATTTGAAAGGGTGCTTTTTGCATTAGGTCTGCGTCATGTTGGAGCTGTTGCTGCAAAACTGATAGCAGAGCATTTTAAAAGTATGGATAATCTAATGAATGCCAGCTTTAACGATTTAGAGCAGGTAAAAGGTGTAGGGGAAGAAACAGCAAAATCTGTACTTTCATCTATGAATGATAAAAATATGCAGGAAATTATTGCACGGCTTAAATCATATGGTCTGCAGATGGAATATGTAAGCAGTGTAACAGGCAGCAGCTTAAAAGGCAGCACTTTTTTAATTACAGGTACACTTGATAAACCAAGAAAATATTATGAAGACTTAATAGTGCAGAATGGCGGCATACTTTTAAGCGGCGTATCTAAAAACTTAAGCTATTTAATAGCTGGAGAAAAAGCTGGCTCAAAGCTTGAAAAAGCTAATAAATTAGGGGTAAAAGTTATTTCTCAAGATGAGTTTTTAAATATGATAAATAGATAAAATAGATAAAAATACTCTTAAAATATTTTATTTATGTTAACCCTGTTTGTAATATATACAAACAGGGTATTTTTATATCAATCAACAAATTTTATAATTTTTCTCTTGAATTTATTTTAAAATATATTAATTATATATATTATAAGATGTTTTATACTTACTAATATAAGCGTTATCTAATGTCGCTGTGCAGGTTTATTATTAAATATGAATATGAAAAAGTTATTTTTAATAATACTGTTAACCTTTTTTTCTGCATTATTTTCTTTTGGTGATGATAATATTACCATACCCCATAATAATACATCTTTTTCAAAAAGTAAGAAACTTATGGAGCAGGTCTATTACGACTATCAGTATAGTTTTTACTGCAACTGTCAGTATAGCTATGAGTTTGTAGAAAACAATATAAAAGCATTAGTTAATATTGAAAGCTGCGGTTATGTGCCACGCAAAAATGCCAAAAGGGGCAGATATATAGAGTGGGAGCATGTAGTGCCTGCCTGGGCTTTTGGTCATACCCGCAAATGCTGGCGCGAAGAATTATGTATAGACAGCAAAGGAAACAGATATAAGGGGAGAAAATGCTGTGCCAAAATAGATAATGTATTTAAAGCAATGGAAGCTGATATGTATAACTTATATCCTGCGGTTGGTGAATTAAATGCAGATAGAAATAATTTT
This sequence comes from uncultured Mucispirillum sp., assembly GCA_944326705.1. Classification (GTDB taxonomy): domain Bacteria; phylum Chrysiogenota; class Deferribacteres; order Deferribacterales; family Mucispirillaceae; genus Mucispirillum. The sequence continues at coordinate 4,123 of CALVEY010000032.1, forward strand.
CGCTATGGTATAATTGAAGGGGAAGAAAGAGAATATGGGGCATGTGATTTTGAAGTACATGATAAAGTGGCAGAGCCTAGGGAAGATATCAGGGGAGATATTGCAAGAACTTATTTTTATATGGAAAAAACATATAATGTGCCAATATCTGATAAACAGCGTAAACTTTTTCAAGTGTGGGATAAGCAGGACAAAATAGATGAATGGGAAATAAAGCGTGCAAAACGAATAGAAAAAATTCAAGGAAATAGAAATACCTTTGTAATAAAAGATGATGAGTAGTAACTCTATAATCAAAATTATATATGAACTGTATTTTATAAAAGAATAAATCCTGCTTAAGCTAAATTTTACTGCAAATTTATATAAAGCAGGTTTTTAAAAATATATATTAAGAATTATAATTTATATCTGTAACTCAAATAAATATTTTTACAGTCCTTTCTATAAGACCCTGGAAGCCTGCTTTAAATAGATTTAATATTAAATAGGAAAATTAAGCAACTTAAAAAAAGGCAAAGCCTTTAAGCTTTGCCTTACTTTATGCCGAAGGCGGGACTTGAACCCGCACGAGGAAGCCCCACCACCCCCTCAAGATGGCGTGTCTACCAATTCCACCACTTCGGCGTTAGAGATATTTATATATATTAAAAAAATTATTTTGTCAATAGAATATAATAAATTTATTTCATTTTTTTATTTTTAATAAAATTATCTATCCTTTCTTTTGCATTCTCTCCTAAATTTACATAATAAAGCTGAAAACTCTGCCCATGGTATGAGCCTGTTCCAAAAACGGAAGGAATAGGTATCTGGTATTTCTGCTCATCTAATGTAGAGCATATAACTACACCTTTTTTTAAGTCTATTTTTGCGTCCGCTATTCCTGGGCTTGTGATTTCTAATGTTTTTTGATTTAGAGAGCCAAGATTTTCTTCTTTTGATGCATAAGTTTCATCTTTTTTCCAGTTTAATGGATTAATTACAAGCCTGTTATCAGTATATAAAGCATCAATACCTGCCTTATTTGGCGACTGCACTTCAAAAGCAATGATAACACCTGTATCATCTGCACTGTCAGCAAATTTTAAGTGTGGATTTTCTGCTATAAATTCTTTTGTAACAGGGTATCCTATAACATAGGCTGCTACCATATTTTTATAATATTCTGTATGTTTTTTCATATAGTCGCTTAAAACATACTGCATTACAGCAGAGCCTTGAGAGTGGCTTACAAGTATGAAAGGTCTGCCATTATTATAATTTTTAAAATAATAATCTAATGCATCATATATTTCATTTAGACCTTGAATATTATCTTTTATTGTTTTTTGAATATCATTGTAGTTTGAATATTTAAATACATCTATATCATACTGAGTATAATAAGGGGCAAAAATATTTGCATATTTACTAAATGCATCTGCCTGTAATTTTATTACTCTTTTTGCAGAATTCTGCATCTGCATATTATCTATGCTGCATTTATTAGATGTATCGCTTGCACATACTGTAGGGTATATATAAAATACATCAGCATTATGTGTAATATTGTCAGGCAGATTAAGCCAGTTTGATTTATCAGAATATATATTATACTCTGCTGTATTTGTATCAGAGCTTTTATTAATGCAGCCTGCAGTGATAAGAAATACAGCAGTAATTAGAAAAAACTTACGCATTTACAGTATTATCTTTATTCTTTTTAAATATTCCCTGCAGCATAAGAGCAAGAGCGCCATCGCCTGTTACATTACATGCTGTGCCAAAGCTGTCCTGCAGAGCAAATATTGCCATTACTAAGCCAACGCCTGTTGCATCAAAACCTAATACTGATGTAATAATACCGATAGATGCTGCTACTGTGCCGCCAGGAACACCAGGAGCACCAACTGCAAATATACCTAAAAGCACAATAAAAACAAGCATTGTAGTAAGGTCTGGCAGTGAGCCGTAAAGAATATAGCTTATGCCCATTACGAAAAATGTTTCAGTTAAAACTGAGCCGCATAAGTGAATAGTTGCTCCCATAGGTATTGCAAAATCAACCACATCTTTATCAAGAGCATCTGATTTGCCTGCACATTTTAATGCAACAGGAAGTGTGGCAGCACTAGACATTGTACCAACTGCAGTTAAATATGCTGGTGCATAATGTTTAAGCACTCTAAATGGAGATTTGCCAGATATTAACCCCCCAATAGTATATAAAACTGCAAGCCATATAAAATGACCAATTAAAACAAGCACTATCATTGATATAAATGCAGGCAGCTGATCAGTTATCTTGCCAAGATATGTAAGCTCTATAAATGTAGTGCATATAAAAAATGGAAGTATAGGGATAATCAGCTTATTAACAAGCAGCATTACTACATTATTAAGCTCATTAAATATTTTTTCAAGTAAAGTAGAGTTTGTATATATTACTGCAAGTCCAAATGTAATAGAAAAGAAAAGGGCAGTAATAACTGGAAACATCGGTTCAATATCTAACTTAAATATCATTTCAGGAAGCTCTATATTTGTAACGCTTTGTTCAATATTTAAGTGTGGTATAATAAGATAGCCTGCCACCATAGAAAATGCAGCAGCAAGAACTGATGATAAGTATGCAAGCAAAAGTATTGTGCCAAGCATTTTACTTGTATTATTCTTGATACCTGTAATTGCAGGAGTAACAAAGCCTATAATAATAAGGGGTACCATAAAAAAGATTACCTGTCCTAAAATATGCTTAATTGGTAATACAATATTCATAAGCACATGCTGTGTAGACATACTGCCATCTATAGAAACTCCGCTTGTAGATTTAATAATAAACCCAATTATTATACCAATAATAACAGCGGCAACAATTTTTATAAGTAAATAGTCTGATTTTTTCTCTTTCATTTTTCACCTCGCAGAATAAAAATAGTAGCTTGAATATATAAATTTATCAAGAATATTTTTAAATATTTTTACGCATTGCATCTTTAATATCTATATTAATATTAAACCAGTTTAAAATATATTTAATATCTTTTGTTACACTTAGCTCTATTGCTAAAATTCCCTGATTTATTTTTGGTGAATAATTTTCTTTAATATTATTTACTTCTTCTATAATATTATCTATAGCCTGCTGAATTTGGCCGTATGATAAAATATTCATAGTAATGGAAAGTATGAAATTTTCAAGCAGCACTCGTATTTTATCAGCTATTTGTATAGGTAAATCTTTTGCCCTGTATAAAGTGGCACAAAGAGCATAATTTTCATCAAATAATTTTTCTGCTTCAAAAAGCCTGCAGTTGCTGTAGTGAATATAGGCAAGGCACATAAGAGCAGGGAAGTAATCAAAAAAATTGTTGGTTAAGTCCTGCAGATATTCTTTATTAGCTTTTAAATCTGTAATATTTTCAGCTTCATAAATTATACTTTTACATGCATGAAATTCTTCCATTGCCTGTATATAGTCACTTTTAGATAAATATGTTTCATCTTTTATATATTTAGAATTTTCTATTTTATCAAATATTTCCATTAAATATTTACTGCCTGTAGGCTTAATATATTTAATATAGTGAGCTACGCCTTTATGTATAATAAGCTTAATTGTAGAATCAAGCAGTATTACTTCACTTGTAATTGTATATAAGTTGACTTTTTCTTTATCCTGCTTTGTAAGACTTAATACAAGCCTGCCCCATAAGTCTTCATAATCCATATCTTTTAATCCTGCCCCATTAGGCATAAGGATATGTATCATACTTTCTGCCACATCTGGAGCTAATACATAAAGATTATGCAGCGCTTTTTCCATTTCTTCCTTATTATGCTGTTTTTGGTATATATATGAAAGCAGCTGATAACATTCTGGCATATTTCTTTGAATATATACTGCCCGTTTAAGTAAATATTCCCCTTTTTCATAATCCTGCAGTCTAAAAACTGTAAATCCTGCCAGATATAAAAATTCTGGATTATTCTGCCCTTCATTTATATATTTTTCTACAAGTTCATAAGCTTTATTAATAAAACCTTTTGAATGGTATATATTTATTATTTTTAATACATTTTTAAAAGATATATCAGGGTTTTTTATGGAGTTTACTGCATAAATTATATTATCAAAGTTATTTTCTGACATATTTTCAGTAATGTATTTATTAAGATTTTTTTTAGTAATAGATGGTTTAAAGTCTTTTTTTAAATCTACGGTAATAACTTTTCTTGCATACAGTCCGTTATTATCAGTATATTCAAAAAAGTTAGAAGTTACATTGTAAAAAGGGTTTAATGAAAAATCAGCAAGTTTTGTTGAAATATATTTTTTAAAGTATCCATTATCTCCTGCTTTATATGTATATTTATCATCAGAAATAATTTCTGGTTTATAAATATTATCAGCAATATAAAGCCCAAAAGCATTAGGTGTGCTTGTATGTTTATTAAGTAAAATATCTGTATTTTGCAGAAATAAAGAAGAGCCGCCAGAAGCTGCATATTCCCACTGGTTTCTAGTTGGCACAGAATAGCCTTTTGATGTGTAGTTAAAAAGTATCTCTTCATAAGGCATATCTATATATTTATATACATTTAACCCATGCTCTGTTATTTCAAATTTCTGTGTTTTTATGCTTCCAGATTTTGATGTATGCTGCTTTATTATAAAAGGCTTACTGCTTTTAATAATTTCCTGATATATTTTAAAATATGTTGGACTGTCAGCAATTGCTTTTGAAGATATTTCTTTTACGAAAACCCAGTTTATACTGCTGCTTCTTCTTTCTATAAGCATAGGCTCTATATCTATTTTTCTTAAAAAAGAAGTATGCTCGTCTATAAAATCATATACCATTTTAGATAAAAGAATATCTGCCTGTTTATAGTCTTCTTTATCTAATAATTTCTGCAGCTGCCCTGTATTATTAAGATTTGTAATATTAAAGTTACTGTCCGGCATAAGAAAATAGTCAAGAAATATGTCTTTTATCTGCTCTATTAAAAAAGGTTCTTCTTTTTTTGAAGAGATAGCAGCTTTCCAGCCAAGAGATATATTTTTTGCTCCAGGAATAAATATAAACTCTGTGCCATTATCATCAAAAACAGCAGTATAAAGGCTTATGCCGTTTTTTTCAAACTCAGCATATTTTTTTACTGTAAAACCATAATGGTCTGCAATTTCATTTAAAATATCCTGCTTATCTAAAATATCCAGCTTATCATAATTATTTTTATATAAATTTTTCTTATTCATAGTAATATTAATATGTTTAATATATGATTTTGTAAAGCAAAATATAAAAAAACTCCATGTTTTATAAAAAGCATGGAGTTTTAAAAATATGTATTATAAAGATGATTATGATTTAAACTGTTCTACTAATGTTTTCAGTTTTTCTGTTCTTTCCTGCAGGTGGTCAACTGTAACAGTTACTTCGCTGACTGCCACATTACTTTCTTCAATACCACTTGCAATAGCTTGAGTTTTATCTGTAACATCTTGTATTGTGTGATACTGTTCTTCAAAGTTTGTCATCATAGAGTGAGTAGAGTTTGTTACATCGTTTACACCATCTACCACATAAGTGAAAGATGAGGCAGTTTCTTCAATTACATCAACACCTGTTGAAACGCTTGTATCTGCTGATTTCATAGCTACGGCTGCCTGTTCAGATTCATGCTGCAGTGATGAAATAATGTTTTCTATTTCGCTTGTAGCTTTTGTAGTTCTTTCTGCAAGTTTTCTAACTTCATCAGCAACAACAGCAAAACCCCTTCCTGCATCGCCTGCTCTTGCTGCTTCAATAGCTGCATTTAATGCAAGTAAGTTTGTCTGGTCTGCAATATCGTTAATAACTGTTAATATTTCACCAATCTGAGTAGAGCTTTCAAGCAGATTATCTATGATTTTAGAAAGCTGTTTAGTGTTATCACTGATTTCAAGCATTGTATTTTTAATGTTATTTAATTTATGCTGACCTTCTATTGTTCTTTGAGTAGTTTCATCTATTTTATTTAAGTTTTGGCTCATTTCATTTGTTGCTTCTTCTGAGTTATTTTTAATAACATTCATATCAACAACAATATTATCAACCTGTTCTGCCTGAGAGCTGAATGTTGCAGAAAATTCTTCCATAGTAGCAGCAAGCTGGTTATTACCTGAAGCAACATCCTGAGCAGCTTCTTTTACTTCTTTAACAATAGTCTGTACATTTTCTATAAAAGTATTGAAATAAAGAGCAAGTTCTGCAAGCTCATCTTTAGTTTTAGTTGTAAGCCTGATAGTTAAGTCTTTATCTCCACTTGTTAAGTTTTTAGCTGTTTTTACAAACATATTAATTGGTGCAAGCACTGTTTTTTGAACAGTGATAAGAGAAAATACAGCAGTTATTATCATTAATATAAGCAGAACAAAGATAACTATATTTGCAGTTAAAATAGTATTAATAGAGCTTTCTGATGACTCTTTTGTCATAGTATTAACTACCACTCTAACTTTTTCAATCATTTCTTCCATAGTTTTTAAAGAAGCAGTCCTGCTTACTGCAATATTCTGCATTTTTGTATATACATCTTTAAGATGATTATAATTTTGGATAAGCTTTTCAGAAGAATTAATCATTGCTGTAACATTATTGATTAAATTCCTATTATTTAAGTTATCTCTAATGTTATTAAGGTTATTATATATATTTTTCAGCAGTGCTTCTATATGAAGTAAATCTTTTAAACTGTTTAAAGCTACAGCATTAGAAAAATCATCTTTAACAGTTCCCATATCAATATTGATATCAGATATTCTGTCATAGTTTCTAAAATATCTGATAGCTTCTTCTGGAGTTTCTGCATTATTTATCATTTTTCTAACAGTATCTCTAAAATTATCTGATTCTTTAATAAAATTATCAATATTTTTAAGAAATTCATCTTCTTTTGGAGCATTCTGCACTCTTAAAGTAAGCTGATTTACTGCAGTAGAAATATATGTATTTACTGCTGTATTAAATTCTGGAACGATAGCAGCTACTTCCGGCATTAAGTTTTTATTTGTTTTATCCTGCATAAATGTATGCATTTGTGACATAGCGCCAGTAGTTTTATTACCCATATTAGTAATAGTTTCCAGATTAGCATTGTTAGGAGTTCTTTGAATAATATAGAAGAACCTTCTAAAATCCATGGCATTTAAACCAATAGTAGTATTCAGAGTGTATACATACATATATTTTTGGCTCATATCTTCAGTTGTATTTGCTGCATTTTTCATAGAAAGAAAAGCAAAGAGCCCTATGATTAAAGCCATAGTAATCAATAAGATAATAATAGCAAAAATTTTCACTTTCAGTGTGATTTTCATACTTGCCCCCGTACTTCTTGTTAGTAAAAACAATTAAAATGTCATACTTATTAACTATTATATCTATTTAATTAACCAAAAATATATTGTAGTGTCAATAGGTAATTTGCTTTTTCGCTGACACTGTATATATCTATATGTTACACTTGTAAAGAAAAAGCTGAAAAATCAAGAAAATATATATATTATTATAAAACAAAAGCTGATTTATGTTTTAGTATATTCTATTTTTCAGCATAAATCAGCGGTTAGGTTTAACACTTTAAAGAAAAATGTCAAGGCGTGTTTAATAAATCATTTTTAAGCAGATTATGCCTTTTCTATTCTGCATATATCTCCAAACCCTGCCACAGGAATACCAAGGCTGCGAATAAGTCTTGCCCAGTAGTTTACTTGAGCAATGGTGGAAGCGATTATCACAATGCCTCTTTCTGAAAAATGCTTATGCAGGTTTGTAACTATTTCTTCTGGGATTATAACTGGTGTTTTAGTAACCAGATGTACATATTCCATAACAAGCTGTTCTTTTTCTGAAAAAGTATGAAATTTATAATCGCCATTTCTTATTGCATTAATTTCGTCTATTGTAAGTCCCGCTTTATCAAATTCAAAAGCATTCATATCTATGCAGAAAGGGCAGGCTATCATAACTGAAACCTGCACCCTTATTATTTTTAAAATCCTTTTATTTATTTCTTTATCATCATGGGCTACAAGGCTTTCCATTATGCCAGAGCTTATTGCAGTTTTAGGATACCATGCTAAAAGTTTTGGTATCATTATATCTTTTTTTATTACTTTTTTTGAAATCCATCCGCCAAATCTTATGAATAATGGCAGTTTTTTTGGCGGTTCAATATATGCCTTATCAAAGTCTTTAAAAAAGTTATCTTTATTATCCAGTGTAAATTTCATAAGTTACCTTGTTATATATTTATATAAAATTTTTGGGAGGCATAGGCCTCCCATTATTAATTTAAGCGTATATTCTGTAATCAATTCCTTGAAAGATTGAGTTTTTACTTTCAAGCCATTCAAGGTATCCAATATCTATTCTGCTGTCTTCAAGCATACCATAAAGCTTCATAAAGTTATAGATATGCTCTCTTGTTCTTTCAGTAGAATATTCTGTTGCAGTTCCTGTTGTAATAAGGAATGCCCAGTCACTTGCCTGACAAAGCAGAAGTTCTCTTGCAAGCTGGTTAAGGCAGCGAGTTTTAAGAGTGTCTGTGCCGTCTTTATATTTATTAGCAAGTATAGTCATATTATCTGCCATAAAGTGTAGGTGGCGGTATATCCAGTCGTTGCCAGCATTAAGCCATACTTTATAGTAGCCTTCATCGCCCCATGATGATGGGTTTACATCAACTACCTGGTTAGTAGGGAACTCGCCAAGATATTCAAGGGCAGTTACAGCTTTTACTGTGTTTGATTTATCCATTTCTCTAAATACATTCATTAAGAAATCAGGTCCTTCAAACCACCAGTGGCCATAAAGCTCTGAATCGTAAGGTGATATAATAAGCGGTTTTCTGTCTATTATATCGCCAACTTCATTAATTTGAGCTTCTCTGCCCTGCACAAAGTGTTTTGCATGGTCTATTGTTTTGCTGTAAGCAATATCTGGCTGATATACTTCTTTATATTCAGAATCACCAGTTATTCTGTGATATTTAAGACCAGTAAATACTCTTGTGCCGTCTGGGCATATATATGGTTTAATATATTCATAGTCTAAATCATAACCAATATCACGGTAGAAATCTCTGTAATATAAATCACCAGGATAGCCTTCTTTTGAGCTCCATACCTGTTTTGATGAAAAATAATCTCTGCCAAATGCAGCAACACCATTTTTCGTATAAACTGGAGCATAAGTGCCATATCTTGGTCGTGGTTTAGAGTATAAGATACCATGTGTATCTACAAAGAAATATTTGATACCAGCATCTTCAAGCTTATATTCAAGTCCAGAATAATATGCACATTCTGGCAGCCATATACCTAACGGGCGTCTGCCAAAATGTTTTTCATGAGTTCTGGCTGCCACTTCAAGCTGAGCTCTAACAGCTTTTTCATTAGTCATAAATGGCAGGTATCCATGGGTTGCTCCACATGTGATAATTTCAAGATAGCCTTTATCCTGAAAATATTTGTAACCATTTAATACACTGCCGTCTAAGTCATTAATTAAAAAGCCTTTTAATGTATTAAGTCTGTCACGATACATTTCCACAACTGGTTTAAAGTGTGGGTCATCTTTTGTTCTCCATAATTCTTTGCCAACAAGCTCAATGCTTCTGTCTAAATACTTAATGTATTTATCACGCAGGTTATAGTCTGCAAGCATTTCTGCAAGAGGCGGAGTAACAGAAGAAGTCAATCTAAAATGAACATTTTCTGCCTCTAACTTTTTTAAATTTAAAAGAATAGGCAGATATGTTTCTGTGATTGCTTCAAAAAGCCAGTTTTCTTCTAAAAAATAATCATAATCAGGGTGCTTAACAAAAGGAAGGTGAGCATGCAGCACCAGCATCCAATATCCTTGTTTCATAGTTATTTATCCTTCAACACACCAGATGAGCCCATGTGTTGTGATATGTGTTTTGCTATTTCTGTATTAATAGTAACACTGCTGTTTAAATCTTTTAAACCAACTCCAGAAAGTTCGTAAAGTTTGTCTAAATTGCCGCCTATTGTCATCCATGTTTCCTGGTCTACAATATCAGAAACTTTGTCAGATGGCATACGCACTTTGTTTGATTTTAAAATAGGGTGGAATGCACCATTAGAGTCAATTAACCCTATTTCAGACCATAACACAGTATCAGGAGCATAGATATTAAAATACCAGTTGCCTATTTTCTCTACAGAAACAGAGGCAGCTTCTGTTGTATAGTTATCTATGCTTGAAAAGATTTTTAAAACAATCCTTGATTCAGAAAGTTTTAATTCACTTTTAAAGCGGTTAAGTGTGTAGTCACTTATTTCCCAGTATACATATTCTTTTGAAGGGTCAACAGGCATAAAAGCAATAGTATCTTTATCGTAATATGGCGGGATAGGATACTCATCACGCTTTACTTTCGCAGGCTGTCCTGTTGATTCCTGATATGTATAGCCTACATTTTGCTCTGCTTTTTTAGTCTGCAGTTCTTCTGCATCTTTAGCAGGAGCAGGTTCTGCAAAGAATGGCTCTAATGCTTTTATAAGCTCATCTTTACTCATCTTGCTTCTACCTGCAACTTTTTTTGCTGCAGCCAGATCAAGCAATTCCTTTTTTGTAAGTTTATCCAGCTTCATCTTCTATTTACCCTCCAGTAATCTTTTGTATAGCTCGATATATTTTTCTGATGCTTTTTGCCATGAATTATCAATTTGAAGTAAAGTTTTTACAATTTCATCATGTTTTTCAGATGTAATAAGGGATACGGCTTTCATTACAGCTTTCATCATGGCTTCTACGCTAAATTCATCAAATGTGATGCCAACACCTTTTTCAACAGCAGCTTGAGCGCCGTCTACAAGTCCACCTGTATTTCTTGATACAGGCACTGCACCATATCGCATACCTATCATCTGGCTTGAGCCGCATGGCTCATAAAGTGACGGCATAAGCACAATATCGGCAGCTGCATATTCTTTTTGGCTTTTATTGGCATGGTCATTAACTATTATGCGTATATTTTTATTATATTTCTCTTTTATTTCTTGGATTTTATGGCTGTAATCACTGCTGTTTGGTCCAAAGATAATTAAGTTAATATTATTTTTTTCAAACTCTTCTGCTGCATTAAGAACTAAATCAAGCCCTCTTTCTGGCAGCATTTTTTGTATAAATACCACTAATGGCAGGCTTTGGTCAAGTCCTAGTTCGCTGCATAGTGCATTTTTACACACTTTTTTGCCGCTTATATCTTTACTGGAATAATTTTTTTCAATATTTGTATCATTTTCAGGATTCCATATCATAGAACAGATACCATTTAATATACCTGTAAGTTTATGAGCATGGTTATGGAAAATTTCTTCTACACCGATACCGCCGCCATTATTAATAAGCTCGCTGGCAAATGTAGGGCTTAATGTGGTTATTGCATCAGAATATACAATACCGCCTTTTAAAAAGCTGATATTATCGTAATATTCTATAGCGTCAATATTATATATATCCCATGGCAGATTAAGGGCTTCTAATGTAAATTTATTAAATACTCCAAGGTTATCTACTGAATGTATAGTTAAAACGACTTTACATTCTAAATCAGAAAAATGAAGTTTTTTATAAACTGGTATTAATGCAGTCTGCCAGTTATGACAGTGCAGAATATCAGCTTCTATATTATGGTATTTAATAAAGTTTAAAGCTGCCTGGCAGAATGTTCCAAAGCGGATATCATTATCAGCATAATCAAACTTAACCATACCATACAGCCCAGCACGATTAAAAAGTTCATCGTTTTTAAAGAATACATATCTAACATCATTTAAATAAGTTTCAAAAAGCTCAAACTCATATACAGCAAACCCAGCATTAACCCATGTTTTTAGCTGCAGCGATTTTATATTATGCTTAGCAGTATCAACAGACGCATAAAGTGGCGATAATACTGTTACCTGATGACCGTCTCTTTTTTCTGCATAAGGCAGGCAAAATAATGTTTCAGCCATACTTCCTGCATAGGAAAAGGGTAATACCTCTGATGTTATGTGAATAATATTCATAACTGATTAACCTCTCTTAAATGTTTAGCAGCATCTTCAGGGCTTACAGGGTTAATACATATATTTGCTGCCCAGCTGCTTGTGGTTAATTTTGCAACTACCGGGCGGATATCTATATGCCAGTGAAAAGCATCTTTTATATACTGCATATAACCTCTGTAATCAGGCCTGTTATTTTTATATGGGGCAAGTCTTAAGGCAAGTGTTAATGCAGGACTGCCTAAAACCTGTGATAATCTTCTAAATATTTCATGTGTTATATCTGCCAGCTGCCTTATAGAGCCTTCTGAAATATTAGTAAAGCAGTGTTCATGCTGCTTTGGGTATATTGATATTTCAAAAGGGTGCTCAGATGCATAAGGAGCAAATGCAATAAATTCATAGTTTTCAAAAATAATTCTTTCTTTATACTGTTTTTCCTGTCCTATTATATCGCAGTAAATACAGCGTTCTTTTTCCTTATAATAGTCTGCCGCTTTAATCATATATTCTTCAACAATAGTTGGTACAACAGGCATTGCAAGGATTTGTGCATGGGGGTGGTGTATATTTTCCCCTGCTTTTGCACCGATATTTTTAAAAGCTGCAGTATATCTAAACCTTATATCTTTTTCTAAATCTGCAATTCTGCATTTAAATGCAGTGTATAAGTTACTAAGTTCATCTTCTGTATAGCCGGATATATCAATACCATGTCTGAAAGAATCAATTATTACTTCATGAGCCCCTATTGAAGCTGTATTATCATATATACCATAAGCATGCCTGTTTAAAGAGCCTTCTATACCCATTGCAGGGTATTTGTTAGGCGTTACTATTAATGCAGGAGCAGAGCTTTCTGGCAGATTAATTGTAAAAATACTGCGTAATTTTTTATTTATACCACCGTCTTTATCACAGAAAGGGCAGGGCATAGATGTAATAGCATCTTTTGTAACATAAGAATTTCTGTGAGTTCCTCTTTCTGGTGAAATAAGAGCCCATTTTTTTGTCACTGGATTATATCTTAATTCGCCCATTATACTTACCCTATACTAAGTGTACCTTTTATATTTACTTCTTTACCAAATGGCATACTAAATGCTGCTGTAATACCTTGAACTGTTAAATCTATACCCATTTCAGACTGAGAAACAGTATATAATGTAAAGTAGATAAATTCTATCTCTTTTTCTACCTCAATTGCAATCTTTTTATTAAGATATTTGTCATAAATTTCAAATTTTTTAGCTTTAATAGTGCCGTGTTCTGTAAATTCTTTATTATTAATAGTAATTTGTGAAACATCAGCAAAATGAAAATTAAATTCGCAGCTGTAATCACATTCTACTTTTTTAGATGCTTTAGCTTTAATATTAAAGTCTATTGCATTATTATTTAAAGTGTATGATTTTTCCATCTGGGTATTTATTTTTTCATTATTAATATATATACCGCCGCTTCTTTTAAAGAGTATACTGTTATCTTTTACTTCCACGCTGTCAGCTGGCTGGTTAGTAAAGTCGCTGAATTCTCTAAAAGAGCATTTTTCAAAAGTTTCAAGTTGAAATTTATCCATAAAATGGTCTACAAAGCAGTTTTTATTATACCAGTCATAAATAATTCTATCTGCTTCTTCTGGAGTAATAGAGTATTCCATATCATGAATAGATGCAGTTTCTTCCTGTTTATTTTCCTGCCTTGGTTTTATATTTTTTAAAAGTTTTGCATGGTATGCTTCTTTTTTTCTGGATATTACATTAAGCAGATTAAAGTTCTTATCTTTTAATTCTATTGCTGTAAGCTGACCAAAATCTCTTGTTTCAAAAAGACAGTTAAAGTCATTACCTCTTGTATAAACTTCTTCATATCCATTTCTGTCAATATCTGCAGGCTGTTCTACTAATGGCAGTTTTATTTTTTCAAGTTTTTCATACATTGCTTCTGCCTGAATAAGGGGAGCCCATGCATTATTTCTTAAATTAGGCAGATAAAGACCGCCAAATACTCCATGCCATAATGAGTCATTACACTGGCTTCTATAAAGTAAATCTAAAAATTCAGAGTTGTTTTTATATTTCCTGCCTCTGACAGATAAATCAACAGTTCTTTTGTGGAGTCTGTTGCTTTCTGGATATTTTACAAGAAAGTTTTTCCAAACGCTGCCCTTTAAAAACTGCTCAATATCCTGATTAAATGGTGAAGATTTTAAATATTCTTTTATTTCTGCAAATTTTTCTGCAATATCAGCAAAAAGTGACCACTCGCCCATTTCCTCATAGCTTGTAATAGGCAGGTATACATGACCTGACGGCTTAACTTTCTGCACAGCTTCTTCATAGTGCATAAATTCTATTTCTTTTTCAGAAGATATGGCTTTAATAAAGTTTTTCAGCCAGCCTTTTGTATATACCCAGTCATAAGTATTAGGCCATACCCCGAATTTTTCTCCGTCATCAAAACATGAAATAAGCTTAACATTTCTACTTTTAGCATCTAATATATGCTTAATAACTTCTTCCTGCGGTTTAAAAGGTGTTAAATACCTAAGTCCCATATCAATAGGGAAAATATTTACAAGGTAGCCGTCCTGCTCAGTAGTAAAATAACCTGTTAAAGACTCTTTTGGAAAGCCTGCAGCTATTAAGTGGTAGTCATCAACTATAATATTTTTTATGCCGATTTCTGCCATATCTGGAATAACAGCAGGGTCCCACACTCTTTCTGTAAGCCATAAGCCTGCAGGTTTTTGACCAAAATAATTATCAATATAATCTATAAGCATTTTAACCTGTCCCTTTCTATCATCACTTGGGATTGCAGAAAGGATAGGCTCATAGAAACCTCCTGCAAAAAATTCAACTCTGCCTTCATCGTTGATTTTTTTAAGGTTATTAAACACATCTTCTCTATGGGTTCTTATATATTCTAAAAGCCAGCCGCTGTAATGGGCTGAGAATTTAAATTTTTTGTTTTTTAAAGCCACTTCAATAAATGGTGCATAGCTTTCATTTATTGCCCAGTCTACTACATTGTAAAAATTTTCTGCAGGCTGGTGGCAGTGAATTCCAAATAAAAATGGTATTTTCATATTAACCTCTATAATATTATGTATTATTTTTTATTTTAAACTATCCATTCCTCTTTAAAATCATCTGCAATATTTATTTCTACAGCGTTATAAAGAGGAGCTTTTTCAATAACAAGACCATTTTGCAAAAGCTTGAATTCTAAAAATATTTTTTCAGCTCCCTTAAATAATTTTAAAGGGATAGATGCTTCTAGAATATGGTCTATTGCATAAGTTACATCATCAGATGTATTTTTTCTGCAGTCTAAATCTATTTCAAAAGTTTTTTTGTTATCATCAAAAGATACATCTATCTGGCATATTGTATTTTCCAGTGAAGAAAAATCGCTTTTTAAGGCAATATATAAGTTTTTATCATCAAATCCGAAAAGCAGGTGCTGCAAAGTATCGCCACCTGCGTGCATTGAGCCTGCATCAGATTTTAAATCAAATTCGCCGGCACCAAGCCATTCAAAAAAGTTGCTGATTTTACCTTCTATTTTTGGGCATACATAAGATGACGGTTTTGTGATTACTCCAGAATTTTTTGTGGCTTTTATAGGAGTAAAAAACTCTGACGGCACATTTAATTTTAAGAGCCTGTATATATTAATAAGGTGAGTTCTAAAAAGTTTGTCAAATACATCTGCCTGTATAGAGAAATGGTCGTCGCCATACCACCAGAACCAGTCACTGCCTTCTGCTGCATGGTATTCTTTATAAATCTGTGCAGCAGCAGCTTCATCAGCATTTGATATGTGTTTTTCAATAGAGCGTTTAGTTTTGCTTAAAAGCTCCCATGCTTTATTTTTTTCAGGGTGACCAATCCATATACGGAAGTTGCCCATAATCCATGAGCCTGCTTTAATATTATGGAGCGTTTCTTCTGGTATATCATAGTTATTTATTACTTCTGAAAATGTCTGAGTCTGCAGCCAGTCAGTATGAGTGAGCCTGTCATAAAGCTTTGTAAAAAAGTTATAAGCATTCTGGTTATAATATTCCCAGGCATTTTCACCGTCTAATATAACAGATACATGGGGAGAAAAATCAACAGAATCGTATATATTTCTTAAATGGTGCATAAAATCATTAACTGCATCATCTTCATTCCATGATGAATAAGTAAAGCCTATTAAATCAGAAAGGGCTTTATCTCTGAAAAAGATATTTATTTTCTGACCGTTATGTATTTGAAAATGTTTTTGATAGAGTCTGTATCTGTTTGCTCCATCTTTCATATTTACCTGCAGGCTGTTGCCTAAAACTTCTTCATCGGTAGCTATCCAGCTGATACCGTTTCCTGCAAACATTTCTGCTGCTTTCTGGCTTACACTGCCTTCTGCAGGCCACATGCCTTTTGGTCTGAAACCAAAGTGGCGTTCAAATTCATTAAGTCCTTCTCTTACATGCCATGCAGCATCATCTTCTAATGTGCCTTCAAATACAGGCATATTCATATCTGGACATACTTCTTTTGCAGAATTAATATCTATAAGTAAAGGCAGAATAGGGTGATAGTATGGTGTGCATGATATTTCTGCCTGATTATTTTCCTGTAATCTTTTATGTATTTCTACTATTTTTGATACCCAGTCTGCAGCGTTTTTTAAAAGCTGGATTTTATCTTCTTCTGTAAAAGATGAACCTTTGCTTAAAAGGTATTGTATATGGCCGTCCTGCTGTCTTAAATATTCGCCGCACCAGGAAAGAATGTATACTACTTCTAAGTCTAATATTTCAGCATCTGAAAAATCTGCCGCATTGCCATTTGATGCTACAACTTTTTGATGTAACTCATAAAACCTTTTAATAGGCTTAATCATAGTATGAAGGTTTGCCATGCAGCACTGGTTTAAAATAAGCTGGCGTTCTTCCTGAGTAAGAGATGAAACTTGTTTACGCATAAGTATAAGGAAATTATCTGCTGCATTAAAATCTGTATATTCTTTTAACTGAATAAGCAGCGAAGGCACATAGTTAAACACAGCCTTAACACCAGATTTTTCTACATGGGCAGCCATTTCATAATAATCTTTTAAAGCATGCAGATATACCCATGGCATATAAAATCTGCCGTCACTGTCATTTTTATAATAAGGCTGGTGCTGATGCCACAGTAAACTTAAATATAACTTTTTCATTATCTATTTCCTTATGTTTTTATATATTAAAACTAATTAAGCCGGACACTACTTCACCGGCATTCTACTATATACTACTAACTTTACATTATTATATATTAGTAAATCCTGCCCCCATTTTGCAGGGGCAGGAAATATATTAATTATTCTGCATCGTGCTCTTCAATCCATTTATTTATTTTATCAACAAATTCTTTATGGATTGCATCGCCTGCTTTTTCTGTTTTTCCTTCAATGTATAAGTGAACATTTGGGGAATACTGGTCTGGCACCATGTGTGCCCAGCCGCCCTCAAGCAGTATTTTTATACCGTCTAAGAAAGAAGCATCTTTTTCTCGTGCTTCTTCGCTCATTTTTCTCATTAAGAAGCCTTTAACTTCAACAGGGCAGTTAATAACTGAATGATAAAATTTATATTCTGGTATTTCTGCAACTATTTCTGAAAGCGGTTTGCCTATTTTGTTCATCATTTCAACTATTTTTAATGAAGCATACATTGCATCAGGTGTAGTATTATGCTCAGTAAAGCAGATAAAGCTTCTTAAGTTGCCTGTAAAATAGTAATCTCTTAAAAATGCACCTTTAATGCCTGTAAAAGAGCCGTGGATTACTTCCACATTTTCAAGTTTATTATCAAGCACACTAGGAGCAAAGGCAGGCAGATAAACTTTTACTTTTTTAAGGGCAGATTTATCTATTAATAAAAGCATAAGCATAAGCAGTTTATGGCCGTTAAGTTTTTCGCCCATATCATCAATAACTGTTAAACGCTCGCCAGATGGGAATACAATAAAGCCTGCATCAGCGTTTAATACTTTAACAATATTTGCAGCCTGCTGTATAGCAGTATCCTGCTGATGTTCAGAGCGGGAAAGTTTAAGCTCATCATGGTTTGCATTTAATATAACAGAATCAATACCTACTTTATTTAATATTTTAGGAAGAATAGGGTCTGTTACACCATTAAGCAGGTCAAGAACTATTTTTGTGCTTTTAGCCATAAGAGCAGTCTGGTCTATACTTCTTAAAAGCCCTTCAATATAGAACTCTTTAACCATTTGTTTTTCGTTAATATCGCCTATTTCATTATGGGTTACACGCCTGAAATTTTCTCTGAAAAATGCTCTTTCAAGATTTTTTTCCACACCTGAATCTATGCTGTCCCCTGCATCATTAAAGAAAAGTATTTCTGTATGAGTAGGGTCGCTAGGTGACTGTCTGAAATGGACGCCGCCAACTTCTCCAAAAGTAGAAAGTTTGTAACGCATAGCAGGCAGAGCTTCCATTTTTAAGTCAACTGCATTAACACCTGTAGAAAGCAGCCCCCCTAAAAATGCTCTTTTAAGCATTCTTGATGCTTTATGATAATCCCTTGAAGTAAGGATTTTAGCACCTTGTGGTAAAAGTGAGCCAAAAGCTGCACCAAGTTTTGCTGCCATATCTGCAGAAAGCTCAATATTTGTTCTGGCGCTGACTTTGCCGCCTTCAAATATAGAGTTTTTCCATTTATCGCCCCATATAAGGTTAGATGAAACGATAGAGCCTTCTTCCACCTGTTTATCAGGCCATGCCATAATGTCTTTTTCAAATACAACATTATTGCCAATAGATGTGCCTTCTGCAATAATTACACCGTGTTCGCATTTTACTTTGCTGCCAACAAGCACACTGTCACAGAAAACTGCATTAGTAATAGAGCAGTTTGCACCAATATTAACTTTATTCCAAAGAATAGATTTGGAAATAGATGTATTTTCATCAATAGAGCAGTCATTACCCATGCAGCAGTCAGAAACTTTTGCATTAGGTCCAAAAGAGCAGTTGTCTCCAACAACAACTAAGCCTGTAATTTCAACACCTTCTGCCATTTTAAAGTTTTCGCCGTGGTATAATACCCCTTCATTTAAAGTAACTTTTGTGCCTTCAAATGGAAGTTTAATCATACCTGATGCAATTTCAAGCAGAGATGTTCTGTATGAGTCTGGGTTACCTACATCTCTCCAGTAACCTTTTGCATTGTATCCATATATGTGTGTTCCGCTTGCCATAATGCTTGGGAATAAGTCTTTTGAAAAGTCAAAGTTTTTATTTTCTGGTATATAGTTTAATATTTCTGGTTCAAATACATAAATACCAGTGTTAATAGTATCGCTGAAAACTTCGCCCCAGCCTGGTTTTTCAAGAAAGCGGACAATTTTACCATCGCTGTCAGTAATTACAACGCCAAATTGTAATGGGTCAGGAACAGAAGTTAATGTAATAGTAGCTTTTGAGTGTTTATCTTCATGATATTTAATAATTTCTGGTATATTAAAGTCAGTGATTAAGTCACCACTTACAACAATAAAGCGTTCATCAAGAAATTTTTCTGCTTTTTTAACTGCACCTGCTGTGCCGTAGTCATCATCTGGAGTAAAGTATTCTATGTGAATACCAAGTTGAGAACCGTCACCAAAATGAGCTTTAATAATTTCTGGTTTAAAATAGAGAAGAATGGCAATATCTTTAATGCCGGCATCACGCAGTGACATTATGATATACTCCATCATAGGTTTGTTGTAAACAGGAATCATTGGTTTTGGAACGCTTGATGTGAGGGGCTGTATCCTTGTTCCAAATCCACCAGCCATAACAACTGCTTTCATAATTGTACCACCTTTATATTTCTTTTTTTAAATTGTTTTTTAAACAAATTAAATAAAGCCTTTAATTTAAAAGTAGTCAAAAGTAATTTACTAATATTTAAAGACTTTTATTTAGGTATAATTAATTAGTTTACTGCCTAGTTTTCTTTAGCAAGCACTTTTTTTACTTCTTCTTTTAAAGAGTCAGTGTCTTGAGATTTAACCCAGTATCCGTCTGCACTCCATGTTGAAAAATCATCTTGATAAGCAGAGTAAGCTGTGGCAAGGATAGTTTTCATGCCTTTATATTCTTTAACTATGCGCTGCAGAATATCTATACCACTTTCGCCTTTTAACTTAATATCAAGCAGACAAAGGTCTATTTTTTCTGTTTCTAATATTTTGAAACATTCTGCTGAATTAGATGCTTCAAAAGTGTTGTAACCTTCTTCTTTTAAAACTGATGAAAAAAGAAAACGGATATCTTCTTCATCATCAACTAATAAAATATTATAAGCCATAAGGTCCTCCTTTTAAGTTATATATAAAACGGATTTATAAAGAATTATATTTTGCTGAAAAGTCTGATATGTTTAGGTATTCAGTAAAATAATGCAACAAAATATACTCCCTAAAAAGAGTATATCAGAAAAATTTTAAATATGCTACAAAAAAACATCAATTGTTGGATTATTTTTAAAATTTATAACAGTAATATAAAATACGAAAAAACATTGAAAAGGGCTTT
>CALVEY010000033.1 GCA_944326705.1 uncultured Mucispirillum sp.
TCTGGTATTCATAGAGCAGGATATGTAAAAATATAATCATAGAAAACTGAATTTACAGACTTTTTTTCACAGGCTCCTTTTGGTGTTGCCAAAACTATATCTTTATCAGTAATTTCAGATACCTTATCTTGTATACTAACTAAAAAATCAACCAAAGATAAAGAATCAAGCACTGTATCACCTTCTCCATATAAAATTAAGTCAGGACTATTAGTAAACTCTAATTCTTCTTCCTCCTTTAATTCATCTAATACTGGATAAATAATTTCTTCGATAATATTCATAAGTTTTCCTCCTAATATTAATTAATACCACCTAAATAAATTTTCTGTCCTGTTACCATAGAACTTTTAGGCGATAAAAAGAAATTAATAACATTTATAATATCATCAAATGATGAGTATTTTTTAATTGCTAATTTATCGAAAACTTTCTCAACCTGTTCACTAGAAAAATCTGATGTCATATCTGTTTCTGTCAAACTTGGACCGACAATATTTACAGTTATGCCATAGTGTGCTAATTCTTTTGCATATATCATACTCATCATTTCAACTGCACTTTTTGATGCTGTATATGCAAGTTCGCCCATCTGACGCATAGGAACAGATATTGATGAAAAATTTATAATTCTGCCATAATTATTTTTTTTCATTAATTTCACTGCTTCTCTGCAAATTAAAAACACTGATTCATAATTTATTTTCATCACTTCATCTACAATATCAAGTGGTGTAAGCATTGCAAGATTAGTAGCTATTATTCCTGCATTATTTATCAAGTTATCTATTTTTAAATACTGCTTCTTAATATCTTTAAACATTTGCAATATTGCATGTTCATCTGAAATATCGATAGAGTAATGTTTATAACTATCTTCAATATCATCAACAACGCTTCTACTGCAACCTATTACAAAGTGATTTTGAGAAATATAATATTCTTTTAAAGCCCTGCCTATTCCTTTGCTTGTACCTGTAATTAAAGTTATCTGTTTATCCATAAATTATCCTATTATACGATTTATACAAATAGATGCTATTGATAGTCCTACACCAAAACCACACAAAACAATATGATTAACACTTTTATCATAAATATATTCAGATAATATTATTGGAATTGATGATGAAACAGTATTTCCATAATTTTTAATATTTATAGGAACCTTATTGATATCAACTTTTAGTCTTTTAACAAGTTTTGTAACCATATATTTATTTGCTTGATGAAATATAAATTTATCAATATTATCTTGACTAATAAAATTTTTCTCGACAGTTTTTTCTATTACTTCTGGAACACTTTGTAATGTAAAATTAAATATCATCTTACCATCCATAAATAATGGTTCATTATCTCGCTTTATTAAACATTCATACATATCACCAAAAGTTTGGTAAACTGAATTGCCTAGATCAAATTCAGGGGTATTGGTAAGCAACGTAACACTTGCTGCATCACCAAAAATTAAATTTGTATTTTTATCATTTTTATCTAAAATTGTAGAATATGGGTCTGCTGTAAATAATAACCCATTTTTTAGATTATTTCTTTCCATAAAACTTTTTACAATATCTATTGAATATACATAACCAGAACAGCCAAGTGATATATCAAATGAAGCACATTCTTTTGCTGCACCTAATTTATTATGCAGAATAGCTGATGTGTGAGGAATACTGTAATCTCCATTTTGAGTGCATACACATATTAAATCAATATTATTTATATCAAGACTTTTATATCGTTTTTTCAAATCCTCAAATGCTTTTAAGCATAAATCTGATGTTGTTTCTGTATTGCTTTTTCTAGAAACATATTCTATTCCTATCTTATTTTTTACAAACTCTTCATCTACAGTAATATTATTAAATACTTTATTTAGATTATTTTCTCTGTTTTCACAAATATAATATCCTATATCTTTTATACCAGCCATAAAATTCACCATACTTTTTGCAGTTAAATCATAATTGTATTGAAACCAGCTTTCAATATATCTGCTGCTGTTTTTTATTCAGCTAAACAGCTGTTATTATTCTATCCTTGATATATTTAACAGCTGTTATTAATCACTTTTTGAAATATAACAATAAACAATATTGTCATACAAAATCTTTCCATATTCAAATGTCACCAAATAAACTATATGTTTATTATCTTGATTGTATAACACTTTTTATCTGTTATTCTTCTATTTCTTCAAAATATGCTCTTATTTGATAACTGATATGATTATTCAAACTATATTTTAATGCTTTATAAAAATCATAAGCAAGTTTTGATAAATCAGCAGGTTCTAATAATTGATATGTATTATATCCATTGTCAGATTTATAATCATGCATTATGTCTACATGTGCAATAGTAGTAGATTCTCCTGGCTTTCTATGCCTATTATTAAGTTGTAGTTGAAAATTACTATGCCTTATTCCTTCTTCATCTGTATAACAGAATTGCAAATCCAAACGACATTTCTCTATTACAAATATGTTATTTATGCCACCTGTGGCAGAAGGTTCTTCTGCACAACGATTTAATATCCCTTTTGTTTTATTTATATTATCTTTAAGTTCGTGTATCTCGTCTTTATCCAAACAGTCTTTCTTAACAATTTTGTTATTGCTGTTTGGATGTGGTCTTATTTCTGTTTTAAATGTTTTCACAATATTCTCCTTTCCTTTTTAATTTTCATATGTCTTTCTTGATCTACTCATTGGGCAGTATATTTTCATAAAAATAAATGTCTGTATTTTTATTATTTTCTTTTATAATAAATACGGCTTCTTTATTTTTTAAAGGCTTTGTTTCTATCCAAAGTTCATTATTATTTTTGTAATAGTAGCATGTATAACCTTTGTTTTCTTCTTTTACGCTTTGAATTAAATTTAATCTGTCTTCTGCATTAGTTAAAGGCATACTTTTTCTTAAAATAATATTTTTATTTTTCTTTTTATGTCTGTTGGATAGTATTTCCTGTAATTTATCATAAGCTTCATTTAAGTCGATATTTTCAAATGAATAAATGCATACATACTTATCCTGCTGTCCTTTAGCCAGATTTAAGCAGTCAAAACCATATATGCTGCCTGCTGCTCCAGAGCCTGCAAATACTGGATATGCATCTGTTATTGTTTTATTTTGATTTACAGTAATGTAATTTTCACATACTTCTGATAATTCATTTTGTTCTTCTAATGCTTTTTCTGCAAATGCTGGAATACTGTAAATTAAAAATAATAATATAATAACTTTTGCACTTATAACTTTATTCATTTTATCAACCTCATCTTAATCTCCTAATATTTTTTTATATTCATTATATTTCTTTTCCCTGTCTTCCAGCCCATTATATCCGCCGTTTACTGCTTTTGTCATACCTTTAATATCATCTTTATCGCAGTATGAGTTAATATTCCTTGATTTCCAATAATATAGGGCACTTTCTACAGCTCCCTTTGGGCTTATGCAGTAATCAAGAGCTTCTTCTAAACTTAAACCAGACATTTCTGCAAATTTGGTATAGTTATCTTTACCTGTAAGCTGAATATATCCCCTGCCTCTATACCTGTAGCCATCTCCACTTTCTTCATTTCCATTACCCATTCTGTCTGCATACACTCTGTTTGCTATCTTTTCTGGATTTCTTGCATATTTCTCTGCTTCTTCCACACTTTTAAAATACTTTGGAAATACTTTCAATAATGCTGCAGCAGAATAATTTAAATTTTCCTGCAACGCTTTAAAACCACCACTTTCATGGCCACATTGTGCAAGAAAACCAGCTGCTCTGTTAGTAGTATTTATTTCATACTTTTCAAATAACTGCTGCATATCATCAAAATCTAATTTATTTGTAATCTGCATTAAAATATCTTTATTAAACTTCATTATCTTTTCCTAATTAAATATTATTTTAATATTATCAGCTTCCACATTATCTATCTGCCTGTTATTTATAAAAATTTTGTCACATAAAAGCTGAATATATAAAACAGAATATTTTCTAAATATCCTTCTAAATATACTTGGTTTCTTAATATAATATCTGTTATTTACACCATAAATATTAAAACTAACTGTTATATTAAGAATATATTCTGCATAATAAAACATCTGCAGTGCCTGTTTCAAATCTATACCGTATGTTTTATTTATATATTCAGCCTTTTTAATGTAATATTTTTCTAAATGATTTTTTATGCAGTTTTCAGCCCTTAGTTTAATATATCCTATAACCTGCATAAATTCTTTTAAGCTGATACTTTTAGACATATTACTCTTGTAACCATACAGGCTTTTTTTCAAAGCCTATATGGTAAACTATCCACTGCTGCACAACCTGATGCTCTCCAATATTAAATATTGTAAAATTTTTTTCCTGACCTATTATATGACCCTTAGGATACTCACTTAAACATCTGTTTAATAATGCCATATCTTTGGCAGCATCTTCTTCTGTATATAAAACCTGCGGGTCTTTCTGACCTAAAACTATTCGTTTTACATATTTAACTGAAGATAAATCAAAAACTTGTGCCATTATTATTCTTTTTCTTTCTTATTAGATGCAGGTTTACCATCTTCACTTTTTGGCTGAATAGCTGCATACATAATATCTAATATTCTTGATAAACCTTCGCTTTGACCTGCGTCTCTTGCATGAAGTTCCACATGATATTTTGCAGTAGTATCTGTTCTTCTTGTATTTTCCTGATGGGAGCTTATAGAGCCTTTTATATTTACAGATGTTTTAAAAAATAAAAAGCCAAAACTGCCAGATGCATCCATTGAACCTGATGTATCTTTGCTGTCCTTATGCTCTTCTGTAGTTTTAACTTCCATATCAAAAGATATATCCATACTGTTAATAGAAAGATTTGGCACCTTAACAATAGATAAAAGTGGTGCTTCTATTACCATATTTTCAAAACCACTGCCATCTTCTTTTGCCTGTTTATATTTGAACTCCACTGTTCTAGCAACAAGTTCAGAATTAGGGTCATTTGCTACTTTTCTTGTTAATCCGACTGTTTTAACAAAATCAGCTGTTGCATTAGCAAGCTGTAACTGTGCATTACATGCTGCCTGTAATGGTCCGCCTAATAATGTTGCCATTGGTAACGCACCAAACTGTTGTGAAATTTCTGTCATAATCATTCCTCCTTAATTATTTATTTGTCATTTTTTTTAGTAATGATTTCTTTATCATATTTTTGACAACGGTTTATTAATTCATTTATCATTCTTGCAGTGCCTTCTGGTAAATCGTGTTTGCTCATAGAAAGGCTCACATGGGCAGAAAGTCCTGATTCTTTTAAATTTCCACCAAGCACATCTATCTGCAGCGAAGGCAGTTTATCATAATCAGTTATGTTCTCATCTTTATCTTTATTATCTGTATCAAGCCCTACTATACCTATATCAAACTCTGTCCGTATATTATCTATATGGATAGGGGTAATAGGAAGCATTGTAAGAAACGGAACATTATAATACTTTGTCCTGTAATACTCATCATCAGAATCAGGTATGCCTATAGTAAAATTTTTAGGAAAATGTCCTTTCATTAGCTCATCTGTATCATTACCATTGCTGTCTTTTTCAAATTTTCTTTCAAAAAAAGTAAAAATATGAGAAAGCTGCGATTCTTCTACATCGCTTTGTGCCTGAGCCACTGCTTTTGCAATAGATACAATAATATCCCCTAGAGATGTTATCTTTGCCATAATTTATTCCCATTTATGTATATTTTTGTATAAGATGCTAAAATAACATATAAAAATATTCTTAAACTTAAATAATTTTTTTTAAAAAAATGAAAATTCAAATAAAAATAAGAGAAGTAAACAATACTGTTGCTGTAGATAAAATTGAAAAATAAGTTAATAATGCTTTTATTTAAATAACTGGTTTTTGAAAGGTGTAGTAATAATATTATAGTGTAAAAAAAATTTATGCTGTTACAAAATCCCCCCCCCGAATGCTTAATGGGAACATTCCTGCTGGACAGCAGATATTTATTTTACATAAACAAGATTCAGAAAACGGCATAACAGCATTATCAATACTATTATTTTCTAACATATGGTGTTTAATAAAAACAGAATATTTTTTTATCATAATAAACCAGCCTTTTTCAAGTTATAAATTACATTATATAGAAAGTCAACATCTTTTTTTGTAATATTTTTTTATTAATATAATAGTTTTTCAGTATATTAAATTATTTAAAATTTTATTAATATGGTAGAAACATATGGACATCTTCGCTTATCTTTATTACATTATAGCTATGAAAAAGGTAAGCTTATTATTTTTAAAATTTTTAACTGGTTTTATTCTTTTATACTTAGCATCAGTATTTATCAACCTTTTTGGTATGGTGATATATGCTTTAAGTGTATTAGTCATTGCTGTACCAATAATATTAAATAATGCAGCAAGGTTCAGTTTAAAAAAAGAAATAAAATTAATAGAATATGAAGAAAGTAAAAAGTTATATAAACTGCTTTCAGGCAAAACTTTTGGCTATATTATCATTATTCTTACTGCTACAATCCTTGCATTCATTATACCAGTAAGGATATATTTATTTTCAAGCATAGAATTTTTATGCCTGCTGATTATTTTTCCACTTCTTTTATTTTCAAGGTTAATAAGTACAAAAATAGTGCTTGCAATATATAATAACCGCTTTGCCCCTTATAAAATAGAAAGCCTTACTTATATTTTAACTGCCATTTTTACTGCTGTAATTTTCCCAATACTTTCATATAATTTAAAAGATATAAATATACATATTCCATTTTTAGATAATGAATTAATTTCTTTGCAGTATAACTATGCAGCCTATATGACAGGCAGTTTTTTAAACTTTTTTGACAGCATAACAAATACCATACTTGATGCAGAAGTAATTAAATCTGCTCCCCTTTGGTTTTTTGGTATGCTTTTAATAGTTCTTAGCGGCGGCGGATTTCTTTTTTACGGTATAGTCAGCTTTATAAGTTTTTTCTTTATTAAAAAAGAAAATCTTGCAAAAGTATTTATGCCTGTAAAATATGATGAAACAATTAAAATAAATAAATTTATCACATCATTTATTATTACTCTGCTTGCAGTATTTATATATCCATCTGTTTTTGCTGCTGTCACATATATTGCTGCTGCAAAACAGGAAATAGTAGAAGATACGATTAAGGCAAATACTGTTGCTGTGGAAGTAATAAATGGAGTAATGTATAAGGCTGGCACATTAAATAAGATACAGCTTGCTGCAGATATTGCATATGGTGCTGCAAAAGATGATATGATAAATGAAGTAAATAAAATGTATGATGAAATACTTTTAAATACTGATAAATATTTAGACTGGTATTACAGCTTATCAGCAGAATACAGCAGGCTTTTTAAATTAGTAACTGGCTCTATTGAAGAATATATGACAGATAAATTAAAAGAAAACCTTATGGATAATATAACAACTACACTTAATTTTGATGCAGCCGATACAAATATAACAAAACTGCAGAATGATATAAATAAAATACTTAATGAAAATAAAATTACAGAAAAAAATGCTCTTTATTCTATAACAACAGATATTAATGTGGAAAATATATATAATTTAGCAGAAATAGAGCCGCTGCTTGATTTAAAAAAACGAGTAATCGCATCAACTGGCGGCGGATTGGCAGCTGGAGCAATAGTTGGAACAATAGCAAGTAAAGTTGCAGCAAAAACAGGGTTTAAAGCAGCGGCAAAGGCTGCAGCAAAGGCAGCAGCAGGAAAGGCAGCAAGTGCTGCAGTGGGGGTTGCTGCTGGTATTGTATCATCTGTCTTTACTTCTCCAATAGGCGGCGCAGCAATAGGCACAGCTGCAGGTGTTGCAATAGATAAAGGGCTTTTAAAGCTAGAAGAAACAGTAAACAGAGAAGAATATAAAAAAGAGATTACATCAAGCATAGAAGAAAACAGACAGCAAATGCTTGAAGCTATAAATAAAGCATTTGAAAATAAATAGCTTTTACGGCTCTAAATCTTCCGCATTAATAATATCTTTATCGTTTGTTACTTCATGATATACTGTATATGTACCCCAGTTGTATTTAACTCTGTCTATCATATATCTATTTAAAAAGTCAAAAGCAGCTTTATTTTGATTATCAGCATCTTTTAAATCTTTAGGAATAATATTGCCTGCAGGTACAGAAAGAGTTATATATTTCAGTTTTTGGTCATAGCCTGCTGACTGTAATTTTTCATCTTTGCTTTTCTCTCTTTCTGCACGCCATTTATCTTCCAAGGCTTTATTATAAAGCTCCCTTTCTTTGATTAATGCATCAGATTTATTAACAAAACCAGCATACTGGGCAGGTGTTAATATTTTATCTAAATCAAACTTAAAATCGCTGTATAATGTTCTGCGTTTTGCCATAAACATATCTCTTTCAGCTGTATATTTTAATACATATTCAGCAGAAAGTTCATCAAGGGCAGCTTTCTGGTCAGGCGTAAGTCCTGCATTTTTTAAAAGATGGGTATTATATATCCGCTCAGATAATACACTAATAGAATAAGGGTTGCCATCTACTTTATTAAAAATAACCGGCATAATAGCAGCACCAGTTAATGCACCAAGAAAAAATATAGTCAGGAATGCAAATATAAATTTAATAGATTTTTTTACTGTCATTTATCTATACAACCCCGTATTAAAATAATCTGTTACCATAAACTCTGCCATAGCAGGGTCGTAATTTGAAAAAAGATTAAGTGCTAATAAAACAGCAGCTGCTGCCACAATAGCTGAACCTATTAAGAATTTTTTATACACTTTTTCAAAGGAAATAATATTATCATCCTGAGCTGCTTCATCTATTTTTGCCATTACATTATTAGTAAAATCTGCAGATGGCTCTACAACAGGCTGAATAGACAGCAGATGTAATATATTATCAATATTTTCTTCATTATATTTAAAATTCTGCTCTGCTTTAATTCTTGCCATTACATGATTTGTAAAATTATCGCTTGGTTTTACTTCTTCTGCAAAAGAAAGAGCTTCAAGTATATCATCTGTTTCATCTAATTTTATAATATCATCATCAAAACTGCTGTCATTTTTTATGCGCTGCATAACATTTAATGTAAAATCAGATTTTGGTGATATTTCTTTATGTTTTAATGAATTTAATATATTTTCCATATTTTTTTCAGTATATTTTTCTTTCATAGTATACCCCTCTACATCATAGTGTTAAGTATTTCTGAGAGTTTTTTTCTGGCACGAAATGCCGTTACTTTTACATTTGATTCTGTCATGCCTGTAATTGAAGCTATTTCTGCAACACTTCTTTCTTCTGCATACATCATAGAAATAATTGTTCTTTCTACAGGTTTTAAATGCTCCATAGCTTTCATAAGCATTTTATATTTTTCATCGCCTAAAATATTTTCCTCAGGTGTTCTATAATCTATTCCCAGTTCAATAGTCTGTTCTGTTTCTTCATCAAAAGATGACATTGGCACATCTTTCTGTGCATATTTCTGGCGCCAGAAATCTTTACATGTTCTAATAGCTATAACTGTAAGCCAGTTAATAAATGGGGAATCATTTTTAAAAGTTTTAAGTGATTTATAGCTTTTAAAAAATATATCGTTTGCAACTTCTTCCACATAGTCCTGCGGAACATGCATAGAAACTATCTTAAAAATTTTATTTTTATATTTATCTATAAGTATTGCAAACTTATCTGTATCCCCGTCTAATACTTCCAAGATAATATCTATATCATTAATATCCACAGTATCCCTCTTAAAATTTACCTATCACTTTTTTAGTCGCATAAAAAATAAAAAAGTTACATATCAATTTTATCTTTTAAGTAAATATTCCTGTCTTGCTCTTTTATAGCTTAGAGAGATAAGTTCTTTTAAAACTTTTTCAAAAATATCTTTTGACGGGCTTATGCACTGGATAAAGTATTCCTTGCTTTTTAAGGGGTGGGGCATAACTATATCTGGCTTAGTATAATCACATTCTTTATAGCAAATATATTTTTCATCATAAGGGCATAATCTGCTGAATAATTTATTATATTCTTCTTTAGTTATACATAAAGAGAGTCTGTATTTATCTGGGTGGTTAAGGTCTGAAAAATTATCATCATCAGTATCAAACTCTAGTATCTCTAAGAAAAATGCGCTGATATTACCCTGCCTGTATAAAAGCTCCTGTCCGTATGGAGTGTGGCTGTAGTCTACATATCCGTAGTTATCAAGACAGTATGTAATAATATCATCAGCTTTCATTTTTATACCTCAAATGAATATTTAAAATCTGGGTTATTATAAGTGCCTTCTAATATTGCTTTAACATCCTCTATAATAACTAATTCTTCATTTGTTGGAATTAAAAATATTTTAACAGGACTGTCATCTTTAGAAATATCTGCTTCTGAATGAGCTGCCTCGTTTTTATCATTATCTATATTTATGCCAAAATGCTCTAATCCCTCACAAACCATTTTTCTTGCAATACTTGAATTTTCTCCAACACCTGCAGTAAATATTACTGCATCAAGGCCGCCTAAAACTGCATAGTATTCGCCGATTAATTTTTTCAGTCTGTATGATTCTATATCCATAGAAAGATTACAGAGTTTATCTCCTTCTTTTGCAACCCTTGCTATATCACGCCTGTCTGTATATCTTCCAGTTATACCAAGCACTCCTGAGCGTTTATTAAGCACAGTATTTACTTCTTCAGAAGAAAACCCTTCTTTATCTATCATAAAAAGCACAACAGCAGGGTCAATACTGCCGCTTCTTGTGCCCATAACTGCACCATCTAACGGAGTAAATCCCATTGATGTATCAATAGATTTACCACCCTTTACAGCAGTAACACTTACACCATTTCCAATATGCAGGCTTATTAATTTAGTATCTTTAATATCTTTATTTAAAAGCTTTGCTGCCCGTCTTGATACATATAAATGGCTTGTGCCGTGAAAACCATACTTTCTTACGCCATATTTTTCATACCACTTCATAGGTATTGCATATAAATAAGCAGTAGGCGGCATAGTCTGATGAAATGCAGTATCAAACACTGCAACCTGCGGCACATCTGGTAATAATGATTTAATAGCAGTAATACCAGCTAAGTTAGGCGGGTTATGAAGTGGAGCAAGGCTTGAAAGAGAATCTATTGCGTTAATAACTTCATCATCAACAAGCACACTTTTATTAAATAGTTCACCACCATGGACTATTCTGTGACCGACTGCATCTATTTGATTTAATTCTGAAATAACACCAAATTCTTCATCAGTTAAAAATTTAAAAACAGTAAATATTGCATCTTTATGGTTAGCACAGTCACATTCCAGCCTGTGTTTCTGGTGCTCTGTCTGGTGAATAATAAATGTGCCAACAAACCCTATACGCTCTAAAGCACCTTTTGCAAGCAGCCTGCCTGATGATGTATCATAAAGCTGATACTTTACTGATGAACTGCCACAGTTTAATGCTAATATCTTCATAAATCCTCCAACTTAAAAAATAATAATGTTTTATTTCAAATATGTCAAATATTATGTATTCTGCTTCACCCCAATTTTTTTACAATAATACTAATAACTATATAATAATTAAAATAAAATATTTACTAGAATTAACAATAGAGCTTAAAAATTAGTATATATTAATATGATATTATATCCGCTTTTAAAGGATGTTCCCCTGTTATTTTATTACCTTTGCGACTTAATTGTATATGAACAATTTTTTCGGAATGATTTGCTGACAGATTGTTTGAGCGATAGCGAGTTGCTGCAGCAATGGAGAAAAAATTGAGAATGTTTATACAATTGGAGCATAAGTAATAAAATAACAAAAAGATTGATTTGTGAGATTTGCGGCGGTAAGACAGTTTAAAATATACTACAAATACATAAATAATAATTACTAAGTTTATTATAAATTAGCATTTTTAATCATAGTTCAAAAAAATAGGAAGGGGTAAACCAATTAAGTATTGTTACTAAAAAACATGCATCTCAATTTTATATAAATTCTCTATGTATTACATACTTTTTACACAATTTTAATCTATAAATTATTATCAATATTAACAATCGAGGTGCTTTTGTGGAATTAGGCTCTATTGGGATGTTTTTTCAAATATCCGCTCTCATACTCTGCTTAGCTTCTGTTACAGCATATATCTATGCTTATCTAACAAAGGCTTATAATATAAAATCAATAGGCAACTATCTATTTATTGGCACAACTATCGCAATAGTTATTGCATCAATAGTTCTTTTTACAGCATTTGCGGTTAGTGATTTTTCCATTGCTTATGTTGCCCATTATAGTGATAATTCACTTCCTATGTTCTATAAAATTAGTGCATTCTGGGGTGGTCAGGCAGGCTCACTTCTTTTATGGGTACTTTTACTTGTTATTTTTGGTACAATTGAACTTTTCCGTATTAAAAAGATGAATGACACTTATCAGCTTGGCGTTATGCTGATTATGGCGGGAACTACATTATTTTTCACACTTCTTGTTTCATTCTTACAAAACCCATTTGAACTTACACGAATTGTTCCAAATGACGGCTCAGGTTTAAACCCACTGCTTCAAAATCCTGGTATGGTTATTCACCCACCTACCTTATATGTTGGTTATGTTGGTTTTACAGTTATTGCAGCCCACTCTCTTGGAGCAATATTATCAAGAGATTTCTCTGCAACATGGGTTAAAATGGCTAGACCTTGGTCTATGATTATATGGGCTTTCTTAACTGTAGGTATCGTTATTGGTGCATGGTGGGCTTATGTAGAACTTGGCTGGGGCGGATACTGGGCATGGGACCCTGTTGAAAATGCATCCCTTATGCCATGGTTTACTGCTACTGCATTTTTACACTCAGCTTATGTTTATGAAAAAACTGGTAAATTAAAAGTATGGACATTTATATTATTAATCATTACTTTTGAGCTTACTATTTTAGGCACATTTATTACTAGAAGCGGCTTAATAGATTCTGTGCACAGCTTTGCACCACACCCTATTGGCTACTACTTCTTAGTATACATTGTTATATCAGCAGTTGTATATATTATAGCACTTACTTCTAATAAAGAATTTAAAGAGCTTATTAAACAGGATGAAGAAGAATTTAAATTCTTATCAAGAACTGGGCTTGTATTAATATCTAACTGGCTGTTTTTAGCAATTTCATTAGCTATTGCTTTTGGAACATTAACACCTATTTTTACAGGTGCTAACTACACTATTTCATATTATAACAGAGCAACTGCCCCATTTTTTATGTTTATTTTCTTAGCCAGCGGCTTTGGACTTTTAACTGGCTTTAAAATATCTAACATTGTGAAATATAGAATAAGATTAATTATTTCCTTTGTTGTGGCAGCTGCAGGTGTAATCATTATGGCTGCTCTTGGCTATACTAATAAAATGTCATTAGCATTAAATTTTACAATATTCTTTTCTGCATCAGCAGTTCTTATCCGCACTTTTACATCATTTAAAAGCGGCGGCTTAAAGTCTGTTTTACAGGCTAATAGATTTTATGGTGCAATGATTATTCATATTGGGCTTGTTATCATAGCTTTTGGTATAGTTATGTCATCATTTTATTCCTTTAAAGGTGAATACAGCGTTAAACCTGATTTTGTACTTGACTACAACGGCTATACATTCCAGGTTGGTTCTTATTCAAACCTGCAGGAAAAAAACTATATTTCTGAATTTGTACCAATAAAAATATATAAAGATAATGAACTTATTACAACTGCATATCCTGAAATGAGAACATACAACCGCCGTTCTGATGAAGTATTTAGAGAAGTTTCATATTATTCACTGTTTACTGGTGATTTATACTTTGCTCTTTATACTATTAACCCCGATGATTCATCAATGGTTATACTCTTTATTCATCAGCCATTTGTTTCATGGATTTGGGCAGGCTGTATAATAATGGTTATTGGTGCATTCTTTGGTGCTTTTACATTCAAAAGGAAGGAAAAAGACACTCAAGATAATAAAAAAAGTTACCTTATAGCTGAAAAGTAATAAATTTAGAAATAAATATATAATGTAAAGCCCTGCTTAGCAAACTAAACAGGGCTTTTTTATATATAGTTTAAAAGAGTATTTTTCAGCATCATATTTCATAAATTATTATAATAACTTCTAAAGCAAATCTTATATGTAAATCTCTAATATTTATTTTATAATTATTATAAAAAATGTCCGCTTTGCCTTACACTGCAAAACGGACTAATAAATAATTAATGGTAGATACCTTATGGGAAAAGATACCTGCTAATAATCATTTATATATTAAGTTTTTTATATGTCCGCCCATATTTGGGCGGACAATATTTTTATTATAAGATAGTAATTATCTTATATGTTATTTCATAGTATGCAGTGCACCTGCTTTTGTCATTGGTCGTGTTTTATGACATGTTATACAGTTTTTAGCTGGTGTATTGCTCCAGTTGCCTACAGGGATTACACAGCTTGTGCCGCAGTGTGAGCCTGGGTCTGTCTGCACGCCTGATGCAAAGTTTGCTCTTGCATGGCTCATTGGATATGCTGTTTCATGACATGCATCACAGAAATCCTGTTTATGACATGTCTGGCATGTTGTCCTGTTCCACCTTGCTTCTAAGCCATGTGTTTTATTTACAAATGTTACTGTATGGCTTCTTGGTGCTGTATCTTCGTGACATGCTATACATTCACTTCTTTCTTCGTGGCACATTAAGCATTCACTCATATTAGTTTTTGCTGCCTGACCGTGCTGTTTTTCCCAGGTGCTATTATGAGTAGACGGCTTTGTGCTGTCTACTGCTAGTGTTACACTTGCTATAAGTAAAGAGAATAAGCCGATTATTAATAATTTCATTTTCATTACTTCTTCCCCCTACCAGATAAAGTTTGCCCAGATACTTACTGTATGAATATCTGGCTGTAAGTCTGCACTTTTAAAAAGGTCTGCATATTCATAAGTATAATCAAGCTGTAATACACACCAGTCTACTGGACGATACATTGCGCCAATGTATGCCATTGTTGTGTTTTCGTTTCTTTCGCTTAAATTCAGCACTTCTTCTCCATACTGTGGGTATGATTTTATTGGGCTGTTTCTATACTGGTAATTCTGAACATTCACACCTACCCAGCCTTCTATTCTGTCTGTAAATACCTGAGTCATTCTAAAACCACCCATTACTTTAGAGTTGCTGTCCTGTCTTTTGTATTCTGCCACATCATACCAGTCTACTATTAAGCTTAAGTAGTTGTTTTTATGGATTAAGCCTACTAAGTCTACATTACCAAATACTCTTTGGTAGTCTCTGTCTCCGTAAGCTTCGCTGAAGTTAAATCTTGTTTCCCAGCCTACTCCTACTATTACATAATCAGTGATGCCTTGTGTCAGCATTACGCCACCCATTACATATTCACTTGAGCCGCCTAACATATCTTCATACATGGATACATATGGGTTGATATCACCTGTATTTTTATCATACTGGCCTGCAATGTATGCTGATACACCTGTGCGGCTTGCATCTATATTGGCATCTAAACCTGCTTCATAAAGCATGGCTTTACCTACTATTGCGCCTTCAAGATATATATTTGATGATATTATATCTGGAAAGTTTAAGTTCTGGTCTATTCTGCCTTTGGCAACATGTGTATTAAAATCGCCGCCATCTTCATGCATAAAGTAGTTGTATTCTGCTCTGATTTTTGTACCGCTTACTGCTATTGGCACTTCTAATGCTGCACCTACTACAGATGTTTTTAAGTTGCTGTAATAGCTCACTGGAAGACCGCCGTATACATCAAGTTTAAAGTAGTCGCATGTATCAAAATGAAGGCTGCCCCCGTCTATTTTATACATATCTAAGTTGTTTAAGTAGATTCTGCCTGCTGCTATATCTGTGTATGGCACTACTTTTTTAAACTCTACATTGGCTTGATATATTCTAAAGTTGCCGTCATAGTGTCCGTTTAAGCGGGTATATTCATCATATTTTCTTGATGTATATAAACCGTCATAAAACTGATTATAACTGCTTCCCTGCTGGCTTGCTGATATGCCGTCCATTGTGCTGCCGCCAATACTTGGAAGGCTGTCATAAGCGCCTCGCATATTTAAGTTTACATTCACTGTCCCCTGGCCAAGTTTTGCATCACTTAATCTAAGCCTAGCATATTGATATATTGACCAGTCTTCATCTTCGCCAAATTTCATTGTGGCTCTTGTTGTTAACCCTATTTTTAATATCCCTGAATCACCAAAATCTAAGCCGTTTAAACTTGCTTTGATACCATTGGCGTTTACATGTTTACTCCAGGTGTCTGGTGTAACATAAGCATCGCCAACATAAGCAAAAGCAGGAAGGGATAAAGCTAACAAACATGTTAATGTATTTAACATCAGCCTTTTCATAGGCATTTGCTCCTTAATTAGTTATTGCTGCTGTTTAATTCTTCAAGCAGCAGTTTGTCTTCATGTATAAAACCTTTGGAAAATTCTGCAATATATTTATATAATTTGCTTTCTATTATTTTCTGCTCTATTAATTTATTATAAAAATGATATATCCACTTATCAAAATGATTTTTATGAAAATCTAACTGCTCTAATATAAGTTTAGAATATTCATTATCATCTTCAGTATCTGCACTCATATATGCAAGCTTACTCATAAAAGCAAGTTCTATACAGACATTATCATAATCTGCCTGTAATTCTGCTGATAGTGCAAACCCATATTTATGGAACAGTTTTATCATATCATCATTTGATTCTTGTTTTAAAATATGGTCTTCAGAAATATAATAGGATTCTTCCTGTTGTGCAGTACCTGGTAAACACAAACACGATGTATATTCTCTGCTTATATGCAGATTTAATTCATCTAACTCTTTTCCAGATAAATTTTTTCTTATATTTATAAATTGAAGCATCCCATTATAGCCATTTTTCATATCTGCGTTTTCACTTTCATTTACTATCTGGCTTAACTGAGATAACATATCTTCCATCATTTTATAAAATGTTTCATTTGGCATATCATATAAGCAGTTTCTTAAAAATAAATAAATACTGCCTCTTGCTGAATGAATTTCATTTTTTAAAGAGCTTTCCATTGTTTTATACCTTTACATTAGGGGAGATTTCTCTCCCCTTTTTATTTACTTTACATAATTGCTTGATGCTTTTGTTATACTAATTGATGTTTTTTTCTTTACATAGAAAGAAGGTTTTGTTTCATTAGTATTATTTACATAAGCATAAGGAAAATCACTAGGATTAAGCTGAACAGCACCTGGGTATGTGCTTAAGATATAATCTTTTGTTCCAAAATCTAATGCTCTACCTACACAGCTTTGAACACATGCTGGTTTTTCGCCTTTATCGAGTCTATCTTTACACATATCGCATTTTTGCATAGGATGTTGTACTTTCCAGCTTTCAAGTGCATTTGGCTCTTGTTTATCACCTGCTATTTGTGGTTTAGCAAATGGGCATGCAGTAATACAGCTTAATGCACCTTGGCATAAGTCTCTGTTAACATATACAATACCATCATCTGTTTTACTGATAGCATTGTATGGACATACATTTTTACATGCAGGCTCTTCACAGTGATTGCAGCCCATAGATAATGGAAAAAATCCACCATCTTTTTCATAAGTAAACTGTTTACGCCATGCAACAGGTCCTGGTTCTACCTGGTTCCAGTCTTTACATGCTACTGTGCATGAATTACAAGACATACATCTTGTTTGGTCAAAATAAAAAGCGTATTGTATTTTTTCTATAGCCATAATCGCACCTTTTATATATTAAATTCTTTTTCAGGTTTTATGATAACATAAGCTGACTGCTGAGCGTTACCATGGTCATACCTTGATGGAGTTGAAGCTATTAATGTATTAGCATTACCACCATCATCTACTCCGTCTGTATTAGGGTCATACCAGCCACCTTGGTGAAGGTTTAAGTGACCTGGGATACAACGGTCTGTAACACGAGCAATAACTCTTACTTTGCCAATAGGGTTTTCTACACGGCAAAGCATACCGTCAGTAATACCGCGTTCTTCTGCATCTTGAGTATTTATCCATATTTCATGCCATGATGCAGTTTCTCTATTTTTATTGTAGATTGCTGAGCTTATCATTGGTGATTCATAAGCTGCTGCAGAGCCTTCAGTTTGTCTTTCTGGAACTATACAGTATTCTTTCCAGTCATTACCACTTGCCCAGCCGCCACCGATTGTTCTGTGATTTAATTCTCTTAAAAGTGGGTTTTCATCATGAGTAGAGTGAACTCTAAATCTGTCGTGAGTTGTACTCATTGTAAGTGGTTTATCTTTGCCTGTTCCTGCAAAAAATGCTGCATTTTTACCAGCTTTTGCTTCGCCTGTTGCAGAATCAACATTGTTAAAACCATTGTATGATTCTTTGAAGCAGTCTTCAAAGTTAAAATACATAGGTATTGGATATACTTTTAAATCACCTTCTGCATCTCTGTTTTCTTGTCCACGATTTTCAGCAGGAAGCCAGCCATGATACATTTCAAAAGCATGTTCATAGTCATACTGAACTCTGCCATTGTATATTTGGAATTTACCAGACATTTCTGGTCTTGTGCTGTTATCATGAGCAAGGCTGTATGGTTGGTTTGTTGTGCCATCAAAGTAATTTTGAACACTATTTGATGTAGTAAATACAAATGGAAGTGTTTTATCTCCATTTAAATAGTTATCAAGGTTTTGTCTGATTTGACCAACTTTAGAGATATCATTACGAACACCTTCTGATGTATCACTGTCACCACGGAACCAGCTTGTAGTAGTTCCTCTTGTTTCATAGTATGATGTGCAGATGTATTCATCATTATTTTTTGCAGGTGTAAATTGTGCACCATAAACTTCATCTCTAGTCATACCATAGTATTTTGAAGATGGGTTAGCAGTTGCTTTATCTACTTCAGCATCATAATAATTTCTTATAGGTTTAAAGCTAGTATTGCCTGTATAATTGCTTGGAGCTGCACCAATACCAGAAGTAGTTCTTCCTTCATAAGTGAATTCGCCAAGCTGACTTTGAGCAACCCATGCTTTATAAGTCATAGTCCAGCTGTCAAGAGCATCACCTAATGGTTCTACTACAGGTGGTCTATACATTGAATTAGACTGACCGCCAAATGCTTCTCTACCTACAGCTTCAAGTTGAGAAACTGCTGGTAATACATAGTCCATATATCTTGCAGTTGGTGACATGAATAAATCAAATGTTACAAGGCAAAGGCTGTCTGCATTAGTATAACCGCCGCCTTCTTCTGAGTTTAATGCAGGTATTGCTTTATACATTGCAGTTAAGTCATTTGAGTTCATGTGCTGGTTAACCATAATTGCGCCGCCAGCATTTAATATCATACGGATACCAGAATATATTGGGTTACCGTTTTCATCTCTTTTTACTTTATAATATGTTTTACCATCTAAAACTTCAGTTGCAAGTTCATCTGGGTTTGATGGATTTTTTTCAAACATAACTAATGATTTAACACCACCGTCATTTGAATAATATCTGTTATTCATATTCCAGTCTGGAATATTTTCGCCAGTATATCCTCTTTCTGGAGTTAAATAGTCTTTGAAAGCTATTTTTATACCATTAAACCATTCTTTACATGAAATGCTGTTCACAGATTTATCTGAAATAGACCTTACACCAGCATTACCAACATTAATTGATGAAAAATCAATATAATTATTACTGTCAGTATCTGCAACTGGACCGCGGGAATTTATAGTAGCCCATGCACCGCCAAAAGTTTCACCACTTAAACCAAATGTTTTAGTGATTGCCATAAGTGCAGTAATAGCCCAAAGCTGAATAGAACCGTTTAATTGTTTTTGAGTACCACCAGCCCATTCATTGAATATTGGGTGCTGTTCTGGGTCAGTATACATATTTGCAAGTTCTCTGATTTTACTTGCTGGAACACCTGTAATTTTTTCTGCCCATTCTGGAGTTTTTGCTACATTAAAATCTTTTTTGTATTGATATTCAGTTTCTGCACCTTTTGTAACAGTCCATGAAACTGCACCAACCCTTGGCATATCATTAACAAATTCATGATATTTTTTTGCTGTATAGTTTGTTGAATTTGCATTATATGTTGGGTTACCGATAAGAGAAGCATCGCCACCTAAAATATATGATGCTAAGCATTTACCAGCTTCTACAGCTTCAATATGGCGGTAGTTTGCTGTATCAACTGGTTTATCTTTTACTATTTCACCAGTTGTTGTATTTACCCAGTATTCTGGAGATGCAAAGAAACCATGAACCATAGTATCTATATAATCTACATCTAATGCTTTAGAAGATTTTTGTACTTCACCATTTGAATTAAATGTGTTTACAAGCATTTCATAAAGCATACCCATAATTAATGCTACATCTGTATAGTTACGAGATTGTATCCAGTCAGTGTGGCAAGTTACACCAGTATCTGTAAGTTCTGGTCCAATAAACCATGCTCTGCCACCGCGTTCTTTTAATTTTTCAAATGCTCTAATATAAGACCATGCTGCAGAGTTTACTGTTGTAAGTACATTTGCTCCCCAAGAAACAACATTTTTTACAACACCTGCAATTGCTGGGAACTGCCATGAAACATTTGAAGAGCTTGTATAAGCACCACAAGAACCTGGGTGACCAACAATAACTGAACCAAAGTGGTATTGATAGTAACTATAGTCACCATAGCCGCTTCTTGCTCCAGCTGGAGTTAATGCAGACCTAGTTGAGCCATAGCTTGCATAAGTACCTTGACCGCTGTAACCGCCTGAAGTACCATAAATATTATGAATAGCACCAGGACCGTATTTAGATACAGTTGCTCTGTATTTTTCTGCAATTTCTTTTAAAGCCAGGTCAACAGGTATTCTAATGAAACCAGATAAATCTCCCCGTTGTTTTGTTTGTTTTAACGCATAACGGAGTTTTGCTGGGTGGTGAGCACGATATTTAATTGCTCTACCTTTAGGGCATGTTAATGAACGAGCATCATTATACTGCTCTTTATTACGATACGAGCCATCAAATGCATAGTCGCTGTCATCTGATGTAACTCTTACAATTCTTCCATTTACTACATGTAATTTTGAAACACAACGAACACCTGTGCCACAGTTATGAACACATGATGTATAATAGATTTTTGGGTTAGAAAGGTCTTCAGGAGATACTACATTTTCTAAATTCCCCCCCCACCATAAATCACTTCGCCGCCATTATCTTTTGAGCAGCCAGCCACAGCACCAAGGGCACCCATTGCCGCCAGGCCTTTTAAAAAGGAACGTCTTGAAATAGAACTTTCTTCTAATGATTTTAAAACATTAGTTTCTTTTCCCATATTCTTTGCCTCCAAATATTTTTCGTACTCTCAATATACTCCATAAAAAAATATATTCAAGCAAAATTTATACATTTTTTCTTCAAATTTGACAAATAGAGCACTTTTGTTAATATATTTTATCCAATATTA
Source organism: uncultured Mucispirillum sp. (assembly GCA_944326705.1). Lineage (GTDB taxonomy): Bacteria > Chrysiogenota > Deferribacteres > Deferribacterales > Mucispirillaceae > Mucispirillum. The sequence goes on from CALVEY010000033.1 coordinate 21,641, forward strand.
TCAATAATTAAGATAATTTTTGTCTTTTTTTCATATAATTTTTATATGAAATCAAATATTTTATATAAACAAAAATCTATTAAATAACACTTAAATTTAAGAGATACAAAACAATAATTATATATATTGTATTATTTTATTAATATTTTTTAAAACCATTCTTTTAATATATAATTGTTTAAAAAAATATAAAATGATTATAATTTTTATATTAACTATTATATGTATAAATAAATTATATAATACAATATAAATCTAGGGATACCCCATTTTTTATTAAAAAACGCTATAACTACTTGATAATATATGTAAAAATATAAATAATTGCAATAAATTGTTTAAACAATAATAAAAAGTCCTAAGCCTGTGCGATTTCTGATTCCTCAGCAATAGCTCGGGAAATCGGCAGTCCTCGCAAAAACCGCTCGTCTAAGTGACATAGGGGGTTGTAAAAAAATGGGGTACCAACAAAAGAAAAAACTACATCACCCCCATTTTTTAAAAACTATGATTAAAAATGCTAATTTATAATAAACTTAGTAATTATTATTT
>CALVEY010000034.1 GCA_944326705.1 uncultured Mucispirillum sp.
TTCTGGTATTCGTAGAGCAGGATATGTAAAAATATAATCATAGAAAACTGAATTTACAGACTTTTTTTCACAGGCTCGATAAAGACGGTATTGAATCAACACCTAATGGCTACAAAGTAACATCACCAATAAATATTCAAGTTCAATAAATATCAACCCCATCATAAGATGGGGTTTCTTATTTAATTATTATTTAAAATTATTATTTATTTTTCATAAGGGATAATTTTTCCATTTATGTTTATATATTTCTTTAAAACATATTCTGTAACAGCATCATAGCCATAATTTTTATCTTCCTGCACTATTGTAATAACAGCAGTATTTTCATCTATCATTTCTTCACTTTCCACATACATTTCTGTTTCCATATTTATTTCATCATTAGCATAATATATATTTTTAGTTAAATATGTTACAAGGCTGTTATTAAAATAATATTCCTGCTGAATATGTTCTTCTATTTTTACATTATCTGCATATCTTTCTTCTTTGATTTTATTATCTGGATATACTTTATATTTTGCTAAAACATTTTCATTTTTATAATATATTTCCAGATATGTAATATTATCTTTTACTTCTTCTTTTTGCAGAATTATTTCTTTTTCATTTATACTGCCTTCATTGGATACTGTTTTTTCCTTTAAAAGTATATTGGTATCTTTATACATTTCAGATATTAAAGGCTGCCCTGCTTCTACTAATGTGTTATCTTCAAGCAAAGCATTTGAAGTGCTTTTTACAATATTTCCCTTTCTATCTGTTCCTATTTCAAAAATTACTTCTGTATTTTCTGGGTCGATTGTTCTATATATAAGTTCAAAATCATCTTTGCTGTTGTATCGCAGCCAGTTGTAGCTGGTTTCTACTGCATAATCATCATCCATATACTGCTTCATTACTGATACAAGCCATAAAATATTTTCTGCATTATCATTTTTTATTATACCCATTTACTTCACCTGCTGTTTTGATTTATTGACAACAAATTGTAGTGATTTTTTAATTATTTATAGCATGGGAAATATGTTTCAAACTCTTCCCTTTCTCCCGGGTCATAATTTAATATTTTTTCCCAAATACTGCTATGCTCCATACAGTAATATATAAAAGGCTTTTTCCAGTGTTTTTTTAATCTTTCTGTAACAAAGCTTATCATTCTTATTCTTTCAGCTTTAAAATATCTTGTTTTGCCGTCTATTCCTTTTATAAAATCACCTTTTGTAAGTATAGAAGGACTTTTACGCTGTCTTATAATATTCATAAGTTCAGATGGGCATCTAAATGTAGATATGCTTATATATTCTACTGATTCTTCTTTTATCCTTGATGTTAAATTATCTATTAATTCACCATATAATTTTTCAAAATTTTCTGTCATAATCAATGGGTCAAAATGAAAACCTACTTTATAGCCGTATGAAGATACTGTTTCTGCAGCTTTAAGCCGCCTTTCTAGTGTGGCAGTGTATGGTTCTTCCTGCTCTATAATAGATACAGGGTTTAAGCTCCAGGATACCATTACATTTTTTGGATTTAAATTAAGCAGGTTATCAATAACATCTGATTTAGTTTTAAATTCAAATAAAATATTATCTAAATTATTAACAAACGGCACTATTATTTTTGAAAGGGGGATAGTTTTATCCATTGCAAGACTGTCACTTAATTCGCCGCTTCCTATCCGTCTTTTCTGCTCTTTTACAGCTGCCTTAATATCTGCAAGCACATTATCAGTATTACCTGCAACTCTTATATGTTTGTGTGGCAGATAAAGCTGTAAAATACAGTAGGCACAGTCAAAGGGGCAGCCCTGCATAATATCTACCACATGATAATTGCAGCACCTGTATATATTTGTAGCAGGACAGCGGTGCACAAAATTATCTGTATGGTTAGAAATAACTATATTGCTTTTTTTATCTTCAACATTAAAGCCGTCATCTATTACTTCTATATTATGCTCTTTTGCAATAAGCTCTGCTAAATAAGTATGCTGGGCGGATTTTTCTACATATATCATATAATAAGCTGTATCCTTTTATTAAAAAATTATTTTAATCCGTATTTTTCTAATAATTCATAAAATAATTTTATATTTATTTTATTATTTTCTAAAATATTTAATATATTTTCATAATCTTCTAAACTACGTATATCAAAAGAAATATTTAATTTTGGTGATTCAAAGCTGTCTAAATTATTTATTTTAATATTTTTAAAATTATTAATTAATTCTGCATATTTTTCATCTATTTCTATATGGCTTTTACTTCTTGTATCTGGAAATTGAAAATCTGCACTGTAATTTTCTGGGATAATTTCTTTAAAATCACATACCTTTTCAACATATTTACGAAAACCCTGCATAGAAAAATCATTATATTTAATATGCTCTGATATAAAATTTATTATATTTTCCTGCTGATTTATTATTAAAGATACAGTTTTTAAAGGAATATCTTTTTTATCAATAAAATCTATTAAATTTTCAGGCAGATTTAATGATTTTTCTAATGTTTCAAAACTTTTTCTGCCCTTTATATTTCTTTCATTAAATATATTTATTTCATTAATATCTGCATTTAATTTATTACATATTTCATATATTTTTATAAGTATTTTAAATGAAATATTATTTATAAAATTTACTGATAAATTTACGGCATCACTGGCAGAATATTCTCCATAATAAATATATTCACTGCCTGACATTTTAAAACCGCTTATCTGGTAGTATATGCCGTTTATAGATAAAGCAAATGCAGGCATATTATTATTTTCATAAATATTAAATAATTCTTTATTAATATTTTCTATTACTTTGATTTCCATAATATCCTTTTATTTTAAAAATAATTCTTGATATTTAAAAAATACATCACTTATACATTCTTTATTAGAGCAGGATAAAACTTCATTATTCATATTATCATAAGAAATCATATAATACTGCTTAACTTTTTCTGGATAATAATTTTTATCCATTTTTTCCTGTTTTTCTTTATATAATACTTCTAAATATGCTTTATGGCTTAATAACTCTCTTGATGAACATATAAGCTGTAATGCTTCATTTTCAGCAGTATTATTACAGTTAATATTTGCTGTTTCATTTAAATTAAACAGATTTTTTTCTTTAACAAGTTTCTTAATTTCCTGCTTATTTTTTATATAATATGCTGGGAAAGTATTAAATCCTGCTTTGCCGTCTAATATATTTACAACAAGCACTTGACCGTCTCGCCTTAAATATATCATCTGCGGATTATTTTCTTTATATATTATTTTAACATTATAATTCCATAAATCGCTGTCAGTAAAATCAGATACAGCACCAGCTAAATCTTCATTTAATATGTTTAATCTTTTATCTACTATAAAGTATTGAATAATATTATTTGTTTTTTTATCAATTATGCAGGCAGCATATACTGGGTCTTTTTTGCCTATATCATAAAAAAGTAAATCATAATTGTCAGCTTTTATTGGATATTTTGAATAAAAGCTTAAAAACTCCATATATTTTTCAATATCTCTTTGGCTGTATTTGCTGTTCATTATCGCTTTTTCATAGTCTCTGTCTTTTACATAATCTTTTATCTGTGCATAAGTTAAAGGTTTACTGTAATCATACATATTAACTAATGTATCCACATCACCAGCAGGCGACTGCGGCTCTTTATCATATTTGACTTCATATATAACATTATCTTTATATGAAAATTTACCCATTTGGGAAACACCATGGAGCGCTTTTGCTGTTTTATCATCTTTAAATATGTCTTTATTATTATAATTCCTGCCATAACTTACATTAAAATATGCAGGATTTTTTATAGAAATTGTTTTTATATTATTTTCCACTTCTGATGTATTTACTAAATAATATTTTTTATTAAACGGCAGCACATACAGGTTGCCCTGATAAACATAATCTGTGCAGTGCTCTGGCTCATATTTTATTGGGTTATCAGTATTATTATCACCAAAAAGCTTATAATAAAGGTTTGCATAAAGGTTTTCATTATCATAGCTTAATTTTGCTTCATCTATTACTAAAATAGATTGAGCATTATTTTTCACTATTGCAAAATTATGATAAAATCCGTCATTATAAATATCTGCATAACCAGAAGTCATTAATATATCATCTATATATCCATTTTCTACTGCATGGTTATAAAAATCTACAACATTATCACCTTGAAACTTTGTAACAACAGAAAGCACTTCTGCTATAAAACGCATATCTCTTGTTATATTTTCTATGGCAGTATCACCATTTATTGATATAAATTTATTAAAGTAATAAGATATTTTATCATAATTATAAAACATATCTTTTAAGAAATAAGCATAACTTATTATTAAATAAACTTCACCAGTTTCATCTTCCTTTTCTGCAAGATAGTTTTCTAATACTTTAATAGATTTTTCAAGCTGGCTGTTTAATATTAAAATATTATCCATAGGTTTATTAAATAATCTGCTTTTTATATCTCCATTAATAAATGCATCAGAGCATGCAAGCCTGCTTTTATTATCATCTGCATATTTAAAGCCTATATCTGCAAGTTCTTCATCACTTTTTATCTCTTTTACAAAATATTTTCCTGCAGTATAATTATCATTATTATATGCATTATGAGTGTACTCTCTTAAAAAATACATTGCATCATCAACATCTTCAATATCCATTCTGGAAATAAAATTTATGATATTCTCAGCTGTATATTCTTCATTTTCTATATTCTGTGCAAGTGCTGCATTATTTATTAAAATCAGCATTAATATTATTAATACTTTTTTCATAATATACTCCAAATTACCTATAATTTTATATCACTGCTTGTAATCAGGCAGTCTGTTTTAGTTCCGCATCTGTTTTTATGAATATATTTTGCCTTTATCATATTTTCTCTGCTGCTGCATATTTTTTCTAATTTATCAGTATTATCCTGATTATTAAGGCAGTCTATAATACCTTTAAAAGTAAATAATTTTCTTTCATCAGGCATCTGGTTTCTAATTGTGCCGTTCCATATAATATTTAATTTTCCGTTCTCATTTACAAGATAATCTGTCTGTATAAAATTATACTCATATTCACTTACTATTTTAGGCAGTCCTTTTTGTCTTGCTGCATCATTATAAAGATAATTAGCGTAACTAACATCAAAATAAGCAGGGTTTCTAAACTCTACTTTAACTGCATTTCCATCTTTAACTTCAATAGTATAAACAGCACCATTTAAAGGAAGAATGAAAACTTCATTATCATACAATGTATCAAAATTATTCTGTATATCATAGTCTGCTGTTTTATCATTTTCATCATTCTCTTTACCGCTTACAATCATCTTCATCATAGATGCGGTATCCCTGTATGTTTCATACTCCATATAAAATGGGTTTATGGCATACTTTGACTGTCTTAAAGCAGTTCCCACAGGCATATAAAATCCGTCATTTAAATAATTATATATTCCGCCTTTTGAAAAAGCAGCCTGTAAAAATCCTTTTTCTATACCGTCATTAATAAGCTCTACTACACCAGTATTTTCATTATAGGCAACATAAGTTAATAATGCTGTAAGCTGCTTATTTTCTGCACTATTTAAAAAATCTACTTCTAAACCGCCCAGCTCTTTCCAAAGTGCTGCATGTTTTTTAATTTCTAAAATATTATAAAGTCTGTCCTGGGCAAGATAAGATATGGCAATCATTAAATGTGCCTGAGCTTTTACTTTATCACTTGCTTCTTTTATCTGGTTATCAAGAGCATAAATTATCATATTTCTGGCTTTTAAAAGTGATAAATTTATCTGTCTTGCAGCTTCTGTACCTTTTATATACATGCTTTGCACATCTGATATATTATCATTATTAATATTTTCGTTGTATGGCAGAACATAATCATTAAAATTAAATATTCCAAGATTATCCCTGTTTACATAATATACAGCAATATGCTTATAAGCATCACTTAATGCTGCACCTTTTTCTAAAAACTCTACCGCCCTTAAAGCATAAGGCATATCTGTAAAATCATATTCTGTATCAACATTATATTTAATAAAATATTTCTCAAAATCTGCTTCTTTTGAAACATCAAGCAGTGCCCCATACTGCATATCTTTATTATATGATACTCTGCCTGCATTTTGATAATCTAAACCACTGCTTATATTTTCAAAAACAATATTTTCTTCTGATGAAATATTATTTTCATTAAACTCAGCATTTTTATCACATGCAGAAAATAATACTAAAAATGCTGATAATATATATAGTCTTTTCATATTAATACCCTGCATAATTTTATTTATCATTATCAAACATAGCTTCTACAAAGCTTTCTGCATTAAATGGACGCAGGTCGTCTATGCCTTCACCAAAGCCGATATAACGAACAGGAAGTTTTAATTCGCTTACAACTCGGACAGCTACACCGCCTTTTGCAGTGCCGTCAAGTTTTGTAAGCACAACACCATTAATATTTACTGCATCTTTAAACATTTTTGCCTGCGTTAAAGCGTTCTGACCGCTTGTAGCATCAAGCACTATCAAACTTTCCTGCACAGGATAACCAAGTGCCTTTTCTGCCACTTTATATATTTTTATAAGTTCCTGCATAAGATTATGTTTTGTATGAAGCCTGCCTGCTGTATCTGCTATTAATACATCAATATTTTTTGCCTTTGCACTCATTATGCCGTCATGGATAACTGCTGCAGGGTCACTTCCGTCTGGCTGTCTGATAACAGGAATATCAAGACGCTCACCCCATACTGCAAGCTGGTCTGCAGCTGCTGCCCTGAAAGTATCACCTGCTGCAAGCATTACTGATTTACCTGCTTTTTTATACATATTTGCAAGTTTTGCTATACTTGTTGTTTTGCCTGCACCATTTACGCCGGATACAAGCACAACATAAGGTTTATTTGACATATCTTCTTGAAAATCCTGACTTTCGCTTAAAAGCTCTACTAAAGTCTGCTTTAAAGCATCAAGCAGTCGTTCAGAATCTTTTAATGTGCCTCTTGTATAATCATTGCGGACTTTTTCTATAATCATATCAGCAGCCTGTGGACCAATATCTGCTGTAATTAAAAACTCTTCTAATTCTTCTAATAAATCATCATCAATAGTTTTTCTGCCTAGAAAGATTGATGAAAGACCTTCGCGAAATTTACCAGAAGTCTTTTTCATTCCTTTTTTAAGGTTATCTTCACTTTGTTTATCTTTTTTGAAAAAATCAAATAATCCCATACTATCCTCATTTTAATATAAAATTCAGATGATATGTTATTATAAAACTTACTAAAATTCAATAAAAGATTAAAATATTATATATTTTTCATATTAAGTGCATTTTTTAGATTATTAAATGCTTTTTGCAGCATTACTTTAGTATCCCCTTGAGCCTGACTGATTAAAAGGCTGTATATTACAAAAGTAACTGTCACATCACTATTTTCTGTCATATATCTGCCCCCGCTTATTATTTTATATGATTTATTATAATCATCTTTTTCAACAGGCAGCACCTGCATAATTTCTTCTATTCTTCTATAAGCAGTTCTTTTTGAGCAGGAAAACTTTTCCATTATATCTTCTAAATATATTTTCCCTTTTGCTTCTGATAAAGCAAGTATATCAAGCATCTCATTAATATTATTCATAATATATCTCCCTCTGCTTTTATACAGCAAACTGTAAAATACAGCTATGCAGATACTGCTAATATTCTTTAATACACTATTATATATGCAAACTTACATTTTTGCAAGAAGGAATGCTGCACTTAAAATATTTATTTATAGAAAAATAAATATTGTCTTTATTATGATAGTAGTTTAAAATAGATTGATTAAGTTATAATGGAGTAGTTAATGAAAAAAGTTTTATTATCATTATTTATGATTTTATCTTTATCTATATATACATTACCAGCATATGCTCAAGTGTCAAACACAAGCCTTTTTATTAAAGCAAAACAGTTAAGCTTAAATGGAAACTATAAAGAAGCAGCAGAACTTTTAAAAAATATATTAAAAGATGAAAAATCTATGTATATTTATGATTTTCTTATAGAAAACCAGCTTAATGCAGGGCTTATTGATGAAGCATTAGATACTGCAAAAAAGGCTGTTCATGATTTTCCAAAGGAAGCAAAATATCTTCATTTAACAGCATCTATTTATAAAACATATAAAAATAATACTCAGGCAGCCTATGAATACATGGAAAACTGCCTTAAAGTTGCAGGAAGTATTGCTGATAATCCAGACTATGCCTTAAATACTGCACTTCTTGCATCAGAACTAAAAAAATATAAGCGAGCTTTAGAAATAACTAATGAGCTTATTAAAAAAGACCCAGAAAACTCTCAATATTATATAGTCAGAGCTGATATATATTCTGCACAGGATAAAAAAAGGCAGGCAGTAAAAGATTTAGAAAAATCTATAAAAATAGATAATAACAGCACTGCAAAACTTATGCTTGCAGAAATTTATCTTATGCAGAATAACGAAGAAAAAGCAATAAAGCTTTTAGAAGAAGTAAGCAGTGATAATGAAAATATAAGTGCCATTATTGAGCAGAACATTGGCAAAATATATACAGAAAGCGGCAATTTTGATAAAGCTATAGAAGTTTATAAAAGATTGGCAGGCAAATTATACGGCAAATCAAAAGCGATTATTCTTATGCAGCTTGGTGATGTGCTAAATAAATCAGGCAGATATGAAGAGGCAGGACAGGTTTTTGAAGAACTTACTACTCTTGCACCAGATGAAACAATCAACTATTACATTGCAGGCAAATTTTACGAATATATTAAAAATTATGAAAAGGCAGAAAAAATGTATCTTGGAGCATTAAATATTAACCCAACCTATGCCCAGACATTAAAACGCCTTGCCGTTGTATATCTTTTGCAGGACAGACCAAAAGATGCTCTTAAATATATTAATATGATAGATGAATTAGAGCAGGATGTAGACTATTATTTATTAAAAGCAGAATGTTACTCACTAGATAAAGATAATAAAACAGCAATGATGATACTTGAAGATGCATTAAAATCAAACCCAACTAATACACAGGTGCTTGTATTTCTTGCGTCACTATATGAAGAAGAAGGCAATATAGATAAAACATTAGAGCTTGTAAAAAAAGCCCTTGAAATAGAGCCAGAAAACCCTGTGTTCCAAAACTTTTTAGGGTTTATGTATGCAGAAATGGGCACAAATTTAGATGAAGCACTTGTATTAATAGAAAAAGCTTTAAAGCAGGAGCCTGAAAATGGTGCATACCTTGATAGTCTTGGCTGGGTGTATTACAAAAAGAAAGATTATAAGAAAGCATATAAATATATAACTGAAGCATTAAAATATATGCCTGAAGAAAAAGAGCTGCAGGACCATTTAGATGCTGTTAAAAAAGCTATGGGAAAATAATTTTATTTAAGGTTTATTACTATGAAAAGATTTTATATTATAACTGCCTGCATTATACTTTTATCAATAAGCAGCGGCTGTTCTTTAACAAAGTATCATATTGATACTGCCCTTACTCTTGAAAATGCAGCAGCCTTAACAGTAAAACATACACCAAACTTATGCAGTTACAGAGGCAGAGCAGCAGTCAGTATTGAAGGACAGCAGAATCTTTCTTTTTCAATATTATTAAATAAAAAATGCAATGATGATGCTTTAATCAATGTATTAGGTGCATTAAACAACCCACTTGCTTCTATTAGATATGAAAATAAAAAAATAGAAGTGCAGACACAAAGCCCGCAGAATACTGAAGATATTAAAAGAATTGCAGATAAATCAATATTTCATATAATCAGCTTTTTTAAAACTCCCCAGAGAGTGCCTGATGCCAGTAATTATACAATAGATTTCAGTAATTCCTCCTATATATTTACAGAAAAAGACGGCACAAAATTATATGCTGATGATAAATTCAGACTTTATAAATATATTACTGGAAATATTACATCAGAATATATGTGGGACAGGGAAGAAAATATATTAAAAGCTATTACAGTTACAGCACCAGAAGGAAATGTTACTGTCAGATTTCTAAATAAAACAGGCTGGAGCTCAAAATAATGGAAAATAAAACATATACATACTTATGCCCTGCAAAAGTAAACCTTTTTTTATATGTTTTAGGAAAACGTGCTGACGGCTACCATGATATTTATACTCTTTTTTATCCTGTATCTATTTATGACACTCTTTCTATTCAAAAATCAGACAAAACAGTATTAACATGCAGCAATGAAAATATACCAGCAGATGAAAATAATATAATAATTAAAACCCATAATATATTAAAAGAAAAATATAATTTGCAGGATAACTTTAATATAAAACTGGAAAAAAATATCCCTTTTGGTGCAGGTCTTGGCGGCGGAAGCTCTAATGCTGCATATTATTTAAAAGCAGTTAATGAAATAAGCACACTTAACCTTAGCTATGAACAGATGGCTGAAATTATGTCAATGATTGGAAGTGATACAGTATTCTTTTTAAAAAATATTCCACAGCTTGCCAGTGGCAGAGGAACAGAACTTTCTCCTGCCCCAATACTTCCAGAGCTTTATTTTCTAATAATAAACCCAAATATTTTTGTATCTACAAAAGAAATTTATAACAGTAAAAATTTAGAATTGACTAAACTTAATACTATCAATATAAAAAAAGAATATACTTTTAATGAATTAAAAAGTATAATGAAGAACGATATGCAGCAGGCTGTATTTTCATTACATAAACAGGTAGAAGATATTGTCCATTTTTTAAATACAGAAACAGCAGGCTTTGCATTAATGAGCGGCTCAGGCTCTACTGTTTTTGCAGTATACCCTGATAGGCAGACACAAGAAGAAGCATACAATAAAGCAAAAACCAATTTTAAAACATATTTTATAAAAAAAGCAGCTGCTGCTGCAAGAGGTTGAAATGGATTTTTTAATTTTTTCAGGCAACTCTAATAAGAGTCTGGCAGAAGGTATTGTTGCACGCCTTGGTATGAGGCTTGGTGCAGCTACTGTGTCAAAATTTTCTGATGGGGAAATAATGGTTAAAATCAATGAAAGCGTTCGCGGAAGAGATGTTTTCCTTGTACAGCCTACAAATGCACCATCAGACACTAACCTTATGGAGCTTATGGTAATGGCAGATGCATTAAAAAGAGCATCAGCAAATACTATTACAGCTATCATACCATATTTTGGTTACAGCAGGCAGGATAGAGCAAGCGAACCCCGTGTACCTATTACTGCAAAACTTGTATCAAACTTAATTACAGTATCAGGTATAGACAGAGTTGTTACAATGGACTTACATGCAGGACAGATTCAAGGTTTTTTTGATATACCTGTTGATAACCTGTATGCACTTCCTGTATTTTATAAATATATGCAGGATAATAACTTATGCAATGATGATACAGTGATTGTATCTCCTGATGCTGGCGGTGTGGCTCGTGCTAGAACTTATGCGAAAAAATTTGGAATGCCTCTTGCAATTATTGATAAACGCCGCTCAAGCCCAAATGTTGCAAAAGTTATGCATGTTATTGGTGAAGTTGCAGACAAAAAATGTATATTAATAGATGATATGATAGATACAGCAGGAACACTTACAGAAGCTGCTGCGGCCTTAATGGAAAATGGAGCTGTAAGCGTTAAAGCTATGGCTACTCATGGTATCCTTTCAGGCCCTGCAATAGATAGAATAAGCAATAGTGTTATTGAAAAAGTAATCATTACAGATACTATTGATAACACAAGACTTAAAGATTTTGCAAAATTAGAAATCTTATCTGTATCTGGTATACTTGCAACATCTATTGAAAGAATACATAATAAAGAAAGTATCAGCTCACTTTTTACTGGTGATTAATAGATGATAAAATTAGTGGCAGGTCTTGGCAACCCGGGAGATAAATATAAAAATACACGCCATAATATTGGTTTTGATGTTATAGATATATTAGCTGATAGATTAAATATTTCATGGAGTGATAAATATGATGGTGATTTTGCAGAAATAAGATATAACGGCGAAAAATTATTTCTGTTAAAGCCATATACATTTATGAATCTATCTGGTAAATCTGTTGCAGGGCTTGCTAACTTTTACAAAATCAGCCCGCAGGATATTCTTATCATTCATGATGAAATGAATATCCCGTATAATACTTTAAAGCTGCGTCATAACGGCTCTGCCGGTGGCCATAACGGTCTTAAATCTATTATAGAATGTTTAGGCTCTCAGGATTTCCCACGGCTTAAAATGGGAATAGGCAGAGATAATACAAAAGATGTTGTAAGCTATGTTTTAGGTAAATATAAGCCCGAAGAAGCTGCCCTTTATGATGAATTTTTAAATAAAGGGGCTGATGCTGTAATAGAAGTATTAAATAACGGTCTGCAGAAAGCAATGACTGTTTATAATAAATAATATATTTTTTAAATTTAAAGCCTAGTAATAGGCTATAATATAGGGGGACAGTATGGATTTTACAAACTATACTCTTTTCATACCTGTAATAGGTATAATTGGTATTCTTGCCGCATTTATAATCTATCAGGCAGTAAAAAAGCAGCCTGACGGCAGCAAAGAAATGCAGGATATTGCAGCTTCTATTCATGAAGGTGCTATGGCGTTTCTTTTCAGAGAATACAAAGTACTTGCAGTATTCATTATCATAGTTGCTGTATTAATGATATTTGCTCCAGGACTTGGTATAAAAACTGCAGCCGCATTTATTTTTGGTGCAGTAAGCTCTGTGCTTGCTGGTTTTTTTGGTATGAGTGCAGCAACAAAAGCTAATGTCCGCACATCTGAAGCAGCTAGAAGCTCTGGTCTTGCAAAAGCATTATCAGTATCATATAACGGCGGTGCTGTTATGGGGCTTGCTGTTGCATCTCTTGGTCTTTTTGGTGTAGGTGTATTATTCATACTGCTTGGCTCACCTGAAAATGCTCAGTATATTAACGGCTTTGCAATGGGTGCCTCAAGTATTGCTCTTTTCTCTCGTGTTGGTGGCGGTATTTATACAAAAGCTGCCGATGTTGGTGCCGACTTAGTTGGTAAAGTAGAAGCAGGTATCCCGGAAGATGACCCTAGAAATCCTGGTGTTATTGCTGATAACGTTGGTGATAATGTTGGTGATATTGCTGGTATGGGTGCAGATATATTTGAATCTTATGTAGGCTCTATTATTGCAACTATTGCAATCGCTGCAACAGCTGCTGCTGCAACAGTTGGCACACTTGCTCCTGCCTTATCAGAAGAAGCTGGACGCTCTGCATTAATGCTTACTCCGCTTATGTTTGCTACTCTTGGTTTAATAGCATCATTAATCGGCGTAGTTTCTATGAAAGTATTAAAAAATTCTGACCCTGCAAAAGCTCTCCGTTACTCAACTTTTATTGGTGCAGGTCTTTTCCTTGTATTTGCATTCTTTGGTGTAACAGGAATTTTACAGGTTTCAGTTAACATATTCTATGCAGTTTTATGTGGTACATTAGCAGGTACATTTATTGGCTTAATTACAGAATTTTATACATCAGGCTCACCTATGATGCGTATTGCAAGAGCATCAAAAACTGGCCCTGCTACAAATATTATTCAAGGTTTTGCAGTAGGTCTTGAATCTACTATCTGGCCTATTTTAATAATATGTGTTTCAATTATCATCAGCTTCCAGCTTGCAGGACTTTATGGTATAAGTATTGCAGCAGTTGGTATGCTTGCTACTGTTGGTGTAACTATGACAGTAGATGCTTACGGCCCTATTGCAGATAATGCAGGCGGTATTTCTGAAATGAGCGGCTTAGGACCAGATGTTCGTAAAATTACAGATAACCTTGACTCTCTTGGTAACACTACTGCTGCTATGGGTAAAGGTTTTGCAATCGGTTCTGCTGCATTAACTGCACTTGCTCTTTTCTCTGCTTATGCAGCTGCAGCAAAAGTTGAAGATATTGACTTAACAGACCCTTATGTTATAGTGGGAACATTTATTGGCGGTCTTTTACCATTTATAGTTGGTGCATTAACTATGACATCAGTTGGTAAAGCTGCCGGCAAAATGGTTGAAGAAATCAGAAGACAGTTTAGAGAAATCCCTGGTCTTTTAGAAGGTAAAGCAGGTGTTAAACCAGACCCAAAAAGATGCGTTGATATTTCTACAAGTGCAGCATTAAAAGAAATGATACTTCCAGGTGTTTTAGCTGCTGCTATGCCTGTTATCATTGGCTTTACTCTTGGTAAAGAAGCTCTTGGCGGTATGCTTGGCGGCGCAACAGTAACTGGTGTTCTTCTTGCATTACTTATGGCAAACTCAGGCGGTGCATGGGATAACGCTAAAAAAGCAATTGAAAAAGGCGAAGTTGAAGGCGAAGCAAAAGGCGGCGAAGCTCACAAAGCTGCCGTTGTTGGCGATACTGTAGGCGACCCTTTTAAAGATACATCTGGCCCTGCTATGAATATCTTAATTAAATTAATGAGTATTGTTGCATTAATCATTGCTCCAATACTTGCAGGATTATAAAAAATTAAGGGGAAAGTTAAAACTTTCCCCTTTTTTATATTAATATTATTTTTATTTCATTTATATTTTATAGTTTAATATAAACTTAACAAAATCTGGGTCATAATGGCTGAAAAATAAAGAGTTTTCAGTATCTAATTTTTCCAGTGCTGCCATATCATCATTTGAAAGGCTGAAATCAAATACATTAATATTTTCTATCATTCTTTCTTTATGGGTAGATTTTGGGATAACTACAATATTTTTCTGTATTAAATACCTTAATGCAGTTTGGGCAGATGTTTTTCCATATTTACTGCCTATACTTTTTAATACTGTATTATTAAAAAAATCGTTCCTGCCCTCTGCAAAAGGTCCCCATGACATTAACTGGCATTTATTTTCTTTTAATATTTCATGCAGTTTTTTCTGCTGATTAAAAACATGAGTTTCCATTTGATTAACCATTGGTTTAATTTTAACAAAATGCGATAAATCAATAAATCTATCAGGGTAAAAATTGCTGACACCAATAGCTTTTAATAAACCTTTTTCATAATATTCTTCCATAGCTCTGTATGTGCCATAGTAATCATTAAATGGCTGATGAATTAAAAGTAAATCTATATAATCAGTCTGCAGTTTTGAAAGCGATGTTTCTATTGATTTTTTTGCATTTTCATACCCTGCATTACTTATCCATACTTTTGTTACAATAAAAAATTCATCACGCTTTATGCCTGATTTTTTACTGCATTGCCAACACCTTCCTCATTACAGTAAGCCTGTGCAGTATCTATCAGCCTGTAGCCTGCCTCCACTGCATCACTTACACACCTTTCACATTTCTGTGGCTCTACCTGATAAACACCATAGCCAAGAATTGGCATTTTTACACCATTACTTAAAGTAACATATTTCATATTTTACTCCATAAATTAAAATTTTGTATCAACAGTAATATGTTTATATTTTTCAAATTCAGCAAATCTGCCTTTGTAAAGAATAAGCTGATTTTAAAATTAATATCCTTTTCTTCCATGTTATTTTTTATTTAGTTAGTATGACCTTACAGTGCCTAATTTACTAATATCCTCATCTGTTCTATTTCCATATATAATAATATTTTTTAATCCGTCTTCAATGCTATTAAATTCATCTTTTGATAATTCAATATCACTAGCAGATAAATTTTCTAGTATTCTTTCATCACTTCTCATGCCAGGAATAGGCACTACAAAATTATACTTATGTAGCATCCATGCAAGACAAAGTTGAGCCGTTGAAATATTTTTTTTATCAGCAATATTTTTTAATAAATTCAATAATTCTTGGTTTTTTTCTACATTTTCAGGATTAAATCGTGTAATTACTCTACGAACATCATCACCACTATATTTAGTATCTTTACTATATTTACCACTTAAAAAACCGCTTGCCATAGGGGAAAAAGCAACAAAACCAATATTTAATTCATTACATAATGGTATAACATCTTTTTCAAACATTCGCTCCATTATAGAATATTCACTTTGAATAGCAGTTAAAGGTGTTATGTTATGGGCTTTTTTAATTTGTTCTATATTTGATTGGGACTGCCCCCAACCCCTAATTTTTCCCATTTTTATAAAATCTCCCATAATAGTAGCAACTTCTTCTACATTACTGTTTTCTGGAACTCTATGTTGATAATAAATATCAATATAATCAGTTTGTAGCCTTTTTAATGAATCATTTAAAGCATTTTCTATGCCCTTTCTACTTAACTTACCCTCTGGTATTTCTTGATTATCAAGGAATACTGGTGCAAATTTTGTTGTTAGAATAATTTTATCCCTAAAAGGTTTTACAGCTTTTCCTACAAGTTCTTCATTAATATATGGACCATAGGCTTCTGCTGTATCAAATAAAGAACAGCCCAAATCATAAGCTTTATGAATTAATCTAATAGATTCTTTCTCTTGTGGCACTTCTCCATAGCCATGACTAAATCCCATGCAACCCATACCGATACTAGATACTTCTAATTCACCTAATTTTCTGTGTTTCATTTTCAAACCTCCGATAATTACTATTTAATTATTTGTATGGTCTTATTATTTCTAATAATTCTACACTGGCAAATCTATCTATCCAATCTAACGGTTCAAACTCTTTATCAGACATACACCATAAAGTCATCATGCCATAAAGAGTTGATATTATAATATATGTTAATGTCTCAACAGGTGTATCCTGTGATAAGTCATTATTTTCAACAGCAGATGATAAAATATTTTTTAACATTTCTACATCAAAAGATAATTTTGAACCATCTTTATTATCAGGAACATTTTTAGGGTCTAAAACGTCTCTTATCCACTGTCTGCATACATAAACTCCTGCAAACTCCACCCTTTCCATAAATCTTCTAAAATAATGAGTAAGTCTATTTATTAATGGTTTATCTTTCATGCTGTCTATTTCATGAATAATATCAGCAAATGGAGCTCTGCTAATTTCATAAACAATATCTTCCTTTCTTTTAAAATATGTATAAAATGTCCCTTTTGAAACACCTGCTGCTTTTGTAATATCTTCTACATTAACAGCTTCAAAACCTTTTTCTTTTAATAAATCAAGACCAGTATCAATTAATTTTCTTCTTGTAACCTGTGCTTTTTCCTGCCTTTTTGTCATACTTATCTCCCATTTGCCAGTTTCTTTAAAAAGAATATATAACATTTATGACTTAAAGTCAATGACTTTTAGTCAGTAATAATAAATTTTTATATAATACTTTTAAAATTTATTTTTTTATTGTATTATAAGAATGAGGTAGTTTATGGAAACAAATAACTCATTAATAGAACTTCATGAAGGCAGAAAACATATATATTACTTTCTTTCTCGTTTTTTTATAGATATACCTGATGAAAGTATGTATGAGCAAATATCATCAATGATACCTGCTTTTTCTATTATTAAAGCAAATAATATGATTAAAGAAGGAGTAATTGGTCTTGAACATTTTATATCTAAAAGAAATAAAACAGCTGGAGAAGATAGAATATTATTTGATAACGATATATTAAATGACTATTCAATACTTTTCTGCCATAAAGATAAAATTAATCTTTATCAGTCTGATTACACTACCCCATATAATAAATCATTAAAAGATGAGCTTGCATATTTGTATAAGCAGTATGGCTATGAGCTTGAAGATAATAATTACACTGACCATATTTCATACCAGCTTTCTTTTATGGGCTATTTAGCAGGGATTACTGCTATTAATATAAATAAAGCAAATCATGAAATGACTGCCCACTTATTAGATGTGCAGAAAGAGTTTCTTAATACATATATGTTTTCATATATTAATACATTCTTTTCTTCTATTGCTAAAATACCAGAAAGCGCACTGCTTTATTATGCCTGCGCGGCTATGGTCTTAGGCTATGTAGAATATGATTATAAGTTTTTATCAAAAAATAGCTGATAAAATATATTAATTATTTATAATTTGATATACATGTTAAAATATTGT
Organism: uncultured Mucispirillum sp.; assembly: GCA_944326705.1. Lineage (GTDB taxonomy): Bacteria > Chrysiogenota > Deferribacteres > Deferribacterales > Mucispirillaceae > Mucispirillum. The sequence goes on from CALVEY010000034.1 coordinate 18,107, forward strand.
AACTATTTTATTTTATAATTATTTGTAATTTATCCTTGACTTTCCCCCCCCCTATTAAACTATAACATTAGTTATAATTTAAAAGGAGGTAATACTATGAAAAAAATCTTATTAATTATTAGTATTAGTTTATTTTCAATGTATGCATATGCACAAAGCTCAGACATTAAGCTGGAAGGGCAGGATAATAGGACATGGATTAATGAAGGTTACAAAAACAAGTTTCCTTATCCTATAACTATTGGCTTATATGGTTTTATGAACTTAGCTGCTACAACAGCAAATTATACTGATTATTATGGGCAAACTTATACCGTTCAAACATCAGATTCTGCACTAGGTGGTGGCGGTGCACTTACTGCTAAAATTAGTTTCACTAAAATGCTTGCTTTAGCATTAGATATATCAATGAGCGGTGGTACTCATGACTTAGGATATGGAGTATCTGAATCAGTATCTACTTTTTTATTTTCCCCTATATTTGTTATACAAAGAGAAACTAAAAGAGGTGAAGCAGGATGGGTACCTTTTGCTGGTATAGGCTTATCCATTACTCATACTTCTACAACATTATCAACAGATGGTTCATATTATATAGGCAGCCCAGTAACATATGGTGAGACAGGATTTGGTGTTATTATAAATGCTGGTATAAAATATAATTTTAAAAACAATGCCTATGTTGGTGCAAGAACAGATTATTCTGCTTCAACATGGGGACAAACAACATTAAGTAATTGGCGTTTAGGTATAGAAGCTGGTTATCGTTTTTAGTTTGTGCTGATATATTTAATATTTAAAGCTTAATGCTGTATTCCTATTATAAAAAACATAATAATAAATGCAGTATTAAGCAGATAGAGATAAGGATAAATTAATATGGGCATAAAAAATGCCATAACTACTTGATAATATATATAAAAATATAAATAATTATAATAACTGTCATTCTGAGCCTGCGATAGTAGGCGAAGAATCTATTTAAACTTTTATTTTTAAATACTTTCCAGCTACGGACTTCTTTTTCCTGCCTATTCGTCGGGAAGTCCTTGCGTCGCAAAAACCGCTCGTCAAGGTGACATAAGGTGTTTTAAAAAAAAGGGGTAAAGCAAGGAAATATATATCTTGATACTTTATCATAATTATGCTAAAACAATATCAGGGAGGTTTATGTTATGAATATGATTAGACCTGTTTCTGATTTGAGAAATAATTTTGCTGAAATTTCAAAGACTGTGCATGAGACTGCCCAACCTGTTTTTTTGACAAAGAATGGCTATGGTGATATGGTTGTTTTGAGTATGGAGGCATTTGAAAACCTACAATTTGAAAGCGAAGTATATTTCAAGCTGAAGGAGGCAGAGAGAGAGGCTGATTTGACAAATCAACGCTATTCTTCTAAAGAGGTTTTGAAAGCGATGAAGTCCATTATTGAAGGGGAATAGGTTGTATAAATTAGAATATTTGCCTGCTGCCTTAAAAGATATGATTGATATCATACGATATATCAGCGTAGAACTGAAAAATCCTGATGCTGCAAATCGCTTGGCGGTTGAGTTGGTTGACACAGCGGAGAGTGTGCTTACATTTCCTTATGCCACTTCGGTTTACCAGTCTATCCGCCCATTGAAACATGAATACAGAAAAATCCTTGTGCAAAATTATTTGCTTTTTTACTGGGTGGACGAAGAAAAAAAACTGGTAACCATTGCTCGTGTAATCTATGCGAAACGAGATTATGGTCGGTTATTGTATTGATTGAAACAGATAAATTTGTTGAAGTTATTAAGGAATATATCTGTTAAGAATATAACTCAAATTCTAACTCAATTTTAGAGTCGGTATCAAGTTTTTGTGTAAAATAATTTAATTTCTATATTCCATTTCAAATATATTTAAAGCAGGCTTCTAGTTTTAATAGAAACAGCCTATCTTTTAGAAGCCTGTTTTATAGCAAAGAAAACGGCACTGTTAAAAAATTACTTATAAAAAGTTACTTTTTTACTTTTTCAGAAAATCTTTCTCTGCCTTTTTTTATAAATATTTTACTGCCCTCTGCAAAACCTGTATTTTTAATTGAAATAATTACAATATTTTTATTAACTGACTTAACTACTGCCTGCTTATCGCCATCAATATCAATATCTAAAATATCATTCACTTTAAAAGAATTATCTAATACTTCTAAAACTATACTGTTTACACCAACAGCTTTTACTTCTGCTTTTTTTGCACCTAATCTTCCAAATTTATCAGCATTTTTTATAAGCACTTTACTGCCCTCTGCAAACCCATTATTATCTACTGCAAGTGTGATAAGGCTGTTTTCTACTTCTGTAACTTTACCCTGCATACTTCCTGCAGGTTCAATCACAACTTTATCACTTACTTTTAAGTCGTTATTTTCAACTTCCAAAATTATACTGCCATACTCTACGCCTATAACTTCAGCAAGTTTGTCACTGCCTGCAGCATATACTGATAATACTGATAAAGATACCATTAATACTAAAATATTTTTTTTCATGTTTTCACCATCCTTCTTTTTATTTTTAATAATCCCATTTTGGATGTTTTTCTGCTGCTTTTTCTCTGCTTAATCTGCCTGTAAACATAGATGAAATTAAGTATCTGTTTGCAGGAAGCAGTAAGAAAAATATATGCACTATAAAAAATATAACAAATAAGGCTGCTGTTATATGGTGCATATACCACAACTCTTTTATAATAAAATTACTTCTTAATGCTGGATAATAGTAATAAATAATATTACTTATGCCACTTACTGCAACTAAAATACAAAGTATGCCACATAATATATATATATATACAACTCTCTGTTCTGGCAGAAATTTGCCCTGTGGAGCAATCTTTATATTTTTCACAAAAAAACTTTTGATTATATGCAGCCCTTCTTTTATATCACCTTTTTTCATAAGTGCATCAAAGCCTGTAACACATCGCCTTATAATATGCAGCATTAAAAATAAGGCAAAGGCAATACCAATATAAATATGCAGACTTTTATCCTGCATTTCATGAGTTGCATAGAGCATAATACCAGATAAGGCTATGCTCCAATGCTCAATGCGGGTAATTGCGGTGTGTCTTAATACTGTTTCCATATATCCTCCATAAAACATTACTCAAGTCAAGTTTTTTTATTGTATTTTTTTTAATTTTTAGTTAACATACATAAAGTAGATATTAATCTGGGGGACAAAATGTATCACGGCACTAATAAAACAGCATTAAAATCGCAGAAAAGAATATTAGAAGCTCTGCTTAACTTAATGGAGCATGAAGAATATAATAACATAACAGTAAAAAATATCTGCAGGCAGGCAGATATTTCAAGGCAGACATTTTACTATCTTTTTGAATCAAAAGATGAAATAGTTATATATTACTTAAATTCATTTTTAGAAGAAATAGAGCAGTTTATTAATGAAAACAATATTATTTCAATATATGACTTAATATATACCTATTTTAAGGCAATAGACAGTAATGAAAATATTAAAAAATTTATATCTATCATTAGTATAACTCCAATATTTGTAAATATTTTACTAAAATTTATGGCTAAAATACATGTGATTAAAACAAATAAACAGGCAGATATTATAGACTGCTATGCCCATAACTTTGTATCATCTGGGCTGCATGGAATTTTCCAGCTTTGGATAAAAAACCAGAAAGATATTTCATTAAAAGAGCTTGTTGCAATAACAGAAAACATTCTGCGTGGAAAAGTATTTGAATAAAACACCTTTATTTTCTGCTTAATCCCCATTTTTTTACAATAATACTAATAACTATATAATAATTAAAATAAAATATTTACTAGAATTAAAAATAGAGCTT
>CALVEY010000035.1 GCA_944326705.1 uncultured Mucispirillum sp.
CTTTTTATACTTATAAAGCACTTTCTTATTTATTATTAAATAGTTATAAATATTCTTACAAAAAAATGGGGTACCCCTAGTAAAAAAAACACTTGACATTCCCCCCCCCATGATAAAATGAAAAATCAGCTGATAAAAATATTATAAAAAGGAATGGAAAATGAGAAAAAATATTTTCTTTGCGGTGCCTTTAATGGTAGCCGTGCTAATATCTGCTTGTGCTGATAGTGGAAATAATAATAACAATACTCCACCACCACAATCTTATAATATAACTGGTAAAATTGATTATGCAGGAAAAACTATATCTTCTGCAAAAGTGTGCCTTGATGTAAATAATGATGGTCTGGCAAATGATAATGCATGTGTAGATACTATTAATGGCGAATATACTTTTACATCTTCTAATAATCCAGCTTATTATCCACTTGCAGCCTTTATTACAGAAGATACAAGTGCAGCAGTCAATGCAAAAATTACAGTAGATAACAGTGATTATGATAGTATATTATATGCACCAAAAGGTAAAACAGATACTATTTCTATTACAACTACACTTGCAAAAAGTTTAATGGATAAAGATAGTGCTTTATCACTTAATAATGCAGAAACACAGGCAGAAGAAATAGTTAAAAAAGCTGAAAGTCCTGCAACGGTGCTTACAGTTTATAATAATGCTTTAAATACTTCATCTGAAACTATAACAAATATTTCTACAAGCATTCGTGGTTTAGTAAATGTTATTACAGATAAATTAAACAAAGAAACTAATATCACAGACAAAACTAATATTACAGTATCACAAGAGGAAGTAAAGGCTGCTAATGATGAAATATCAAAAGCAGATGAAGAACAGCCACAGGAACCGCAGGAACCAGAAAACCCAAGTGGTAAGCCAGCAACTCCACTTGAAAAAGTAACTGAAATGCTTAAAAATGCTGAAATTAAAAATGCTGAAAATCCAGTTAATTTAAATGGTTATATTGATAAAGTTTATAATAGCTGTGTTATTTATGATGAAGAAAAACAAATGTGTATAGAATATGGAATTACTGAAATAGGTATTAAACCTGATACTTTTGGTGGATATACAAATTTTAATACTGAAGTGCTTATGACAAGTGGGCAGTTACTTAGTTTTATTATAGGCTACGAAGAAGATGGTTGGCCAAGTGATAGTGAATTAGATTTTGAAGTTCTTCCAAGTGATAGAACATATAATAACGAACAAGTAGAAGGATATATGTTTACTAATCATCTTTCTAATAAAATAAGTCCATGCAATGCGAATGGTGTAGTAAATGGTATATACTATAAATCAATATTTGACATTGAATTACTTAATAAAATGCGACGGGAAGCACAGGTTTGTTATGAAGAAAAAGGTGGCAATGAAGATCCGTCGGGTGAAATAAGTAATGATTCTAATATGATATTACTTATGAATTGTCTTGCTGAAGCTGCATACAATAATAAAGACAATATTAAAATTGAAAAATGGTATTGGACTATTGATACTACAAAAATAGAAGAATGTAGTAAGTAATCATATATACTATATTTTATAACCCCATTTGTGTAAAAGCAAATGGGGTTTTTACTTTATAATTTTATAATAATATTGTTTAAAATTTCTAATAAGTTGAGCTTTTTGTATCAAAATAAAGATTTTACCATGTTTTTAAGTTACTATCTGCTCTAATTAATAATTCAATACAGTATAAATTATATCTTTTGTTAGCCACTTATCATTTACTAATAAGATTATTTTATAGCTTATTCCAAATTTTTATAAATGAACTTTAATATCACTTTATGATATTTCAATAAAAAAGGGATATACCATAATAGATTGAGTATATCCCTTAATAATTTATATAATATTTTTTTAATTTATATTATATATTTAAAGCTGTTTCGCAGAATTTTAATGCAGTTTCTTTTTCCCTGCGGATTTCATCGTCAGCTATTTCACCAGCTAACTCTGCACTTAATGCATCATATTCAGCTTTAATTTTTGCAGCATCGATGTCTTTTACATATACTGCTCTTTCAGCTAATACATTAACTTTATTATCTGCTACTTCAAGAAACCCTTTAGATACTATAACCTTAAATGTTTCTTGACCTATTGCATAGGTAAGCACACATGGCACTAACTCTGTGCAAAATGGGGAGTGGTCAGGGTATAAACCAAATGCACCGCCTGCACCCATAGCAAAAACATTATCTACATCTGATGATACAAGTAACTTTTCAGGTGAAACAAGTTCAAGAAACAATTTATCAGCCATAATTATTTTCCTTGTTTAGACTGCTCAAATGCAGTTAAAACTTCATCAATTCCGCCTTTCATAAGGAATAACTGCTCAGGTATTTCATCGCATTTTCCTTCTAATATCATTTTAAAGCCAGCAATAGTGTCTTTTAATGATACATATTTACCAGGTGCACCAGTGAACTGTTCTGCAACGTGGAAAGGCTGTGATAAAAATCTTTGGATTTTTCTTGCTCTTGCAACAGTTAATTTATCATCATCAGATAATTCTTCCATACCTAAGATTGCAATAATATCCTGTAACTCTTTATAACGCTGCAGCACTGCCTGAACACCGCGTGCAACATTATAATGTTCTTCACCAACATAAGCAGGGTCTAATATTCTTGATGTAGAATCAAGTGGGTCAACCGCTGGGTAGATACCGATTTCTGCAATAGCACGAGAAAGAACTGTTTTTGCATCAAGGTGAGCAAATGTTGTTGCTGGTGCTGGGTCAGTTAAGTCATCGGCAGGCACATATACAGCTTGAACTGATGTAATAGAGCCTTTTTTAGTTGATGTAATACGTTCTTGTAATTCACCCATTTCTGTACCTAATGTTGGCTGATAACCAACGGCAGATGGCATACGGCCTAAAAGTGCAGAAACTTCACTACCTGCTTGAGAGAAGCGGAAAATATTATCTACGAATAATAACACATCCTGACCTTCATCTCTGAAATGCTCTGCAATAGAAAGTGCAGAAAGAGCAACCCTCATACGAGCACCAGGTGATTCGTTCATCTGACCATAAACAAGAGAAACTTTATCAATAACGTTTGATTCTGTCATTTCTAAGAAAAGGTCGTTACCTTCACGAGTCCTTTCACCAACACCCGCAAATACTGAGTAACCACCGTGACCATGTGCAATATTGTGGATAAGCTCCATAATAATAACTGTTTTACCAACACCTGCACCACCGAACAGACCAGTTTTACCACCTTTAGTATATGGCTCAAGTAAGTCAATTACTTTAATACCTGTTTCAAGGATAGCAACACTTGTTTCCTGGTCTTCAAGTGCTGGAGTAGGCTGGTGAATAGCTCTTGTAGCTTTAGCATTGATTGGGCCTCTGTTATCAACAGGTTCGCCAACAACGTTTAATATACGGCCAAGAACTTCTTTACCAACTGGAACAGATATAGGTTTACCAGTGTTAGAAACTTCCATACCTCTAACTAAACCATCTGTAGAAGCCATCGCAACAGCACGAACTGTATCTTCACCAAGGTGCTGTGCTACTTCACATATAACACTTCTTTTTTGAGCTTTATCTTCAATTACAAGAGCGTTGTAGATTTCTGGAAGATTGCCAGAAGAAAATTGAACGTCTACAACAGGTCCAATAATCTGAAGGATTTTGCCTGTATTTTCAGCCATGAATGTTCTCCTAATTATTTTAATGCTTCAGCACCGTTGACAATGTCTAACAGCTCTGTAGTAATAGCAGCTTGTCTTGTTTTGTTGTAGTTAAGAACAAGCTTTTTAATCATTTCGCCGGCACTTCTAGTTGCATTATCCATAGCAACCATTCTTGCACCATGTTCTCCGGCAACAGATTCAAGCATACTTTGGAATATACTTGTATTTATAAATTGAGGCAGTAAGCTGTCTAATAAAACAGTTACATCTGGTTCATATTCAAAATCAGGATAGCTTGGCTCTGAACCACTCTCAACTGCAAGAGGTAATAATTTTTTACTTCTAACTACCTGGGAAGAAGTAGATTTAAATTCATTATATATAAGATGAACTTCATCAGCGTTACCGTTAATAAAAGACTTAGAAATAAGTCTGCCAACATTAACAGCATCATTAAAAGTATATTTTCCGCCAAAACCAATCCACTTCTCAACAATTTCAAAACCACGCTTAGCAAAGAAATCAAATGCGCGTTTGCCGACAGGAACTATTTTTATAGTTTTGTCTTTATGTTCTTTTGTAAAGTTATATGCAGCTTTTAATACATTTGAGTTAAAAGCACCGCATAAGCCTTTATCACTTGTTACAACAACAAGATATATTGTGCGCACTTCTTCTTTAGCTTCAAAAAAAGCATGTTCCGCATTGCCGCCTGCACGGTTAGAAAGTTCTTGTATCAGTTCTGCCAGTTTAGCTGAATAAGGGCGTGCTGACTGCATAGCCTCAATAGCTTTACGCATTTTAGCAGCAGAAACCATTTTCATAGTTTTTGTTATCTTTTGCGTATTGCTGACAGAATTTATTTTTCGTTTAATATCGCGTGCACTAGCCATTAAAAGCTCCTAATCTCCTAAAATTATCAGTGAGCATACCGCAGATTACTCTGCGGTTATTTTATGCAGTAAATTGTTTTTTAAATGTTTCTAAAGCAGATTTCATTTTGTTAGTTAAATCATCAGAAATAACTTTTTTCTCTGCAATTTCTTCCAGTATGCCTAAGCCACCAGATTTAAGGTATGCTAAATAGTCTTGTTCAAACTTTCTAACATCTTTAACTTCTATATCATCTAAGTAGCCGTTAATTGCTGCAAATATAACAGCAATTTGTTCTTCAACTGGGAATGGTTTATTTTTATTTTGTTTTAAAAGCTCCATTAAGCGGCTTCCGCGAGTAAGCTGTTTCTGAGTAGCTGGGTCTAAGTCACTGCCGAACTGAGCAAAAGCTGCCATTTCTCTGTATTGAGCAAGCTCAAGACGGAGTTTACCAGCAACTTGTTTCATTGCTTTAATTTGTGCAGAACCACCAACACGAGAAACTGAAATACCTGCGTTAACTGCTGGACGGAAACCAGAGTTAAAAAGGTCTGTTTCTAAGAATATCTGCCCGTCTGTAATAGAAATTACGTTTGTAGGGATATATGCAGAAACGTCCCCTGCCTGTGTTTCAATAATTGGTAATGCTGTTAATGAGCCAGCGCCTAAATCATCATTTAATTTAGCAGCTCTTTCTAATAATCTGGAATGTAAGTAGAATACATCACCAGGATAAGCTTCACGGCCAGGTGGGCGGCGAAGTAATAATGACATTTGTCTGTAAGCTGTAGCGTGTTTAGATAAATCATCATAGATTAAAAGAGCATGTTTGCCATTATCTCTAAAATATTCACCCATAGTACAGCCTGCAAGAGGAGCAATAAATTGCAGTGGAGCAGGGTCAGAAGCTGTTGCTGCCACAACAATTGTATAGTCCATAGCACCATGCTCTTCTAATGTTTGAACAACTTGTGCAACTGTTGAGCGTTTTTGACCTATTGCAACATAAACGCAAATCATATTCTGCCCTTTTTGGTTGATAATAGTATCAAGAGCAATTGCAGTTTTACCAGTTTGACGGTCACCAATGATAAGTTCCCTTTGGCCTCTGCCTATAGGTATCATTGAGTCAATCGCTTTAATACCTGTTTGAACTGGTTCATGAACTGGTTTTCTTAATACGATACCAGGGGCAACTTTTTCAATAACATCTATTTTTTTAGCGTTGATAGGACCTTTGCCGTCAATTGGCTGACCAAGGGCATTTACAACCCTGCCTACAAGCTCCTCACCAACAGGAACAGATGCAATTTTACCTGTGCGTTTTACAGTATCACCTTCTTTAATACCAAGGTAATCACCCATAACAACAACACCGACATTGTCTTCCTCTAAGTTCAATGTCATACCATAAATACCGCCAGGAAACTCAACTAATTCCCCAGCCATAACATTGTCAAGCCCGTAAACTTTCGCGATACCATCACCTGCGCTGATTACGGTGCCAACTTCCTCCATAGCAACCTTTTTATCAAAATCTTTGATTTGGTCGCGTATAATCTGGCTTATTTCTTCCGCTTTTATGTGCATAAAGCCATGCTCCTTGAATATATTCTTTTACTTATGAAACCATAAGTTTTAATAAATCTTACATTAATGAAGCTTTTAATTTATCAAGCTGACCTTTGATTGTAGCATCATAAAGTCTGCTGCCAAGCTTCACTTTCACGCCACCAATAACTGATGGGTCAATCTTATCTTTTAATACAATAGTCTTGCCAGTTAAATGTTCAAGCCTTTTAACAAGCTCTTTTTTAACAGTATCACTTGCAGCCTCAGCAAACACTGCTTCTGCTTCAAGTTTGTTTTCTGCCTCCATGATAAACTGTTTAACAGATTTATCAATATCAGCAAGTAATATAAGACGCTTTTTCTCAATTAAAACAGCTATAAATTTATACAGCTCATCAGATATTTTACCTGACTTTTTAAGTGCTGAAAATATAGCAAGTTTTTCTTCATGAGAGATAGTTGGATTTTTTACCACATTAGCAAAATCACTGCTTGTGTCGCAAAGAGATGCAAGAGCAGAAAGCTCTTCCCATATTTTTGCTGCACTTGCTGCATGGTTTGCATTAATTAATGAGAAAAAAGCACCTGCGTAACGACGCGCAATAGTATTGTTACTCACCTGCTACTCCCCTATACGCTTAACGTATTCATCTAATATTTTAGCGGCTTTGCTGCCGTTTATTTCTTTAATAAGTTTTTGCTCTGCCTGACTTGCAGCAAGCTCTACAGCCTCACGGTGCAAATTTTGTATAGCACGCTCTTTTTCTGATTCTATCATATTAATAGCAAACTGTTTCATCTGTTCAACATGCTTTTTAGCATCAGCAATCATATTTTCTCTTTCTGATTCTGCTACTTTTTTAGCATTTGCTTTCATCTCTTCAAGCTCTTTTTCAAGCTCTGCCATTTTAGCTTCATACTGTTTAACTTTAGCCATAGCCTCGTCTTTAGCAGTTTCAGCCTCAGCAAGTGCCGCCTTAATATCTTCAGTTCTTTGGATAAGCATAGCTTTTATACGTTTAGCTGTAAGAAAATATAAAAGTGCTGCAAAAATAATAAACATAGCAACACGCCAGCCAAATGTTTTCCAATCAAGCTCACCACCAGCAGCAAATGCAGTTAATGGAAAAGAAAGCAATGTAATTAATAAAAATGCTTTTTTCACCTGCTCCCCCTTTATGCTACATTACCAGAAATGGTTTTGTATATTATTTCACTAATATCATTAACTTCTTTTTGTAAAGTTTGTCTAGCAGTGTCATAAGACTGCTTTAATTCATTACGGGAAGCCTCTGTAGATTTAGCAATTTCTGCTTTTGCCTCTGCAATAATAGCTTCAACTTCTTTTGTTGCTTCATCTTTCATTTTGATTTGATAAGCAGACATTTCTGCCCTGACAGCAAGAAGTTTTTCTTCGTAAGCTTTTTTAGAATCTTCAACAGATGCAAGCCCTGAATCTGCTGTTGATTTAAGTTGTCTTATCTTTTCATCTCTAGATTCGATAGTAGCTTTTACAGGGTTAAGGTATAAAAACTTAGCCATAATAATAACTACAATAAGAAGAAAAAGTTGGATAAAAAGAGTTTCATCTAAACCGATAGAAATCATCAGCCATGCTCCTTAGTATGATTTGGTAGTATATTCTGCTAAAAAACTACACAAAATATATCTGAAATAAAATATGCCTTAATTATGCATAATTTTACTAACAATATACTCTATCAGTAATATTTTAAAGTGTCAAGATTAAAACACTATATTAAAGTATGAAAAATATAAAAAATATTATGCTCTCTATTTTCCTTTACATTTATCAATATTATTAATATATATTAAAAAATATTTCTGCTTCACCCCCATTTTTTTGAACTATGATTAAAAATGCTAATTTATAATAAACTTAGTAATTATTTATGTATTTTTAGGATATTTTAGACTATCTTACCGCCGCAAATCTCATAAATCAATCTTTTTGTTATTTTATTACTTATGCTCCAATTGTATAAACATTCTCAATTTTTTCTCCATTGCTGCAGCAACTCGCTTTGCTCAAACAATCTGTCAGCAAATCATTCCGAAAAAATTGTTCATATACAATTAAGTCGCAAAGGTAATAAAATAACAGGGGAACATCCTTTAAAAGCGGATATAATATCATATTAATATATACTAATTTTTAAGCTCTATTTTTAATTCTAGTACATATTTTATTTTAATTATTATATAGTTAATAGACTCTTCGCTTCGCTCTGAGTGACATAAGGTGTTTTAAAAAAATGGGGGTGAAGCAGAAAAAATATTTATCTTTAATTTTTACAAAAATAGTTTTAAAGTATAATTATTTATTAATCTTCCGCCTTACTTTCTATTGTAATAAGTGTTTCATATTCTTCCCATTTTTCTGCCATATACCAAGAAGGGATATTTTCACTATCTACACTGCAAAACATATCTGTCATATCTTTTACATGGCTTACATCCCATTTTTCTATGCCGGAATAATCTTTCCTTGGATAAAGATAAAAAAGGCGGGATAAATTATCAATCTTGCGTATATCTATGTTTTCTAAAGAAATACTTTCGTCTTTCAGCAGAATTTCAAGTTCAATTCTGTCATCTGGCACATATGTACCATAAGTAATCACACTTTTAATGAGATAAAGAATTGATAAAAAAATAATTATCAGCACAATTTTATTTTGTTTCAATAAACTATTAATCATATCTTTGAATATTTCTAATAGAGTACTAACCATAATTTATACTCTTTTGCTGATAATATTTTATTTAAATATATTCATATATTTCTGATTATTTAACATAGTCTGAAATATATTTTTTACTTAAAAATGGCACTTTCCAGCTGCTTAAATTTTGATTAAAGTTTTCTGCCCCTTCTAAAATATTTTTAAAGTTTTTCACATTTGATATATCCCACTTAGAAATATCTGCATTAAATGATTTTGCACCAGCAAACATATTTTCCATATTTTCTACATTTGATACATTCCATGATGATATATCCTGATTAAAGTTTGCAGCACCCAAAAACATACCTGCCATATTTTTAACACTTGATGTATCCCATACAGATATATCTTCATTAAAATATACTGCATCAGCAAACATATTTTCCATACTTTCTACATTTGCCACATTCCAGATATAAAGCCCTGCAAAATTAGAACGAGTGCTGCCTTGAAATAAGCCTGTCATATCTGTAATATAAGTAACATCTATTTCATAAAGTTTTATATCGCTGTTATTTACAAGCTCTTTTAATTCTTCTAAACTTACAGGCTTATATTTACCAGTATTGCTGCTGCCATATGCCCACCAAGGTATTTTCTGCCCTGTTTCTTCATCAAAAATCTTATTTTCTGCCAGATTTTCAGATACTTTCCATTTATCCAGAGAATAGCTGAAAGATTTTGCACCTAAAAACATATTTTCCATATTTTCTACATTTGATACATTCCAGCTTGATATATCCTGGTTAAAACTTTCTGCATTTGAAAACATACCAACCATATAATACACATTAGATGTATCCCATGCTGATATATCCTGATTAAATTTAACTGCACCAGCAAACATATATTCCATACTTGTAACACTTGATGTATCCCATGATGAAATATCGCCGTTAAACTCTGCTGCACCATCAAAAACTAATTTCATTGCTGTTACATTTGATGTGTTCCATTTATTAAGGTTCTGATTAAATTTAGATGCACCAGCAAACATTTGAGATATAGTAGTAACTTTTGATATATCCCAAGATGAAATATCACCATTAAATTCCGTATTATCAGCAAACATTTGGAACATATTATCTACATTTGATGTATTCCAAGTAGATATATCGCCGTTAAATTTACTTTTGCTGAACATTCCCTTCATATTTTTTACTTTTGATGTATCCCATGAGCTTAAATCATCATTAAAGTAAACAGTTCCTTCAAACATGCCTTCCATATTTTCCACATTAGATACATTCCAGTTTGAAATACCGCCCATAAAATTAGATGCATTTTTAAACATTTCTTTCATATTTTTTACATTAGATGTATCCCATGAATCTATGCCTTCAAAGCTGTTCCTTTGGCTGTCTTTAAAAAGTTCTGACATATCTGTTATATCTTTTACATTGATAGAGCTAAGCTTAATATTATTTATCTTTACAAGCAGTTCCAGCTCTGTTTTATTTTTAGGAAAGTATATATCATTTTCTTTTTTTATCTGCTTGAATAAATCAGTTATTTCTTTTTCCTGACCGTTTTGCTGCTTACAGGCTGGAAATAAAAATAATGCAAAAAGTAATATAAAAACTAATAAAATAAATTTTTTATTTGAGTAAATGTTATTAGAAACCATTTCACTTCCCCTTTTTATATAAAATATATTTATCTTTTATAAAATTTTTCAATAAATTATATACTGATGTATGTATAAAAACAAGTATGAAAGCATACAACAATTTAAGTGCATTACAATAACTTTTAATCCTGCTGTTCATCAGTTTTTATTCTAATAACTGTTTCATATTCTTCCCATTTATTCTCATCATACCATGAAGGAAGATTTTCACACTCTGCACTGCAAAACATATCTGTCATATCTGTTACATGAGATACATTCCAGTCTTCTATACCGCTGAAATCCTGCCGTTCACTATATGCAAAAACATTTGAAAAATCTGATACATAATGCACATCTATTTCATTTAAGGGAATATCATCATTATTTGCAACAGCTATTAATTCTCTATTATTAAGTGGGACATACTTATCTTTTATACCTTTTGTTCTTTCGTTCTGGTTATTATAATATTCTTTATTGCAATACCAAAAAGGCGGCTTTTCCACACTGCTTTCTGAAAACATTTTATCAGTCATACATTCTCTATTAATCTGCCACAAAGATAAATCTTGATTAAAATTTTTTGCTTTGAAAAACATATATGCAAGACTTTGTGCATGAGAAACATTCCAGCAGCTTAAATCTTGATTGAAAAGGTCTGCTCTGTTAAACATACTTGTCATATATTTTAAATTTGATATATTCCATTTACTTATATCTTGATTAAAACTTTTTGCTCCTGCAAACATAAAATTTGCATTTTCTAAACAAGAAGTATCCCATAAAGATATATCTTGATTAAAAGAAACAGCATAATTAAACATTCCACTCATATCTATTACTTTTGACACATTCCAGTTCCCTATATTTTGATTAAAATTTTTTGCTCCTTCAAACATTTCACTCATATCATCAACTTTTGATGTGTCCCATAAAGATATATTTCCATTAAATTTATCTGCATAGCTGAACATGCCAGACATATTTCTCACATTTGATACATTCCAGCTGCTTATATCTTGGTTAAAACTTTTTGCACCAGCAAACATATTGCTCATATTTTCTACTTTTGATGTGTCCCACAAAGATATACTGCCATTAAAGTTTTCTGCATAACTAAACATATAAGACATATCTTTTACATTAGATACATTCCAGTTATTTAAATCACTATTAAAAAATACTGCTCTTTTAAACATTTTACTCATATTTGTTACATGAGATACATTCCAGTTCTCTATACCGCTGAAATCATACCGCCTGCTATCCATAAAAAGCTCTGAAAAATCATCTACTTTACTTATATCTATATTTGAAAGCTTTATCTTTTTATTATTTACAAGTTTAATTAATTCATCTTTATTCTGTGGAAAATACTTATACTTATTCGGCACTTAATAACCCCATATAATATACTTTGTTTAAAATAATTAATAACCTGTTTAAATAAAGCATATTATAAAAAAGGAACTGATAAGATACCTTACCAGCTCCATATAAATTTTATTTTAATTATCTTAAAATATCAATGCCTGGAAGAGTGCCAAACTCTACATATTCTAAGGATGCACCGCCCCCTGTTGAAATGTGAGAAATACTGCCAGCAACACCTGCTTTTTTAACAGCAGAAACAGAATCGCCACCGCCAACAATAACTGTTGCACCAAGAGATGCAAGTTTTTTAGCAATAGAGAAAGTGCCTTCTGCATAAGCAGGCTGTTCAAATACACCCATAGGGCCGTTCCAAAGAACAGTTTTGCATGGCTCTAAAGCTGCAGCATATTCCTGCCTTGATTTTGGACCTATATCAAGTCCCATATAACCATCTGGTATAGCCTGTTCATTGCATACACTAGGCTCACCGCCAAATTTATCTGATATAATATGGTCTACTGGAAGTAAGATTTTTATACCTGATTTTTCTGCCTGAGCAAGTACATCACGAACTGTATCCATTTGCTCTTCTTCTACTAATGAAGTGCCAGTTGGGATACCTTTATATTTTAAGAAAGTATAAGCCATAGCACCGCCAATTAATATTACATCAGCAATTTTTAAAAGGCTTTTAATAACTCCTATTTTATCACTTACTTTTGCACCACCGATAATAGCTGCTAATGGTTTTTCTGGATTTTTGATTAATTTATCAAAATACTGCGCTTCTTTTTCCACTAAAAAGCCAGCTGCTTTATCGTTGATTAATTCTGCAACGCCGTAAACTGAAGCATGTTTTCTATGGCATGTGCCGAAAGCATCGTTTACATATACTTCAAATGGTTTTGCAAGCTCACGAGCAAATTCTGGGTCATTTTTTTCTTCCCCTTTGTAAAAACGGACATTTTCAAGTAAGATAACTTCCCCGTCTTTCATATTATTAACG
The DNA here is from genome assembly GCA_944326705.1 of uncultured Mucispirillum sp. Classification (GTDB taxonomy): domain Bacteria; phylum Chrysiogenota; class Deferribacteres; order Deferribacterales; family Mucispirillaceae; genus Mucispirillum. The sequence continues at coordinate 12,873 of CALVEY010000035.1, forward strand.
GCATCTTCAACTACCTTGCCAACACAGTCTTCTACAAATTTAACAGGGAAAATATTTTTTGCATTAATATAATCTGCAACAGGTTTTAAAGAAAATTCCATTTTCTTTTCGCCTTTTGGTCTGCCAAGGTGGCTGCATAAAGCAACACGAGCACCCTGCTCTATTGCATATTTTATAGTTTTTGCTGCTTCCTGAATACGAGTATCATCGCCAACAACACCATCTTTTATAGGTACATTAAAATCAACTCTGATAAATGTTTTTTTACCTTTTAAGTTTAAATCTTTGATGCTTTTAACCATAAGCTAACTCCCAAGTTTTAATTAATATGAAATGATAAAAAAATGGGGGAGCATAATAACTCCCCGCAGAATATATATTATAATCAGATTATAATACTTTAGTAAGAAGTTGAGCTGCTCTTGTAGAATAGCCCCATTCGTTATCATACCAAGAGATAACTTTAACCATGTTGCCTTCCATAACTTTTGTAAGTTTAGAGTCAAAAGAAGAAGAGTTGTCGTTACCATTGAAGTCAATAGAAACAAGTTCTTCATCATAGTATCCAAGGATACCTTTTAATGGACCTTCTGCAGCTTCTTTAATAGCAGCATTGATTTCTTCTGCAGTAACATTTTTGCTTACTTTGCATACTAAGTCTACAACAGAAACATTTGGTGTTGGGACACGGATAGCAAAACCGTCTAATTTACCTTTTAATTCTGGTAATACTAAACCAACAGCTTTAGCAGCGCCTGTTGATGTAGGTATCATAGATACAGCTGCAGCTCTAGCTCTTCTTAAATCTTTATGTGGAAGGTCTAATATTCTTTGGTCATTAGTGTAAGAGTGAACTGTAGTCATAAGACCATGTTCAATACCGAATTTGTCATTAATAACTTTTGCAACTGGTGCAAGGCAGTTAGTTGTGCATGATGCATTAGAAATGATGTTATGTTTAGTTTTGTCATATTTATCAAAGTTAACGCCTAAAACAACTGTAATATCTGGGTCAGTTGCTGGTGCTGAAATAATAACTTTTTTAGCGCCTGCCTGCAGGTGTTTTTCAGCATCTGGGCGTTTAGTGAAAAGACCAGTTGATTCTAAAACAACTTCAACGCCTAATTTACCCCAAGGAAGGTTAGCAGGGTCTTTTTCTTTTGTAATTTGAATTTTTTTTCCATCTATAGCGATATAATCTTCACCATAAGTGATTTCATTTTTTAAGTTACCATGAACTGAGTCATATTTTAATAAATGAGCAAGTGTTTTAGGGTCTGTTAAATCGTTAATAGATACGAAATCAATATCTAAATTATGTTCTAAAGCAGAACGAAGTACGCATCTACCTATGCGTCCGAAACCATTAATACCAACTTTTACAGCCATTTTTGCCTCCGATAAATTGCCGCTGCGGGCTTTTATTTGTAGTATGTTATATGGTATAATTTAAAATCAATATTGTCAAATAAAAAAACTAAAAATATCTTAAAATTTATCATTTTTAACCAAGATGTTTTTAAGAAATGAAATATCGTTCTTTTTTCTCTTGCATTCAGGCTCTTATTTATATAACATATATCACTTATTTTAAAGGAATGTGTTATGAAAAAAGTATATTTTACAAAAGAAATGATTAGTTTTTATGAGATGCTTGCAAGAAATAATAATAAAGAATGGTTTGCAGAAAACAGACATATATATGATACTAAAATAATTCCTGCAGCTAAAGAATATATTATAGATATGGGCGAAAAATTAAAGACTATTGTGCCAGATATTCAGTATGCACCAAAAATAGACGGCTCTATTTTCCGTATACATAAAGATGTGCGTATAAATAAGGGCAAGCCGCCTTTTAAAACTCATCTTGGTATAATTTTCTGGCATGGTGCTTCAAGGCTTGAAAACCCATGTTTTTATCTGCATATTGAGCCGCCATTTTATTATACTGGGGTTGGTATTGCAAGATTTTCCCCTGAAATACTTTATTCATACAGGCTTATGGTAAACAGCAAAAAGTATCAAGATACTCTTATAAATCTTAAAAATACTGTGCAGTCAAATTATTTTAATATACTTGGTGAAAAATTAAAAAATGTGCCAAAAGGTATCACTCCATTAAATGATACAGCAGCAGACTTTTTAAAATATAAGCATATATATATTAATGATGAAATGCCTATAAATAAAGATTTTTACAGCGATGAACTGTTTTCATATACATTTGATATATTTAGTAAATTGAAAGATTTTTTCATATTTTTAGCAAATGTCTGTAGAAATACTAAATCTTCACACTAATTAGTACAATTATCATTCAAAGTACAGCAAAGAATTTTATAATATTTTAGCTGACAAAAGAATGGCAAAAAAATTATTTTGTGATAATCTCTTTTATATATATTTTTTTACCTGTCCTTTAAAATAGTCACCTCTATACGCCTGTTTTCCCTCTTATTATATGCTGTAATGTTTGGGAGTAATGGTTTATATTGTGCATATCCTGCTATTCCAAAATTCATAGGGTTTAATTTAGGATTAATTTTAAACATATATTCCATAAAATTAATGGCTCTTTTTGCACTTAAATCCCAGTTACTTGAAAATCTGCTGGAACTTGCAACTGCCTCATTGTCAGTATGACCTGCAATTAAAATATTTTGTGAATATGGCTCTATTTGTTTAGAAACAAACTCTGCTATTTCTTTTGCAGTAGGTGTAAGTTTTGCACTACCTGTCTCAAATAATGCAGTTGTTAAAATCTCTATAACAACACCTTCTTCCGTTATATGAGTGCCAATTGCACCTTTCATATTATTATTAGCAATATTAGTATCAATAACATTCTTAATAGTATTAAGCCTTATATTACCTTGATTACTGCTGTCAGATTTTGCAACATCAGGTTTTGCTGTATCTTCAGTTTTTATTTGTTTTTCTGATTTGCCACCCTGCTCAATAGGTTTAACACCACCATCTAATATTCCCGACATACCACCGCCATTAAATTCAATTGCAAAAGTCTGCATCATTTGTTCAAACTTTTTTGCGTCAATGGTAGAAGAAGCAAATAAAACAATAAATAATGCAAGAAGAAGAGTTAATACATCAGAATACGGGACAAGCCATGTTTCATCAGGATGTTCTTCTTCATGCTTTTTTTTATTTCGTTTTGACATATTATTTTTCCCACTCTTTTCTTAATATTTCTCTATCCTTTTCTTGCAGAAAAGCGAGCATTCTTTCTTGAATAACATATATTGATTCGCCATTTTGTATAGCTTTTATCCCTGATATAATCATTCTTTTTATTTCAACTTCCTTAGCAGACATTTGTTTTAATTTATTAGAAAATGGGTGCCATAAAACATAACCAGAAAAAATACCAAAAAGTGTTGCTATAAAAGCAGCTGCAATAGAATGGCCTAATTTCTCAATATCATTTAAATTACCAAGTGCTGCAACAAGACCAATAACGGCACCCATAACACCTAATGTAGGAGCATACATACCTGCCTGAGCAAATACCTGAGCTCCAACTCTATGCCTTTCTTCCATAGCTTCTAAATGCTGCTCCATAACATCTTCTAAAACTTCAGGGTCTACCCCATCTACAAGCATAGAAGCTCCAAGTTTTAAAAAAGGCTCTTTGAATTCCATTTTTTCTAAGGCAAGAATACCATCTCTTCTTGCTGTTTGAGCTAGAGAACAAAACTCTTTTGCAATATCAACTTCCTTAGGCTGTTTAGATGCTGTAAAAATCAATTTAAAATATGTTGGCAGCTTTGCAATAGTGCTCATTGGAAAAGCATTTAAAAGGGCAGCAAATGTTCCAACAAATATAATAACTAAAGCCGCTGGGTTAACAAGAGCAGATAAACTAGAACCTTTTAAAACAATCCCACCCATAAGTGTTGCAAGACCTACAATAATGCCTAGTATAGTAGATGTATTCATTAATATTCTCCTACTGCTTTTTTATAATTATATTATTTTATACTTTTAAATATATTAATGTCAATACAAAACTAGCCTTAATTTATATTTTTATATAATATTTATTAATAAACATAAAATAGACTTTATCAATTACAGTTATTATCTGGGGGTACCCCATTTTTTTACAACACCTTATGTCACTCAGAGCGAAGCGTGAACTTACCCAAAAAAGTTGGACTAAGCCACTAAATAAATTTGTGCAATTATTTATATTTTCACATATATTATCAAGTAGTTATAGCATTTTTAATAAAAAAAATAGGGTACCCCTAGCAGTTATTATGAATATATTTGGCATATTTTTTGCTTTTCGATTTAATATTAAATTTAATATTAGTAAGGAAGTGTGTTATGGGTTTAAGTATTGAAGAAAGATATGATGAATTTTTAAAAGCGTGCCAGACAAACGACTTAGAAGTTGTAGAAGATTTAATTTTTGATAGAACATTCAGACTTGATGTAAACCGCTCACTAAAAGATGGAGCAAATGCAATAATTATTGCTGCTCAGGAAGATAAATATCAGCTTGTAAAATTATTACTTTTAAACGGTGCTGACGCAAACTCTAAAATACCAAACGGCTGGAGTGTATTAATGCTTGCCATAAGAACTGGCAATTATGATACATGCAAACTTTTAATTGATAAAGGCGCAAATATTAATGAAAAAAGCCCAGAAGGTATGAGCCCATTAACTCTTGCTGCTTTCTGCGATAATTTTGAAATAGTAAAACTGCTTGTGCAAAAAGGTGCAAATGTAAATGCTGCAACAGAAGACGGCAAAACACCATTAAATCAGGCAAAATCTAAAGAAATTAAAGAATTTTTAATAGAAAATGGTGCTGTTGATACATCAACAGACACTACTAACTATAAATATGTTCCAAAAACTTTAAAATCAGCTCAGGAAAATTTTGACTTTGCTCAGGAGCTGCAAATGCATAACCTTTATACTGAAGCTATTGTTTATTTTGATAAAGCAATAGAAATGGATAAAAAATTTGCAAGAGCATATACTGGCAAAGGATTATCACTTTTAATGACTGGCAAATATTATGAAGCTATTGCATACTGTGCAAGAGCTGCCTATATGAACCCTTATGATTCAGAAGCATTTTTATATAAAGGTGATGCGCTTACAAAAATTGATAAAAACTTAGAAGCATTAAATTCTTACGATAAAGCATTAAAAATAAACCCTTCATCAGCTGTATGTTATATGCATAAAGCAGACTGTCTTGCTGCAATAAATAAAATAGATGAAGCATTAAAAGTATATGAATCTGCTGCAATTTTAAAACCAGATTTAAGAGAAGTTTATACTAAAAAAGCAGCTCTTTTAAATAAAATGCAAAGATATGAAGATGCAGTTGTTAATTATGATAAAGCAATAGAATTAAACCCATATATTGCTGTTACATATAATAATAAAGGCGTTGCAATGCATAAATGGGGCAAACTGGCAGAAGCTATTAAATGTTTTGAACAGGCTATTGAAATAAACCCAGAATATGAAAAAGCTATTGCTAATAAAGAAGTTTCTTTAAAAGAAATGGCTGGTTAATTTAAATTAATGGGAAGTTATTTTAAAATATTATATTAAATATACTGCCACCTGCTGAATAGTTTTATGCCATAAATATAAATGCTTTAGATACTTTATCTAAAAAGCTTAACAATATAGGTGTGGCAATTTTTTCCTGCTGGTAAATTAAACTGTAAAAACTTCCCATTATTATTTTAATCTGCTATTTTGCAAATACTAATATATCTATTCTTCTTGCTCCTGCATGATAAAGCTCATTAACACATTCATTAATTGTAGCACCAGTTGTTAATATATCATCTATAAGCAGAATATTTTTAACATTATCTTTAAACTTTTTGCAGTAAAATGCTTTTTTCACATTTTCTTTTCTATCAAACTTTGAAATGTGTGACTGAAATTTTGTATACCGCACTCTTTTTAGGTTATGTAAAATAGGTACATTTAATTTATATGCAGTATACTCTGCTAAAATATCAGCAGGGTGATAAAATCTTACAAAATGCCTTAAAAAATGGCTTGGAACAGTAACAATTCCGTCATACTCTGTTATAAAATTTGGAAGATTGATTAGCTTTTTTAATGTATATTTAAGCCTGATATTATAGTGAAATTTCATCTGAAGTATCATACTTCTGACAACTTTATCATAATGATATAAAGCATAAATATTAGTTATTCTTTTAGAAAGTTTGCCTTTGCACCTGTAACAGGATATGCCAGGGCGTGATAAAGGAAACCCGCATTGACCGCAGAAGTGATTAAATGGATGCAGCAAAGATAAGCAGTCATCACAAAGGGCTGCATTAATGGCAGCTGCCCCGCTGCAGGCAGGGCATTTGCCTGAAAATATTTCATTAAGCATAATTTAAGCTAAAAGGCTTTCTCCAGTCATTTCTTTAGGCTGAACAATATTCAGCACTTTTAATATTGTCGGTGCAATATCTGCCAGTTTACCGTGAACTCCGTTTAAACTGCCTTTATAGTTATATACTGCAAAAACTACTGGATTTAATGTGTGTGCAGTATGCGGCTGGTTATTTTCATAATCCCACATTTGCTCAGAGTTGCCATGGTCTGCTGTAACAAAAAGCACTGCATCCATATCGCGAGCTGTCTGCATAACTTTTCCTAAACATTCATCTACTGCAATGCATGCTTTTATGGCAGCTTCTTCTACACCAGTATGGCCTACCATATCAGGATTTGCAAAATTCATAATAACCACATCTATATCGCCTTTTCTAAAAAGCTCTTCAAATTTTGATTCTACTTCATATACGCTCATCTGTGGTTTTAAGTCATAAGTTGCCACATCTCTTGGAGATGCAATTAATGCTCTTTCTTCATTTTTAAAAGGCTCTTCCCTGCCACCGTTAAAGAAATATGTTACATGGGCATATTTTTCAGTTTCTGCTATTCTTAACTGTTTTAAACCATTATTGCTTATTACTTCACCTAAAATATTTACTAAATCTTCAGGTGGGTATGCAATAGGCAGTCCAAAAGATTTTTCATATTCTGTCATAGTAACAACATTAAGTTTTGGTTTTGCTCCACGGTTAAAGCCGTCAAAATTATCCTGTATCATAATGCTTACAATTTCACGAACTCTGTCTGCTCTGAAATTCATCATAAATACATTATCGCCGTCTTTTAATGTGCCATCTACGCCTTTAATTTTTACAGGTTTAACAAATTCATCTGTTTCAGAGCTTGCTTTCATAGCATCTGCTGGTGTATCCGCTTCACTTTCGCCTATACCGTTTCTAATAAGGTTCCATGCTTTTTCTACTCTGTCCCAGCGTTTATCTCTATCCATTGCATAAAACCTGCCTGTAATATCTGAAATTACACCAGCATTATTTTCTTTTAAGAAGTTATCTAAATCTGTAATATATCCTAAGCCACTGTTAGGTGGAGTATCTCTGCCGTCAGTAAAAGCATGAATATATACTTCTTTTATGCCATATTCTTTTGCTATTTTGCATATTCCTTTAAAATGGTCTATGTGAGAATGAACACCGCCGTCAGATATAAGACCTAAAAGATGAAGTCTGCCACTGCCATTTTTAGTATCTTCCATTAATTTTTTAATAACAGGGTTATTTTTTGCTCCCCCTGATTTAATATCGTTAGAAATGCGAAGTAAATCTTGATATACTATTCTACCAGCACCTATATTTGTATGGCCAACTTCTGAATTACCCATTTGACCAGCAGGCAGTCCAACACGCTCTTCAGAAGCATCAATTAATGTCCATTTATTATCCTGCATAAGTGATTTAAAATTAACCGGATTTGCTGCTAATACTGCATTATGATCAGTATCTTTTCTGTAACCCCAGCCGTCAAGAATAAGAAGAATTACTTTTTGTTTATCCATTATCTTCTCCTTTTTAATAGATTTTATAAATTTTAGTGTAGATTATTAAAAAATACAAGATAATTTTAACTGCTTCACCCCCATTTTTTTGAAACTATAATTAAAAATACTAATTTATAATAAACTTAGTAATTATTATTTAT
>CALVEY010000036.1 GCA_944326705.1 uncultured Mucispirillum sp.
ATAATTTTATAAAATGTGGAATAATGCTTGACAATTCCCCCCCCCGTGTATAATAGAGCACATTTTATAAAAAAGGAGAATGTTATGAAAAAACTGAAAAACTTAACTTTTGCATGCCTGCTTATTTTAGGCTTAGCTGCATGTGCTGATGATAACAAATCATCAAATAATCCGCCAATTGATAACAGCGAAACTGTTACATTAGAATATACTGGCGAAATTGGTAAAGAAAATGTAAAGACTATTACTTTTACTAACCCACATGCTGTGGAAGCAGACCTTGAAGTATACATTAATCCTACAGACAGCACTATTAAAATTGATACTGTAAGTTCAACATGTGATAATATAGTAAATAATTACAACAGTTACAATGTTACTTCTAAATTAGCAGCTGGAGAGTCTTGCGAAGTTAAATATACTTATACTCCAACTAACTTAGATACTGCATTATTAAAATTAAATGTAGATTATTTCAAATCTATGGCAACAATATGCCCAACACCAGATACTGTTCCTTCTTATGAGCAAGTTATAACAAGAAATAAATATGTAGAAATGTATATTTATAACTATGCAGTAGACAGTAACGGTAATAAATCACCAGAACACATTAATATTACAATACCTGTTGAATGGTCTGTAACAGGAAGCAATGCTGCTTCTTTAAATGCAGTTTCTAATACTCAATCTTTTGACTTACCAGCAAAAAAAGGTGAATATTCATTTTATAATCTTTATGGTGCATCAATACAATCTAATAATGAAAACTGCTCTATATTAAATAACACTCTTACAGTAAATAGTAATAATGGCTGCTCTTTAACTGTTACAGCTACAGCAAACTATGTTTCACCTATTAAATTCAGTCCTAAACAGGAAGGTAACCCATACTACAATGTAAATGTAGAGATAAAAAGTAACTATACATATAACTTATTAAGTGCACCTTATTCTACTACATTTTATCCAGAATATATTGCAACTAATTTAAGTGGAGATACTTATATTTATGCAAGTGTACTGAGCAATAATGAAAAAATCACAAGTTATGAAATAACTGGCACAAATAAAGATAAATTTAAAGTAGCACCAACAAAACATAATGGCTGCACTGTTACAGGTACAGAAATATCAATACCAGCAGATAAAAACAACTGCTTTTACACTATTGAAATAACAGATATTTCTAAAACTGCAGAATATACTGCTGCATTAAATACAACATTAAGCACTGGCACTACTCAAACATATAATATAAATGGCACTGTTAGCCTGCTTACAATAGAAGATGCTTTATTAAATTACTGTAAACAATCTTCTCAAAATAAAGAAAATAATAAGCAATATAAATTATTCTAATAATTTATAATCACTTAAACTTATGCCCCTGTAATATATATTTACAGGGGTTTTTTATTTGATATTTTTTAAATTTTTGGATAGTTTTTAGATTCTTCGCTGCGCTCAGAATGACTTATTAAAGCAATTTTAACTTAAAATTGAAAGGTCATTTGTTAAAAAGATTAAGCCGAAAAAAGGCTTAAAGATTTTTGATTTAGACAAGGCGGATATTTTTTTGCCGATGCGAGTTTACATAGCTGGTAAATGAGCAAGGTAAAAAAATACTTGACAAAATTTTTCCCCCCCCCGTTATAATGAGCCATCTTTTTAAAAAATGAGGAATTTATGAAAAAACTACAAAACTTAATGTTTGCATGCCTGCTTATTCTTGGCTTAGCTGCATGTGCTGATGATAACAAATCATCAAATAATCCGCCATCATATGGTGACCCTACAATCATTATTAATGATAACCATACTGCTAAAATTAATCAAACAGCAGAAAAAACTATTACATTCACTAATCCATTTGTTTCATCTGCTGAGTTAGATGTATCTTTCAATAACAATAATAACTATAATAGCTATAATAGTTCAATTACAATTGATAAAACAAAATCTACTTGTAATTTTAAAACAAACTCTGATGGAACAACCTCTAATGATATATTACATACCTTACAAGCTGGTGAATCTTGCACACTAGTATATAGTTTTGCCCCAACTAAACTTGATACAGAATTATTAAAGCTATCTGTGGACTACCGTGCTGATATAAAAACAATATGCCCAACACCTGATACTGTTCCTACTTATGAGCAAGTAAGGAATAGTAGTAGATATGAAAAATGGTATATTTATAACTATGCAGAAGATAGTAACGGCAATAAATCACCAGAATACATTAATGTGGAAATACCTGCTGAATGGTCTGTAACAGGAAGCAATGCTGCTTCTTTAAATGCAGTTGCTAATACTCAATCTTTTGACTTACCAGCAAAACAAGATGAATACTCATTTAATAATCCTTATGGTGCATCCTTAAAATCTAATAATGAAAACTGCTCTATATTAAATAATACTCTTACTGTAAATGGCAATAATGGCTGCTCTTTAACTGTTACAGCTACAGCAAACTATGTTGAGCCGCCTATTAAATTCAGCCCTAAACAGGAAGGTAACCCATACTACAATGTAAATGTAGAGATTAATACAAAATACACATACAATTTATTAGATCCTAATAATATGTATGGTTCAAAATTTGAACCTGAATACTATGCGGCAAACATAAGTGAAGAATACAATATTGATGCAGGCATATTAAAAAATGGTGAAAAAATCACAAGTTATGAAATAACTGGCACAGATGCAAATAAATTTAAAGTTGCACCAACAAAACATAATAGCTGTACTGTTACAGATACAGAAATATCAATACCAGAAGGACAGGATAACTGCTTTTACACTATTGAAATAACAGATAAAACTACAACAGCATACTATACTGCAACATTAAATACAACATTAAGCACTGGTGCAACTCAAAATTATAATATAGGAGGTATTGTAAGCCTGCTTACAATACTAGATTTTATGTTACAAAATTACTGTGAAGAAAACACACAGAGCAATAAAGCATATAAATTATTCTAATAATTTATAATCACTTAAACTTATGCCCCTGTAATATATATTTACAAGGGCTTTTTATTTGATATTTTTTAAATTTTTGGATAGTTTTTAGATTCTTCGCTGCGCTCAGAATGACTTATTAAAGCAATTTTAACTTAAAATTGAAAGGTCATTTGTTAAAAAGATTAAGCCGCATAAGGCTTAAAGATTTTTTTGTTTAGATAAGGCGGCTTTAAAATCTTACAAGGGAGTTTACAAAATAGTAAATGACCGAAGTAAGATTTTAAAATAACGCAATATAAACAAAAAAGATTAAGCCGAAAAAAGGCTTAAAGATTTTTTGTTTATACAAGGCGGCTTTAAAATTCAGCAAGGGAGTTTATAAAAGCCGCATAAGGCTTAAAGATTTTTGAGTTAATCAAGGCGGATTAAAATTTTTGCGACAGGAGTTTACCTTTTTTACATATAAAAAAATACATCCCTGTATTTTTTTATCATCGTATTTTCGGGGAGACCCCTCAATACTCACTAAAGAATATACATCCTGTATATTTAATAGTAAATGACCGAAGTAAGATTTTAAAATAACACAATATAAACAAAAAAGATTAAGCCGCATAAGGCTTAAAGATTTTTTGTTTATACAAGACGGCTTTAAAATCTTACAAGGGAGTTTACAAAAATAGTAAATGACCGAAGCTGAATTTAAAAACAACAACGCATAAAAGTAAAAGATTATACTGTAAGAGATTTGCAGCACTGATAGATGATAGAATACAACTCCTCAATATTCTCCACATCTACACTGGAAAATGCTATTCTTATATCTGTTTGGTTTGTGCTGATTACGCCTACACCATATTTATCAAGCAGTGCAACACGCAGAGTTTCTGCATCAATATTTTTTAATTTTATGCACATAAAATAGCCAGAGTTAAATGGGTATGGAGTAAATTCATCTGCATATAAGCCTTTATCAAAAATAGCTTTTACTTTTTTACATCTTTCTTCAATAATTGCATTTAATTTACTTCTTTCAGTTATAAAAGTTGACTCTTTTAATACATCAACTGTAATAGACTGGCTTGGGTGTGGTGCACTTGATATTGTTGACCTTAGATAGCCTGTTGCTTTTGTTTCAAGGGCTTTGAAAAGTTCTGAATTATCGCCTTTTATAGTCTCTCCAAATGTGATAAAACCTACACGGAAGCCCCATGCAAAGCTTTCTTTTGTAATGCCGTCTACTTTAACAGCTAAAAGACGCTTACTTTTGCCTGCAAGCATACTAAATAATGATTCTTTAAATACATCATCAAAAAATAAACCAAAATAAGCATCATCACATACTGCAACAATATTTATGCCGCTTTCTGCTATTTCTACTAAACCATCAGTTAATTTTACTGCCTCATCTTTTGTCAGAGTGTAGCCAGTTGGGTTATTAGGGAAGTTAAGCAGGACGAAAACTTTTTTGTTTTTCATACCACATTCTTTTACAGTTTTTAAAAGACCTTCCACATTATAGCCGTTATTTTCATTAAATGTTTCATAAGTAGCGATTTCTGCACCTATTAATGTGCTGAACATTAAACGATAGTTACCCCAGAATTTATCTGGCAGAACAACAAAATCACCTTTATTTAAAAATAATTCACCTGCTGTTGCAAGTCCGTTAGTAAGTGCATTACATACTACAGGGTTGCTCATTTGGATATTGTACAAAGATGGATTTTCTGCTTTAATTTTTGCTGCCCATAACTCTCTTAATTCTGGAAGCCCTGCTGCTGGTGCATAAGTAAAAATATGTTTAGGAAGAATCCCTTGAAATCTTTTATACATACTCATCATATACATAGGCTCGCCTTTTGCAGTAGAGATACCTATTGTTGCATTAAATTTAGTTGCTTTTACTTTTGCTTCTGCACTTTGGCTTAAAATACCTTTTGGCATAAACATTTCTTTGCCAACATTGGAAAGCATTTCTAAAATATGCGGGTTATTCGCTTCAATAACTTCATTTAAGCTTTTTGCTAATGGATTCATATATCACCTTTATAATTTTAGGCAGAATATAATATCTGTCTTAATATTTAATTTTTAACAATGAAAAATATAATATAAAATAATTTTTTTATCAATATTTATTTTGATGCAATGGATTCGATTTCATTAATAAAAGCATCTTTATTATTAAATTCTATATCCATTTTCAGATAACCAAAAATACTTTGGTATTCCTGAGGCAGTTTCACAAAATCTTTTTCTGTAGTGATAAAAAGTGCTGCGCCTTTTTTTCTGCCTTGAGTTAAAATGCCATTAATAGATTTTTCTGAAAGCATTTTATGGTCTGCAAAGCCTGCAAAAAATCTTACATCAAGCCCTGCATTTTGCAGTGTATGATAAAAAGCATCATTATTTGCAATGCCAGAATATGCAGCAGTTACTGCTCCTTTTAAATATTTAAGCTCTACAACTTCATTTTTTAATATGACTCTGTTAAATACAGTATTGCTGAAATATATACTCTGCTTATTAATAAAGCCTTTGACACTTTCAGGTATATTATTATTTAATGCTCTTGTAAATACAATTATATCTGCACGGCTTATGCCTGAAGGAAATTCTCTTAAATATCCAAATGGAAATGGAAATCCTGTAGATATTGGTCTTTTATGGTCTAAAAGTAAAATATTTACATCTCGCTGCAGTTTTTTATACTGATAGCCGTCATCTAAAATAGCGGCTGTTGCACCAAACTTATCTCTTGCTATCTCTAAAGAAAGCTCTCTTTTTTTGCCAGTAATAACAACTGCATTAGGAAGATTTTTTGCCATCATATAAGGCTCATCTGCTGCCATTGGGGGATGATGAAAAAAGTTACCTTTGCCGTCACTTATAACATTTACATCATAACCAAGCTTGCCTTTATAGCCTAATGATAATATTGCAGTTTTTTCGCCTTTTTTTATTAATTCATCTGCTATTAATAATGTATGGGGAGTTTTTCCAGCACCACCCATTATAATATTGCCAACAGATATTGTTTTTATCCCCTGATTTATCATTTATTTAAATCCTTGTTTTTGTTAATTCTATACATATCCCATAAAAAAGCATATTTTAAAAAGCCATAAACATAAGCGCTTACACCAGCAATAAAGCCTGGTATGCCGTCTAAAAACCCGCCTTTAATTATATATATTTTTATAAAGGCTATTGCAGGGCTGAAAATCATCTTACTTAACTTAAACTTTTTGCCTTTTTTATAGTAACTTTCTGCACTAAGGCGTGCATAACGGATAGTTCTTCTAAAATGGTCATCAATATCTCTGTATGAATAATGGATAATAAAGCCTGCTAAATGGGAAGTGCTGCCATCAACTTTAAGCTCTTCATGGACTATCTCCCCTACCCATAAAGGGTTTGCAGCTTTTTTAACAAGCCTTAACCGCTCATCTTTCTGCCATGAATAATTAAGCAGTTTTCCAAGATAATGAGTTTTACGCCTTATATAATAACCATCTGATTTACCATTTTTTACTGCATCTATTATGGCTTTTTTTAATTCATCACCTACAACTTCATCTGCGTCAAGATATAAAATATATTCCTTTGTACATTTTGCAGTAAGTGAGTTTTTCTGCTCAACAAAACCACGCCATTCTTCATTATATACTTTTGCACCAAAACTTTCAGCAATAGCACAAGTATTATCTGTAGAATTACTGTCTATAACAATAATTTCTGATGCAATATCTTTTATGCTTTCAAGAGTTTTATAAAGCCGCTCTTCTTCATTATAAACTATTAATGCAACAGATAAATCAAGCTTATCCATAAAGTTTCTCCAAAGCTTTTTCTGCTGCTTCATTTATTATATCATCAGTAATATTATCAAATGTTTTAGACTTATAATCCTGCTCTGCCTTATTAATATCTGGCACTATATAGGTTGTGTTTGCATCATTTCCATAAAGCCCCCAGCGAGTATGGGATAAAAATTTATATGCAGGATAAATACATACACACTTTTTGCCTAAGTTACCTGCAATATGGCTTGGACCTGTACTTGCTCCAATATAAAGCCTGCATTTATCAATTAATGCTGCCAGCTCTAAAATAGATTTTGCAGTATATACATAAGTATTGCTGCAATGCTGAGCAATATATTCTGCATCTTTCACATCGCTTTCTGATGATGAAATAACAATCTGCTTATCCGGCCATTTTTCATGGATTTTATTAATAAGCTTTATATATTCATCTATTTTTAAATTTTTAGTAGAGCCCCCAGAAAATGGATGAACTACCACATAATTATAAATACTGTGGGCATCTAAAAAAGATACTATTTTATTATGATTTAGTTTGCCGTAAGGTATTGGCTCAATAGTGATTTTCTGGCTTTCAAAAAGCTCTTTATTCATATTTTTCACTAAATCAAGATTATATTCAGCTTCGTTTTTTATAGACTCTGAGCGGTGCTGCCTTATACCATAATTATATACAAACCAGGAAAGTGGTTTAGATAAAGGCCCTATTCTATATTTTGCTCCACTTTTTAATGCCAGCCTTAATATTTGATTATTAGAATAAAGCGCAATAAAAACATCTGCTTTTACCTGCCTTATTTTTACAATTAAATCTTCTTCATTATAATCATCAATAGATATAACTCCATCAATAAAAGGGAAACCTTTTACTATTTCAGCATTATATCTTCTTACAAGCACATACAATTTGCTTGCAGGATACATTTTTTTAACCATAGATATAGCTGGAATAGAAAGAACTAAATCACCTATTTTATCAGTTCTTGCAATAATAATATTTTTTGGCGTTTTTATTTTTCTTTGGAAGACACTAAACATTATATGCTCTTATTCTTCTGTTTTAAACTGCATTTCATAAAGTTTTTTATATGTTGGGGAAGTTTTTATTATTTCTTCATGTTTTCCTATTGCTTCCACGCCACCCTTATTAAATACTACAATCATATCTGCATTTAAAATAGTGCTTAATCTGTGGGCTACTACAAAAGAAGTTCTTCCTTTCATTAAGTTATCAAGAGCTTTCTGCACAACACGCTCACTTTCTGTATCAAGAGCACTTGTTGCTTCATCAAGTATTAATATTGCAGGGTTTTTAAGCAGTGCTCTTGCAATAGTTATGCGCTGCTTCTGACCGCCAGAAAGTTTTACCCCACGCTCTCCGCATAATGTATCATATTTTTCTGGAAAAGTTTCTATAAACTCATCAGCATAGGCAGCCTTTGCTGCAGCTTTTATTTCTTCTTCTGTTGCACTTTCTTTGCTGTAGCTTATATTATTACCTATTGTATCATTAAATAAAAAGGCATCTTGAGATACTATGCTTATATTATGACGCAGAGAAAATAAATCATAATCCCTGATATCCACATTATCAATTAATATCTGCCCTTCTGTTACATCGTAAAACCTAGGTATTAAATGAGCCATAGTAGTTTTACCTGCACCAGATGGACCAACAAAAGCTACTGTTGAGCCTGCACGCACTTTAAATGATACATCTTTTAGTGCATAAATATCATCTTTATATATAAAGGATACATTCTTAAATTCTATATCTTTATTTTCTGCATTACACTGTTTTGTGCCTTTATTTTCAATAACTTCATCGCTTTCTTTAAACATAGCAAATACTCTATCGCTTGCAGCAACTGCAGCCTGCAGTGCATTATTTGATGAAGCAAAAAGTTTCACTGGTTCATATATTTGTATAAGAGCAGCTAAAAAGGCAAAAAATTCACCTGTTGTAACTGTGCCGTTAATAACCTGATAACCACCTATAAAAAGCACTGCTGCAATACCAACAGAGCCAAGAGCTTCTGTTAATGGGGAAGCAAGATTGCCTGCTAAAACACTTTTATTTGCATATTTTATAGTAACAGCATTAGCTTTTTCAAACCTTTCCATTTCCTTATCTTCTGCAACAAAGGCTTTCACTACACGCACACCGCTGAAAGATTCCTGCAGCACACTTGTAAGTATTCCCATACTTTCCTGGCCGCGCGTGCTGTATTTTCTTAATTTTTTACTGATTACACTAAGTGGATAAATAAATATTGGATATAATACAATAGCAACAAGAGCAAGCTGCCAGTTCATATATATAATAACACCAATAAGCCCTATCATTGTTACAACTGCGCGCAGCATATTTATAATTGTAGGAATAGATGACTGCACTAAGTTAATATCGTTTGTAACACGGCTCATTAATGCACCAGTAGATTCTTCTGCATAATATTTTACAGGCAGATGTATCATTTTTTCAAATGTCTCATTTCTTAACTTTTCAATAACTTTGTTGCCTATATAGCTCATTAAAAAGCCCTGTAAAAATAAAAAGCCGCTTTTTGCAACATATATAAGCATAACTGCAAAAGGCAGAACAAAAAGATATGTGTAGTTTTTAGCAATAAAAATACTATCTAACACATATTTTACAGCAACAGCTAATGCACCGTTAGTAGATGCAGTAATAAGAGATGCTGCAACAGCAATCACTAGAAGCACTTTATATGGCTCAAAATAGGGCCACATTAATTTAAATACCCGTTTTATAGCAATACCCTCATAAATCAGCACAAATATTTATACTGAAAAAGTAATATAAATCAAGTTTATCTGCATAATGCAGTTTATTTTTAAAAACAGTTTATTAAAATTTATTTTTCATGGCAGTTTAAGCATGTATTTAAAGATGCATGGTTGCCATCTTTTGGCCATTCTTCATGGCACTGAAAGCATCTGTCACCACATCCACCCTGAGATAACGAAAATGTTTTATCTGCTACAGGCTTATGACATTTTATACATGTAGTTAAAGATAAATGGTTAATATCCCCAATTAATTTTGGGTGGCATGTCATACAGTCACCTGCACATCCTGATACTGCATCTTGATAATAGCCAGATACAAGTATTATTAAGGCAGCAGCGAGCATGACAAAGATTCCAGCACTAAACTTCCTTTTTGTGTTGTTTTCAGCCATATACCATCCTTTTCAAGTAATCCATTTTTTATATTTATTTCTATTCTATTTAGCAAACTTTTATCAATTTTGCCAAACTTTTTTTCAAGATTATATAAATTTATACCCTTTTTCATACGAAGACCAAAAATAATATCTTCTAATAAAGCATCACTTGCAGATATTATTTCCTGATTACAGGTATTATAAGGATTTTTTATATATTCTTCAACACTTGCTCCATGATTATACCTTTTTCTTTTATTTTCTTCAAGTAAAACCATAGAATGAGCAGCAGCACCTATTCCTGTATATTCTTCCCCCTGCCAGTAAAGACAGTTATGTCTGCTGTGCATATCAGGAAGTGAAAAATTTGATGTTTCATATTTATAATATCCATTTTCAAAGCATATACTTTCTACTTCTTCAAAAAGAGTATCATCTTCCTGCACACCCTCTTTTAAATAGAGAGTATCTGCGCAGTCATAAGAATAAGCAGATATATGGTGAGGATGAATTGATATAATTTTGTTCAATGTTGAAATGCTTTTTTTATTATCAGTATATGGAATATCATAAATCATATCCATATTAAGCTGTTTTCCTGCTGCTAATATATTTTCTGCTGCCTGCTCTGCTTTTTCTGCATTATGCAGACGGCCTAAAAGCTTTAAAACATCATTATCAAAACTCTGCACACCAAGAGAAACTCTTGATATGGGGCTTGATTTTATCAATGATAAAAAATTATTATCTGTGCTTTCTGGGTTTGCTTCAATTGTCCATTCTGCACCTTGATAGTCAATCAGTTTTATAATATTATCTACTAATTTTCCTAAAATCCTGTAATGAAGCGAAGATGGAGTGCCACCGCCAATATATATAGTATCAAACTGCTTATTATCAAGTGTTGATATTTCTGTAATCAAAGCATCAACATATTTTTCTTTTATACTTTCATCTGCACTTTTTTCTGAATAAAAGCTGCAGTATGGGCACAATCCGTTACAGAATGGAATATGTATATATAAGCCGCGCATTACAGAATAGTTTTATAAAGAGAATAAGCAGCAATTGATAAGCTTTGAGAAAATTCGCCAGTTTTAAGCATTTCTCTAAGTTTATCTTCTTTTACTGTTAGTGCTTCAGTATCTTCAAATAAATCAAGTTCCTGCACACCATCAAATGAGCAGTCAAGAGCTGCAAAAACATGGCATTTGTTAGTCATAAATGCAGGGTTTGGGTCAATCACACCAAGTGGTATAATTTTATTTGATACTGCCCCAGTTTCTTCCTGCAGTTCTCTAGCTGCTGCCCTTATTACATCTTCATTTTTATTAATACTGCCGCCTGGAAATTCTAAAGTATCAGAATTTGTACCTGCCCTGAATTGACGGACAAGTATAAACTCCCCGTCTTTTGTAACAGGCACAATAATTGCCCAGCTGCTCATATCCTGCACAGTAAATACCATAGATTTATCAGCCACTTTATAGTAATATTCTAAGTGTCTGATAGAAAGAATGTTATCACTATATGCTTTTTCTTCTTTTATAAACTGCCAGTTTTTTTTCATAATCTTAAATATTTATATAAATAAATTATTATAAAATAATATTGCCGTTATTTGAGCCGGAAATAAGTTTAATATTAGAAGTTGCTTCAGTATATTTGTTTTGTAAATCTTCTGGCACTTTTTCTATTTCATATATTATTTTATCGTTTGAAATAAACCCAGTAAATTCATTTTCAAAAGGGAACCCAAAAGGTATTAATGCAACAGACATACCCCCGTTTTCTGCAGGTACAAACTGTAATGAACCTATATTTTTAATTCCTTTTTTTTCTTCATCGTTAACGCCTATTACAAAATCACCGCTAACTAATTTGCCTAATCTAATTTCAGCCATTTTTTACTCCTTATAATTAATGAAAACAGTGCTGTGCTGAAAGAAATTTGTTTAGTATAGATTTACCTTCTTCTGTCAGCTGCACTTTATTCTGAACTATTTCTATTTTATTTTCTGCTTTTAACTTATTCATAATGTATGACACTTTCATTAACTTCCATTTTAAAGAAGATGAAATTGCTTCATTTACATTCTTTTCTCTGCAGTCTATAATTTCTGAGTTTAATATATCCATAATAATATATTCTTCAAGTCTTTTTTGAGTAGTTAAATTATCAAAATGCTTTTTTAAAAGCCCTTCTTCTGGTGAAAACAGCACTGAGGCAATAAATAATATCCCTAAAAATGATACAATAGTACCAGAAATAGAAACTTCATTAGGCCATGCTATTCCAAAGCCTGCAAGACAGGCAATAGATGATATAAATACAGAAACAAATGCTAATGTAGAAAGCCGTTTTGTATAAAAAAGAGCTGTTGCTGCAGGCCCTAAAATAAATGCTGATGTCATAAATATACCTGCTGTTTGAAAAGATACAGATACACTTAATGATGTCATAATCAAAAGAAGATAGTCAATAGTGCTTTCTTTCATTTGTATAGATGCTGCATAGTTTTTATCAACGCCGTCTATTTTAAATTCCTTATAAAATACTGTAATGATTATAATATTAATAATCAAAACAAGAGAAATAGCATAAAGAGCATAAGAGCCAATATCTACACCAAAAACTCTTAACCTGTTAAAGTATGTAAATGCAGTCTCTCCAAGATATATTATTGATAAATCAAAGTTAGTTGCATTAGTAAAAGAAAAATTTGATGCTATTAATATACCAAAGCATAAAAAAGCTGATGATACAATAATAGATAAGCCTTTTGCTCTAAAAGATGTAAAATCTTTTATTTTTTTTATTAAAATCATAGCAAGCCCTGCTGTAAGTGAGCCTAAAATAATTACAAGGGGCGAAGAAAGATATGATGAAAAAATTAATGCAACAGCAATACCAAGCATAGCAGAACGGTTTGTTGTATCTGCTGCATAATAATTTTTACGCATTACTAAAAAGGCTCCAGGTATAGAGCATGTTATGGCAGAAAGTATAATAACTATAATTATTTCAAATTCTATAGAAAACATAACTATTTTCTCCCGCGAAGCCACACACCAAGCAGACCTTTATATGGTGCAATAAGCAGTGATATAAAAAATATTATAGATAAAACTATTGTAATAGATATGCCGGAAGAAACATGGCTGATATTTCCTGCAATAACAGCCCCTATTCCCCCGCCTAATCCACCAAAGAAGCCTGAAAGCAGTGTAATAATAAAAAGCCTGTTACTCCACAGCCTTGCAGTAACTGCTGGTATTAAAAATATTGATACCGCTAGAAATACACCCATTAATTTAACAGATAATGCTACAAGGCACACTACAAATATATTTATTAAGTGCACATAAAACATAGTATGAAAATGGGTTGTTTTTGCTATATCTACATTAAAAATAACTACTCTCAGCCTTCTAAAAAATAAAAGCAGCAGCACAATAACTGTTACAGTAATTATTCTTAAAAAATAAAATTCTTCATCAGTTAATGATGTAGTTTCCCCAAACAAATATACATCTATACCAGAATCAAGAGCACCACCTGCCTGTTTTATACTTGTAACAAGGGTAATACCTACACCAAGCAGCACAGCAGTCATAAGGCTTTGTATAATGTGTGGGTGAAGCCTGTTTGTTTTATAAAGTATATTTAATATTGTTATCATTATTAATATACCTAAAATAGAGCCAGTAAAAGAATATATGTGTTTATCCACCTGACTGAATATATAAGGACTTATAGACAGCCCAAGGCTTGAAAGCAGAAATAAAAGTAATGTGCCTACAAAAGAGCCTGCTGAAAGTGCATTTATTTCTATACTTCTTCTTTGGTATGATATAAATACACCAAGCATACCAGCACTAAGCCCAAGAAATACAGCACTTTTAAGCATAGTTTGGAAAAGAAATGAATTACTTATTTCTAGCATGGCTTTCTTCCATATATAAGCGGATATTTTTTATCATACCAGCAGACATACCGTATGTTTTTTCAAAATTATCTTCTGTTAATACATCTTCAGTTGTGCCGCTTGCAATAAGGCGCACATTTAAAAGTGATACCATATCAAAATAGCGTGGAATAGTAACAAAATCATAATGGGACACAATAACAGTTTTCTTTTTATGCCTTAATTCCTGCAGCACATCAATGATAATATTAATACTTTCTTCATCTGCTGCTATCATTGGCTCGTCCATTATATAAATTCTTGCGTCCTGCACTAAAGCTCTTGCAATTAATGCCCTGTGTTTTTCGCCCCTTGATAAATCGCATATACTTTTTTTGCTGATAGTATCAAGCCCCATTCTTTCAAGGGCTTCTTTAGCAGAAATTCTATCTTTCCTGTCAGGAGATGATATTTTTCTAAGCCTGTTATAAGAACCCATAAGCACTAAATCATAAAGATTAATAGGAAAATCCCAGTTTACAAAATTTCTTGCAGGTACATAAGCCACATCATTTTTTAAAGTGTGAGTTGGTCTTGAATATATATATACATTACCTGCTGATGGTTTATCTATCCCTGCAATAGTTTTTAAAAGAGTAGTTTTTCCTGAGTTATTAGGACCAAGCACTGCCATTAATACACCACTTGGAATATCTAAATTAATATTAAAAAGAGTTGCTCTGCCGTTATATTCAACAGTTAAATTTTCTATTTTTACGGCTACATTTAACTGCTCTAAATGTTCTTTTGATGAATAAGTTCTAAGCATATTATTTTCCATTATTATATTTATTTTGATGATAATGCGTCTACTATTGTATCTATATTATGGCGCATCATAGCTTCATAGTTATTATTATATCCAAGAGTATCAGAATAAAGTGTGCCGCCTATCTTTACAAAATGCCCCCTTGCCTTTAAAGTAGATTGTAAAAGTCTTATATTTTTATCAGGCAGAGTTGCTTCTAAAAATAAGGTGGTAACATTTTTTTCTATTAACACATCTGCTAAGTCATTAATATCAGCAGATGTTATTTCACTTGATGTGCTTGCCCCTTGAAGATATAATGTTTCAAAACCGTATGCCCTGCCAAAATATGCAAAAGCATCATGCTCTGTAACAATTATTCGCTTTTCTTCAGGTATTTTTTTCACCTGTTCTTTTATATAGCTGTTTAACCTGTCTAAAATATATAAAAACACTTCTTCATTTTGGAAATATATCTGCTGGTTTACATTATTCATAGATGCAAGATTATCTGCAATAAAATGTGCTGCTGTTTTCCATAAAAGCGGGTCATGCCAAAAATGAGGGTTTACTGTTTCATTATTATCATTTTTATCTTTATCATATATAAGCTTATCTTTTGGAAGATAGTCTATAATAGATACTGCTGGAGTAATATTGCCTATTTTACTTAATGCCCATTCAAGCCTGCCTTCTAAATTGCCACCATTATATATAATAAGAGATGAATTTGTTATCCTGATAATATCTTTTTCAGTGGCAGTATATGAGTGAGGGTCATTTCCTTTTCTCATAGCAATACTTGTTTCTATAAAATTTCCGCCAATAGATTTCACTAAATCATCTATAATTTCATTTGAGCTCATTATAACTGATTTATATTTATTTTTAAATGTTTTAGGCTGGCATGCACTTACTGCTATACCTATAATTAATATACTGACTAATAAATATATTTTTTTCATTATCTATATTATTCCATCTTCTTTTAAAATATTTTCAAACTCTTTTAATAAGATATCTTCATTAACTTTTTTGACAATCTGGCCTTTTTTAAAAATAAGCCCCTGACCTTTGCCGCCAGCTATACCATAGTCTGCTTCCCTTGCTTCACCAGGTCCGTTTACAGCGCAGCCCATAACTGCCACAGTTACAAGAGATTTTGATGTTTGCAGCATATTTTCTACTTTATTGGCTAAATCTATTAGATTAATTTCAGTTCTGCCGCATGTTGGGCATGATATAATCTCTGGACCTTTTCTTCTTAAATCAAGAGCAGATACTATCTGCCAGCCAGTCTTAACTTCATCTATCGGCTCTCCAGTTAATGAAACCCTTAATGTATCGCCTATTCCTAGAGAAAGAATTGAACCAATACCTACAGCAGATTTAACAGTGCCTGCAAAAAGAGTGCCTGCTTCTGTAACACCAACATGAAGTGGAGAATTATCCTGCTCTGCAAAAAGTTTATAAGCTGCAATAGTCATTGGAACAGAGCTTGATTTTAATGATACCTTAAAGTTATCAAAATTTAAGTCATATAAATATCTTATATTTCTTAAGGCGGATTCAACAATAGATTGTGCTGTTACGCCTTTACTTTCAAGTATATCTTTTTCCAGTGAGCCGGAATTTATACCAACTCTTATGGCAGCACCTGTTGCTTTTACTGCATCAGTTACAATTTTAAGCCTTTCAAACCCGCCAAGGTTACCTGGGTTTATGCGAATACAGTCAGCCCCTGATTCTACAGATTTAACTGCTAATTTATAATCAAAATGAATATCTGCAATTAATGGTATATGTATTTTATCTTTTATTTCTTTTAAAGCATAAGCAGCCTTTTCATCAGGCACTGCACAGCGTATTATTTCACAGCCTGCTTTTTCAAGCTCTAATATCTGCTGCACAGTAGCTGCGGTATCTCTGGTATCAGTATTTGTCATAGACTGTATAAGCACAGGATTACCGCCGCCAATTAATACACTGCCAACTTTTATTACACGGCTTTTCATCTATTTACCTTTATATAATTATAATTTTTATACTTTAACATATATACATTACTAAAATCAACTATTTTAATTTTCTAGTTTACTCATATTTTTAAACTGCATTGAAACTAATCATTTTACAATAAAATTGATGTTTTATATTTTTTAATAATATGTATTTGCATAATATTCTACACTATCCCTGCCGCCGCAAATCTTATAAAGCAAAATTTTTGTTATTTCATTCCTTATGCTCCGAATTGTATAACCATTCACAATTTTTTCTCCATTGCTGCAGCAACTCGCTAACGCTCAGACAATCTGACAGCAAAACATTCCGAAAAAATTGCTCATATACAATTAAGTCGCAAAGATAACGAAATAACTTAGACAACTCTTAAAAGCAGAAATAGTGATATATAATATATTAACTTCAAAGACTATTTTTAATTTCTTATATATTTTTCCTTTATTATTATATATTTAAAAATATCTTTTCATAAAAATGGAGGTACACCAATTTTAATTTTCTAGTTTACTCATATTTTTAAACTGCATTGAAACTAATCATTTTACAATAAAATTGGTATTTTACATTTATAATATCCATATTTAATGATTTTTCAGACATAACGGACACCGCTGTTTTTATACCCCATATTATAGCTGATAGATTATATTTAGGAGCAATAATATGACAAATATGCAAAACTTAATTGAAAGAATAAGAATAAAAATAAATGATACAGCATCTTTTGAATTTCAAGATAATGAACTTTTATCATATATTCATGAAGGATTATCTATGCTTGAAATACTGCTGTTATCTAATAAAGTTCAGTTTAATATAACATACCTTTCTACTGCTTCATCAATATGCCCAGTACCTGAAGATATGCTTGAAATATATAAAATAATATCTAATAAAAATGAAATACCATTAAAAGATATTACTGCTGAAACTTACGGCTACTATATATTAAATAATAATATAATTCTGCCCTGCCCTAATGCAGAAATATATTATATAAAAGAATTTGAAAGATATAATCTTAATGATGATATAAACCTGCCCCATATTTATATAGAATACCTTTATAATAATGCAGTAATAAAAGCTCTTTCAAGATTAGAGTTTAATATGGAGCAGGAAAAAAGTGAGCTTATGCAGCTTTCTTCCTTAATAATAAAAACTACACTTCATAGAAATGGTGTATATCAGATGAAAAGATATAATGGGTACTCTTTATGAAAAAATCATCACATCATTCAAAAAACAGTATAGTAAAGCTTTATAAACCTATAGGCGGTATGTGCAACACTATAAGTGGCGAATATATAAAAGATAATCAGGCGTGCAGTATAAGTGGCGTTATATATAATGAAGATACAAACACATTTCAAGGCTCGCCTGTATATAATATAGTTACTTCTTTTGCAGGCAGAAAGTTTACAAGGCTTTTTAATGTGGAATATAAAGGGAAAAATGCTGTTTTTGGTACTTATTCCGGGGGCATTACAAATATTACTGAAAATAAAAACTATCCTGTTGAAACAGGTATCACACCAACAGATATTATATATAATCAGGATGGACTATATATATCATCTTCATCAAATGTATATCATTTAAATCAAGATGAAGAATTAAATAAAATTGCTTTTTCCTTTGCTCCTTTTATGTGGCAGAGAATATCAGCAAGGCAGAGTATAAGTTTTAATACAAATGCTGTTGCTTATTATGGAGATAAAATATATTTCAGTGATAACCGTGGCACAGGTTATATGTCACTAGATGGTGAAATCGTAAAAATATTAAATTATGAAATAAAAGTTATTGAATTTTTCCCATGCAGCAACACTCTTTTTGCCTGTGATACAACAGATATATACACAATATCTGGAGATGAATTTATACATTTTCTTAATTACTCACATCTTGGATTAAGAGCAAGAGTATGCACATCAACAGATTACAGCTTATTAATATTAAATTATGATAAAGCCTATGAGATATATGAAATAAATACCTTAACAAAAGCTATTACAAAATATAATGTTAATGCATCAAAAGGGCTTGGGACTTACGGCATAAAATATTTAAGAGTGATAAATAATAAATATTATTTATTAATAAATGAATCTGATGAAGCATTATCAAATAATAAAGCTTCCCTTTATAAACTTACTTTTAACGACTCAGAGTATAATATTACAGAAGCATTGTTTGAAAACTTTGTAATTAAAAATTTTTTAATGGATGTTTTATTTATAAACTCTAAGCTAATATGTTATTTCGGCTCTCCAGATGATAATTTAGCATTAAATGATATTATAGAGCTTTATGAATACAGCAGTAACAGATTAGTCTATTTAAGTTATTCAAACAGTCCTGCAAATACTTCAGCTTCACAAAAACTTTCTGTTAAAGGCAACAGACTATACTGCGCAAATAACTATGGGATTTATTATGTGGATATTCTGCCGTCAGATGAAGATATCCCATGTCTCTTAGTGCAGAATGGCAGGCTGATTGTGCCGCAGAACTCTAATCTATATTTCAGCGGTGCAGGAGATTTTTATAACTGGTCTTGGAATACAGACAGCGATGCACTTTTTACAGAAATAGGATATAAAGACGGCGGCAGAATAATTTATGCAGCCCTTGTATTAGATAGTATTATAGTTTTTAAAGATAACGGCAGTATATACAGGCTTGCAGGCAGTTATCCATACTGGACTGTTTCAAAACTTGGAGAAATAGATAAACTTACTACAAAAGCTATTACTTTTGGCTCTGAAATAATTTTTGGTGCATCTTCTGGTATTAAAAAAATAGGTGTTACAGAATATTATGGCGACTTTTTCTTATCTGATTATCAGCAGTATGTTCATGATAAAAACATATCAGATGTAAGTTTATGCAGCGAGCGCAACACAATTATATTTATTAATAATGAATATATTTTTGAATACAGCAGTATTTTAAAAGGATTTACTGTTTATAATAATAACCAGACTAATAAAATAAGGCAGATTATAGAAATATATGAAAATAACGGAACTTATTCAAGCTATGCTTTAAATTCAAATGGCATACTTTATAAAGCAGATAAAACAATGCTTAACAATATTAATGTAAAATATAAAGAAGTTAAAAATAATCAGGATATTTTAATTAAAGCTGTTACAGTTTTCACACCAGAATTACAAAATGATAAAACATTTACACTGCAGATAAATGAATATCATAACACTTTTACTTTAAAAGCAAAAAAAACTCGCCATAAATATTTTATTTTAAAAAGATTAAATGATTTACAACTTGAATTATCTCATAATGGAGATTTTTTCATAGATAATATTTTTATAGAATACTCCACTATTGGAGAATAAATAAACGGAGGAAAATTATGAGTTTTTGGGAAGGGTTTAATAAACTTCTTTTCGGAGAAAATAAATCAAGCACTAAACAGCAGGAACAGTATGATAAAGTTGCAAATTATGACAACAGAATGGAAGATTTTGAAAATTTAAGCGGTTCTGCTATAAATGAAATGGCAAACCGTGGAATAATTAATTCATCTGTTACTGCAAAAGCTTTAGGGAGTGCTATGGCTGAAGCTGAAAATAACTACTGGAACGACCAGATAAAACTATTAGGCTACAGTTACGGCACAGATAAAAAAGGCTTGGCAGAAGATTTAACATCTACCTTTACAAAAAGCTTTGTAAAAAGCTTATTTTAAAATAATAAAAAAGTCCGCTTTGCCTTACACTGCAAAAGCGGACAAGCAAATAATTAATGGTAGATACCTTATGGGAAAAGATACCTAATAATAATCATTTATATGCTTGATTTTTATATGTCCGCTCTTACGAAAAAGAGCGGACAATATTTTTATTATAAGATAGTAATTATCTTATATGTTACTTCATAGTATGCAGTGCACCAGCTTTTGTCATTGGTCTTGTTTTATGACATACTATACAGTT
>CALVEY010000037.1 GCA_944326705.1 uncultured Mucispirillum sp.
ATAAATAATAATTACTAAGTTTATTATAAATTAGCATTTTTAATCATAGTTTTTAAAAAATGGGGGTGAAGCAGTAATCTATATGTTCTTTTTTTACAGCTATAGTAAATATAATGGAAAGACATGCCATTACACTCATGATTATAAAAACAGGTATTATTCCATAATAATAGCCTAAAAGTCCGCTTAGAGATACAGTTAAGGCATTACCAAAATGGTTCCATGCTTCGTTTTTGCTAAATTGTGCAGCCATTTTATCTTCATCAGAAAGTCCGATAGTTATACCTGTTAAAAGTGGAGCAATACCAGCTGAGGCAATCCCTTAAATAATAGAAGTGATAGATGCATTAATAAAGTCTGGTTTAATTAATAAAATAAATGAAGATACTGCAATAGAGGCAGTAAGGAAAGAAAGCAGCAGCCGTTTATATTTAGTTTTATCTGTCACTACTCCTAAAATAGACGAAAAGATAATACCTGCAAGACCGCTTAATGTGATTACAAACCCGATTTTATCAGGTGTAAAATTATGCTGCTGCAGGTATATTCCAATAAAAGGTCCAAGACCATCTCTTACATCAGCTAATGCAAAACAAAGCAGGGAAAGGGATATAAGAGAGTATTTTTATCCATAATACTGTTACTGTTTTTCCATATATCTAACAGCTAAATGTGGGTCAAGATGGCGTTTTGGTGCTCTGTGCATATCTGGGTGGTGGTTTACGCCTCTTATTTCACCTATAATTTTATATGTGCTGGAAGTAATGTCTGCATTATTTCCTATTACATGGTGAGAAAAATTGGCAGCCATTTCACCTGTATTATCTTTTATAATATATCTGTTATGATGTGCTGTATCCATACCTGTTACTGAACCTGTAATAATGCAGGTTGTGCCTTCATAAGCATTAAGGCAGTCAGCAATAGTGTATACTTCACTGTATACTGGTGCAGCAGGTGGCAAAGGCTGAGCAAAAGCAATGCTGCATATTAAAATAAAAACAGTAGATAAAATTAATTTTTTCATAATATCACCTCAATGATACTTGTATTGTAAAGTCTCCAACTTCTGTTGAAAAAGGAACACATATATATGGAGCATACTCCACTTCCTTAAAAAGTCTTGTTCCTTTTCCTAAGACAAATGTTGGCGTACTTAGTTTAAAAGTAAACCCAAGTTCTGTAAGTTTTCCTTTTGCGCTACCAGAAATCATATTGATAATTTCACCGATAGCGTCCATAACATCTTTATCAAGAAACTGTTTTTCTTCCATTATTAAAGCACTTGCCATTTTTTTTGCATCATCTTCGCTAAGTGCAATAACAAATGCTCCTTTTTTATCTCCTGTCATTCTGATAACAGCAGAAAGATGATTTAAATTTATATCATAATGATATACATAAGGCTTGCCTTTTTTACATTCTACATGAAAGCACTGGTCTATTACATCTAATACTCCAGCCATTACGCAGTTAAGGTATTCTGCTTTCATACAAATACTCCTTTTCTATATATACTTAGCATACTGTAACATCAAAGCCGGCTTTTTTCAAGGAAATTACTATTTGCTCTATGTGCTCCATACTTTTAGTTTCAAGCTCTAAATTTACTCTTGAGAACCCGATAGGAAGTCCGGCACCAAATCGGTCATGGCGTATATCTAATATATTTGCTCCTTCATCTGCTAAGAATTTTGTAATATGAGCAAGTGAGCCAGGTATATCTTTAAGGTTTAATGTGATTTCTAAAAATCTGCCTGATGTAGACATACCTTTACTTATAATTCTTGAAATCATATTAATATCAATATTACCGCCTGACACTATTAATATATTCTTTTTATCTTTATAGTCAATACTTCTAGACATAATTGCAGCAAGTGGGGCAGCCCCAGCACCTTCTACAACAAGTTTTGCTTTTTCCATATATTCTAATATTGATGCAGCTATCATATTTTCTGATACTGTAACTATATCATCAAGATATTTAGCGCATATATTATAAGTAATATCTCCAGGTGTTTTTACAGAGATACCTTCAGCAATAATTGATGAGCCTGTTACTCTAACAATCCGTCTTTTGCGAAGGGAGGCAGTCATACCGCTGACAGCTTCAGACTGAACACCTATTATTTTTGCTTTACTTCCGCTTTCTTTTAAATATGCAGCAATACCAGAAGCAAGACCGCCGCCGCCAACTGGTATAATAACATTATCAGCATCCTGCATTTCTTTTAAAAATTCTACTGCAATTGTGCCCTGTCCTGCAATAACATCAATATTATTAAAAGGATGTATTAAATAAAGCCCTTTTTCTTCTGCAAGTATTTCTGCCATAGTTGCAGCATCATCATAAGTTTCGCCATGGAGAACAACTTCTGCGCCGTATGATTTTGTATTATTTATTTTTACAAGTGGAGTATGCACAGGCATAACTATTACAGCTTTTACACCTATTAATTTTGCACTGAACGCAACTCCTTGTGCATGGTTTCCTGCACTGGCAGTGATAACACCATTTGCACATTTTTCTTTGTTTTTAAGTATTGCATTTAAAGCTCCACGCACTTTAAAAGAGCCTGTTCTTTGGAGATTTTCAAGTTTAAAATAAATACCTGCTCTATAGTTTTCTGAAAATGAGGCAGAATGATAAAGCGGAATATTTTTTACATAAGGAGAAACAGCTTCATATGCTGCTTCTATTTCTTTTTTTAGATTATTAACCATATACTATACCTTTTCTCACTTTTAATGCATTATAATATTTGAATCATTATTATTTATATTAATATTTATTGTATCATTATTATTAATTTTAGGCTCATCTATTACCATATACTGACGAAGCAGGGCAACAATATGGTCATGTCCAAATTTTCTTGCATGGTCTAAAACATTTTCTCCACTCTTATCTTTAATAGAAGTATCTGCACCGTTATCTAAAAGCAGTTTAGCAGTATTATATCTTCCACTTTCAGAAGCAAGCATTAAGGCAGTTAAGCCGTCTTTATTCTGGCTGTTTACATTTGCACCATAGTCTATAAGCATTTGCAGTGCTTTCTGGTTGCCGTTAATGGCTGCTTTCATAAGTGGAGTATTGCCGTAATCATCTTGTATATTAATATCTGCTCCATAGTCTAAAAACTTTGTAAGCACATCAATATTTCCGTCAAATGCTGCAGCAGAAACTGGAGTTTCGCCGTCAGTGCCTACCACATTAATATCTGCACCTTTTGAAAGAAAATAGTTGACCATATTTGCATTGCCGTATTTAGCAGCATACATTAAAGCAGTATGTCCCCATCTGTCTTTAAAGTTAATATCAGCACCTTTATTAAGGATTACTTCTGCAATACTTGTATCATCTCTAAAAGCTGAATACATAAGCGGTGTTCTGCCTGTAACATCAAAAATGTCAACATTATCAGTAGATTCTATTGCTTTTAAAATATCTTCTTTTGTACCTTTCCTAAAAGCCTCAAAAATAGGGTTGTCATTTGATACATACTGAGAATCAAACTTAGTAACAGGCACATCAAGGGGAGCACCAAGTTCATCAAGAGCTTTTGATATATTATCTTCTGCTGTAATATACTTTTTCACTTTTTCAGGAATTTTTGCCATTACAGTTTCAGGTATCCGCGGTGTAATATATTTTTTTACAAGGTTAAAATCAGTAAAATATAAATAAGCACCGCCGCCAGCTAAAAGCCCTAAAAAGAATAATAAAAATAAAAACTTTTTCATAACCTACCAGTGTATTTTATATAATAAATTCAATATAAATCAACTATTATTTTTTACTTAGCAAAAATTGTGCCCTGCATAGAATTATCCCAGTCTTTTAATACTGGGTCAAAGCCTAGTTTTTTTATAGTTGTGCAGAATTCTTCTACAGACCTGTTATCTTCTATGGAAAACTGAGCTGCATCAGCTTGTGCCGCACTGTATCCACCTGGCTCTGTTTTTGAGCCTGCACTCATAATTGTTGCTCCAAGGTATACAAGTTTATCTCTTAATGGGGCAGGCTCTCTTGTAGATATATTAATACCAGCATCATGCAGAAACATTCTGTAAGCAAAAATAAGCTGTAATAAATTTCTATCACTTACATTATATGCAGGCTTATATTCACCAGCTGCATGTCTAATTCGCGGAAAAGATGATGAAATAAGGCTGCGCCAGTATTTTTTTGATAAATATTTAGCATGCAGGCACATATAAAATGTATCTATTCTGTAATCTGTTAAACCAAGTAATGCTCCAAGACCTATAAAACGCATTCCAGCACGGGCTGCTCTTTCAGGAGTATCAAGCCTGTATAAATAATCTGCTTTTGGTCCTGCTAGGTGAAATGATGGATATAAGCTTTCAATATAAGTTTCCTGAAACATTGTAAGCCCGTCTGCTCCTGCATTATGCAGCTCTTCATACTGATTTAAGGTAAGGGAAGGAACTTCTACTGAAACAAATGGGAAATATTCTGCGCAAAGTTTTACAGACTGCAAAAGCATATCAAAAGAAAACTTTTTCATATTATCCCCTGTTACAAGTATAACATTTTTTATGCCGCTTGATGCAACTATTTCTGCTTCTTTTTTTATTTCATCTAAAGTTAATGCAACACGCGGTATACTGTTTTTATGGTTAAATCCGCAGTATATACAGCTGTTTGAGCAGTAGTTTGAAAGATATATTGGTGCATATATTCTTATAGTCTTGCCAAACCGCAGAGCAGTAATATTATGAGAAATTTCTGCCATTTCTTCTAAGTAACTTTCAGCCTTTGGACTTAAAAGGCAGGCTAAATCTTTTTCAGTAAGTTTTTCCTTATAAAGAGCATTTTTTATATAGTTTTCATCAGCATTATATATTAAATCTTTTACATATTCATAAGGGTATTCTTTAATTACTTCATAGAAACTCATTATAATATATCCTTTAATAAACCTTTAACAGGGCTTGATGGGTTAGCATAGTTAGAAACTGGGGCAGGGCCTGCACTTACTGCAAGAGCTGCTGCCTGAACTGCATATTTAAAAGCTTCTGCCATTTTAACAGGGTCAGAAGCTGCAGCAATTGCTGTATTTACAAGCACAGCATCAGCTCCTAATTCTATAGCTTCTGCTGCATGGCTTGGAAGCCCCAGCCCTGCATCTATTACAACAGGCACAGATGAATTTTCTATAATTATTTTTATCATTTCTACTGTTTTTATACCTTTATTTGTGCCAATAGGGGCAGCAAGAGGCATAACTGTAACACAGCCTGCTTCTTCTAAATGTTTTGCTAAAACTGGGTCTGCATTAATATAAGGCATTACATTAAACCCGTCTTTTATAAGTATTTCTGCTGCTTTTAAAGTTTCTACAGGGTCAGGAAGTAAATGATATGGGTCTGGTGTTACTTCTAATTTTACCCATGGTTCGCACCCTGCAGCACGGGCAAGGCGGGCAAGTCGCACAGCCTCTTCTGCATTAGATGCGCCAGAAGTATTTGGCAGCAGCAGATATTTATTTCTATCAATATGGTTTAATATATCATCATTATTATCATTAATATCAACACGCCTTAATGCAACAGTTACTATTTCAGCTCCAGAAGCGCTTAATGCCTGAGCCATAATTTCTGATGACTGGAATTTGCCAGTTCCAATCATAAGTCTGCTTTTAAACTGTCTTCCAGCTATTACTAAATTACTCATAATTTCCTCGATACAACATAATTAATCAATTATAATTTAATACATCTATAAAAAATTGTCATTATATTTTTTATGCTACAATTTATTAAAATCTGTCTTTTATATTAATATTTTATAGTTATTTATTCTTGTATTTCAAAAATCTGTATGTTACTATAATATTTGAAGTAGTATATATAAAGGAGGCAGATATGGCTGGCTGTATTATAACTATAAGCAGGGAATATGGCTCTGGCGGCAGGATTATTGGTCAGGCACTGGCAGAGCAGCTAAAAATTCCTTTTTATGATAGGGGCCTTGTTGAAATGATTTCTGAAAAAAGTGGTTTATCAGAAAAATTTATTAATGAGGCAGAGCTTTATAGAGAAGAAGCTATAAAATATGCAGGTTATGATGTAACACTGCAAATGCCTTTAACTCATGTAGTATTTCATGCAGAAGCAGAAGTTATATCAAAAATAGCTGATGAAGGCGACTGCGTTATTGTAGGAAGATGTGCAGACTATGTTTTGCAGGACAGGAAAGATGTTTTAAATGTTTTTGTTTATGCTTCTATTGCCAATAGAATAGAGAGAATCACAAAACTATATGGTGATAAAGTAAGCAATGTTAAAGCATTTATCACAAGATATGATAAAGACAGAGCCGCATATTACGATTATTATACTGATAAAAAATGGGGCGATTTACGCTCATATCATTTAAGTGTAAACAGCGATATGGGTATTAATTCATGTGTAGAAATAATAAAAACAGCATACAATAACTGGAAAGACGGAGTTCAGCTGGTTTAATAATATCTTCTCATTCTGCATTACATAATATGCAGGTGAAAATATGAGTAATTCATTTTCAGCAAGGCTTATTATAACTGTAATATCCCTTGCTATCCTTACTTTTATGGGAATTTTTTCAGAAACAAGTTTAGCTATAGTATCTCCCCATTTAATGGAAGAATTTCATGTTTCTGCAGTAGCTGTTCAATGGCTTACTTCTGGATTTCTGCTGCTTTTGGCAGTAGCTATCCCACTTTCCCCTTTTTTAGTAAAAACAATATCTACTAAACTGCTTTTTAAGTTTGCAGTTATTATATTTATTACAGGAACTATTATGGGAGCATTTGCCAGTAATTTTACTATGCTTCTTTTAGGCAGGCTTATTATGGCAGTAGGTACAGGCTGCTCGCTGCCGCTTTTAACAAATATAGTTCTTGAAGAAACAACACCTTATCAGCGTGGCACACTGCTTGGTATTGTTGGTCTTGTTGTCAGCTTTGCCCCAGTTTCTGGACCTGTTTTAGGTGGTTTAATAGCAGAATATCTTGGCTGGCGCTGGGTATTCCTTTTTATGCTGCCTATTCTTGTAGTGTCTTTTATTATGGGAAGTACATCTATTAGAGATATAAGAAAAGGTGAAGTATATCATCTTGATGTAAAATCATTTTTAATAAGCAGTGCAGGGCTTGTATCTTTTATTATGGGCTTAAGCTATCTTTCAACAAAATACGGTATTCTGCTTATATGTATCAGCTTTGTATTTTTAGGTATTTTTATTCTGCTGCAGCTTAAAGTGAAATATCCACTTATGAATATTAAAATACTTAAATATAAAATGTTTACACTAGGGCTTATAACTGTATGTATGCCGATGGCTTCTGTGCTTGCATTATCTTTTTTAATACCAATACTTGCACAAATGGGACTTGGTAAAAATGCACTGCAGGCATCTTTTATTATGCTGCCAGGCACATTATTTTCTGGTATGCTTGCGCCAGTTATGGGTGCAAAATATTCAAAATTTGGTGTTCGCAGGCTGCTTATACCAGGCTTTATTATTATGTGTCTTTCCATGTTTTATCTTGTATTTACAGAAACAACATATATTTCATCTATCATAGGTTATATATGTTTTATGACTGGTGCTGCTTTTTGTCAGGTACCTGCTCAGACTAATGCGTTAAATGCTCTTCCACAGCAGTATAATGCAGACGGCACAGCAATACTCAGCACTCTGCAGCAGACAGCAGGGGCAGCAGGCACAGCACTGGCATCTGTATTGTTATCATACGGAGCAAAAAAAGCATATAATTCAGGTATTGATAATATATATGTATACGGCATTAACTATGGCTTTATGCTCTGCCTTGTGTTTGTATTGGTTGGTTTATTTGCTGCTTTTCAGTTGAAAACTACACTTGAAAAAGAAAATGTTTAAAAAACATATTATTATAACAGGTGGGAACAGCGGCATAGGCTTTCATGCAGCAATGCAGTCATCATTTCATAAAGACTGCCTTGTTACTATTATATGCAGAAATAAAGAAAGGGCAGAAAAAGCCTGTAATGATATATTAAAAGCAGGCGGGAATAATATTGATTATATTACTGCAGATTTATCTAATATGCAGAGTGTAAGGGCGGCAGTAAATATATTTAAAAGCAGGTATAATCATCTTGATGTATTAATAAATAATGCAGCAGATTTTGATATATCATGCAGAAAAAGAAATATTACTGCAGATGGTTTTGAAAATCAGTTTGCAGTAAATGTGGCTGCACCATACCTTCTTTCCTGCCTGTTTAAAGACTATTTAACAAATTCATCAAATGGTAAAATTATCAATATTTCAAGTAAAGGGTTATACTTATTTCCATTTATTAAGCTTGATTTTAATAACTTAAATGGAGAAAAATATTATAACCCAGCTAAAACATATTATCAAAATAAACTGGCACTGCTTTTAGTATCAAAGTATTTATCAGACAATCAGAAAAATATTAAAATACAGGCTGTAAGAGTAACAAATGTTAAGATTGATATAACTAGATATTCAAATATCAGCAGTTTTTTAAAGTATATGTATAAAATTAAAAGTCTTTTTTCTATAAGCCCTTATGATATGGCTCTTATTTATAATCAACTTGCATTTAATGATTATAATGGGTTTTTATTTAATGAATTGTGCAGGGAAGTAAAAGCAAATAAATATGTATATAATACTTCTGCACAAAAGAAACTTTATGAATATTTAAGCAGCAGTTTAGGTGAAGAATTTTTATAAATGAATAAAGAATGCTTAAAAGATTATTTATTTAAAAAGTGGATTATATTTAATGTATAGATTAAGGCTTGTAAATTTTATAAGTATTATTTTAGGTTATTTAAAATATTATATTAATATATATCTAAATCTGCAAATTTATTAAAAAATATTTTAATACAAAAAATATTTATTACTAATACAGCTAGACTAATATAGTAAGAAGCCCCATTTATAAAAATGGGGCCCAATTTTTTGCTTAGAGTTATGAAATTAATATTTTTTCATGAGCCAAAGAACTTTATGGAATCCTTCTAATTCACTCATAGAAGTAACTCTTAAATGTTCTTTGTTGTTTTCCATGTTAATAAGAACAACGAAATCTTTATCTCTGTAAAAGCGATAAAATTTCATATTTCTGCCGTTTTCAAATATCATATCTCCATCATTAAGTGGAGCAGCAGAACATTTTACACAGATAAAGTAATCATTATCGCCAGCAATAAAAGCTGGAACTTCGCTGTTTACTTCAAACACAGTAACATTTTCTTCTGGATTTTTAGTGCCCAGAAGGAAAAGCCCACTAACAGGAATAGTGCTGGTAGTGATACCTTTCTTTTTGCCATTTACAGGCGCAATAGCAACTTTAACAATACTTTCTCTTTCGCTGCCATAAACATAACCATCTTCAGCTACTTCAAAAATATCATCTTTGCGTTTCTTTTTAAAATTTTTGTTAGAAAAATAGTTTAAATCAACGCCAAGAAAGTATGCCATTTCAGAAAGCATTTGGAAATCTGGCTCTCTTTTATCACTTAAATAGTTAGATAAACGAGAAGCAGAGATACCTAAATGTCTTGCCAGGTCAATTTGCCTTTTACCAGTCTGCTTTAGCAGCCCTTTAAGCTTTTTCCCTATCATAACAAAATCTCCTTATCACAACTCATTGTGAAGCCTTTAATATATGTCATAATAATTGCTCCTTATATAAATTTGTTTATATTTATGATTTATACATTAAATTGATAAATACTCAATAATTTTTTTATAAAAATAAAAAGTATGTATAATAAATATACTCTTACAGTAGGACTTAGCACATTTTTTGCATTATTACAAGTTTTTTATAATTTTTATTTACATTTTTATGACAAAATATGACACAGCAGGTTATTTTGTAACATTACTGTGTCAGTATATGCTAAATTGTAATTAAATCAAGTAAACTTTTAACATGTGCTGCAAGTTTTTTATAATTTTTAGTTTTTTCTTCTAAAATATTAAGAAGTTTTTTGTTAGTATTATCATCATATAATGCAATACCTTTGTCGTCCATAAACTTTACAGCTTCGCTAATATCCTTTGTAGATTTAATCATATTAAACCTGTCCAGCAGTAAGGCAAACTCTTTATTATCTGAGAGCAGGCTGCAGTAATCATATATAGGCACCTGTTTGCATGCTATACTGTGCAGTTCTGCTTTTTCCTGCTGGTATACACCAAGAGAAGTATAGGCTTCTACTGCATCAAAATAGGCATTTTTATCACCAAGTGCAAATCTCTCTTTTGCTATATTAGCAAATTTTTTTTCATTTTGCAAGAAAGAGTATACAATTTGTAATTGCTGATAAAAAGAAAGTTTAAATTGTTTAGGTATTCTTTTATTTTCTAAGAAAAATTCAAGTATTTTTTCTGCACATTCTATATCGTCTACAAGTATACATGTATATGCAATATTACTTATGCAGTGGTAGTCTTTAACATTTTTGCATACATAGTCTGCTGTTTCATCAGAGCCTTTATCTGCATATATAATACCAGCATTAATATAGTTAAGTATTGCTTTTGGTATAGAGTGAGAAGTATGTTTTTGCAGCTCTGCTGCTGCCTGATAAATAATTTCAGCGCTTTCTTTATCTGCTAAAAGAGATGCAAAATAAAGCATATCAAAGCATACTTCAATATTTTTATTATAAGAAAATTTATTTATATACTGCAGTATTTCATTAATAAAAAAGTTATTTATTTCGCTGTCATTATGCTGATGTGCTTTTGTAGAAATAACATGCAGCAGTGTAAGATGGTTATTTATAATATATTCTTTAAATTCCAGTGTGAAAGGAATATGAATATTTCTAATTTTCATTTCTTCAGCTGTTTCAAACAGCAAAAGTGTTGTGATAAATGCTTTTTTTAGTTTATCTGCATTTATATGGTGCTCTATAATATTTGTTAAAATAACAGCAAAATCTAATAAATCAGAAAACTGTTCGCTGTCATTATCATATTTACTTTCAAGCTCATTAAGGATTTCTATAAGTCTTGCTTTAAAAAGAAGCCCTTCGTCTTCTGCTGTCATATCAACAATCTGGCTGAAAATCTTATATGAAAAATTAATATTTTCCTTTGCTTCATCTAAAAGAACATCAGCTAAAACAGACTTATCAGCTTTTGTAATAGACTGCTGCAGGCTGTCAATAATATCTATTGATGTTTTTGCAAAAGGGTTGTCTATATCGTGATTTGGTCTGAGAGAAAAGTCAAAATTAGTCATATTTTTGCTCTCAGCAAACTTGGAAATGATGTCATCCAGCATAAAAAGCCTCCTTACCTTACATATATATGAAAGTATAATCCTATTAACAAAAAAAATAAACTTAAAATTTAAAAATTTATGATTTTTTTTAATATATTGATGTATAAAGATATTTTATGCCTTAAAATAAAAAAAGGTATAAAAAACTTGAATAATTGGAATAATTTTAGTAAAATACAAAAAAATTTTTTGAGAGTAAAGTATTGGTAAAATTTGTTAATGTTGGGGTTTCCTTTATAGGAGGCTATCAGGCTTTAAATAATGTTAATGTGGAAATTAAACGTAGCGAGTTTGTATATATAATAGGTAAGTCTGGTGCAGGAAAGTCTACATTTTTAAGACTTATATATGCAGATTTACTTCCAAGCCGTGGAGTTGTGTCTATTGAAGGCAGAGATATAAATTTAATGAGCAGAATAGAAGTGCCTTTTTTACGCCGTCAGATAGGTGTAATATTTCAAGACTATAAACTTTTAGAAAATGCTTCAGTTTTTGATAATGTTAAACTGGGGCTTGATATATTTTATATGAAACGCAGTGCTGCAAGAGAGCGTATATGGCCGCTGCTTAAAAGAATGGGTATATTTGAAAAGCGTGATGATATTGTTAAAAACTTATCAGGTGGCGAAAAGCAGCGTGTAGCTATTGCAAGGGCATTAATTAATGACCCTAAGATTATTTTAGCAGACGAGCCAACAGGTAATCTTGACCAGGAAAATGCAGAAAATATTATGGCAGTATTAAGAGAATGTATAGATACTGGTGCAACAGTGATAATGGCTACCCACGATAAATTTCTGCGGGAAAAATATCCAGCACGGGAAATAGAGCTGGAAAAAGGTAAAGTTATTAGAGATGAGGTGAAAAATGAGCTCTAAATTAACTTATCTTTTTATGCGTGGTGTAATTAGATTTTTTACTATATTACGCAGTAATTTTCTTTCATTTTTAACTCTTATTACTGTTATTTTTATGTATCATGTTTTTTGGGTGGCAGGCACTGGCACAGCTGGTTTTTTAAACCATTTATCACAGGCTAATACTATAAGAGTATATCTTGCAAATAATAATGATATTATAGCAGAAGAAATATTATCATCTATCAAAGTGCTTGATAATGTAACAGATGCAAAATATTACAGCCAGAAAGATGCAAAAGCTTTTGCTGTTGCAAATGCTCCAAAAGCTGCAGGTCTTGAAAGCTTTGCAGAAGAATTTTTTCCATCATTTATAGAGATTTATCCAAGTGACACACTAGAAGAAACACTTGATAAAATAGTTACAGAGGCAGGCCATATTAAAGGTGTAGATGAAGTAAGCTACGGCAAAGAATATATGGTGAAATTTAAGGCAATAGGCAGAGGTGCATGGCTTTTTATTACAGCTATGAGTGTGCTTTTTGCTTTATCTGCTGTTTTTGTGGTATATAATACAATAAAACTTTCTTTATATAAATATAAGGAAGAAATTAAGCTGTATTCTCTTGTGGGAGCAACAAGGCCATTTATATCAGTGCCTTACTTATTTGGTGCATTTTTCTTGTCATTATTTGCATATATATGCAGTTTGATAGTTTTTGCAGCTGTATTTATACCATTTAACAGCCGCATTTTAATTCAGGCAGGTATTAATATATATGATATGCCTGATATGAAATATTTTATATTATCATGTATAACTGTATGTGTAATAGGTGTGCTTTCTGCAAAAGCAAGTGTTGTATCATTTTTAAAACAGGTATCATCTATCAATGAAGATTAAGTATTTATCAACAGTCATATTTTTGTTTTGCACTTTTTCAGTGTATGCTCAGACTGCATCTTTAGAAGAAATAAACAGGAATATTCGCAGTGAAGAAGCGGAGCTTAAAAAGCTGCAGTCAGAAAAAGTGAGCATTACAAAGCAGATAGGTGTATTATCATCTAAAATATCTAACTATCGCAAGCTTATTTCTGAGCTTAATAAGGAAAAGAAAAGGTGCGAAAGCAATATAAGCAGTATCCGCAGTAATATAGTAAAGGTGTCAAAAGAAATAGATGAAAATAAAAAGGATATTGCAAAAAGTAATATGTATGTGATAGATAATATGGGCTATTCAGATATTAAAGTTATTACCACATCTGAAAAACCTGAAGATACTGTTAAAATCCTTGAAATATTAGGAAAGGCAGGTATTAATTTAAGGCTTAAAATAGATAAGCTGAATGAAGATGTTAAGACCCTTAAAAACCTTAAGGTAGAAGAAGAAGCCAGAGTTTTAGAGCTTGCTTCCTTAGAAGAAAGTAGAAATAGTGCTGTTAAAGAACTGCAGGCAGAAAAAAGCCGCTATAATTCTATGGTTACTATGATTAAGCATGATGAAGCAGGCAGAAAAGAATATATTGAGCTTTTAAAATTTCAAAGAAGAGAGCTTGATGAACAGATAAGGCTGCAGGCAGAAAAAGATGCAAATGCAGCCCCTATTGCTCAGCGTGAAAATAATGCAGGCAGCAGCAGAATAAAAACTTTTGGCGAAGATAAGCCTGTGACAACTGCTATGGCAGATGATTCTCCATTTGGCAGGCTTGTGAAAAAACTCCCACTTCCTGTAAATGGCAGGATAATAGAGCAGTATGGGGAGCATATAGTGGCAGATGCTGGCGTTAAGATAATGCATAAAGGTATAAAGATATCTCCAGAAAGCACAACTCAGGCAAAAGCTGTAGCAGATGGCAGGGTAGTTTTTGCAGATAATGTAAAGAATTTTAATAATCTTGTAATTATTGACCATGGCTCATCTTACTATACAGTTTATGGAAATATGGATACTCTACTTGTAGAAAGCGGCAAAAAAGTCCGTCAGGGCGATATTTTAGGGGACATTATAGTGGACAGGGCAGTAGAAGCACCATATCTTTACTTTGAGCTTAGGAAAAAAGAGCAGGCATTAAATCCTAATTTGTGGTTTAAAAAAGGTTGATATATCTTGAAAATAGTTTATATAATATAAAGTTAAATTTTTAAATTGGAGTTATATATGAAAATTATCCAAAAAGTTTTATTTATAGTAGTCCCTGTAGTATTTATTTCATTTGCTGTTATTCAGTTAAGCAGTAATGGTACAAATACTGAAGCATTTGCAGCAGCAAATAGTAATGATACGGGTATAAATAATTTATTAGCTCAGGTATCTTCAAAAGGTAAATATAATCCAGATGACCAGTATCAGGCTCTTGAAACATTTATGGGAGTTCTTGATTTAGTTGATAAAAATTATGTAGAACCAATAGATAAAAAAGAAGCAATATATGGCGCAATTAAAGGTATGCTTGAAGAATTAGACCCACACTCTTCTTTTATGACACCAGAAGAGTTTAACAGCTTTCAGCAAAGCACAAGCGGTTCTTTTGGCGGTTTAGGCATAACTATTACTATGAAAAATGACTTATTAACAGTAATGAGTGCAATAGAAGACACTCCAGCATGGCAGGCAGGCATTAAAGGCGGCGATGTTATTGCATTAATCAACGGCGAGCCTACTGCAAATATGACTTTAGATGAGGCTGTTAAAAAAATGCGGGGCAAATCAGGCTCTAAAATTAAGCTTACTATTACAAGAAAAGGGGAAGACAAACCTATTGATTTAACTCTTACAAGAGCAATCATTAAAATAAAATCAGTTAAATATGAAATGATAGATAAAGAGCTTGGTTATATAAGACTTACACAGTTTCAGGAAAACTCATACAGAGAAATGACAGAAGCAGTGAAAGCGTTAACTAATTCTGGAGCAAAAGGTTTAGTTCTTGATTTAAGAAATAATGGCGGCGGTTTATTAAACGAAGCTATTTCTATTGCAAGTATCTTTTTGCCAGTAAACCA
Organism: uncultured Mucispirillum sp.; assembly: GCA_944326705.1. Classification (GTDB taxonomy): domain Bacteria; phylum Chrysiogenota; class Deferribacteres; order Deferribacterales; family Mucispirillaceae; genus Mucispirillum. The sequence continues at coordinate 15,202 of CALVEY010000037.1, forward strand.
GACAGTAGTTTTTACAAGAGAAAGAGATAAACAGGAAAAACATTATAAAACAGAATCAGTTAACTTTTCAAACAGGACTATACCAATGGTTATAATAGTAAATGAATGGTCAGCATCTGCTAGTGAGATTATTGCTGGTTCTATGCAGGATTATAAAAGGGCAGTAATCGTTGGTAAATCTACTTTTGGAAAAGGCAGTGTTCAGTCTATTGTGCCGCTTCCAGACGGCTCAGCTGTCCGCCTTACTACATCAAGATATTACACACCTGCTGCACGCTCTATTCAAGGTGTGGGTATAAAACCTGATGTGGAAGTAGAGCCTGGTATAATTGAATATAATTCTGATTATTATGTTATAAAAGAAAAAGATTTATCAGGCCATTTAAAAGGCGAAAATGAAAAAGATAATAACAGTGCTGTAGATGATGCAATAAAAAGAGCATCACAGGTTCTGCCTTTAAATGATGATTTACAATATATATCAGCAGTTCAAGTGTTAAAAGGTATGTTAGTATATGGCAGCTCGTCAAACAAATAAGCGACCTGCGGGCAGAAAAACTACTGCCCGCAAAAAAACATCTAAATCTAAATCAGCAGGGGGCGGTGTATTTTTAGGCATCGGCCTTATTGCTGTGCTTATTGCTTTAATTTCTTTCAGCATTATGAGTATTACCAGTTCTAAGGATAAAGAAGAGCCTAAAACTGTAACAGTTATCCCTGCGCAGAAAAAAGAAACAGCAGAGAAAAAAGAACAGAAAACAGAGAAAGAGAAGAAAGAGCAGGCTGCAAAAACTGTGCCTGTTCCTAAAAAAGAGACTGCAAAAAAAGAAGAGCCTAAAAAGGAAAAAGAGCAGGAAACTGTCAGCAGTGACAATATAGCAGATTTAATCCGCCTTGTGCTTTATGACCATGAAATAAGCCGTTCATCAGTTAAAGAGCGCCAGTCAAAAACAAGCACAGGCAAAGATATTATATACTTTGATATTACATGTGATGAAAATATGCAGCGTGGTATAAGTTCTGCTATAAGCTCTATACTTAGAAAATACGGCTATAAAGTGGAAGCTGCACAAAATAAAGTAGTTGGCAGCAGTAAGAAAGATGAATTTAATATAGTATTAAAAGCACCTAAAAAAGAAGTTGTGAAAAAAGAAGAGCCTAAAAAAGAGGTTGTAAAACAGGAAGAGAAGAAAGAGCCTGTAAAAGAAAAGCCACAGGTGGCAGAAACACCAAAATACCCACCACTTCCGCCATACTCTAAAAAACAGGTTAAGTTTGCAATACTGCTTGATGACGGCGGAAATAGTGCAGAGCTTGCAAAAGAATATGCAGATATAAAATACCCTGTTGCTGTTGCAGTGCTGCCCCATTTAGAGCACAGCAGATATACAGCAGAGGTAGCAAAAAAAGCTGGGAAGACAGTATTTCTTCATTTCCCTATGGCACCAAAAAGCTATCCAAATACAGACCCTGGCAGGGGAGCAGTGCTTCCAAATATGCCTGAGCTTTTAATTTCTGGTGTTGTTAAGGAAAACTTTGAAAGCTTAGGTGTTAAAGTGGACGGCTTTAATAACCATATGGGCTCAGCTATTACAGAAGATGCTCATAAAATGTCGCAGATATTAAGTGCCTCTAAAAAGTATACAAACAGGTTTGTAGACAGCCGCACAACAGCACAGACAAAAGCTTATGAAGAATGTAAAAAAGCAGGTTATAAATGCGGCGAAAACAGGTTATTTTTAGATAATGATAACAGTGTAGAAGCTATACTTGCAAAAATATATGAAGCTGCAGAAAAATCAAGAGATGACGGCAGTATTATAGCTATTGGTCATGTAAGACCAAACACATTAGCAGCCTTAAAAATAGCACTGCCGCAGCTTGAGAAATTAAACTATCATTTAGTTGATATTAAAAAGCTTATTAATTAAAGGTTATTATGATTGTCTTAGGTATAGAATCATCTTGTGATGAAACATCGATTGCAGTATATTCTTCTGAAAAAGGCACATTATGCAGTAAAACCTTTTCTCAGGCAGATATACATGCAGCATTTGGTGGAGTTATTCCAGAAGTTGCTTCCCGCAACCATATCCAAAAAATTGAGCCTTTATACCATGCCTGTATGGAAGAGTCTTCTATTACAGGCAGGGATTTAGATATTATTGGTGTAACAAATGCACCAGGGCTTATTGGTGCATTATTTGTAGGTGTTTCTTTTGCTAAGGGGTTAGGTTATGCGCTTCATAAACCAGTTGTACCTGTTCACCATTTAGCAGCACATATTCTTGCAGCAGAGCTTTCATATAAAGAATTAAAGCCACCCTATACTGCTTTAATAGTATCTGGCGGTCATACTCATATTTTTGATGTAGATGAAGCATTAAATTTTACACTTATTGGCAGAACAATAGATGATGCAGCAGGTGAAGTATTTGATAAAACAGCAAAAGTTATGGGTGGTCCATATCCTGGCGGTATATTTATTCAAAACATGGCAGAAAAAGGCGACAGGAATGCAGTAAAATTTCCGCAGGCTTTTAAGGGAGAAATAAAGTTTAGTTTCAGCGGGTTAAAAACTGCTGTTATGAATACTATTCAAAAAAATGAATATTCTCTTGAAGATATTGCAGCATCATTTCAGTGGACTGTAGCTTCCACATTAGCAGATAAAACTTTTCAGGCAGCATCTCTTTTTAAAAGGAATAAAATAGTTGTTGGCGGCGGCGTTGCTGCAAATCAGGAAATAAGGCGTGTATTTAATGAAAGGGCAGGCAACACTAAAAATATAAGTGTATATTTTCCAGAGCTTGCAAGGTGTACAGATAACGGTGAAATGATAGCCTATGCAGCATACAGGTTTTATAAATTCAGAAATTTTTTAAATTATAAAGGCAGTGCTTACGATACGAAGCATAGTATTGGTTTATTATAATGTCAGATTTTTTTAAAAAAAACTTATTGAAAAATGACCTGGTGGCAGCACCGCTTGCAGGTTATTCTCATTTACCTTATAGAAGGATACTTCGTAAATTTTTTAATGGTATAATTTATTCAGAGATGATATCTGTAGAAGGTCTTGCAAGAAGAAATAAAGAAACAATGGAATACCTTGACAGGATAGAGACAGACAGCCCGCTTGTATTTCAAATATTTGGGGGCAAGCCTGAAAATTATGCAGAAGCAGTGCGTGTGGCAGAAAATGAATGTCAGGTAGATGCTTTTGATGTAAATATGGGCTGTCCAGTAAAAAAGGTAATAAAAGCAGGGGGCGGCTGTTCACTTCTGGGAGATTTAGGAAGAATTCAGGCTATAGTATCTAATATCCGCAAGGCAACAGAAAAGCCTTTTTCTATAAAAATACGCATAGGGCTGGAGCAGAAAAACCTTGTATATAAAGAGATTTTAAAGATAGCAGAAAATGAGGGTGTTAATGCTTTAGTAGTCCATGGCAGAACAAAAAGTGATATGTTTGGCGGAACTGTTCGTCTTGATATTCTGCAGGAAATAGCAGATATGGCAAAGATTACTATTATAGGCAATGGTGGCGTAGCAGGCTATGACACATATCAGGAAATGAAAGCTACAGGTGTTAATGGTATTATGCTTGGCAGAAGTATGATGAAAGCACCATGGGTATTTAAGGCGATAGAAGATAAATGCAGCGATGCAGATTTATATAATTATTTAGCTCCAAATGAAATAGGCGATTTATTAATAGAGCTTTGGGGCTATATGTTAGAGCATACAAAAGGCAGGGGTATGAAAGAAACCCATTATATGCATGTATTAAAAAAGTTTGCTGTATGGTTTTGCAAAGGGCAGGAAAATGCAGCAGATTTTAGAACAAATATATATAAAACTAACGGCATAGATGAAGTGCTTGCATTAATAAGGCAGTTTTACGGCTGTTGATTTATATAAAAATTTTAGGCTAAGCACTAAAAATAATTTTTTCTGTAAAAATATAAGTTATTTAATACAGAGTGTTAGAAAGATATTTTTTTAACACTCTGCTAAATTTTTAATTTAATAGATAAATATATTTAATTTGAAGTATCACTTTCAAGTAAATGAGCATACTTTTCTAAATAATAGTTTGTAATTTCATCTATTTGTGCTTTATGAGATGTTTCCAATTTAGGATCTTTGCTATTACCATTATACCACCAATTAAATAAAACCATTTGTATATCGGTAACAGGGTCTTTACCATGTGCATGTGTCATACCCATATTATGTAAGTGCTCATGGAAAACTAGAGATGTATGAGAAACATATCCACTATTTCCTGTTCCTGTATAAGGTGTATTTGGAAAGTTACAAACATAATCAAATTTATATACATCAGGGTTATACCCAAGCTGAACATATAAACTTTTACCCACATTTGCAGAAGCATCACCACCAACATTATTTTGTTTTCTATAAGTGACTTCAAAATCAGCATTAAGAATAGACCATAAAAGCCTTTCAGTATCATAAGCTTCACCAGTAGTTGTAGAATATGGAGAGCCTTCATAAGATTCAACTTCATCAGCAATATATGGAGCATTTTGCCTAAAAACATCTTGAAATTCTGGAATATTCAGCATAGCACGAAGTCTTGCCATCATTTTAATAGCTGCTTTTTTTTCGTCTACTGTCCAAGTGCATGTAGTGCCATTGCTGCAGCCAAAATCTTTTATAGTAACTCGCCAGTATGGATATTTAGCATCTATTGGGTCATTAGGGTCATATCCAGGACCGTAACCAGCTATCCCCCCCCCATTTGTATTTGTGTCTTGGTCTGCACAGCTTACTGTAAAAAGTACACAGCCAAATAGCAATGATAAGAAGATTAAATTGATTTTTTTCATAAGCCACCTCTCTATTATAATTAAGAGTATAGTGTATTTTTACATGTGTCAAGAAAATAATATGCTGGGGTACCCCATTTTTTTACAATAATACTAATAACTATATAATAATTAAAATAAAATATTTACTAGAATTAAAAATAGAGCTT
>CALVEY010000038.1 GCA_944326705.1 uncultured Mucispirillum sp.
ATAAATAATAATTACTAAGTTTATTATAAATTAGCATTTTTAATCATAGTTTTTAAAAAATGGGGGTGAAGCAGAAACTAATTTAACTTGACTTTTTATAAGATAATGGTAGTATTACAAAAAAGAATATTTTGGAGTAGAAATGATAAAATATTCAATCTATCTTCCATCAAATAAGATTCATAATGACTATTTTGCATCGATCTATAAAGATTGGGATTCAGAACGCGTCTACAGCCAAACAGGTATAATATCACGATATTATGCATCACCTAAGGAAACATCCGCAACTATGGGTGCAGCAGCTGTTTTAAAGTTAATTGAAAAATATAATATTGATAAAAACACTATCGATTTTATAATATGTGTAACAGAAACTCCCGATAATCAATTGCCTGCAACAGCTTATAAAATACATCAATTAACTGGCTTATTTAGTCATTGTGGCGCATTTGATATTAATCTTGGGTGTACTGGATTTACTTATGGCTTAATGACTGCTTATAATCTTATAAAATCAGGTACAGCTTCTAATATATTATTGGTAAATACAGAAACTCTATCAAATTATCTAGATACAGATGACAGAGGAACAGCTACAATCATTGGTGATGCTGCTTCAGCTTTTTTAATAGATAAAGATGTATGTAACAATATTATGAAGTTTGTTTTTGGAACAGATAGTACAGGATATGATAAACTCATCATTAAACATAAAGATGATAATATAGAACAAAAACAATATTTATATATGGACGGAATGGATGTATTTTATTTTGCTATAAATAGTATACCAAATATTATTCACGAAATTCTTAATATTAATAATGTAACTCTTGATGAAATTGATTTAATCGTATTGCATCAAGCAAACAAAACAATACTAGAATATATTAAAAAAAGATTAAAAATTCAAGATAAAAAATTTTATATTAATTTAAAAGATACAGGAAATACAGCTGGAGTAACTATTCCTATTGCACTAGATAATTTAGTTGAAACTGATAGATTAAAAGAGAAAATGAAAATATTAATTTTAGGGTTTGGGGTAGGATATTCCTGGTGTGGAACTATATTGAGGTGGTAATATGACATATAACGAAAAAATGCAACTTTTTAAAGAAACATTTAATATTAATGATGATGTAGAATTAGATATCAATATGCCTTTAACATCATTAGATGAATGGGATTCAATGTCTAAACTGTCATTAATAGTTATATTCAATGATTATTGTAATAAAAAACTAACTTTTGAAATGCTTAATCAGTGCCATACATTAAAAGATATTTTTGATGAAATGGATAAATAATCATACTATATTATATTTTACTTTATAGTTGTTCAATGGTAGTTGCTGTGCAGATGATACTTTATAAAACAGCCTATAAAATCTACTATTCACATTATTTGGGGGTATTATTTAATGTATATTTCATATATTCAACTTGCGAATATGTTAAATATAAAAAAAAATGAAATCATATTTTTATCATCTGATGTTTCTTTAATTGCATATCATGAGATAGAAAATAATTCAAACTTTGATGGCAATATATTCTTAAACATAATTACTGAAAAAATAGGTGATAATGGTACTTTGATTTTACCTGTATATAATTGGGGATTTTGCAAAGGATTACCATTTAATTATAGTACAACACCCGGAAAAACTGGATATATTGGTAATGTTGCCTTGAAAAGAAATGATTTTATTAGAACAAAACATCCAATATACTCATTTGTTGTATGGGGAAAAGATAAAGATATACTGTATAATTTGAATAATACTAACTCCTTCGGAAAAGGAACTGTATTTCAATATTTGATAGATAATCAAGCTACCAATATTGCAATAAATGTTCCCTTTAATCACCATTACACAATGTGTCATCATGTTGAAGATTATCTTGGTGTATTTTATAGATATAATAAATATTTTAAATCAAAATATATTGATGAAAAAGGTTGTATTTTGCAAAGAACTGCTTCCATGACTGTAAGGCATTTAGAATTAGATATAGGTGGAGACGCATCTGAGCTTTATAATGATTTTTTAGAAAAAGGTATTGCTTATGAACAACAAATTGGTTCTTATACTATATCATATATTAATATTGCTAAATCTATACCTATAATAGAATATGATATTTTATATAACAATGCTATAAAACAAATACAAATTAATAACATTACAGCTTATAATATCAGAAAAGATAATAATATGTATAATATAGTAAAAAACCTTTTCTCTATTAACCGTAGTTTATCCGGCAACGGCAACAGATATACATTAAATTATTTAAAAGAAAACTATTTAGGCGAATTAAATATAAAAGAATATTCCATTAAAGATAATCCTGAAACTTTTGACTGGAATACTCCTTATGAATGGAATATTAATGATGCATATATTGAAGATGAAAATGGAAATAAAATAGTTGATTTTAAAAACAATAATCTGCACATTTTAGGCTATTCTGAACCAGTAGATATTACTATTCCTTTTTCTGAACTGGACAAACATTTATATTCTCTTGAAAATGATATTGATGCTATACCGTACACAACATCATATTATAAAAAACGCTGGGGGTTCTGCATTACCCACAGGCAGAGAGAAGAGTTGCGTAAAAATCCTGATAAATTATACCATGTAGTTATAGACAGCTCCTACAACGAAAACGGCTCAATTACTTACGGTGAACTTATTATAAATGGCTATGAAGATGATGAAATATTAATATCAACATATATTTGCCATCCTTCTATGGCTAATGACAATTTATCTGGAATTGCAGCAGCAGTAGCAGCAGCAAAATATATATATGCACTGCCTGAAAGAAAATATACATACCGCATTATTTTTATTCCAGAAACAATTGGAGCATTAATATATTTAAAAGAAAATATAGAACATTTAAAAAAATATACAAAAGCAGGGTTTGTGCTTTCATGTATTGGCGATGACGGGGATTATTCATGTGTACATACTCCATATAATAATACTTATACTGATAAAATAGTTACGCATGTATTAAAACATATTACAGATAAACCAAAAGAATATTCTTTTTTAGAACGGGGCAGTGATGAAAGGCAGTTTTGCGCTCCCCTTGTAAATCTGCCAGTATGCACTTTATCACGCACTAAATTTGGTAAATTTAAAGAATACCATACTTCTAATGATAACCTTGACTTTGTTACTGAAATTGGTCTTGGGGGGGGGCTTAATTATATACAACAATGCATTAATATACTTGAAAATAATGAATATTATAAAATCAAAACAGTAGGCGAGCCTCAGCTTGGCAAATACGGCTTATACCCTACTATCAGCCAAAAAGGAAGTGCAGACTACACAAGAAATTTAACAAATATTATTGCATATTTAAACGGCAGTAATTCTATATTAGATATTGCAGAATTATTAAATATGCATTTTAATAGTGTATTAAATATTATAAATAAATTAAAAGAAAATAATTTAATAGATAAATGTGAGAAATGATATGGATAATATTACACTTACAAATGACGAAAAAATATACTGGGAAAAAATATTTAATTCAGAATTTATCTTTGAAACAGAATGTTATAAAACATGCAATAGTTTTTGCTGCAGATGGGACAGTGAAGACATACCGCTTAAAATAATACCAAAAGGGGGAACATTATTTTATCTGCCAAAAGAATATGCATATATTTCTCAATATGGCAAAGTAACAGAAAATAACCCATTTATAATGAAAGCGAAATTATTTGATAAAGAAATTTATCTTTATTATAAACATTGTAATGATGATAATAACTGTAATATTAAATTTTCCCGCTCATTATACTGTAAATTATACCCATTTTTACCAGTCTTTGATATAAATGGTAATCTTAATGATATTAAATATATTTCCGTATATGATGTAACTGCTGATATTATTGGACAAAAAACTCCATGTTATGTGATTGATTTAAAAGAAAAATATTTGAAATACTGGCAGGAAAATCTAGAAACAATATCCCTGCTCACTGAACCATACACTTTGTTTTACTTAATGGTTGGCAATATTTTACATGATAACTATGTAAAAACTCTTACTAACAACCTAGAATTAATATCTTTAACAGGAAATATGTTTTGGAAAAAATGGGAAAAGTTATATCTTGCAGGCAGACTTGTAGATAAATTACAGTTTCAAAAGGATATTGAGAACTTATATCAGGAAATGAATAGTAAATATAACTTTATATATACATTATAATGATATATATTATATTTTCTCAATAAAAATATGATATATACTATCAACAGATTCTGCTGTTATAAATTTATAATCTTCTGAAATAGTATAGTTAGTTCTATCATTTCTTCGTAAATAAACAATATTAAACCTATTATTTAATATTTTAACTACTGCATTTAGAGTAATACTATTAATATATATAGCACTATCCTTAAATAAATAATTATTCTCATTATCATCTTGCTTTAAGCGAATGCTTGTTGAACTAATTTCTGATTTCGGTGTTAAGAGTGCTACCCCCCCCCTATGCATAACTCTATATATTTCATTTATAGCTTTTGTATATACTTCTTCATTAACACACACTAATACGCCATGTTCTATAACAATATGGAAAAACTCATCTTTAAATGGTAGATTATCTACAGAAGCAACTTCTATATGCCCTGTAAGATTATCTTTTATAAAAGAATTTTTCGCATACTTTACAGCTGTCTCTGAAATATCAATACCATAAACATTATAACCTAAACTGGCTAAATATTTAATATTAGAACCAGAGCCACACCCTATTTCAAGTATATTAATATCCTCTGGCCTTATTTTAGGATATTTTTTTTTATAAAAACTTGCCAGTTCCATAACTATTGGAAATGGAAATTTCATCATAGCTTCTTCTTGTTTTTTACTATACAATTCTTCCCATAAATTTTTCATGAATACACCACCATTATCTAATGTTAAACTACCATAATCTACTTTTTTTGTCAAGAAACTCATTTTTAGACACATAACATAGTAAAAAATACTGCTTCGCCCCCATTTTTTTATAATAATACTAATAACTATATAATAATTAAAATAAAATATTTACTAGAATTAAAAATAGAACTTAAAAATTATTATATATTAATATGGCATTATATCCGCTTTTAAATGATGTTCCCCTGTTATTTTATTACCTTTGCGACTTAATTGTATATGAACAATTTTTTCGGAATGATTTGCTGACAGATTGTTTGAGCGATAGCGAGTTGCTGCAGCAATGCGAGTGTTTTTTACGAGGACACTTTTTTCCGACTGAGTAAGGAGGAAATAAAAAAAGTGGCTGATAGAAAAAATTGAGAATGTTTATACAATTGGAGCATAAGTAATAAAATAACAAAAAGATTGATTTATGAGATTTGCACAGGTTCGATAGTTTAAAATATACTACAAATACATAAATAATAATTACTAAGTTTATTATAAATTAGCATTTTGAATTATAGTTTCAAAAAATGGGGGTGAAGCAGAAAAAATAGTCTTGATAATTCATAATAAATACTATATCATAACAAAATTATATATGAGGGCCAACATGGATAGTAGAAATATTAAAGAAATCATATTTAAAATATTTGCGGAAAATAATATAAACATTGATAATATTAATGAAGATGACTCTCTTATAGCAAAAGGTATTCTTGACTCTATGACTTTTGTTAATATCCTTTTAGCTATTGAAGAAGAATTAAATATAGAAATAGATTTTGAAAATATAGATATTAATTCTATTGTTACAATAAACAGCTTATGTGATGCAGTATCTAAAATAACTAATTAACTGAGTTAATATATGAATATTCAACAATATTTATTAAAGTCATTTAAAAAATATAATGATAATAATGCACTATTTACATATAATAAATATTACACATATAATCAGCTTGCAGAATTATCATGTAAAATTGCAGATACAATCCTGTATATAAAATATATTAAACAGCCAGTAATCATAATGGGTTCTAAAAGCTTTTATACACATGCAGCAATATGTGGAACAATAATTGCAGGCTCTTATTATATCCCATTAAATGAAATATTCCCATTAGAAAGAAATATGAATATTATAAAATTATCTAATGCGAAAATATTATTATTAGATTACACCGATTTTGCACACTATGATGATATACTTAATAATATTCATAATTATAATATAATATGTCCAGAAGAACATTATGAATATTTATCATCAAAATTTACTAACCACAATTTTTATACACCAAAAGATTATAATAATAAATTATTAGATGCAGAAAAAGATGATGCAGTATATATGCTTTTTACATCAGGAAGTACAGGTGTTCCAAAAGGTATTAAAATATCTAATCTTAATATAAGCAGTTATATACAGGCATTTATAAAAAGAAATTCTATTACAAATCAAGATAAACTTATGCAGATGAATGATTTAACTTTTGATTTATCTATTCATTCAATATTTTTAAGTTTTATTTGTGGTGCATGTCTTTATATCCCTGATAGTAATAATAAAATTAATCCAAATAAATTTATAATTTCACATAAAATAACACATATACTTATGGTGCCATCAACACTTGCAATTATGAAAAAATTGCGGCTTTTAAAAAGCAATGTTTTTCAATCTGTAAAGTATATTGGTTTTTGCGGAGAAACTTTGCCTTTTGATAATGCCATATTAATTGCAGAAGCTGCACCTAATGCAAAATTAGAAAATATTTATGGTCCCACAGAAGCAACTATCGCCTGCACTTATTTTGAATTTAATAAAAATACAAAAGAATTGCCAGAATATGCTGGTTCTATGCCAATAGGAAAAGCATACGATGGTATGGAAGTATTTTTAATAGATGAAAATTTAAATATAATAAATACTGGTATTGGGCAGATTGTTTTATCAGGAAAACAGCTTGCAAAAGGATATATTAATAATGAAGTGCAGACAAAAGCAAAATTTATTAAAATAGATAATAAAGACTGCTACCTTACAGGTGATTTAGGAAGATGGGTTAATGGTGAACTTGTATTTCTTGGCAGAAACGATGCACAAGTACAGATTAAAGGATACAGAGTAGAGCTTTATGAAATAGAAAATGCTATTTCTAAAATAGAAAATATTGTATCAAATGCAGTCATACCTACACCTGTAAACAGTATAACTTATGAAAATTTAACCGCATTCATTACTGTCAAAGATGATAATATAGATACATATCAAATAAAATCTATCTTATCACAAACTCTCCCAGATTATATGGTTCCAAATACATATATTGTTCTTGATAATATGCCATTAAATTCTAATGGAAAAATAGACAGAAACCAGCTAAAAAATATGCTTCAATAATAGCATAAACTATACTTTTTCCCCTAGAATATTTTTTATATATAGTATATAGTATATGGCAGTAGATATGTGATGAGGTGGTATATGCTTACTGTTATTATACTTGCTGCTGGCAAAGGCACTAGAATGAAATCTGAAAATCCAAAAGTATTATTTAGTGCTGCCGGCAAGCCTATGATAGATTATTCAATAGATTTAAGCAGACAGTTAAACCCAGATAAAATTGTTGTTGTTACTGGTGCTGGTGCTGAAAAAGTCAAAGAACATTTACAAAATTCATCAGTTGAATTTGCTATGCAGAAAGAGCAGAACGGCACAGCTGATGCTGTTATGTCTGCCCTTGATTTTATTCCAGATGAAGGTAAAGTATTAATTTTATGCGGCGATATGCCTTTAATGAAATATGAAACTTTAAACAGCTTTATAAATACTGTTAAACAGGATATTTCTTTTATCAGTGTTAAAATGAAAAATCCAAAAGGTTATGGCAGGATTGTTCGTTCGTCAAATGGCTCTGTTTTAAAAATAGTTGAAGAAAAAGACGCAAATGAAAACGAAAAAAGAATAGATGAAGTTAATACTGGTGTTTACTTATGTTCATCTGTAGAATTAAAAAAACGCCTTAAAAATATTGATAATAATAATGCCCAGAATGAATATTATTTAACTGATATAGTCCGCGGCGGTGCAGAAGCATTTTTAGCTGATAATGAAATGGAGTTTTTAGGTGTTAATGACAGAGTGCAGTTAAGTTTTGCTTCTAAAATACTTATGCAGGAAAGAGCAGAATCTTATATGAAAGATGGCGTTTCTATTATAGACCCGTCATCTGTATATATTGATTTAGATGTTGTTATTGGTAAAGATACTATAATATACCCAAATGTATTTATAGAAAACGGCACTCGTATAGAAAAAAATGTTATTATCCGCTCAGGCTGCAGGCTTAATAAAGCAGTTATAGAAGAAAATGTTGAAATTAAAGATAATACATTAATAGAAGATTCTTTTGTAGGTGCAGGTTCATCTGTTGGACCTATGGCACATCTCCGCCCTGGCTCTCATTTAGCAGGGGAAAATAAAGTTGGCAACTTTGTTGAGCTTAAAAAAGCCGCTATGGGCAAAGGCTCAAAAGCAAGCCATTTAACATATTTAGGTGATGCAGAACTTGGTGAAAATGTAAATATAGGCTGCGGCACTATTACATGTAACTATGACGGATTTAATAAATACAAAACTATTATAGGTAATAATGTGTTTGTTGGCAGTGATACCCAGTTTGTAGCACCTGTGACAGTTGGCGATAATGTATTAATAGCTGCAGGCAGCACTATTACTAAAAATATTAATGCAAATGATTTAGCAATAGCTAGAACTCCACAAAAAAATATTGAAAATAAAGGCAAAGAAATAATGGAAATAAATAAAGCTAAAAAAGAGAGCAAAGGTAAATAAACCTTGAAAATAAGAAGTTATTTCAGCTCAAAATTCAGCAGCCTTATAACTAAGTATGAAGATGTAGTAATAGTTGCTGTTGCTGTTGCAATAGGTATGGCTGCAGGCATTGGTAATATAATATTTAGAACACTTATTCATTTTCTGCAGAAAAATCTATATGGTGTTGAAAGTGAAGTTATGCTCTATAATCTGCAGGATACAGCTAAATGGAAGTTAATATTAATTCCTGCCTTAGGGGGCTTAGCTGTTGGGCTGATTACTACATTTTTTAAATCAAATGTTCACTCTGTAGCAGATGTTATAAAGGCAATATCCCTCCATAGAACATTATCCCCTGTTACTGCCATTTTAAAAACAATCACTTCTGCTATAACTTTAGGCACTGGCGGTTCAGCAGGCAGAGAAGGTCCTATTATAATGATTGGTGCATCGCTTGGCTCAGCTATCGGACAGTTTTTTAAATTTTCTCACACAAGAATAAGCAGTGCAACAGCATGTGGTGCAGCTGGTGGTATTGCTGCCACCTTTAATGCACCTATGGGCGGTGCTATGTTTGCAGCAGAAGTTTTACTTGGAAAATACGGCATTAGAACATTCAGCCCGCTGATTATCTCTGCAGTAACTGCTACAGTTATAAGCCGTGCTTATTTTGGTGATGAAATAACTATCCAGTCGCCATCTTATGTGTTAAAAAGTGCTGCAGAGCTGCCCCTTTATGCTGTTATGGGCATATTTATTGCATTAATCAGTGTATTTTTTATAAGGTTTTTCTATAAAGTAAGTGATGCTTTTGCATTTCTGCCGCTTCCAAAATGGTTAAAACCTGCTATAGGCGGGCTTTTAATGGGTATACTTGGTGTATTCTGCGTAAATATTATGGGTGTAGGATACGGCACTATTATTGAAATACTGCAGAATAAAATACCATGGTATATATTAATAGTATTTGTATTTTTAAAAATTGTAGCAACTTCCCTTACATTAGGCTCTGGGGGCTCTGGCGGCCAGCTTGTGCCAAGCCTTTTTATAGGGGCTGCAGCAGGCGGTTTTTTTGGCGGACTTATGCAGAATATTTTCCCAGGTATTGCAGGAAACCCAGAAACTTATGCACTTGTGGGTATGGGTGCTATGCTTGCAGCTGTTATTCGTGCCCCTATTACATCTATATTAATACTTTTTGAAATAACTCAAAGCTATCATATTGTGCTGCCTGTAATGATTACATGTATTATAGCAAATATGATTGCTGCCCGTATAGAAAAAGACAGTATTTTTACATGGACATTAACCCGCGATGGCTTTAACATTAACCATGGTGTTGAAAAAAGCATACTTGAATCAATAAAAGTAAAAGATATAATGCTTACAGATATTATTGCTTTTAATGATAACACATCTATTAATGATATAAAAAAATCTATTGAGAAAAAGCCACATGCTTATTTCCCTGTTGTAAATGATGAAGGATATTTAACAGGTGTTATATCATTAAATGACTTAAAAGAAGAAATTTTCAGCGGAAAAAATTTAGAAACTACTCTAGCGAAAGACTTTGGCGCAAGAAGGAATATAATAACAGTTACACCTGAAGAAACTCTGGAACAGGCAATGAGAGACTTTGGTATTAAAGAAGTCGGTGATTTACCTGTTGTAGAAATAGAAGAAAAAGGTATGAAACTTGTAGGGCTTTTAAGAAGAAGCGATATTATTATTGCATACAATAAAAAAGTTGTAGATTTTGAGCCTGATAAATAAGGAGGCAGAATATTCTTAACATTGATGAAGCACTAAATGAAAGGCAGGCAGAAGCTGTAAAAACTACAGAAGGACCAGTTTTAGTTCTTGCTGGTGCCGGCACTGGAAAAACAAGAGTTATTACTTACCGCATAGCCCATTTGATTGTTAATAAAGAAGTATCTGCAGGCAATATATTAGCTGTTACTTTTACTAATAAAGCAGCAGGCGAAATGAAAAGCAGGCTGCAGGATTTAATCGGTGCTCTTGCTCAGGGTGTATGGATGGGAACATTTCATTCTATATGCTTAGGAATACTCCGTAATGAAACAGAATATGCAGGGCTGCCAAAATCTTTTTCTATTGTAGACCAGGAAGACAGGCTTGCAATACTCAGGCAGATTATAAAAACACTAAATATTGACCCTAAGCAGTTCAGTCCAAAATCATATCTGCATGCAATAAGCTCATATAAAAATACAGAAAACTATGTTAGAAATGAGCCTATTGAAGAAACTTTTCATCTGCTTAAAACAGTTTATGAAACATATCAAAGAGAATTAGAGCTGCAAAGGCTTGTAGATTTTGATGATATGATATCACTATGTGTGCGGTTATTTATAAATTTCCCTGATATATTAAAAAAATATCAGGATTTATATAAATATATACTTGTTGATGAATATCAGGATACTAATGCTGTGCAGTTCAGGCTTTTATATATGCTTGCAGGAGTAAGCGGCAACTTGTGTGTTGTTGGAGATGATGACCAGTCAATATACGGCTGGCGTGGAGCAGAAGTCCGCAATATATTAGAGTTTGATAAAGTTTTTGAAAATGTAAAAGAGATTAAGCTTGAAGGGAATTACAGAAGCGGCAAAAGTATATTATCTATTGCAAATAGACTTATAGAAAATAATACATATCGCAGAGGGAAAACATTGGAAGCTAGTGCTGATAAAGAATCAGAAGTTAAAAAATATGAATTTTATAACGATTTAGAAGAAGCAGGATTTGCAGCAAAAACTATACTTGATAAACATGAAGATGGCGTAAGCTATGATGATATAGCAATACTTTATAGAACTAATGCTCAGTCATTAAACTTTGAAAGAGCACTAAAAATGGCAAATATTCCACATAAAGTAATAGGAAACATTGGCTTTTATCAGCGTAGAGAAATTAAGGATATTTTAGCTTATTTAAAATTTTCTGATAACCCAAAAGATGAACAGTCGTTTTTTAGAAGTATATCTATTCCAAAAAGAGGCATAGGCAACTCTACTAATGATAAAATAATTTCTTATGCAGAAGAAAATAATATTACAATACTTGAAGCGTTAGAAACTGACTTAAAATTCCTTGCGAAAAACAGAGCAGCAGTGGACAGATATGTAACACTTATACATGATGTTATAAAATGCGAAAGTATTAGAGAAAAAATAGAGCTTATATTAGATACTATTAAATATAAAGAATATCTGCAAAGTTTAGGTGAAGAGCCTGATATAATAGACAGGAAAATAGAAAATATTGATGAGCTTATATCAGATGCTGTGCGCTTTGAAGAGCAAAACGGCACATCACTTTCTGACTTTTTAGCAAGTGCTGCCCTTATTTCATCTAATGATGAAGAAAATATAGAAGGCTCTGTTAAATTGATGACTATGCATGCAGCTAAAGGCCTTGAATTTAAGCTTGTGTTTTTAACAGGATTAGAAGAAGGACTTTTTCCATTAGGTAATGAAGAAGGTGAAGCAAATATTGAAGAAGAAAGAAGGCTCTGTTATGTTGGTGTAACTCGTGCTATGGAAACTCTTTATATTACAAGAGCAAGAAGCAGACTTCGCGGCGGCAGACATAACCAGTCACCAGAATCCAGATTTTTAGGTGAGCTGCAGTATGGCAAAGCTTTTAAATTTAATAAAGGCTCAACAAAGAATACCTTTACAAATAAGTCTGGAAATTATGCAGATTACATTAAAAACACTTCCAATTCTGAAAAGAAAGAGTATAATGATGACAATACAGCTTCTTTTGCTGCCTCATCAAAAGTGCATCACTCAGTTTTTGGCGAAGGAATAGTGCTTTTCAGCGAAGGCAGCGGCGAAAATGAAAAAGTAACTGTTCATTTTAAAAAAGAAGGTGTTAAGAAAATAATTGCAAACTTTTTAGAAAGAGCATAATTACATAATAATATAGAAAATGGAGGATATTATGTTACTGAACAAAATCAATCACATAGGTGTAGCAGTAAAATCAATTGAAGCTGCTCTTCCTTTTTACAAAGCTATGGGTGCAGATGTTAACCATATTGAAGAAGTACCTAGCCAGAAAGTAAAAACTGCTTTTATTAAAGTTGGCGAAACTACTATTGAGCTTGTAGAAGCAACTTCTCCAGAAAGTCCTATTGCTAAATATCTTGAAAAAAATAGAGAAGGCTTACATCATATCTGCTTTGAAGTTGATGATGTTGCTGCATGCCTTGCAGAGCTTAAAAAAGCAGAAGTGCCACTTATTGACCAGGAGCCAAAAGCTGGTGCGCATAATATGCTTGTAGCATTTGTTCATCCAAAAGGTAATAACGGCGTATTAACTGAGCTTGCTCAGCATCAAAAATAAATAATAAGGGGGCTTAAAAACCCCCTTATCTATTAATTAACTTTATTCCTGCGCTTCCTGCCATTCTTTATATAGTTCATCAAGAATTTTTGATATATCCTGATAATACTTTTCAGTGTATTCCATAAAAAGAAACTCTAAATCACACATTTCGTCTGTATCTATATTATTTTCTTCAAAATATTCTACTGCATAGTTTTCTACAGCATCATAATATTCACCTTTTTCGCCGCCTTGAATATCATTAAAGCAGTATGAGTATATAAAATCTACAGCTTCTTCTTTTATAAAGCTGCATCTTAATGCACCAATAAGCTTATCTGCAATGAAAAGTCTTAAATCTATACTTTCTGGTGCAGTTTTAACTTTATTAATTTCATCGCTGTATTTTGCTTTAAAACTGTCATTTAATAAATCATTTTCTATCAGCCACCTTAAAAGAACAGCCATATGGTTAAATGCTGCAAGCTCGCCAGTCTGCTGAACAAGGTTATACTTATAAAGTGGAATAAGATAAGCAAGTCCTTCATCAAAAATATCTTCATAATCATATAAATATCTATCTGGGTAAATAATAAAGTTATGAAAAATCATACGATGAAATATAAGTGACTGGTCAAGGTCTGCTGCAAGGTCTATTTCAAAACTCTGTATCGGCATAATCTGTAAAAATCCTACTTTTTCCCCATCTGGAAGTGTGCAGATACGCTCTTCTTCTGATATGTATGCTGGAGATATTAATATACCGCCTGTATCATTGGTGCTTGGAGATAAAGGCTCTTCATCATCCATTATATTGCCCATTACAAAATAGCTGTCATTATCAACAGGTGCTTGAGCAAGGTTTTTTAATACTTTTACAGGATAATTCCATTCGTCATACATACTGCCAAATATTGGAGTAACTGTTTCGCCAGTTATTAAACCTGTAGGTTTTGAAAGAGCCAAATCCATATTCCAGTCTGGGCTTAAATACATTAAAAGTTCAATTCTATCTAAATCAGTATCTTTAAAATCATCAGGCAGTTCCATTTTATAAGCACCCATACCACATGTTACAAGGGTATAAAAATCTCTTTCTTTTGTTGGTTCAATAACATAAATGCGTAAATCAAGATTTTCACTTTCTTTTACAGGGATAGTTCTAGATATGTTACCAAAATGCTTGATAATGTGGTCTTCCACAGTCTGCAGTTCGTAGGGTGAGAAAGAATGTTTTGCCATAAGATACCTCATTAGATTTTATTTATAAGATTTCATCGAAGATTTGATGAAATCATTATATTTATTACAAGGCTTTATTCAATTTCATCATTTTTTAACGCTTCTAATTTATTCATTGAAGATTCCAGTTTATTATTCCTTGTAGTTCTTAAAGAATCATATTCTGATGAAACTCTTCCTATTAAATCTCCAAGTTTTGTAAAACCGTCTGAATATTTTATCCACTCTTTACGGAAAGAGCCCATTGCCTGCATTAAATCTTTTGCACGCCTTTCCATAGCAAAATTTTCTGCTGCCTGCCTTATTACTGCCAGCACAGATATTGTTGTAACAGGCGAACATATCATAACACCTTCTTTTGATGCCATATCTAAAAGTTCTGGCGCTGTTTCAAATATAAATGAATATATTTTTTCATTAGGAATAAACATAATGGCACAGTTTACAGTGCCGTTTTCTGTATCTATATATTCTCTGCCGGAAATTGCTTTTATATGGTTTTTGACATCTTTTATAAACTCTTTTGCATAAAATGCTTTTTCATTTTCTGGAGATTCCATATATCTTTTATAATTTTCATAAGGAAATTTTACATCCATATTTAAAGTTGTGCCGTTAGGAAGTAAAAAAGTAAAATCAGGCCGTTTACCTGTAACATCGCTTTTCTGCTGGCGGATATAGTTTATGCCTTCTTTAAGTCCTGCATAGTTTAATACATCATCTGCCATACGCTCAGCCCACTGTCCTCTGCCCTGCTTTGATGAAAGTGTTTCTTTTAATCCGTTTGTAACATGAAAAAGCTCGCTTGTTTTTGCTCTGCTGTCATCTATTATGCTTTTTAATTCGCCCATCTGCATATTTCTTGCATTTTCCATAGTATTAATAAGCCCAGTTAATTTTAACAGTTCGCTGTTTAATGTTTCTATGCGTTTTTCAATAATTTCTTTCTGTCCGCTTATTTCTTTTGCAGATATTTCACGCTCACTTTTAAGTCTGCCTGAAAGCATATCTGTTGTTTTTGATAATGTATCAAGGGATATTTCTGCAAAGTTGCTTTTTAAAAGTGCTGTTGCTTCATCAAGGGCTGCATTAAACTTTTCTTCACTGCGTCTTGAAGCAAGCTTTGAAATAAACCACATAAATAATGCACCAAACACCATACCAGAAATAAAAACACTTATTATATATACAGTATTAGACATAACAACTACCTTCCTGCTCGTGCTACCTGCTCTAATGTAACAGATAATATTGTAGAAACACCATATTCCTGCATAGCAACACCATATATAGAGTCTGCTATGCTCATTGTATTATGGTTATGGGTAATAAGTATAAACTGAGTTTTATCAGATAATGCTTTTACCATACCCACATACCTTTCAACATTTGCATCATCAAGTGGCGCATCTACTTCATCAAGAAAACAAAATGGAGTAGGCTTCTGTAAAAATAATGCAAACAAAAGTGTCATAGCAGTAAGGGCTTTTTCACCGCCAGATAAAAGCCCCATATGCTGCAGTTTTTTGCCAGGTGGCTGAATATATATTTCCACCCCGCTTATAAGCATATTATCAGGGTCAGTTAATTTAAGCTCAGCTTCACCGTTGCCAAATAATATATGAAATACTTCTACAAATTTATCTTTTACAGAATTAAATGTTTCTTCAAACATTCTGATTGTAGCTTCATCTGTTTCACTGATAAATAAGTTTATATCATCAATAGAGCCTTCTAAATCGCTTCTTTGGTCTGTTAAAAATTTATATCTTTCTTCTGCATCTCTGTAATCATTTAAAGCATTTAAGTTAATAGGTCCTAAATCATCTAAACGGCTTTCAATCCTGTTCATTTCTTCTTTTATTTTTCTAGGCTCTCTTTGCCTGTCTGCATAAGTTAAATAATCATGAGATATTTCTATGCCGTATTTTTCCATATACTGCGCTGCACTTGCTTCTAAAACGGAAGTAATGCCTGCTAAATCAAGTTCATATTTACGGACTTCATCATCCCCTGTCTTTATTTCTGCATTAACATTTTCAGCTTTGTTTCTAATATCTTCAATATTTTGCCGCATTTCATCAAGCTGGACTGCAGCATTTCGCACTTCATCTTCTAAAGACAGCACATCTTTTGATAAATTATCAAGCTTTTCCTTTAAAAGCTCTAATTCTTCATTCCATTTTATTTCATCTATATTTAAAAGCTGCTGCAGCCTTTCTTCAAGTTTAGCAATATTATTTTTTACTTCTTCTCTAATACTTCTTTTGCTGCTAAGCTCTCTTTTAATAGAGTTTGTCTGTTCTTCCTTTTGTGCATACTGTATTTTTATTTCTGTATGTTCTTCTCTTTTTTCATCTAAGCTGTCTTTTATAATTTCTAACTTTTCTTCCAGCTCTGAGCGTTTTTCTTCTAACTCTGCCTGTTTTTTGCTTGCAGTATTAATATCTTCTTTTAATGATTCTACCTTTTGGATATTTTCTGATAAAGTGTTTTCTGAAAGCTCTATTTCTTTTGAAATAGTGGTTTTTCTTTTTTCAAGCCTTTCATATTCCTGCAAAATACTTGTATATTCTGCTTCTTTTTTAAGAAAAGAGTCTCTCGAATTATTATATACTGCCTGCATATCATTTAAAATATTTATACTTTCTTCTAAATTATTATCTATATAGCCAATGATTTTTTCAGTTTCATAAATCTCTGAGCCAAGCCTGTCTATTTCTTTTTCAGCTTCTAATATACTTTCTTTTAATGAAATAATTTGAAAGCCTTTATCTTCTTCCCCTGCTTTTTTATAAATATTATTAGAAAGATAAATATTTTGATAAACTTCATTTACCTGCATATTTAAAAGATAGTTTCTAATATTTCCTATTTCACTTTTAAAAGCAAATTTTACAGAAGATTTAAGAGTAGATATTTTTTCAAAAATTTCTTCTTTACTTTCATCATTAAATACTATTACATCGCCTATATCTATAAGCTTAGCATATTCCATATCAGATAAGAAATCTATTAAAAGCCCTGCAATATAAGGCTTTAATACTGCTGTATCATCATTAAAAGATGAGGCAGCTTCAAGCTGTTTATTAAAAAATGCAATATTATTTTCATAGCTTTTAATTTCTGCTTTTAATTCTCTGTTTTTTGTTTCTTCCTTTGTTTTCTGCTCTTTAAGACTTTCAGTTTTTTCTTTTGCAGCATTTAAGTTTTCTTCATCCTGCATCATTTTAAACTGCATATTATCCATTTCCTGCTGAAAAGTGTCTTTTTTAGAAGCTGCTTCATTAAAAGCATCATTTATAGACTGCTGCTCTTTTTTAAGTCTTTCAATATCCTGCTTTACATGCTCATAAGTTGATTCTACCCTTATAAGCTCATTTCGTTTAGATGTAACAGTGCCTGTATATTCTATATAACCAGTATCAGTTTCCTGAAATTCATCTTCTACTTCTTCTTTCTGGCTTATTAAATCATCAATAATATCAGAAAGTTCTTCTAATTTATCCCCTACATACTCTAAAGCATCACTTGCAGTATCAAGCTCATCTGTAAGGTTTTCAATACTTTCTGCCATCTCTTCATATCTTGCAGTTTCCTGCTTTATACTTGCCTGTAAGTTTGCTTTTATATCATCACTTGATGCAATTTTAGTTTCAAGTGCTTTAATATCGCCCTCAGTATTTGCTTTTTTTGTGGCAGTCTGCACCCTTTTTTCCTGCAGATGCTCATACTCTTCCTGACGAGCGTTATAGTCATTATTTGCAACATTTTCTATACGAACAAGCTCTGCATATTTTGCAAGCATACTTTCTAAATTCTGCTTTTTCTCAATTAAAAGAGATTTTACTTTGCTGCTGTCTTCTGCTTTTATATAGTAAGAAGTGCATAAATATGACTGCTCAAGCCTTTTAAAATTACTTTGCAGCTCTTCATATATTTTAAGCTGCTCCACTTGAGATGATAATGACTGCATCTGAGTAACAATTTCTTCAATAATATCTGTTACCCTGTCAAGATTATCTCTTGTCTGCTGCAGTCTTCTTTCTGCTTCCTTTTTCTTATCTTTAAATTTTGTAACACCTGCAGTTTCTTCTAAGAAAAACCGTAATTCTTCCGGGCTTGCATTAATAATTTTATCAACTTTTCCCTGCTCAATAATAGATATACTTCTAGCACCAAGACCAGTATCCATAAAGATATCTTTAATATCTTTTAAGCGGCATTTCCTGTTATTAATATAGTATTCTCTTTCGCCGGTTTTATAAAATTTACGAGTGATAGTTATTTCTGAAAATGTGCCGTATTTTGCAGCAACTGCCTCATCAATTTCTGATAAAGTAAGCCCTACTTCTGCAAAGCCTGCAGGCTTTCTTTTCTGCGAGCCGTTAAAAACAATATCTTCCATTTCAGCACCGCGTAGCTCTTTTGCATTCTGCTCACCAAATACCCAGCGAACAGCATCCATTATATTGCTTTTTCCACTGCCGTTTGGGCCTACTATCGCTGTAATGCCGTCAGGAAAATCCACTGTTGTTTTATCTACAAATGATTTGAAACCATGAAGGTATAATTTATTAAATTTCATAGCCTTATTTTGCTAGATTTTGCATTTTTTTTCAAGGATTATTTTTTAATATTTTTAGTGAAAAAATAAAACATTATATTTTATATATTTATTTACTTTTTTATCATTATGTGATACTTAACTAAAAAGTAATAAAATGGAGGCTTAAGATGAAAAAAATTTTATCTGCGTTACTTTTTACTTTACCTTTTCTCTTTGCAGGCTGTGGAGATGATAGCCCAAACAACACTACTGGCGGGGGCGATATCACACCACCTACTGAAAAAAATTTAATGGTTTCTGGTGTAAGTCAGTATTATTTTATACCTATAGTTGACAGTACAAATGGTCGTAGTTATCGTATTTCATTTAATATTGTTAATAAAACTGCTAATGATTATAAAAATGTGCAAATAAAACCTGTGTTTACTGATGAAAATGACCATGTATTAACAGAAGCAGATGGTTTAAATTATACATTTAACTTTGAATTTGGCAAAACAGATAGTTTAAAAAATTCATCTATTGCTGCAAATCTCTATATTACATATACAGGCATACAAAAAATGAATGTAAAATTTCAAGTAGAAGTTGCTTCTGATAATATGCCTACAGAAACATTTAACTTTAATACAGCAAATTTTCTTTCTTATTTACAGGCTTTCTTATATACTAATAACGGTACATCAGAATCACTTTATCCTATAACTGATGAAACTATTGTACAGGCAAATACAACAGAAACATCTAAAATAATTTTCCTTAATTCCTTTACTTCAATCAGAGTAATGCTGAAAGGAAATGACAGCAGCAGCGGAGAAGTTATTTTACCTGAAAATGTATTAACTTTAAGTAATGGAACTACATTTAACCCTTGCAATAATCAAACAATTGCGGGCACTTCAGATGCTACATTTGTTATAGGTCAGGAACAAGCATGTTATCTTGAAATTAAATCTAACTTATCAGATACATGGAAATATACACCTGTGGATAAAGAGAGCCTGTGAAAAAAAGTCTGTAAATAGTGCGAACTTAAGTTTTCTATGATATACTAAAAAAATATGAAAGGAGCT
>CALVEY010000039.1 GCA_944326705.1 uncultured Mucispirillum sp.
ACATAAATAATAATTACTAAGTTTATTATAAATTAGCATTTTTAATCATAGTTTTTAAAAAATGGGGGTGAAGCAGATATATTACATATTTATATTAGAGATTTGTAACACAGAATAAAAAAAGCAGGGCTTGAAACCCTGCTGATAAATATTAGATACCTTTTGTAAGATTAGATGCTGATTTATGATGCGCCATTAACTCTTTTCTTAATGTAACTATATACTGGTTATATTCTTCATCTGCATCGCCAATATGTTTTTTGCCTTTCATTAAAAGCTCTATCGCGTTCTGCAAAGAATCTACTCGCTGAAAGCCAGATTTTCTATCAGTTTTAGCTAAAATATTTTTAGCTTCTTTCATATAATACTGCTTAGCAAACTGAGCTTTTATCTCATCAAGCTCTTCAATATTTTTAACAATTTCTATGTTTTTATTAAGTATTTTTATCTGCAGATTTTGCAGTCTTGGTGAAAACTGTGCAGAATCAAGCACTAACTCTTTAATATATTCAAACCTGCCCATAGCCATATCAAAGCTTACATTCGGCTGATTAATAATTTCTGCACTTTTACGGATATTCTCCATTGTTCTTGATAAGGCTGGCAGGCTTAAATCTACTTCCTTTATCTGCCCAGTTCTAGGGTCGCGCATTTGTCTTAATTCGCCTTCTTCAACATATACATGGTCTTTTGGTTTATCTGCCATTTTTTTCTCCAACTATTTAAAATAATACCTACTTCGTCCATTATTATACATCAATGTAAAATAATTTCAAATACTAATTTATATGTTTTTAATTTTATTTTATATGCAGATGATAAAATCTAAGAATTATAAAAAAAGACATAAAAAAAAGCTCTGCCTAAGCAGAGCTTTAAAACGGGGACGACGAGACTCGAACTCGCGACCTCTGGCGTGACAGGCCAGCGTTCTAACCAACTGAACTACGCCCCCATACTAAAAATGGACGGTACAGGGATCGAACCTGTGACCCTCGGCTTGTAAGGCCGATGCTCTCCCAGCTGAGCTAACCGTCCATTTGGTAAAGCGACCCGTAGGGGATTTGAACCCCTGTTGTCGGCGTGAAAGGCCGATGTCCTAGGCCGAGCTAGACGAACGGGTCGTATATAAAAAGTAAATGGTGAGCCGTATTGGGATCGAACCAATGACCCATTGCTTAAAAGGCAATTGCTCTACCGTCTGAGCTAACGGCTCATTTACTAACCCCACCCGAGCAAGTTCGGCTACTCTCGGGTGGAAGTAATATATAACAGAGTAAAAAATAAAAGTCAACAACTTTTTTTATTTTTTTTAAAAAAATTTTTAACAAACAATTTTATCTTTATTTATCAATATTTTTTCATCTGTTTTATAAAAATTTTCTTATCATATAAAAAATATTACAAACTTTATTATAATAAAGATATATTAAACTCTTTCCTGCTGCTAAGGTTATCCTGCATTAAAATATAAAAATGCAAGATATATTTTTCAGCATACTTAAGCTGCATATAAAGAATATTTAAGTCTAATGAATATTTTTCATAACTTATGTATCTATTTTAAACCTTAGAATAAAATCTAATTTAAATAAAAAATGGGGAGCTTTTATACTCCCCATTGATAAATTTTTACTTAAATATTTCATTTAATACTATTGTCTGGCTTCTGTCTGTGCCGATAGATACCACACAGTATGGAATGCCTAAATAGCTTGATATAAAATCAATATATTCTTTTGCTTCTTTTGGAAGGTCTTCTATTTTTTTAGTTTTTGTAAGGTCTGTCATCCAGCCTTTAAATTCTTTATATACTGGCTTAATTTTTTCAAGACTTTCTAAATCAGCTGGGAACTGCTCTACTGTTTTACCGTCTATTTCATAAGCTGTGCAAACTTTTATCACAGGCATATTATCAAGCACATCCATTTTAGTAAGAGCAATATAGTCAAGACCGTTTACCATAACAGCATATTTTGCAGCTACTAAATCAAGCCAGCCGCATCTTCTTGGTCTGCCAGTAACTGCACCAAACTCATGTCCTGCTTTTCTTAATGCTTCGCCGTCTTCATCAAAAAGCTCTGTTGGGAAAGGACCACTGCCAACTCTTGTTGTGTATGCTTTCATAACGCCAGCTATACATGATATTTTTCTTGGAGAGATACCTGTTCCTGTGCATGCGCCGCCTGCTGTGCCGTTTGATGATGTAACAAATGGGTATGTTCCAAAATCCACATCAAGCATTGTGCCCTGTGCACCTTCAAGCATTACTTTTTTGCCTTCATCTATTAATTTGTTTATTAAATATGATGTATCTGTAACATATTTTTTTAAGTCATTTATATGGCGTTTGCAGTATGCTTTTGCTTCATCTATATTAATAGGGTCTACACCATAAGCTTTAACAGCATATTTATTAAGCTCTTCTACATTAGTTTTAATTTTTTCATCAAGCAGTTTTTCATTAAATAAATCACCTATACGGATACCGTTTCTTGCAGTTTTATCCATATATGTAGGGCCAATGCCTCTGCCTGTTGTGCCGATTTTGTTAGCACCTTTTAATTCTTCTTTATGTTTATCAAAAAAGATATGGTATGGCATAATCACATGAGCTCTGTCACTGATATAAAATCTGCCGTCAAATTTTACACCTTTTTCTTTAAGCTCATTAATTTCCTTAAATAAAGCATCAAGCTCAATTACTGTGCCGTTACCTATTATATTGATTGTTTTTTCATGGATAATGCCAGAAGGGATAAGTCGCAGAATGTATTTTACACCATCTACCCACACAGTATGGCCTGCATTGTGGCCGCCCTGGTATCTGACAACTACATCTGCCTGCTCCGAATACATATCTACTATTTTTCCTTTTCCTTCATCGCCCCACTGGGCACCAAGCACTGCTGAACAGCTCATTATTTCCCCCATTAAATTATATTTTTAAAAGTATAATTTTTTATAAAGTTTTCTTTCTGGTTTTCATCTGCTACAAATATAACACTTTTGCCTTCTTTGCGAAGTGATATAGCTTTTTTAAAGTTATCTTTACCGATAACTAGATAATCATATTCCTGTGAAGCACTTTCGCATATAGGAAAATGCAGCAGGTTATCGATATTTAATGCAGCACCGCATGCAGTTAAATCTTTGCCGAATTTTGACATTAATTTATCATATCTGCCACCGCTGCCTAATATGCTGCCATAGCTTTCATGCAGTATTTCAAAATGAACACCAGTATAGTAATCAAGCCCTTTTGATTCTGCTGCATCAAAAATTAAGGTATTTTCATTTATTCCGCAGCTTATTAGCTGATTAAAAAGATTTTTAATAAATTCTATTCTTTCAGAAAGCTCTTTATCAAAAGCCGAAAGCCCTGCAAGAATATCTATATTATCCATACCGCCAAAAGCAAGCGGAAGTTTAACTATTAAATCTTTTAAATCCTGACTAATATTTATTTCTGATACTAATTTTTTTAAATCGTGCGTTCTTCTGTCAGATACTGCTTCAAGTATTTTATCGCCTTTTTCACCTGCAAGAGTTTTTATTCTGTTTAAAAATAAAGTATCACCAAAAGTAAAACAGAAACCTTTAAGACCCATTTTATCAAGTGCAGCATTTGCAGTTAACACTATCTCTATATCACCAAAAATGCTGCTTTCTCCAAAAATTTCCCAGCCTGTTTGGTTTTCTTCGCCTTTTATACCTCTGTCTTTTTCTACTGAGCGGAAAACTGTGCCTTTATAACATACCCTGAATGGCAGCGGCAGATTTTCCATACCTGATACTATGCGGCATACCTGTGGTGTAAAGTCTGGACGAAGAACTAATGTTTTGCCAGTGTGCCTGTCTATAAAACGGATAATACTTTCATCAGAGAAGTTAAATACTGTATCCTGCAGTAAATCATAATACTCATAAATCGGCAGGTGCAGCTCAGTATAACCATACTGGCTGAGAGTGCCTTTTATAATACTTAAAGCACTCTCTATTCTGCCGCTTCGCTCTATATTCTGCTCTTTTGAAATATTTGTCATATTGATGGCATTTCTCCCATTAATACAGCCTGTGCAGCTGCAACACCAGTGCCTAACTTAATATCTGCACCAAATATTTTAAGCCCCATTTCTATTGCACTGATTGCTGTAATTGTATCAAATACATCATGGTAGCCAAGGTGAGAAATACGGAGAATTTTTCCTGCTAAATGGTCCTGACCACCTGCAAGAGATACACCGCATTTATCTCTTAAATATTTAACAAATGCTTTGCCGTCTATATTTTCTGGAAGAAAACAGCCAGTTGCTGCATTTGATGGAAAATCCACAGCTAAAAGTTTTAAACCTAATGCTTTAACTGCTGCTCTAGTAGCTTCTGCATTAATTGCATGGCGGGCAAAAACATTATCTATACCTTCTTTTTCCATCATAGATATAACTGTTTTTAAACCAACTATTAAGCTGACCCCTGCAGTCCATGCAGTAGTATTTTTTAACTGGTTTTTAAGCTCAGTTTTTAAGTTAAAATAAAATTTAGGAAGTGTAGATTTTTCCACCATATTCCATGCTTTTTGGCTTAATGTGATAAAAGCAAGACCTGGAGGAAGCATAAATGCTTTCTGGCTTCCTGTAATTAAAATATCTATACCCCATTCATCAAAACGAGTATCATGAACCCCTGCACTTGTAATACCGTCTACTACAAGTAATGTTTCAGGCATATCTTTTGTAACAGCTGCAAGCTCTTTAATAGGGTGATATACTGTTGTAGATGTTTCACTGCCTTGAACAAATACTGCCTTAGTATCTGGGTTTTTATCAAGAAATGCTTTAACATCTGCAGGGTTTACAGAACGGCCCCATTCAACTGTAATGCTTTCAGCATTTATTCCATAAGATTGGCATATTTTTATCCAGCGTTCGCCAAATTTACCGCCGTTTATAACTAATACTTTATCCCCAGGATTTAAAGTATTAACAACAGCAGCTTCCATAGCACCTGTGCCGCTGCTTGCAAGAATTAAAGGCTCCTGCTCAGTTTTAAAAACTTTTTTTAAACCGTTTCTTGCTTCTTTAAATATTTCTTCAAATTCTGGTGTTCTGTGATGTATCATTGGGCGCGCCATATCTAAAAGCACCTGTTCTGGCACTGCTGTAGGTCCCGGAGTTATAAGATATTTTTTTAACATTTCATACCTCTTATATATTTATATGTATCTTTCAAGTGCTGATTATATACTATATCATTTTTTTTTACTATAACAAATTTTCTTTTTTATAATTTTAATACAATTTTTATATTAATGTTTGATAAATAAATTAATATCCTACATCATTACTATTGATAAAAATATTTTTTTACTTTATAATATTTATCCAATAACCACTTAGTTGCTTTATTATATAGGGGGTTAGAATATGTATAAAGGCAAACATAAAACAGCAGTTAAGTCCCAGAAGGTCATAGCTGAAGCTTTTTTTGATATACTGCTTGAAAGGTCCTATTATGATGTTTCCATAAAAGAAATATGTGCTCAGGCAGGTATCTCCCGCCAGACATTTTATTCTCTTTTTGGTACAAAAGAAGATGTTATCAGGTATTATCTTGCTGAAACATTTAATCAATGGAGACAGCAGGCAAAAACTAACGGCGTCAATTCATTATATGATTTAATTCTATTTTTCTTACTGGGTATTACAGAAGATGAAAAACTTGCTCAACTTTATTCCAGCGAAGTTTTAGGTGGTATCTTAGCTGATATATTAAAAGAGCATCTTGATAAAACAATTCTTTATGAAAGGGGCTCAATTTCAGTTGGTGACAGCGTTGCAAACTCTTTTATTGCTGGCGGCTTAACTATGGCTTTTAAACAGTGGCATGCTGATGCTGATAGAATATCTATTGAAGATGTTACTATGTTTGTTATCAAAATATTATCTGGGGAATATTTTACTGAAATTATGTCTTATGCAAAACAGTTTCCATCTTTAAAAGGAAAATAATTACATTTAAATCAATCAAAACTATTAACTGCCCCATTTCTGGGGCAGTTTTTATTTAATCAATCGCATTATGTCATTATAAAAAGCAAATACCATTAAAGATATTATTACAAGCAGTCCAAACATCTGGAATGCTCCAAGAGCTTTTTCGCCAAGTGGTCTGCCCATAATACCTTCTGCTCCAATTATTGCAAGCTGACCGCCGTCTAATACTGGTATTGGCAGCAGGTTAAATACTGCTAAGTTTATACTTATTGCTGCCATAAATATTAAAAGCGCTGCAAAACCAGACTCTGCTGACTGTGCCGCTGTCTCTACTATTAATATAGGACCGCCAAGAGAATCTGCTGGTATTTCTCTCTGAATAAGTTTTGCAAAACCAAGATATATTATTTTTGTAAGCTCATAAGATTTCTCAAGCCCCATAACCATTGCATCTACTGGACCATAGCGGACAGTTATATCCCCATCAATTGGTGCTATCCCAATTAAACCTACTGTTTTTTTATTTTCACCGCTGCCCTGCTCTGTAGGCTTTGGTGTTAATTTAAAAGACAGCTCTTTTCCCTGCCTTTCCACTATTACAGTTAATTCCTGCCCCGGCTTACTTCTAATTAAATCAGCAGAATCATTCCATGATGATACTTTTTCACCATTAACTGATAATATTTTATCACCTTTTAAAAGCCCAGCTTCTGCTGCTGCCATATCAGGCATTACTTCGCCAATAACAGCATCTATCTGCAAACCTGCTCCAATTGAGCCGATTTTTTCTTTATCTCCAAAAATATCTGCAACTTCTTTTTCGCCAACTGTTAAATTTATCTGCCTGTTATCTGATAATGTAATACTTACTTTCTCATTTGGCTTATCTGCGATAACCTGTGCAAACTCATTCCAGGAGCGTATTTTTTCATTATCAACTGATACTATTTTATCTCCTGTTTTAAGCCCTGCAGCTTCAGCAACAGAGCCTTTTTCAACTGTTCCTACAACAGCAGAATATGAAGGGATACCAGTCATATATAAGCCCCAGAAAATAAGTATTGCAAATATTACATTAAAAAGCGGTCCTGCAAAAATAATTGCAGCTTTCTGCCAGCCTGATTTATCCTTAAAAGAACGCCCTTCCTTTGCAGGGTCGTAAGTTTCCTGTCCTGGCTCATCATCATTCTGCTCACCATACATTTTTACATAACCGCCAAGGGGCAGCGCAGAAAGCACATACTCAGTTTCCCCATACTTTTTTCTTAAAAGAACAGGTCCAAAGCCTATTGAAAACTTTTCTACATAAACCCGCGCCCATTTTGCCACAATAAAATGACCAAATTCATGGACAAATACAAGCACACCTAAAACTATTATTGCTATTAATATATTCATATTTTACCCTTATCTTTAAATTTTATATAATATTGCAAGATATTTTGAAAAAAGCAATAGGGAAGTATATAAACTACAAAATTTTAAGTTTATTTAATAAGATTGTGCTGACTGGTTATAATTTCTACTTATTGGTTTTACTGTTATTAAATTTATTATCCAATAATATAATACTATTTTTCCGCCACAAAACTCATAAACTAATTTTTTGTTATTTTATTACTTATGCTCCAATTTCTTAAACATTCAATGTTTTTTCTCCACTGCCACTGCAACTCGCTTCGCTCAAATAATCAGCTGGCAAATCGTTCCAAAAAAACATTTCATAAGAAATTAAGTCGCAAAGATAATAAAATAACTTGTGGTAATCTGCTGTAAATGGAAAGTAATCTATAAATATATTATTTAATAATATATTTCAGATTGTCGAAAAAATGTATTTTTTAGAAAATCTTAGGGCTTAAATTTCTTTAAGCCCTTTTATTATGATTTATAAGTTTTTTACTTATTTATCAAATTTATCCATGAAAATGTTGCCAAAGCCTGCGTCGATGCTTGTTTCCATTTTTTTCATGTATTCTTTTGTTTCTCTGCGTTCAGAATCCTGCAAATATTTTTTAATAGAAAGAATAACTTGTTTTTCTTTATTATCTACTTTGATTACTGTTGCAGTTACTGTATCGCCTACATTATATTGGTCTAATGAAGCTTTTGCAGGGTCTAAATCTGCAGCAGCAATTACACCTTTCATTTCAAGTGGAAGCTCAACTTCTAAGCCTTGTTTATTTACTGCTGTAATTTTTACTTCAACTGCTTTACCCTGTGGCAGAAGTTTTGTTACTTCTTTCCATGGGTTTGCTTCTAACTGTTTAATACCTAAGCTGATACGCTCTTTATCTTCATCAATGTGTAAAATTTTAGCTTCAATAGTATCGCCTACTTTGTAAAGCTCATTTAAATCTGCAGGTTCTTCTCTCCAGGAAATATCGCCTTTACGAACTAAACCGTCTAAGAAGCTGCCAAAGTCTACAAATAAGCCAAAGTCAGTTATGTTTTTAATAGTACCTTTTACAATAGAGCCTTCTGGATTTTCTTCTTTTAAAGTTTTCCATGGGTTATCTATTAAGTCTTTAACACTCATGATAACTCTTTTACGCTCGTTATCATAGCCTGTTACTCTGCCTTCAACTATATCTTTTATATTTAAAGTAGATTTAGTATTTTTAAGCCAGCCGATTTCTTCATTTGGAACAAAGCCGTCAATACCTGGAGCAATTTCTACAACATAGCCGGCTCTTTTTCTTGCAACAACTGTGCCTTTAACTGTAGAGCCTTCTGGATATGTTTTTGCAGCATCATCCCATGGGTCTTTCTGCAGCTGTTTCATACCAACAGCAACTTTATTAGCTGCTTTATCAATTTCTAATATAATAACTTCTACAACATCATTTTCTGCTAAGAATTTAGCAGGGTTTTTCACTCTGCCCCAGCTCATTTCATTTTTATGCAGAAAACCATCTATACCGCCAAGGCTGATAAATGCACCGTAATCTTTTAATGTTTTAACAGCACCTTTTATTTTATCGCCTACATTATATTTTTCAAAAAATTCATTTTTTAATTTTTTTGCTTCATCTGCTAAATACTGGCGTGGAGATACTAAAACTGACTGTTTTTTACCGCCATGTGCTTTTAATATTTTTGCAAGCACTGTTTTATGAACAAATTTTGCAGGGTCTATATCTTTTAAATGGATATCAATGTGTGTTTCTGGGATAAATGCTTCTATTTCGCCAACTTTACCACGGTATCCTTTTACTTTTTCAGTGTTAACATATTCTGTGATTTTAACTTCAACAGGTTCACCGCTGTTTTCTTTTTCTTTAATAGCACTCCAGTCGCTTCTAGCGTTGATTGCTTTTTTAGATAGAAAAACGCCATCATTATTCATTTTTACGATACTGAGTTCAACTTCATCGCCAACTTTCGCCCCTTCTAACTCTGCAACATTAGCTACACCTTCTGTTTTATAGCCAAAGTTAATAAGAGCAGTATCTCCTTTGATTTCTACAATAGTGCCTTTAACTTCTGCACCTGTGTGATATTGCTGGAGAGACTCTTCAAAAAATGACTCAAAATCTTCCATGCGTTCTTCGTTTTGTCTGTTTTCATTACTCATCTTGCGACCTCTAAAATGTATTCACGCACCTTTTCAAGCAGATATGTAGGGGTGCTTGCCCCTGCTGTAAGCCCAACTTTACTTATACCTTGAAACATATCCACCCGTAATTCTGCAACGGTTTCCACATGATAAGTATTTGGACAAATCTCTTTACACAGGTGGTAGAGCCTTGTAGTGTTGGCGCTGTTTTTACCGCCAACTACTATCATTACTTCCACTTTTGATGCTACTTCAATAGCAGCTTCCTGCCGTTTTTCAGTAGCTGAGCATATTGTTCTTGCTATTGCAAGCTCGCTGCATTTCTGCTTCAATTTTTCTACAGCATTTTCAAATATGCTGATACTTTGCGTTGTCTGGGCTAAAAACCCATACTTTTCCACATATTCAAGTGCGCTGGCTTCTTCTGCACTCTCTATTACTTTATAGGGAATATCTATATAACTGACAATGCCTTTTACTTCTGGATGGTCAGATTCCCCAAGGATAACTATATAATCGCAGCTTTTAGATAATCTTGCTGCTGCAATTTGTGCTTTTTTAACAAAAGGACAGGCAGCATCTACCACATTACCAGCATTTTCTGCCAAATATTCTGCTTCTGTCCTTTCTATACCGTGGCTTCTTATAACCACAGACATATCTTTTGATACTTCATCAAGAGATTTAATAGTGGCAACCCCTGCTTCTTTAAGCTCCCCCACAACCTGCGGGTTATGTATAATAGGACCAAAAGTTACTACATGATTATACTCTTTTGCAGCATCTTTTACTATATCAATAGCACGCTCAACACCAAAGCAGAAGCCAGCATGTCGTGCAACAATTATTTCCATTAATGCTCCTTTCAAGCTCAGATGATTATTTTATACTAATTTTTTTAATTTGGCAAATAAAATAGAATATTTTATATTACTTTTTTAGTTTTTATTTTTATAAGATATTATCATTTCACCGATTTTATCTGCCACCTGCTCTAATGAAAGACCTGTTGTATCAAGTAATACTGCATCTTCTGACTGTAAAAGCGGACTCTCCTTTCTTGTCATATCCATTTCGTCCCGTTTTTTGATTTCTTCCAACACTTTTGCATATTCTGCACTTTGCTCCATACCTTCCCATTCTTTAAAGCGTCTTTTTGCTCTTTCTTCCGGGCTTGCTGTTAGAAATATTTTTATATCAGCATTAGGAAGTACAACAGTTGTAATATCTCTGCCTTCCATAATTACATCGCTGCCTTCTGCAAATGCCTGTTGTTTTTTCACTAAAATTTTTCGTATATCGCTGTTTGAGGCAACAAAAGGGACCTTAGATGATATTTCAGGAGTGCGGATATCTTTTGTTAAATCATATATTTTATCATTATATTTTATAGATATTTTTCTTCCGTTATCTTCTAAAATAAACTCTGTATTTTCTGTTTTTTCAACAAGGTTTTCCTCACCAAAATGGATACTAAGCCATGCTATACTTCTATACATTGCTCCTGTATCAATATATGTAAGAGAATATTTTTCTGCAATTATTTTGCATACTGAACTTTTACCGCTTCCTGCCGGCCCGTCTATTGCTACCTGCATAAATCACCTTATTATTTTTCTTCTAGTGATAATAAATCACCTATAAAATCAGGATATGAAACATCAAGTGATGCTATATTATCCATTAACACTTTTACACCAAATTTTTTAGCAAGAATAATATTAACCATAGATATTCTGTGGTCATCATAAGCTAATAATTTTGCTTTTTCAGGCTCTTTTGTAAGTGGATAAATTTTTAATCCGTCTTCATATTCTTCTATTTCTGCCCCTAGTGCCCTAAAATTATTAATAAGAGCAGCTATTCTATCAGATTCTTTTACACGAAGCTCTTTTGCATCTCTTATTTCAAGTGGAGCTTCTCCAAAAAGGGCTGTCATTGCTAAAACTGGTATTTCATCTATCATATTAGCAATAATATCTCCACTTACTTTACCGCCTTTTATTTTACCACTTGTAACATAAATATTGCCTATCGGCTCATATTCGTTGCTTGTGATTTCATATTTTATATCAACGCCTAAATCCTTTAATACATTTAATAAGCCTATTCTGCTTGGATTTAATCCGCAGTTTTCTATAACTATTTCAGAACCTTCAAAAATAAGACCTGCACCGATATAAAATGCAGCAGAAGAAAAATCTGCAGGAACATCTAATTTTGTCTGCTGTAAATCTCCACCGTAAACAGTTATTTTTCCGTTATCATTTTCACATTTTATACCAAAAGCCTGTAACATTCTTTCAGTATGGTCGCGTGTTGGTGTTTTTTCAACATATGTAACTGTGCCGTCTAACTGCACACCAGCTAATAAAACTGCGCTTTTTACCTGAGCAGATTTTGTTTCAGCAATAATCTCCCCAGCCTTCATATTACCAGGAAGAATTGTAGCAGGAAGCAGATTGTTATTATCTTTAGCCTTAATAACTGCCCCAAGTTTTGTAAGAGGATTAATCACTCTTCCCATTGGTCTGCGTAAAAGAGATGCATCACCTGCTAATACTGAATAAAATTTATTTGGAGCAAGCACGCCCATAACAAGACGAGCTGTTGTGCCTGAATTATCACAGTTTAATATATCATATGGCTCTTTAAAATTTTTAACACCTTCTGAATGGATAAGCAGTCTTGAACGCTCATTTACAATATTTACCCCTAACTGCTGCATAATATTCATAGTAGCAAGAGTATCTCTTGAAATAAGCGGATTTCTTACAACAGTAACACCATCTGCCATACTGCCCATTATTACTGCCCTGTGTGTAATAGATTTATCGGCAGGAACTTTTATGTTTCCTTTAAAACATTTGCATTTATCAAATGTAATCATATTTATCTCCTTATTAAAAATTTTTAAAGCTGCTTTTCTATTTCCTTCCTATTCGGGCGGGAAAAGACAGCTCTCGCAAAATACGCTCGTTCATAAAATTGAAAATGCGTTCTTTTATATAAAAGGTTTTTTCACAAGTTGCAATAAGATATTTATAATATCAATGCTTATAAAAACACCTTGAATTTTCTTGTTATATATAACTGCTTTTCTTTAATTATTAAAGTTTTCTGCGTTCTCCGCTTACTTCTTCTATTTTATCAAAAAGCATTTTTTTGTTATCTTCTTTTATCATATTTTTCCAGATAATAATATCTTTTTCTAAGTTTTCTACACATTCAAGCAACGCTTTCTTATTATCCATAAAAATATCGCTCCACATCGCTGCATCACTTGCAGCAATACGGGTGAAATCTCTAAACCCGCCCCCAGCAAATGAGAGAGCTTCCTTATTTTTATTTAAAACTGTATCCATTAAACAAAAAGATATTAAATGTGGCAGGTGGCTTACATTAGCAAATATAGTATCATGCTCATAGCTTGTCATTCTGCATACCTGCATATTTATAGATTTATGCAGCTCTTCAAGGGCATTATCAAGCTCAGTATTACCCATAGATGTTAATATATGCTTTGCTCCGCTGAATAAGTCTGCTTCTGAATTTATAAACCCGCTTGTTTCTTTTCCTCTGATAGGGTGTCCGCCGCAGAAATAAAGGTTATTGGTTTTTGCAGCTTCTAAAATAGTTGTTTTTGTGCTGCAGCCGTCTGTTACTGGTTTTTTATATGAAGCCCTGCCCAGCATATTAATAAAATTAACTGCTGACTGCACAGGCACGCATATATATATTAAATCAAGGGGGAAATTAATAAATTTTTCAAATTCATCAGTTACCCCTTCAAAGATACGGCTTTCAACTGCCTGTAAAAGCACTGACTTATTTAAATCAAAACCGTAAATTTTTATACCCTTGCAGGCAAAGGCTTTGGCAAAAGAGCCGCCGATTAAACCTAAGCCTGCAATTCCTATATTTTTAAACTGCATATTATTTTGCAATTTCCTTGCCTACTGCTTTTGCAATAATTTCTACTTTATCTACAACTTCGCAGTATTGGTCTGGAGTTAATGACTGGTCGCCGTCACTTAATGCCTCATCTGGATTTGGGTGAACTTCTATCATTAAGCCGTCAGCACCTGCTGCAACAGCAGCAAGAGCCATAGGTCCAATACATTCTATTCTGCCTGTGCCGTGACTTGGGTCTACAATTATAGGCAGGTGAGAAAGGCTTTTAATTGCAGGAACACATGATAAATCTAATGTATTTCTTGTATATGTTTCAAAAGTTCTTATTCCTCTTTCGCAGAGAATAATATTTGAGTTGCCTTCTTTTGCAATATGCTCAGCAGCTAATAAAAACTCTTTTAATGTAGCACTCATGCCTCTTTTTAAAAGCACTGGTTTTTCCTGTGCACCTACTTCATGAAGCAGGCGGAAGTTCTGCATATTTCTTGCGCCAATTTGAATAATATCTGCATATTCAGATACAATATCTAAATCTCTTGGGTCTGTAAGCTCTGTAACTACAACCATGCCAAATTCATCTGCAGCTTTTCTCAAATATATTAAACCTTCTGGACCCATTCCTTGGAATGAATATGGGCTTGTGCGTGGTTTATATGCACCGCCTCTTAAAATTCTTGAGCCTTTTGCACTTGTTCTCATAGCTACAGTGCGAGCCTGCTCTAAGCTTTCTACAGAGCATGGACCGCTCATAATTGCAAGCTCTTTGCCGCCGATTTTTACGCCTTTTACATCAATAACAGTATCTTCTTTTTTAAATTCACGGCTTACAAGTTTATATGGCTTAGATATTGGTATAATTTCATCTACACCAGGAAATGTCTGCACCTGCTTGCCTTTTAAAAGTGATTCATCACCTATTGCGCCAATAACTGTTCTTTCCACCCCTTCAGAAATAGTCAGTCTGTAACCGCATGATGTTAAATGGTCTGTTAAGTTGCCTATTTCTTGTTTTGAGGCATCATGTTTCATTACAATAATCATAGTAAAACTCCCAGAAATCTATTTATTTAAAACTTTTTTTAATGCACTGATAAAAATTTTATTTTCTTCATCTGTGCCTATTGATACTCTAATATATTCTCTTAATCCATTACCGCCTAAAAATCTAGCGATAACTCCTTCTTTCAGTAAATCATCAAAGACTTTTTTGCCATCATTTACTTTTATAAGCATAAAGTTTGTATCAGTTGCCACATACTCTAAGCCCATAGCAGTTACTTCTTTATATATATACTCTTTTCCTGCTTTATTTAAAGCAACAACTTTTTTAATATGTTCCTGGTCTTTTATTGCTTCTGCACAAATTATTTGAGCAGCTGAGTTTACATTAAATGGCGGGCGGATTCTATTTATTAATGATATACATTCTTTATCTGCCACAAGATAGCCGCACCTGATAGATGCAAGTCCGTATGCTTTTGAAAAAGTGCGCATAGTCATAAGGTTATTATACTTTTTCATAAGAGCAAATACATCTGGATATTCCCCTTCTGCAAATTCAATATATGCTTCATCAAGCACCACAAGCACATCTGGGGAAAGCCTGTCCATAAAATCAGTAAATACTTTTTCACCAAATAAAGTACCTGTTGGGTTATTTGGGTTTGCAAGCATAATAAAGCGTGTTTTATCATTAACAGCATTTAATATGTTATCAAAGTTAATTGAAAAATCGCTGTTTGTTTCTACCCACCTGCAGCTTGATTTTAAACCGCGGGCTAAAAGCTCATATTCAGAAAAAGACGGACTTGGAGCAAGTGCATGGGTATCACTTGATAAAAACGCCATATATAAAAGCTGAATAATCTCATCACTGCCTGCACCGCATACAATATTATCTATATCAACATTATGAAATTCTGCAATAGCCTGTCTTAAATAATAGCTGTCGCCTATTGGGTATCTTGTAATTTCTTTTTCATACTCTTTTAAAGCTGCCAAAGCTTTTGGGCTTGCACCATAAGGGTTTTCATTAGATGCAAGTTTTACAACTTTTTCTATCCCCAGCTCTCTTTGAAGCTCTTTTACTGGTTTACCTGGAACATAAGCTGATAATTCCAAAAGCCCGTCCCATACTAATGATTTATAATCTGCCATACTTAAAACTCTCCTTTTGGATATGAGCCTAATACTTTTGCAATAGGCGTTTTTTCTATAAATTCATCTAATACTTTCTTTATTTCTGGACTGTCTTTATGACCGTCTATATCTGTATAAAAAAGATATTCCCATGGTTTCTGCTTTGACGGTCTGCTTTCAAGAGTAGTCATATTAATATTACCGCGCTTAAAGATTTCTAATACATCATATAAAGCACCTGATTTATGGTGAACACTAAACATTAACGATGTTTTATCATTACCTGTTGCTGCCTGATGATTTTTGCCGATAACTACAAACCTTGTAAAATTACCAGGACCATCTTCTATATGCCTTTCTATAACCTTTAAATTATATACTGCTTCTGCCAGCTCGCTGCCTATTGCAGCAACTGTTTCATCATTTTGTGCCATTTCTGCAGCAAGTGCAGTAGATTCACATGGAATAAGCTCTATATCTGGAAAATTTTTAGTAAGCCATTTTGAGCACTGACCTAATGGACTTGGATGAGAATATATTTTTTTTATATCCTCTTTTCTGCCGGTTTTATTCAGCAGATTTTCAGCAATCTCCACATATACTTCGCCCATAATAATAACATCGCTGTCCATAAACATATCAAGTGACTGGTTCACTGCACCTTCAAGGGAGTTTTCAACAGGCACAATACCATAATGCACATGGCCTTTTTCCACCCCTTGAAATATTTCACCAATATTTCTAACAGGAATAAGTTTTGCTGACTGGCCAAACCTTTTTACAGCTGCTAAATTAGAAAAAGTGCCAACAGGCCCTAAAAAAGCAACCCGCACTTCTTCCTCTAAGCATAAAGATGCACTCATTATCTCACGGAAAACATTCCTTAAAGAATGCTGTGGAAATGGACCTTTATTTTCTTCTTTTAAGCGGGCGTATATTTGCTCTTCTCTGGAATTAACCCAGACAGGCGAGCCTTCCTTTTTCTTTATTTCGCCAACTTCAATAACACAGCCTGCACGCTTATTTAAAAGTGCTAATATCTGGCTGTCAATACTATCAATTTCTTCTCTTAAATCTTTTAAAGTTTTCATTTGAAAAGTGTAGCAAAAGATTTTTAAATATTCAATGAAAAAAAATGAATTTTTTTATAAATTTTATAATTTTTTTAGTGTAATATTATTTTGCTACTACCTTAGAAGTGTATATTATTCTCCAGTTTTTTATCTGTATATTTAATATATTATTATTACACTTATAATACATAAGATAGTAAGCTGAATATAATATCTTTTATTAACTTTTTCTCCATCTAAATTTAGCAGGTTTTTTATCTTGATTAAATTGCTTATCAATAATTGTCCCATTATCATTTTCATAATACCTTTTCATAGAACCATCATAATAATAATCGATTGCTAATATATAATTATTTTTTCTATTGAAAACTGATTCATGAACTACCTTTCCAAGCATATAATTATAATTATACTCATAACCACCAAATACAGCTTGTTCTATATTACCATCTGGCTGATACCTTATTGTGCAGTCATACCTGTCTTCAAGTCTTAAATAAACTCTATCTTTCATTGGCATATCAGTTCTTTCAGAACAGCCTGGTTTAAAACTGTAATGTTCTTCCCCTACACCATATCTATAAACATAATATATCAAACCAGACTTATGAAACTTCATTTCATACTGGAGCTTACCATTAACATAATTTTTTATTTTCCAGTCTTCAACACATATATTACCTGTAAAATCATCTGGCGGATAACATTCTCTATGATAATCTGCTTCATAAGAACAGCGCAGGCTGCATTTTGGAATATCTGGGTTTAAACGGCGAATATCTTTAATAGGGTCAATAAATACATGTACAGGATATGATGTATTATCTTCAGAGAATAATGACATAACACCAAGCACAAATAATAAACATAATATACCCAGCAGTATAAGTACAATTTTTAATAACTTTTTAAAAAATTTTTTCATTTTTAAAGCCCCGCCTTTTATATATACTAATATACATACTATTTTAACGCAACTGCATTATTTCATAATTTTTTAATGGGAATATTACTTTTTCCAATTTATAATTATATAAACTGGTGGTACCCCATTTTTATTTTAAGAATTATTATAAGTTATTGTAATATATAATAAAAAGAGTGATTTTAAATT
>CALVEY010000040.1 GCA_944326705.1 uncultured Mucispirillum sp.
AGGCTGCTTTTAAAGCTGTCTTTTTAGCTATAAAACAGGCTTCTAAAAAATGGACTATGCCTATCAGAAACTGGAAGTCTGCTTTAAATAGATTTGAGATGGAATACGGAAATTAAACAGTTTACACAAAATTTGATACAGGCTCGGTAGTTTTGATTATAGCTTTTTTTCGCAATCGTTTTTAGATTTTACCATTTTTTTAAAAAAGCTGTTAAATATGTCTTACTTGTGTATCTATACCGTTCTGCTGTGCAAACATTACGCCTCTGCCGCACATAGGTGCAGAAAGCTCACATCTTCTTGAGCACATAGGACAGTGAGTTGGTGCACTGCTTAATATGTTATCTGATTTTTCTTCATTTTTGCGCTGTTCTTCCAGCTCTTTAAAATATTTGTCCATGTCCATAGATATACCTTTAACATAATATGTTATTCTAAAACAAATAATATATATTTTTATGTTTTTTGCAAGAAAAGATTTTAATAAATTTGTAGAAATTATAATAAATATTACAATCATAAATAAAGCTTAAAATATTATATGTAGTAATTTTAGTAATTATCAAACTTGACAGCTATAAAAGATGAGAGTAAAGAGTAATGGTATTATATATAAATTGGAGGTATTTATGCACTATTTACATATTCATCCTGGAATAATTACTGTATGTATGCTTGTTTTATCAAATATATTTATGACATTTGCATGGTATGCACATTTAAAGAATTTATCATCTTTGCCATGGTTTGGTGCAGCGCTTGCAAGCTGGGGGATAGCATTTTTTGAATATATGATACAGGTGCCTGCAAACAGGATAGGCTATACTGTTTTTACTCTGCCACAGCTTAAAATCATGCAGGAAGTTATTGCATTAGGTGTATTTATACCATTTGTAACATTATATATGGGCAAGCCTTTAAATTTAAATTTCCTGTGGGCTTCACTCTGCCTTTTAGGTGCAGTATATTTTATGTTTAAATAGTTTTATATTAAGTATTTACTTGTTACTAAGTGATAGTTTTTTTAGGGCAGTTGTGTATACATTTGCAGCAGTTTTCATATTCTGCCCTAATAAATATAATGTATTTTACAAACATAACTTTATGACATATCAATGATTACTGTATAATACTTGTTTTTATCCATGCTATATATTATGCAGCAGCCAGCAGAAATAGATAAGCTGTATATCTATATTATTCCTTAATTGTATAAATTATAAAATTTTTTTTAAAAAAACTCTTGACACTTTTACTTGTGATTA
Organism: uncultured Mucispirillum sp.; assembly: GCA_944326705.1. Classification (GTDB taxonomy): domain Bacteria; phylum Chrysiogenota; class Deferribacteres; order Deferribacterales; family Mucispirillaceae; genus Mucispirillum. Next base: position 1,266 of record CALVEY010000040.1, read on the forward strand.
CTAAATTAGTTCTAGCACTCAGAGAGAGTGAGTGCTAACAAATGAGGTAAAAGAAAATGGATATGCGTTTCTTAAATGAGCGTGAAGAGCTTGTTTTAAGGACAATAATTGATGAATATATAGATACCAGTGAGCCTGTTGGCTCTCGTAACGTTTCAAAGGTAGGGCCTTTAAAAATGTCCCCTGCTACTATAAGGAACATTATGAGTGATTTGGTAGAAAAGGGCTTTATTGCTCAGCCTCATACATCTGCAGGCAGGGTGCCGACAGACAGCGGATATAGATATTATATTGAGAAGTTTGTAAAAATACAAAATATCTCAGAAGATTTTATAGAAAATATCCACAGGGAAATGAGTATAGACCCTGTGAATGTGATGAACCTTTTCCGTCATTTTTCTAAAAAAATGGGGGATATGACACATGCTGTTGGGTTTGTAGTTTCTCCGAAAATGAATACTATAAACTTAAAGCATATAGAGTTTATCAGGATAAACAGGGAAACAGTGCTTGCTATTATTGTTGCAAAAACTGGTATGGTGCAAAATGTTTTGCTGCCAGTAGAGAGCAGCATTACAGACAGCGACCTTGTAAGAATGAGCAACTTTATAAACAGTAATTATGAAGGGGCTAATCTTTACGAAGTGCAGAGAATGCTTTTGCAGGAGCTGCAGGCAGCAGAGGGCGAAATAAGGCGTCTTGCAGAGCAGGCTGTTAAGTTAAGCGAGGCGGTGGTTAAAAGCCCTGTATTTGATGATGAATTTATTTTTGAAGGCACAAAAAATATTATAGATATACCAGAGCTTAGGCAGAGCGGTAAATTGACGGATGTATTACAGGCATTTGAAGAAAAAAGTCATATATGTTCTCTGCTTGAAAGCTGTATGAAAGAAGACAGTGTGCAGATATTTATAGGCTCAGAAATAGGGCTTGATAATACAGAAGAGCTGGGCATGGTTATAAAGCCATACCACAGGGGCGGAAATATAGTAGGGACAATGGGTGTTATAGGCCCTAAAAGAATGAAATATTCACAAGTAGTTTCTATTGTAGATTATTCCTCAAAAATAATATCAAAAATGCTTAATGATTACTACGAGGGGGATAAGTAATGAGCGAAGAAAACAAAGAAAATATGCAGCAGGAAGAGGGAGTAAAAATTAATATAGAATCACCAGAAGCAGAAGTTATTGATAATGCTGAACAACTGCAGGAAACACAGGAAGCAGAAAACATATCAGAAGAAGCTGATATGGGCGGTGGTGAAATCGGCATATTAAAAAAACAGGTGGAAAATTTAGAAAACATATTAAAAGAAAAAAATGAAGAAATACTCCGCCGTGCTGCTGATTTAGATAATTACAGAAAAAGGCTTACAAAAGAAACTGAAGATAAAGTCCGCTTTGCTAATCAGGCAGTAGTAAAAGATTTTCTGCCAGTTATTGATAACATAGAAATGGCTTTGCAGCATACAGAAGAAGGCTCGCCATTAAGAGAGGGTATAGAGCTTACTATAAAATCATTTAAAGATGCACTTTCTAAACATGGTGTAAAAGAAGTAGACGCAGAAATAGGCACAATATTTGACCCAGCAGTCCATGAAGCAATAATGATGGATAATAATACAGAATATGAAAATAATGCTGTCACTTTATGTGTTCAAAAGGGCTATATATTAAATGACAGAGTAATACGCCCAGCAAAAGTGAAAGTAAATAAAATATAAAAAAATAAAAAATATAATATATAACAGTTAAAACTGTTTTGGAGGAACAATGGCTCAAGGAAAAGTTATAGGTATTGACTTAGGAACAACTAACTCAGTTGTAGCAGTAATGGAAAATGGTCAGCCTAAAGTTATAGTAAACGCAGAAGGTATGACAACAACACCATCTATCGTTGGTTTTACAGATGGGGACAGACTTGTTGGTATACTTGCAAAACGTCAGGCAGTAACTAACCCTGAAAATACAATTTTTAGTATTAAAAGATTAATAGGCAGAAAAGCAGATTCTCAGGAAACTGCAAATGCAAAAAAACACCTGCCATATAAAATAGTGCCAGCAGATAACGGCGATGCATGGGTAGAAATTAAAGGCAAAAAATATGCTCCGCAGGAAATTTCTGCAATGATTTTACAAAAATTAAAACAAACTGCAGAAGATTATCTTGGTGAAACTGTTACAGATGCGGTTATTACAGTTCCAGCATACTTTAACGATGCTCAGCGTCAGGCAACAAAAGATGCTGGTAAAATTGCAGGCTTAAATGTTCAGCGTATTATCAACGAACCAACAGCAGCAGCACTTGCTTATGGTTTAGAGAAAAAAGGCGAAGAAAAAATAGTTGTATATGACTTAGGTGGTGGTACATTCGATGTATCTATCCTGGAACTTGGTGATGGTGTATTTGAAGTTAAGGCTACAAATGGTGATACTTTCTTAGGTGGTGATGACTTTGATGAAAGGATAGTAAAATGGTTATGCGAAGAGTTTATGAAAGATAACGGCATAGACTTAGCTAACGATAAAATGGCTTTACAAAGATTAAAAGAAGCTGCAGAAAAAGCAAAACATGAGCTTTCTGGCACAACTGAAACAGAAATAAATCTGCCATATATTACAGCAGACCAGACAGGCCCTAAACACTTAGTTAAAAAATTAAGCAGGGCAAAATTTGAAGCATTAGTTGCAGATTTAGTTGAAAAAACATTAGAGCCATGCAAAAAAGCATTAAATGATGCAGGACTTACTACATCAGATATTAATGAAGTAATACTTGTTGGTGGTATGACTCGTATGCCGCTTGTTCAGCAGAAAGTAAAAGAATTTTTTGGTAAAGAGCCACACAAAGGTATCAACCCAGATGAAGTTGTTGCAATAGGTGCAGCAGTTCAGGGCGGCGTATTAATGGGAGATGTAAAAGATGTTCTTCTTCTTGATGTAACTCCGCTTTCATTAGGTATTGAAACTATGGGCGGCGTAATGAATAAAATCATTATGAGAAACACTACAATCCCTGCAAGAAAAAGCCAGATATATACTACTGCAGCAGATAACCAGCCATCAGTAACTATTCAAGTTCTGCAGGGCGAAAGGGAGATGGCAAGCGACAATAAACTTATAGGTCAGTTTGACTTGTCAGGTATTGCACCAGCTCCAAGAGGCGTGCCACAAATTGAAGTAACTTTTGATATAGATGCAAACGGTATATTACATGTATCTGCAAAAGATAAAGGCACTGGTAAAGAGCAGTCTATTGTTATTAAAGATTCTTCAGGTTTATCAGAAGATGAAATCGATAGAATGGTGCACGATGCAGAAGCACATGCAGAAGATGATAAACGCAAAAAAGAATTAGCAGATGTAAGAAATCAGGCTGATACATTAGTATATACTACTGAAAAATCATTAAAAGAGCATGGCGATAAACTTGATGCTGCTGTAAAAGAAAACATTGAAAAAGAGATGGAAAACTTAAAACAAAAATTAACAAGCGAAAATGCTGGTGAAATTAAAGAAGGTATCGATAAACTTTCTGCAGCAGCACAAAAATTAGCAGAAGTTTTATATGCTCAGAATAATCAGGGCGGCGATGCTTCAGCAAATCAGGGCAGTGCTTATGCTCAAGAAGAAACATCTAAAAAAGATGAAAATGTAGTAGATGCTGATTTTGAAGAAGTTAAAGACGATAAAAAATAAGCATAAACTTATAAATTAATATTAAAGCGTTCTCAAGGAATAATACCTGAGAACGCTTTTTTGCTTGCAAAAACAAGCATATCATATTAAAGTATCAATCCTAAATATATAAATAAGGACGGATAAAACCTTGGCTAGAGATTATTATGAAATACTAGGTGTGGAACGCACTGCAACAGAAATAGAAATAAAGAGAGCATACAGAACATTAGCATTAAAATATCACCCAGATAAAAACCCAGATGATAAGGAAGCTGCAGAAAAATTCAGAGAAGCAGCAGAAGCTTATGAAGTATTATCAGACCCGGATAAGAAAAATCAGTATGACACTTACGGCAGAGTAATGGACGACAGTATGGGCGGTTTCAGCTCTACTGGCAGTGTATTTGATGACTTATTAGGTGATGTATTTGGTGAATTTTTTGGCACATCATCTTCAAGACGCTCTAGGAACAGACCAACTAAAGGTCAGTCTATAGAAATGTATCAAGAACTTTCATTTGAAGAATCAGTTTTTGGTGTAGAAAAAGAATTAACTATTAAAAAAAGTGAAAACTGTAAACGATGTGACGGCACAGGTGCAGAGCCTGGCGGTATGAAAACATGTGAAAAATGTAACGGTCAGGGTGTATTTACTCAAAGAAACGGCATATTTGCAGTGCGCACAACATGTCCTGCTTGTAACGGCACTGGTCAGGTTATAAAAGAAGCCTGCACAGAGTGTAAAGGTAAAGGCAGCCATACAGTAGAAAAGCAGATAAAAGTAAAAATTCCTGCTGGTATTGATGACGGTATGATTATGCGTGTCAGCGGTGAAGGTAATGCAGGAAGCCACGGAGGACCTGCCGGTGATTTACTTTTACATATAAAAGTTAAAGAGCATAAAATATTTAAGCGTGTAGATAACGATTTACATTTAGTGCTGCCTATTACTGTTTTTGATGCTGTTTTAGGTAACGAATTTGAAATAGAATTAATAGACGGCACAAAAGAAACTATAAAAGTTAAGCCAGGCACGCAAGTTGGCGAGCGTATTACATTAAAAGGAAAGGGCGTGCCTTCTGTAAAAGGCTATAATGTGGGCAACCTGTATGTAGATTTGCAGATACTTATACCTACTAACCTTACAAAAGAACAAAAAGAAGTTCTTGAAAAAATGAGAGAAGAAGCAAAAGAAAATGATATGTTTGGCTCTAAACTGAAAAATATACTAGAAAGGTTTAAAGAGTTTATAAAAGGCACAAAATAGTTTTAATATATCCCTTAGCTTATGCAGGTTAAGGGATTTTTTATATTTTAATATATTTAATTAATATTTTCTAGATACTTCGCCTTGCGGCTCAGTATGGCATAGTTTCTTGTCTACTCTGAGCTTAAGCGAAGAGTCTATAAATTCTTTATTGCATATTATGAATATGTTTTAAATTAATATTTTTAAGATATTTTGTCTTACGGCTCAGTATGGCATAGTTTCTTGTCTACTCTGGGCTTAAGCGAAGAGTCTATAAAGTCTTTATTGCATATTATGAATATGTTTTTAATTAATATTTATAAATACTTCGCCTTGCGGCTCAGTATGGCATAGTTTCTTGTCTACTCTGAGCTTAAGGGAAGAGTCTATAAATTTTTATTACATACCATGAATATATTTTTAAATTAATATTTATAGATACTTCGCCTTGCGGCTCAGTATGGCAGAGTTCTTTGTCTACTCTGAGCTTAAGCGAAGAGTCTATAAAGTCTTTATTGCATATTATGAATATGTTTTTAATTAATATTTATAGATACTTCGCCTTGCGTCTCAGTATGGCAGAGTTCTTTGTCTACTCTGAGCTTAAGCGAAGAGTCTATAAATTTTTATTACATACCATGAATATATTTTTAAATTAATATTTTTAGATACTTCGCCTTACGGCTCAGTATGGCAGAGTTCTTTGTCTACTCTGAGCTTAAGCGAAGAGTCTATAAAGTCTTTATTGCATATTATGAATATGTTTTTAATTAATATTTTTAAGATATTTTGTCTTACGGCTTAGTAGGACATAGTGTCTTGTCTATTTCTGGTTTTTATAATAAACCTGCTGGTTTTATATTATTCTTGACCATACAGCAAAAAAACAGTAATAATATGCACATGGAAAAATTATTACATACTTTTACACTTAAAAATATTACTGCCAGACCTATGGGTTATGTTCGTTTTGGGCTTTTCTTTTTAACATTTTTAATTGCCCGTATACCGTTATGGTTTATAATAGTATGTGCTTTTTTACTAAACGGCACTATAGGTATCACATATACTTTATTTCTTTCTTTTGCTGTAATTATGTGCAGAATATTTGTAGATTCAGAAATTGCAGGCGGCAGCAGAAGTTTTCAGTTTTTTTTAGGAATGCATTTGCTTAGGGGAGTGGGAGCATTACTTTTTTATTTTATATTATTTGGTATAATAATATATATTATTGCACCACACAGTGATATTATTGGCAAAATATCTATGATTTTTGTAATAATACTGCTTTATTATTTTATGTTCAGCGGTAACGCCAAAGCATACTGGAATGGATATTATATGCCTTTTAAACTTAGTGTGGTAGTCTGTTTCCTGTGGCTTTATCTTGCATTTATTCCTGATAACTTATTTATGAATATATTAATAGTGGTATTAATATACACTTTAGAATTTTATAATCTGCTGTGCAATAAGCCTCTTGGAACGCTGCCAAACAGAAATACAATAAATAATTTACTATAATTACTATCTACTTAACTAGACCTAATTCGCGCATTACAGATGAATGAGTATAAGTTCTAGGGTTACGGCTGTATGTTTTCATAGCAGTTTCATATACTTCCATATCCCTTTCATCTTTTATACGCTCTAAAATGGTATTTTTTACAAACTCAGTAGTAGAAATATTGTTTTTAACTGCATATCTTTCAAGCATGGCTATTTCTTCTTCTGTAAAATCAAGCGATAAGTTCATAAAAGCCTCCCAGAAAAAAGTATAAACCTAAATTTAACCTTTTTGCAACCTGAAATTTTAAACAACACAGTAAAGTTTGTAAATATCGGCTTTACATATTTATCTTATCGCCTGAAAATATTGATTACTTAATAAGATTTTAAAATAATTTTTTAGGGTCTTCTATAGGGAAGCCTTTTTGTGCAAGGGCGATAATAATATCTTTTGCGATTTTTTCTTCGCTTAGCATATTTTCCCCGTCAGTTGCCTGAATTATCACCCAGTCTTCATCCTGTGCCATTTGTTTATACATTTGGTATACTTTGTGCATATAGCTGTCGTTTGCTTCGTGTATATCTTTTTCAGCATCAGTATATGACCTTTTGCCTTTTAGAGCAACCATTCTTCCTGCGATTACTGGGTCTACATCTAAAAATATTATTACATCTGGAGAAGGCATTTCTAATATATTATATTCAAGCCTTTTTACCCAGTCTGCAAAAGTTTTACGCTGATTTTCTGGAAATTTTACTGCCTGATGAGCAATATTTGATGGCACATATCTATCAAATATAATATTTAAGCCTTCATTAATATCTGCCATAATAGTTTTTTTCATTTCAAACCTGTCCATAGCATAAAGCATAACAGGAAACTGGGGCGGCACTTCATCTAATGAGCCAAAGCCGCCGTTTAGATATTTTCCTACTTCAAGTCCAAAATTAGTGCCTTTATAGTTAGGAAAACTGTATAATGAGTTCTCTATGCCTTTTGCACTCATTTTTGCAGATAATATTTGTGACTGAGTGCCTTTACCTGAGCCGTCTAAACCTTCAAATGCTACTATCATATTTCACCTTTTATATAAATTAATAATAAATTTATATATTATTTTTTATATGTGTGCAATGAAAGTTTATGCTTTATCAATATTCTCTTTATTTTTAGTGATAAATTCTGCCAATGTTGCATAAAGCATATTCAGGTTGACAGGTTTTGCTAAGTGAGCATCCATTCCTGCAGCATTTGATTCTGCAATATCTTCTTCAAATATATTGGCACTAAGGGCTATGATAGGTATAGAATGTGCGTCTGCTCTGCCTGACTTTCTGATTAATTTTGCAGCATCAAGACCGTCCATTACAGGCATTTGTATATCCATAAGTATAGCATCAATGCTGTATAACTCTGACTGTTTATACATATCAACTGCTTCTTCACCATTCCAAGCCTGCAGCACTTTTATTTTTTTAAGTGATAAAAGCTCTACAAGTATCTGCATATTTACAACATTATCTTCAACAGCAAGCACTGTTATTCCTGATAAATCTATTTGTTTATATGCCTGTTCATCCTGCTGTATTTCTTTATGTTCTTCTGCTGCTTTTTCAAAAGGCAGTGTAATTGTTACTGTTGTCCCTTGTCCATACTGGCTTTCAATATTTATTTCGCCTTCCATTCTGTGTACTTGATTTTGCACTATGGAAAGCCCTAAGCCTGTGCCAGTAATACCTATTGTTTCGCTGCGTTTTTCTCTTGCAAAAGGTGTATATATTTGGTCTAAAAACTCCTGACTCATACCAATACCATTATCTGTTACAATAAACTGATACCATAAGTTATCAGCAGAAAGATGTTTTTCTGTGATAATTAAAGAGATAGAGCCTTCTTCTTTAGTATATTTAAAAGCATTTGATAAAATATTATTTAAAATGTGCATAAGTTTATTTAAGTCACCCTGCACTTTATCATGTTTAATGTTTATAGATGTGCTGAAGTTTTTATTATCTCTTTGGGCAATAAGTGTAAAAATATTAGTTATTTCACCAATCTGCTGGCTTATAGAGAATGTTTCATTACTTGCTTCCATAGTTTTGCTTTCAGATTTTGCCATTTCAAGAAAGTTATCTATTAATGTAATAAGCTGAGCGCCAGACATTTTTATTTTTTCAAGATAGTCTGCAATTTTTTCTGGGTTATTTAAATGGTGCCCCATAAGTTCAGCAATACCTATAATACCATTTAATGGTGTGCGCATATCGTGAGATACGCTTGAATAGAGTATTCTTTTAGATTCTGCACTTTCTTTTAATGCACTGACTGCATCTTCAAGTAAACCAATATGAGCAAGCTCTCGTTTTCTTTCTTCTTCGCATTCTCTAAAGCATAATAATACATATTCTTCAGAAATGCTTTTATCCATAATAAACCTAAGGTTTACCCATTTATAGTCGTCTTCAAGAAGTCTTCTTAAATCTACAGAATAGTCAAGCTGGTTATTTTTTGCCATATTTTTTATATTTTCTATAGAGAAACTGTTGCGAAATTCATCTACTGAGCTGTCATCAAGCACTGAAATAAGCAGCGCATAAAGTTCATCATACTTACCTTCATGGCTTATTGTAGAGCATATAAAATTTGTGCCTCTAAGGATAACATATTCTTCAGTAATAATATTTACCTTATAGATTGCATAGTAGGAGTTACCAAGCATATCTATTACACTGTTAGAGTCATCTATTTTTTTGTTAAGATAGTTTTCTTCTGTATATATAACGATACTTGCAATTGCTAAAATCATAAGTATGATTAAATATCTTAAATGCCATATAGGTGATGTGGCAAAAAGTTTTTTATTATCAATCAGCACTACAGAAGTATAGCCTGAATATCTGTTTTTCTTAAAGAAAAGGTGAAATTTTTCATTATGGTCAATATCAAGTCTAACTGAGCCTACACTTGATTTGCTGTTTGAAACGGCATCAAATATTTTTTTATAAAATTCATCTTGAGAGAAGTTTTTTAGTGCTGGCACATTAATACCTGCGATATGACTGCCGTTATTATCAAGCAGAATATAGCCGTTATCATCAAAAATATTTGTTCTAGGCAGCCAGCTTGCTTCTATATTGTCTACATATAAATCAAGGGCTAATACACCTTTGCCGCCTACTACACTTATAGCGATAGTTATAACATCCTGATTATCAAAAACATCTTTATAAACTGGGGTAAATATCGGGTATGATTGGTATTGTATTGCTTTTTTAAACCAAAAAGTATTATGAAAATATTCAGTAGAGATATTATCCAGACTGTATGAAAAACTGCCGGCAAATCTGCCTGTATATTCATCCTTTCCTATAGCATAGGCTTTTATTTTGCCTATATGGGTAGCTCTTTCTATATATCCCACAAACTGTTTAAGCCATGCAGATATTTCATCATCAGATGCACCTGTTGCAACAAGCAGCTCGATTTGTTCTGCACCCATCTCCATAGCCATTTTATATGTATCAACACGCTGGGCAATATGTGCTGAAAATACATTAAGTCTAAGGTTGCCAAGCTCATTCAGGTTATCTACAACCTTATTGCTGGAAGAAATAAGACTATATACGAATACTGCTAAAGATAAAAAGAGAAAAATCAATGTAAATATAACACTTCTATCAAAACGGTTATTATTTTTCTTAATTTTAGCAAATGACATATTATTTCCCCAACATTATATCAATATGTATACACTGAGCTTATTTTACTATATCATAATGTAAAGAAAATTTAAAGGTATTATTTGTTAAAAATATGCATAAAAAATTTTTTTCTATTGTCTTTTTTAAGACTTAAATTTATATAATAAGGCAGGATATAAATATGTATAAAAAATTGCTTATATTTTTTCTTTTATCTTTACAGTTTTTAGTTGTTTTGGGCTGTTCTGACAGAAATTCTCCAGAATATGCAGTAAATGAAATTATAAAATATTATAATAATGGTGATGCAGTATCTTTTTGGAATATGGTAGTGCCTGAAGAAAGGTATGCAGTTTCCAGTAATATGGCTGCAAATATTGATAATTATGATTTATTCAGCATAATGTCTTACGCTTTAAAGAAAGATAATATTTCACCTGATAATTTAAGCTCAGAAGAATATTTATACGGCAGTTTTAAAATAATATTAGGTGATAAAGATATGGAGTTTGTAAGCATTGAAGAAATAGATGATACCACATATTCTGCCAATGTAAAGTTAGGGGAAAAATATGCAGTAATTCCCCTTAAGCTTGTAGATGGTAAGTGGTATATGAAAATAAGAAAATAATTAAATAATTAAAGCTCACTTTGGCTGAGAGCAGCAAATATTAAATTTTTTTCTTTTGCGTATTCAATACATTTTTCCATATCAACAACTATTGTTTCGCCGCTTTCCATAATAAGACCAATGCCGCCATTTTCTGCAATATTTTTTAATGTATCAAGCCCAACAGTAGGTAAATCAAACCTTTCATCTTGATATGCTTTGCCTGTTTTTATACATATTGCTTCCCCTTTTCCAAGGCTTGAGCCCCTTGCAAAAGTAATATCTGTTCCTTCGGCACTTTCTACTGCTAAAATGCCTTTTCTGCTTATAACTATTGACTGACCTAAATCAAGAGCACCAATATGCTTTGCAAATAAAAAGCCTTCTTTTACAATGTGTGCAAGCCCTTCATCGCGGTATGATTTATCAGTAAACTGCATACTTTTTGGGATAATGGAAGAATATACTTCTTTTTGAGAAAGCATATCTATGTTTATTTTTTTTAATTCTTTTATAATAGCAAAATTAATAGAGTCTGTGCTTTTAAAAGTTATTTTTGCAAGCATAAGCAGTGCTTTTAAATCAAACCTTGTGCTGTGCAGCAGCTTAATTTCTACTTTGCCTGAAAGCAGGGCGTGAGTTATTTTATGTTTTTTTAAGGTTTTTAACATTTTTCCTGCAAGCCCTACGCTGAATTCATAATAATGGTCAGCAAGCTCTCTTAATTCTTCATTTAATGTGCAGCTTTCTTTTAAAGCTATAATTAAAAGTTCATCACCTTTTTCTTTAACATATTTAGCGCCGATTAATGGCAGTGAGCCATAGCCTGCAATAATAGCAACTTTTCTTTTATCCATTTAATACCTTATTTTTTATTATTTATTTTCAGCAGCTCTGCAAATGTTTTGTAAAGGGCTGGTAAGTTAATTGGTTTTGCCATGTGGGCATTCATACCAGCTTCAAGAGAGGCTGCCACATCTTCTTCAAATACATTTGCACTTAATGCAATAATTGGCACTAATTTAGCATCTTTTCTATTCATTTGTCTAATAGTTTTTGCTGTTTCAAGCCCGTTTAATAATGGCATTTGTATATCTAATATAAGTAAATCAAATTCGCCTTCTTTAGAGTTTTTAAATATATCAACAGCATCTTTACCATTAAATGCTTGTGTTACATTAATATTTTTTAATTTTAAAAGCTCAGTAATAATCTGCATATTTACTACATTATCTTCAGCAATCAGTATATTTATTCCTGCAAAATCTTCTGCGCCTTCTATTATTTCTTCCTGCTCTTTAATACTGCCTGCTTGTTTTTTTACACTTTCAAAAGGCAGTGTAATAGTGACAGTTGTGCCTTTTTCATACTGACTTTTAACATTGATTGTGCCTCCCATATGACGCACCTGACTATTTACTATAGAAAGACCAAGTCCTGCCCCGGTAATATTTTTTGTATCTGCTCGGCTTTCTCTGTTAAATGGTATAAATATAGTTTTTAAAAATTCTTCACTCATACCTATGCCGTTATCTTCTATGGTAAACTCATATCTTGATATTCCAGGCACTTTTATCTCTTTTACAGATAATTCAATTAAACCATTTGTTTTTGTATATTTAAAAGCGTTTGATAAAATGTTGCTTAATATATGCATTAATTTATTTGCGTCGCCTTTAATATCATTATGCTCTACATTATATTCTACTTTAAATGTTTTATTATCTCTTTCTGCAACAGCGGAGAAAATGCTGCATATTTCATTAATTTTATGTTCAAGATTAAATTCTATAATACTAGTATCAAGGGCCTTGCTTTCAGCCTGAGCCATTTCAAGAAAATTGCTTATTAATGTTAAAAGCTGTGAGCCTGAAATTTTTATTTTTTCTATATAATCTAAAATTTTATCTTTATCATTTATACTTGCAGTCATAAGCTCAGCAATACCGATTATGCAGTTTAATGGTGTGCGCATATCGTGAGATACACTAGAGTAAAGTATTCTTTTAGATTCTGCGCTTTCTTTTAATGCTTCTACAGCTTCTTCAAGCAGTTCAATGTGGGCAAGTTCTCGTTCTCTTTCATCGCCGCATTCTTTAAAGCAGAGCAGTATATATTTTTTAGAAATAGATTTGTTTCTAATAATGCGTATATTTATCCATTCATTTTGTCCTGGAATATTTTTATGGAAATATTTATCCATATTAAAGCTGCTGCTTTTTGCCATAGCTTTCAAGTTATCAATGGATAGTGTGTTTATAAATTCTTCTTTTGAAGTGTCATCAAGAGTCCGTATATATTTACTGTAAAACTCTTCATATAACCCTGTAGGGTGGATTTTGCAGCTTTTGCTGCCTATACTTCTAACTATATTGTATGTTTTATTTTCAAGGTTCACTCTATATATACAGTAGTAAATATTTCCAAGCATATCAACAACATCATCAGAATCATCTGCCCGTTTCTTTAAGTAATAGCCGTCAAGATAAGCTATTAAAACTGCAAAAGCTAAAATAATAAAAATAATTATGTATTTAGATAATGTATCTTCAATAGATGTATACATTTCATTATCATCAATTACAGCAACAGAGTAATATTTTGTTTCATGATACTGTTTGTAAAAAATAGAATATTTGCTGCCGTCAGAGTTTTTTATTTTAAATGAACCGTTAGCCTCATCAGAGTTTAATATTTTTTCTTTGATTTGGAGAATAAAAGGCATATTATTAATATTATCTCTATCATAAGTGTTATTATCTTTGCTGTAATAAGCGATAATTTCACCTTTATAGTCCATTAGAAAATTAATTGTAGTATCAAGAGTTTTTTGATCAAAAAATTTATTTGTACCAAAAGTATTAATTTGTAAATCTATACCAAGCACCCCTTTACCATCAGGAAGACATATAGATGCACTAGCTACAAGCTGTTTTGTAAATGCATCTACATATACTTCTGAAAATATAGGCACTAAGGGTTTTGCAAGAGCTTTTGTATACCAGTCCTGATGTTTATATTCATATGATTTATCAATCTTTAAAATATCGCCAAATTTTCTGTCTATCAATATATTATCACTTGCAAAATATACATTAACATCCTGCAGGAATAGAGTGTTTTTTATATGTTCATAATACCTGTTAAGCCAGTTAAAATAATCCTGCTTTGTGGTGTTATCTGTTATGTAATTGCTTAACTCTATGGCAGCAGTTTTTAATGAATATGAATAAAGCTGAGAAAGGAAGGTGGTTTTTGTGTAAAGCAGTTCAAGGGTGTTTATACCTGCATACTCTATTCTCTGGTCTAACTTTTCCTTATATGTAATGCGGCTGAATAGAAATATAATGCTTGTAATGATAATGAATGCAGCAAGAAAGACGATAGCTCTGTATGAGCCTTTAGTATTAGCTTTAGTATTAATTTTTTTATCCATGTTATCCTCAAAAAGTGTTTTACAGTTTTAAACTGTAAAATACCAGCATTTTTTAAATACTTGGAGCTACCTTTATAATATTGGATATATACTGCTACAAATACTATAAATCCAAAGATATTAACATATCATTTTATATTTTTATATCTTAAAATTTATGCACACAACAGAGAGCAGGAATATTTATCCTGCCCCATTATCTGCATATATAATTTAAATTATTATAACCACTCAACAGTTGCAGGTGGTTTAGTAGTAATATCATAGACTACTCTGTTAATGCCTTGCACTTCATTTACAATTCTGTTAGAAGTTTTTGCAAGCACTTCATGTGGAATGCGGGCCCATTCTGCAGTCATAAAGTCTGATGTAATAACGGCACGAAGCCCCACAGTGTAGTGATATGTTCTATAATCGCCCATAACACCAACAGAGCGCATATCTGTAAGAGCTGCAAAATACTGGCTTATTTCTTTATCAAGTCCTGCTGCTGCTATTTCCTGCCTAAAAATAGCATCAGCATCCTGCAGTATAGCAACTTTTTCTGCAGTGATTTTACCGATAATTCTTACACCAAGCCCAGGTCCTGGAAATGGCTGTCTCATAACAAGATGTTCTGGAAGCCCTAAATCAAGACCTACTTTGCGGACTTCATCTTTAAAAAGCTCCCTTAATGGCTCTATAAGACCTTTAAAATCCATAGTTTCTGGCAGACCGCCAACATTATGGTGGCTTTTAATCATTGCAGAGCTTCCTGCACCGCTTTCTATAACATCAGGATATATTGTGCCCTGCACAAGATAATCAACTGAGCCAAGTTTTTTTGCTTCTTCTTCAAAAACGGCAATAAATTCATTACCGATAATTTTTCTTTTCTGCTCAGGGTCTTCCACATCTTTAAGTTTTGCTAAAAATCTTTCTCCAGCATTAACTCTTATAAGGTTTAAGCCAAATTTAGAGAAAATTGCTTCAACTTCGTCACCTTCATTTTTTCTTAAAAGACCATGGTCAACAAATACACATGTTAATCTGTCGCCAATAGCTTTCTGCACTAAAAGGGCAGCAACAGAAGAATCTACACCGCCGCTTAATGCACATAATGCTTTTCCATTTCCTGCTTTTTCTCTAATTTTAGCAACGGCATCATCAATAAAAGATGACATTTTCCAGTCGCCTTTAAATCCGCATATATCAAAAAGGAATGTTTTAATCATATCCATACCGCGGATAGAGTTAGTTACTTCTGGGTGGAACTGCACAGCATACAGTTTTTTGCTGTTGTTTTCCATAGCAGCTACAGGGCAGCTGTCAGTTTTAGCTGTAATATTAAACCCATCTGGCACAGTTTTAATATAATCAGTGTGGCTCATCCATGTAGCAGTAACTTCTTCTACATTAGGTGACTGAAAAAGTGCTGCTTTTTTATCAACATGCACCATAGTAGAACCGTATTCTGGTGAACCGCTGCTTTCCACATATCCGCCAAGTAAGTTTGCCATAAGCTGAGCACCATAGCATATACCAAGCACAGGCAGTCCCATATCAAATACAGCTTTGTCGCACTGTGGTCCGTTTTCTTCATATACACTTGCAGGGCCGCCTGAAAGAATAATGGCCTTATACCCTTTTTCCCGAATACGCTCAGGGGTTGTAGAGTAGCTTAATATTTCGCTGAATACGCCACATTCCCTGGTTCTTCTGGCAATCAGTTTGCTGTACTGGCCGCCAAAATCAAGAATAAGTATTTTTTCTAAATCCATAATAGTTTTAAACTCCAAACAATATAGCTTTACTACTAGATAAATAAGTATAACAAATTTATATTTTTTTTGCATTAAAAATATTTAATTATTTGCTAAAATTACCTGCTTCACCCCCATTTTTTTATAATAATACTAATAACTATATAATAATTAAAATAAAATATTTACTAGAGT
>CALVEY010000041.1 GCA_944326705.1 uncultured Mucispirillum sp.
TTAATTCTAGTAAATATTTTATTTTAATTATTATATAGTTATTAGTATTATTGTAAAAAAATGGGGGTTAAGCAGATATATTATACAGTGTTGCATTTATAAAAAAGAAAGCGGCAGTATTTTATACTGCCGCACATTACTCCCCTTTTTATATATTACTAACATAAATGTGGTTTATGCTATTGCTCCCCTATGCTTCCAAAATATTCCTGATTAACAAAATAGAGCAATCTATTACCATTATTATAACCCACGGTGTATAATTTACCATCTATTACTATGTAACTATATCTACTATTCCACGATGAATTATATCTAACATCAAATACCATATACTCACTATTCTGATTAGTATCAAAATTATCTATTAAAATATATTCCTTCTGGTTTTCATTAAAATAATACGCACCTACACTAGTATATAAATATGATTTATCTATTAATTGACCTATTACATAGTAATTACTTTCCGCTTTTTGTGGAGTTAATATTCTTTCTCCTGTTCCAGAACCATCATCCATACCCCATTCGTATGTTCCATTTTCTGTTTCTACAACTATTTTATTGATACTATTCCATAAAAATCCTGCATTCCCTACTGATTTATAGTGATGTCCCATTATAGTAGATACTTTATTTACTCCACTAAGTCCTTCTATTTTTTGTGGCGTATCCACTGTATTTTTATGTCCTAAGCCATGTAAACCATATTTTACTACAGTAGAGTATGTATAAAGTTCTTTATTTATTGTAATAATAAATAAACCACTATCAACAAGAGGAATTGCTTTGTCTGCATATTCTCTGTTATAGTAAGGAATGATGTCTTCTATCAATAAATCAGCATATAAACTTGATAATTCTAATTTACCTGTTTTGCTGTTATAATAATAAATTTTATTATTAATTAGATATTGACCAGTATCTTTGAAATATTTTATTTCTATATCACCATCTATTGGTGCATCTAATATCATCTTTTTTAACTCACCATAAGAATTGTAAAATATTTCATTATTTTCTGATATTACAAATGTTTCTTTTTTATCACACACAACCTGTTTAAACTTTGTATCCTGCATTACTTCTTCTATTTTATTAGGATTTGTAAGAAGCCATTTGAATAAACGATTGTCCTCTGTATATATATATTTTATATCAGATGATGGACTATCAGAGTCAGATATTATAGCTTTTATTCTATGATTAAAAATTTTCTGACCATCTCCAAAATATCCAAGCATATATATACCATCATCAGTAATTACATATTCTACATTATTTATTACTTGAACTTGAATTAAAGTGCCTGTTACATTTTTGACAAGTTCCATACCTTTCTCTTCATTTAATTTAATAGTATTTCTATAAATCTTGCCGCTCGCTGTTTGGAAATATGGTCTATTATATTCAACATATATATGACTTACAGGTTCTGAAAAATTATACATATATCTTGGGGCAGCCATATCATATCCATCGCCAGCATAATATACTTTACCACTTTCTGTTAAGATGTATGCTTTACCATCTCCAGAATGATTTTCTCTTTTGTAAATGTTAACGACTTTATCCATTAAATATTCTTTTGCTGTATATGAAAGTGAAAGATTTCCAGTATATTGATACTGAAGCTTTGTTCCTGCATACCACTGTATTTCAAAATATCTACTTTGATATCTTCTTATACTGCCTTCTTCATAAAGTTTTATTTTAAACTGTGTTTTTTCAGTTGCAGGCACTTCCACAGCTACTGGCACACCATTCATATATTCTGTATATGTAAACTTATAGTAATATGCAGTAGAGCCTTCTATATCTGTAGGTATACTACAAGTGACAATTGCTCCATACATATCTTCTGCATCATCTGCAATTGAACATTCTAAGTTAAGCTCATTTATATAGATAGTTGTTTCTGCTGTTAATAATGAGCCTTCTATATTATCTGCACTAATATTAAGTTTTACAGGCAACTGCTGTGTTTGACTAAATACTTTATCAATAGATGGTTTGTTTTGATTTTCATTTTGACCATTTATAATCCATTCATAAGTTGGATTATTAGCCATTAATATAAAATCTTCACCAGTATCTTCAAAATATATTTTTGCCTGCATCTGCACTTGTGTATTTGGTGTGCTGTAAGGTGGAAGAACTATTTCTGCAACTGGTTTTTTTGTTGCTATCACTTTTGGCTCTGCTATAACTTTATCTCCTGTAGTTTTATCTTCCACTTCTAATGATACACTGTATGACCTGCCAAATACAGGGAATGAATACTCTAATGTATGTATGTTTTCTCCCTCTGCTGCTATATTACCATCTACTTTCCAAATGTAATAAAGTGCACCTTGAGTTGACTGTGCAGGTGATGATATTATGTGTTTTTCACCTGATTTATCCCTTGACTTAAGGCTGCTTTCAATTACTACATTATTTATATTCTCATTAATATTTATATTTACATCATTAGATTTTATAGAGCCTATTGATGTATCAAACTTATCGCTTATTATCTCTAAAGTAACTGTATAATAACCTGTCTTTGTATATGTATGCTCTGGGCTTTCTGCACTTGACTGACTGCCGTCTCCAAAGCTCCATATATACTGAAGATTACCTGCTGGTTTATATGTAAATACTGGGCTGAATTTTTTTGAAAGACCTGCCCCTGTTGCACTTACTGCTACTACAGGCAGGTCTTGATATATAATAGCAGACGAAACTGCAGGATTTGCCTCAGATGCATCTTTTACATAAGCTTTTATATTATATGCTTTTTTATATTTTGGAAATGTATGAGTAATTTCATCATAAGTTGATGATGTTCCCTGATGATAGTTTACATCGCTTTCACATTTGCCACTGTTTATTTCATCATCTATTTCCCAGCAGTAGTTCAGTATATCCCCATTAGTTGAATCTGCACTATAACGCATACGATATTGAAGCTTATCTGCGCTTAATACACTGTGTGATATACTGCCTCTGTTTAAAGACTGATTTACTTCTACAATTTCAGTATATTCCATTGCACCGTCTACTTTTGGTGTAGTGCCGGAAAGAGTTACTGTATATGTGCCTGATAATGGCATAGTATATGTTGCAAGCTCATGGCTGCCTTTTGTTGTAAAACTTGCTATCTGCTCATTACTGCTGTTAAATATATTCCATGTATATTCCACATCATTTATGCCCTGCTGGCTTATATTTGGAAGGCAGTATATGTCAAGCCCTGCAGTGCTGCATGCAAAATATATAGTTGGCTTTGGAAGTGGTATTATCATGCTTACATTTTCTTTATCATTAGTCTGCATATTACTTACTTCTAATGTTACATTATATGATTTACCATATTTGCTAAACTCGTGGCTTACTATATTTGTATCTGTTGTTTCTTCTGCATTATCATCAAAATTCCAGTTATATGTAAGTGATGCACCATTAGTTGCTGCTGCTGGTGTAAAAAAAGTATATAATAACGCATTATCTATACTAGCAGAAGCACGCATTGTGCTGTTTATAATTTCAGATGAACTGCCACTTCCATCTCCACCGCTGCCGTCTCCACCATTGCCACCGCTTGAGCCGTTATCTGTTATATTACCACTATTGCCACTATTATTTGAACTTGTTTCAGAACACCCTGCGGCTAACATTATGGCTGTTATAGTTATTATAATTAATTTATATAATTTACTCATAATTTACCTCCATAATTAGTTTACTTTAGTTGGTTCTATTAAATATCCATTTGGTGCTACATTTTCTTTTGCATCTGTTCCTGTATTTACTAAATAACCCCAGGAATATATATCATTATTTTCTGTTAAAATATTATAATACACTGGAGCATATGAGTCAGTATTCATATAGTTAGTTTCATATACTCCTTTTTTATATAAAGGAACATTTAATAATACAGGTTTATTTTGCGGCGTAATAGTACCTACTGGAATTCTACCATTATTTGCTCCCCAGCCGTATATTCTACCATCTTGTGTAAAAGCCAATATGCTGTATGTGCTTTTATAGTTCACAGTATTACTTTCCTTTAATATATGTATAAAATTAATAGGATTTGGTATTCCTTCTACCTTTACAGCAGAATATTTTTCAATATTACTATTTGCTTCAATATTTAATGCTTCAGCATATTTTTCTCCATAAGCATAAACATCATTATTTTCTGTAATCATTATTACAGCATCTTCCATAAGTACCTTAATATCTTTTACATTAGATATATTTTTTACTTTATTTACTTCTTGTGTATTATAATTTATCTCATAGACATTTTTTGTTTCTGTAACTGCAAATACTTGCGACGAATACTGATCAACCATATAGAATTTTGCAATCTTTTCTCCTGGAATGTTAATCTCACTAATACCAGAAGAAGTACTTTTTAGAAGTTGTCCATTTTCAAGTAATATTATATATGGGTAATAATCAGTACCCTGAATATCTTTTATGCGGCTATTAATTGTTATATTAATCTTTTGTGGGGTACACTGCTTCTTACTCCATGAATAAACATTACCTTCTTCTGTTATTGCATATCTTGTTCCATTATTATCAAAAAAATCTACAACTTTTCCTGATATATTTACTTTACTAACTTCTGTATACTTTTCATTATCCAAATTTTCTCCAATACCAGATGCACATTCATTAAAATCACTACTACCAATTTGGCCTACATGATATAAGCCACCATCATCACCTATTGAAAAATAACTACCCTTAGTATGTACCAATTTTCCACTATCAGCTAATATTAGATCAGAACTCGCTGTTGTTATTTCTCCACTCTCTTTTTTTAGTGCTAAATATCCTCCTACAAGCTCAAAATCAGCAATACCTTCTGATAGTTTGTATATTTGATTATTGGATAGACTATATAAAACTCCATCATCAGTGAGTACATAACAAACATTAAATCCATTATTTCTCTGATTAAAGTATACCTTTTTTACTTTACCTATATTTGCATTAATAGGATTTTGTATTTCTCCATGCTTGTTGACATAATATAATTCTCTGCTTTCTGAGATAAAATAATATCGTGATTGACGGTTCATATCCATAATTAGAAATTTTATTATTTTTTCAGGCATATTTTTTACACCATACATATAATTACCACGCTCTACTATCATATAATAATCATTTGTATCAGTTCTAAATACTGGTCCATTACTGTTATACATCATTTCTACTACTTTACCATCAATACTGCTGATAACTTTTGGTGTTAATACTGGTCTATCTGTATATAACTGACCACACCCATCTTCGCCCCATGAATAAACATTTCCACTTTCTGATAATGCATATATACATTCATATTTTTGGCTGCTCGTAGATTTATAATCATATTCGCCTGTTTCTACATTATACACATATTGAAGTGGTTCTGAGTTGTATGACATTATATCTATAAATTTATCTATGACAGGTTCTTCTACATTAAATTTTATTTGATAACTGCCCATATACTCTATACTTGATTTATCTTTATATATTTCCCAGTTTACAACTATATCTCTAGATGAATATCTGTATAGACTGTTTTCACTATTTTTATTATAAAGTATTATTTCAGAAACATCTTCTGCATTATATTCATTAGTAGTATAACTGCTTTCCATATATGGCTGAAATGTTAATGAATATTTTAAATTTTTATCTATAATATTATCCATCTGACATATTACTTTTACACTATATAAATCTGCAGGATTTGCTTCATTGTGGCATACTATAAGCACTTCATTTGCCTGCACTGTTACAGGTTCTGAAACTATGCTGCCCTCCACATTATCGGCAGTTACTACAAGTTTAGCTGAATAAGAGCCGCGTGTAATAAATGTGTATGGAATAGTTAATGTGTCAGAATATTTATATTCAGTATTAGATACTTCAAGTTTATACTGCGGATTAACAAGATTAGAAGTAAAATCTTCCCCATTTAAATGGCTTAATACTTCCCCTTGAAATTCTGCAGGTATATTTACTGTTACATTTGCAGGCGGGTTTAATACTGCTGTTGGTTTACTTGTCTGCACTAATACTGGCTCTGCTGATACTATATCATTACTGCCAACTATTTTTAATTCCAGGCTTACACTTGCAGTCTGACCATATTTTGTAAAAGTATGATTAATAGATGAAAGCCCTTCACCCTCTGCAACTACTGCATTATTGATTTTCCATGTAAAATATAGTTTGCCAGTATCTGATGAAGCAGGGGAAGAAAATGTATATGTTTCTCCTTCTATACTTTGGCTTACTCTTTGGCTGTTTATTACTATATTTTGTATGTTGCCATAAGCATATACATTTACAGGCTGTGCTGAAATTGAACCGATTTCTGGTGCAAATAAATCATTTAATACTGTTAATTCTGCTGTATATGTACCATTTTTACCATATGTATGGGATACTGTTTCTTGAGAATATTCTTTGCCGTCCCCTGTTTTCCATATATATGATAAGTTGCCTTTTGGTCTAAATGAAAATACCGGGCTTAGTTTTCTTGTCAGCCCTGTTCCTTCTGCTTGTATGCTTACTTCTGGAAGCGCCTGTGTTACTACTATGCTGTTATTTACAACTTCATCTGTACCAGGTATCCTTGCATAAGCTGTTACTGTATGGCTGGCATTATATTTACCA
The DNA here is from genome assembly GCA_944326705.1 of uncultured Mucispirillum sp. Classification (GTDB taxonomy): domain Bacteria; phylum Chrysiogenota; class Deferribacteres; order Deferribacterales; family Mucispirillaceae; genus Mucispirillum. The sequence goes on from CALVEY010000041.1 coordinate 6,682, forward strand.
TATGTATGGTCTGCTATGCTGTATTCTGCTCCAAGCTGATATCCTGCACCTTGACCACAGCTTGATGTGCCGTCAAAGTCCCAGCAGTATTCAAGCTGGCTGCCGTCTACTGCCTGGGCATTAAATGTATATTTATATGAAAGCATATCACTTGATGTATTAGTGTAAGTAATCTGACCTTGATTAATATTTACAGATACATATACATTTCTTTCTGCTGTCATATCTCCATCAACTTGTGCTGATGTTCCTGTTAATACAATTTTATATACCCCAGAATTTTCTACTCTGTGGTTTATTATAGCAGGTCCTGCGGAAAGTATTTCTTTTTCTAAAGTGCCTTCACTGTTAAAAATATTCCATGTATATGATACATCTTGAACAGCCTGCTGACTTATTACTGGGTTACAGAATATTAAGGCACCACTTGTATTACAGTTTATTGAAATTTCTGGCTTTGGAAGTTTCAAATCCATTGTAACTGTTTCCTGCTGAGAAGATGTCATATTGTTTAATAAAAGCTTTACTGTATATGTCTTGCCATATTTATTAAACTGGTGGGTGATATAGTTATAATCTGTATCCACACTTGCTGTATCATCTCCAAAATCCCATGTATATTTTAAAGTGCCGCCATTTGTTGCCACAGCAGGTGAAAAAAATGTATTTTTTAATGCATCATCTTCATCTGCAGAAACACGCATTGTAGCATTAATAATTTCTGAATCTAAAGATGTGCCGCCACTATTATTACCATTACCACCATCTGCTGTGCCAGAATTAGTATTACTTGATGAATCTGATGTATCCTGACATGCTAAAACCAAACATAATACTGTTAATAACAGCATAAAAAATTTTAAATGCCTTTTCATATTCTGCCTCCACATAATATATCTCATATAAAGTTTGTGCCTGCCTTAACATAAAACTTAAGGCAGGCGAGTGTGTAGTAGTGTAGGGGTATTTTAATGGTATTGGACAAACTCAAAGCTATCCAATGGGACCGCCCCTGTGCCCGTTAAGGCTGCAGGAGTATTCTTCCACATAAAATTTCCTTCAACCATTATATATCCTATACCGTTATTTCTTATCTCTGTATCTGTCATTGGAGTTGTAAGGCTGCCAAATACACTGCTGCCTAAATCGCCTCCCACTTCCAGCTGCTCTTTATCATAAAAGACATAAAGGCTGTGCACATACTCTCTTGGTGCTACATATTTATTTAAATCTGTGCTGTCTACATAAGGAGTATCTTTAAAAAGTGATACCATATTATCTACATAGCTTTCCGCTGTCGCTCCATGTGACATTGGCATAAGGTTGCCAAACCGTGTCTGGTACTGTAAAACTTCTGTATTTATTTTCCTCGCCCTCCACATTGGGAAAGAGTCTTTTGTATAGTATCTGTATAAACCAACACCATAATCATACTGATATAAGTCTTTTAAGTAATCAGCTGCCTGCATAGTGGCATAGTTTGTAAATCTTCCCTTAACTGTTTCAAACCAGAATTGTGGTATATAGCCTGGTAATAATGGGTCTGCTGCAGCATTTTCTCCTGAGTTGCTTGGTATTCTGTCGTATTCATAGTTAAAGTAACTGCTTAAAAGCTGCGGTTCAAAACCAGTTGATGCATAATTCCTTGTATCTGGAAAGTTGCTCATTCTTACTTCTGTAACAAATGGAGTAGAGATATAGTTATTTTTTCCACTTGCTTCTTCTAAGTAATTATTAGATTTTGTTGCAGAATAAAAATAATCTGGAAGCTCTGTATCTAGTTTTATATTGCTGTCACCTGCACAGCTTCCTGTATCCTGACATCTTGATTTACTTTTTCTTACATTGTAATCTACAAAAGAAAATACTCCCTTTTTATTTGCAAAAAATACTGAGTTTCTACCATAAGGAGTATATCTAAACGGCAGGTTAGGAATATTATAAGCTCCATATACTTTTGATATGTTATTACCTTTTGTTTCTGCTGCCATTGCTCCATCTTGTTTATATATTATATTATCTATTACTGCCCTTTCTGCTGAATCAAGCCCATAAACATAATATGGCACCATTATATAGCTGTAATCTGACTGTGCATTTAAGTTTACCACTAGATATGTATTAGTTCTAAAAGGTCTATATGGTAATGCCTGTAAAGTATATGAAATATTACCCTGCTCATCTTCTGTTACTAACACATCCTCAATAGTTGCTGTAAGCGGGTTGTATGGCATAATGGCAAAATTATTTCCTAATGCATTATTGCCAAACCTTGATACTGTTCCTTCCACATCTATTACACTGTAGTAAAATCCAAATGCTTTCTCTTTATCTGCCTCTGTTGTAAGCATGCTGATTAACTGAACAGGGTCACCATAAATAAATGCTAAATAATCATCATCAATATTTGTTTTTGATGGCTTATAACTTACACCTAGTGAAGGCATATCTGTCCAGAAATATATTCTGCCGTCTTCACCATAGCCTGCTGTAGGTCCTAATAAGTGAACTATTTTTACATTAGTTGGATGGTCTGCCTCGTTTATACTTAAATCAAGGTTTTTATTTAAATAAATATGGCGGCTTATATACTGAACTGCTCCATTTTTATACTGCCTTGCCATAAATACTATACTGCCGTCTTTTAACAATAATGTTGGCGATACTGCATGGTTCATATTGGCATACGCCATCTCTACTGCATATAACCTGTTATTCCAGTCATCTTCTGTATGGTTGTGGTTAGATTCACTGTGTGGAACTGGAACAAGCTCTGCCTTTACATTTCTGCCTTCCATTATTCTTTGATAGTTTTCGCTGTTTGGGCGTAAGTCTACCATATATCCTTTACCATCTCTGCCTGTAAAATATATATGGCTGTCTGTTGCTACTGCTGAGCCCCCGTCACCTATTAACTTTTGAAGACCTGGTATTTTTACTGCTCCAACTTGTGCTGATGCGTCATATGAGCCGCACGGCATATTATAGTTAAATGCTAAAATATAGTCCTGGTCATCTGTTACCGGGCTTTCAAACATTACTTTATCTACTTTATTGGAACAAAAGCCGTTATTTAAGTTCGGGTTGCCGCTTATATAGTATTCTCTGTCTGTTTCATTTAAGGCTATAGTTGTATCTAAGTCACTTGTTATGGCTACTAATGATACAAACTTACTTTCTACCCCGTTGACTGTTTTTATTTCTCCAGCATGTATTTTGGTTAAATCTGGATTATCCCCTAAATTTACTCCGCTGTATGAAAACCAGATATCGTTTACCCTGATTTGTTTACTGTATATATCTTCTAAATCTCCACCTAAGCCGGATGCATCAAAGTTGGTTACTCCACCTATAACATACAGTTTTTTATCTGCACTTATTACTATTGGATAGTGGTTGTGCCTTAATAGTGCTGTTCTTAATCGGTTATAGTTTACTTCTCCTTTTCTAAATGCAGGAAGTGCAATAGGCGGACCATAGCTTGATACAAATGCTGAAGTAGAATATATACCGTTATTTGTGTCTACTGCATCATTTGCTGTCCATGTATTCATTCTTGTTATATCTGCCTGCACATCTGCATCATAATCTGCTGTTGTTAATGAACGCGATACTATAGTTGTGCCGCCTGGTGCTTTTACCTTTGCTTCATATATTGCTGAGCCTATATACTGCTGCAAACCTGTCATACCTCTGTATGCTGTAAAGCCTGCCTGAAATAAACCGTCCTTTCTCCAAAAAAGAACTGTTGCCGGGCTTGTTGCTACATTTTTTAAATTATGCCTGTCTGCTACATTTAAGGTTATGCTTTTTACATATGGCGATACAGTGCCTATTGTTGACTGGGTTACAAATTCGCCGCGGTTATTTTTATATGATACACTTATAATGCTGTCTGGATTATATGTCTCCATATCGATTGTGCCGTCTTTTTTCACATCTAATGATACATTGGAACATTCATAAGTATCTGTTGATGCATTTAACTGTAACGGAACTTCTATACTTAGTGTGCCATTTGAAAAGACTGCATCTTTATCACTGCTTTCCCAGATACACATACCGCCTTCAAGGCTGGATTTATCATCTACTATTATATCACTTGATAATGTATATTTTTGATGAAATTTTAACATATCAAGTCCTGAGGTTGTTCCGTCTGTTGCTGACTGCACTTCTACATTATCTATATATATATGACCTATTGTCGGCATTACTCCAGCTACACCTAAATCATATTCTTTTACTGCTGTATCATCATCTTCTTCTATATGATGCCTGCCCCATGTGCAGCCTGATATTAATGACATAACCAATACGGTAAGTAAAAATGCTGATGTTAAACCTTTGACCTTCATACACTTTACCTCGCTTGATTAAAACCTGTAACCTAAATGCAGACCAATATTATAACTTGTTGATAAATCCATATGCAGCACTGACTCATCTTTGCTGTATGGAAGTATATAGTTATATTCAAATGCAAGGCCTGCTACAAAATTTTTGTATATATAGTTAACACCTGCTATCGCTCCTATGCCTACCTGATTTTTCATCATATTACAGTTTTCTGTTGGGCTTATATATACATCCTGTATTGATAATGTATATGTTGGTGCTATACCAAAGTATGGCTGAAACCCGTTGCCTTCCACTCCTAACTGGAATAAAAAGTATGGTTTTACTGATACCCCTATAGCTTCCGCATCTATACCTTTATTACTGCCTGATAAGTATGTGGCATCTATCATTGGCATAATTGCAAAATATTTTGTTATCTGAAAGTTGGCTTCTATTCCACCGCCATAACCAAATGGGGCAACTTCCATTGCGTCTATATCCCCAGTCATTTTTCCTAAAAGTTTGCCTGCTACATATATCTGGTTATATTTACTTGTATATTCCCTTTCTGCTTTTCTTCTTGCTTCCTCCGCCGCTTTACGCTCTTCCTCTGCTTGAGCTAATGCTTTATCATTATCAGCTGTTGAATTATCTGCACACCTGTTCTCTGCACATCTTCTATCATCTACAAGCTTTATCGCTTCTGCTATAAGCTGTGCTCCCAGCAGAATTTCGTCTTTATTTAATTTTTCATTATTTGTCTGCTTATTTTCTGCAGCTTTTTTCTTAGCTTCTATCTCGTTACGGTCTATAAGTCTGATTTTTTGTCCTTCATATACCAGATTTACATTCTTTATTTTAGGATTAAGTCTGTGCAGCTCTTCTACTGTTGTTCCATACATTTCTGCAACTTTATATAAAAAATCCCCTTTCTTTACTGTATACCACACCTGTTCTTCTGCTGCTGATGATGCTAACGGTAAAAATGCTATACATATTAATACTACTAATAATTTTTTCATTATTTTCTCCCCTAATTCTTAAATATAAATACACATAATCATCTTATTTCATTATCCTTAATTTATTAGATTATTTTATCTAACAAGGCTTTGTAGAGCTTTTTTGTTTATTAGAAACAATACTTTGTGCTGAATTTAATATATTACTTATATAGTTTATGTTATGCATTTAACTTCAAAAATAATAAATAACTGCTACAGGGTTATTAATGATGTTTTTATGCATTTAGTCGTAATTATATAAAAACAGCATTTGTGTTACTGTATTGTTAACAAATTAGTTCTCTAATATTCAAAATTTTACATTTTTTATTCCTCCTTATTTTTTTGCAGCTCTCACCGCTGAAAAAAATAATCTCTGCCAAAGCTAAACTCCCTTTAATTTCAACAGAATTTTATATATAACCTTTTTCAATGTATTATCTTGTAAGACAAATATTTAAACTGCCTTAAAGACACCTTATGCTTGTTCTTTTAGTATTCATATTCTGCCCAGCCGCACAGTTTTATTATATTATTTGTAAGGGTATAAAGCAGAACTGGTGTATTTAACTGCCTGCAGTATTTTTTTATTTCATCAAACTCCATTAAAAAAAATAAAGTTGAATACATATCTGCTTTTTCTGCACTATCTGCTATTACACTTACAGACTGGTAATTATTTACAGGCTCATAATCGCTGCCGCTGAATATGTGGGTAATTCGCCTGCCGCTCTTGTCTATAAAGTATCTTTCATAGTTGCCGCTGGTAGCTACTGCCTTATCTCTTAACTGTATTTTTGATAAATATGACTGCTTATCTCCTGGCTTTTCTATATACACCTTAAAGCTGCTTGTGCCATACTTTAAGCCGTCTGCATACATATCGCCGCCTGCATTAACTATAAAATTTTTCATGCCCATTTTTTTCATATATTGAGCCGTTTTATCTACTATATAGCCTTTACTGCCTGCACTAAAATCTATCTCAGTATCTTTCTTCTTTATAAAATACTTATCATTATAAAAAATGTTACCCAGCCCTGTATTTGCCTTGGCTTTTTCTAAGGCAGCATTATCTGGAAGCATCCATTCTTTATCTGGAAAGCCATAAAGCTTAGATACTGTTATTACTGTCGGGTCATACCTGCCCTGAGATAATTTATACATTTCACGAGCATGCCTGTATAAATTTACACTTTCTATGCTGAGTATTATTGGAATATTATTTTCTGATAAACTAAGCTTTGCTTCATCTGCTTTTATCTGCCTGCTTAGGTTATCCATAAATAAAACAGCTTCTAATATTTTGTCTTCATCTCGGCTGTCATAAATAATATTCACAACTGTTCCCATAGCAAAAAATATCTTTTCGCTTATACCTGTATATATCCCGCTGTTTTTTGCCTGTTTATTAATTTGCATATATAATAAACAGGCGCAAAAAAGCATCACTAACAGTATAAATATTACTTTCTTTTTCATTTTTTTATTCTACTGCTATATTACATGGGTTATTTGCACTGCTGAATGATGAATCTAATATCCATGCATATTCAGCATTTGATAATGCTGCATCCTCCACTGATTTATTAAACTCTTTTATTAAACTGCATACTGGTGATGTTTCACTTATTACTGCTGGAAACATTACATTAAGCACATTTGTGGTAAATATATCTGTTGACTGGTTAAAATCATGATATATAAAACCATTGTCCCTTAAATTTGCCGCTGTTATTTCTGCAAGATTTTTATGCTCTGAAAGGCTTGTGCTTATCTGCGGCACTTTTAAGCCTAATGTTTTTAATCTCTGATAAAATACAAGGCTGTTATTTACTGCTAAGTTACTTGCTGGGTTATTATCCATTGATAAATACTCATCTTTATCTGCTGATGAATATACTGCATCATAAGGTGAGCCGTATAAGGTTTTTGCTATTAATGGATATAATGTATAATCAGTTGATGATACTTCGTATGGGTTAGCACTTAATACTGCATCATTAACATCACCTTTATATGTGCTGCCGCCTATTTTGCCGTTATTTTGAAGTGCGTCCTGCACTACTCTGCTGAATAAATCAAGCTGTATATCTGTTACTATTTTATGCAGAAAGCTGTCTCTGAAATATTTCACTGACTGGTTATATGTTACTTTAAAAGTAGTCTGGTTATTTAAATCATATAAACTTCTGCTTATAAGTAACGATATTACATCTTCATCTGCCATATTAAGACCTGTTAAATTAAATACAGGATAAGAAAATAAATACGCGGCATTTACTATTACATTAAACTCATTATATGTAAGGTTAATGTTTGTATTTGAGCCTTGTGATGCTGATGATGATGTATCTAATAACCATGGAATATACAACTCTACTGATTTTTTAAGTATATTCTGGCTTGCAACTATAGGTGAGAGCATATTTACAAGCCTGCTGCTGTCATAAGCTGATAAGCCTGATATAAATCTGCTAAACTCATCACTATTGCTGAATGTTGAGCGATATAATAATGGTGTAAGCTCTGCATCAGTGCCTGCTTCAAATGCATCCTGCGCATAATAATATAATGACTGCATTATTACTCCTGCAGATACTCCATTATTTACTTCGCCTATACCCAGACCACTGCTGAATATTGAACCGCTTTCCAATCCGTTTAGAAAAATAGAAAGGTTGCTGTATTCTGCATCAGAAAATGTGTCGCCATAAAGTAAAACTGCTACCCTTTTGTAGCTTTCATCTGGATTTAATGTACTTAAGTCAATATTTGCATTATCATCAATAACAGATGAGGGAGTATTATTGTTATTTTCATCTGCACAGCTGATAATTAATGATACTACTAACAATAAGCATACTACTATTACTATCCTTTTCATTTTTTCCCCTTTTTTTCTTTACATCATACCCCCCCCCGTTCTGCATTTGTCAAGTTTTTTTTATTATTTTATAATCACTTTCTTTATTTTGTATATTTTTTATTTATATCTTCATTTTTATATAATATTTTAATGCAACATGCTTTTTCAAGCTAAAATTATAATGATAATTGTTACTATTTTCTCGACAAATTTTACTAAATTGTAAGAAAAATATGTATTTTTTTAAAATTTTTATTTTAACTTATCCAAAAATTTTTTGTGTTCAGGCTGTTTGAAAATGAGATATTAGACTACTTGTGCTATTTTAGACATAAAATTAAGGGCATAAAAAAAAGCCCATTTGCTTTTATTACAAATGGGCTGATTTTATGTATTTGATTACTATTTGATTACATTAATTCAATGCCAGTGAAGAAAAATGCAACTTCTTCTGCTGCTGTTTCTGGCGCATCTGAGCCATGAACTGCATTGTTATCAATATTTTTACCATATAATTTACGGAGAGTGTTAGCTTCTGCTGCTTCTGGATTAGTTGCACCCATTAAAGCTCTCCAGCCTTTGATTGCATCTTCTTTTTCTAAGCACATAACTATACATGGACCTGAGCTCATGAAGTTAGTTAAGTCATTATAAAATGGACGCTCTCTGTGAACAAAATAAAATCTTTCAGCTATAGCTTTTGTCATGTGGATTTTCTTCATAGCTTTAATAGTGAAACCTTCTGCTTCTATTCTATCAATAATTTTACCTGCATTTTTTGCAGCAACTGCATCTGGTTTAATAATAGCAAATGTTTTTTCAAGCATTACTTTCTCCTTGTTTTTTGTTATCCTATTTTTGTTATTCTGCTTTTACTATTTTTTTCATATTATTTCAAGATATTTTAAATATATCTGCAAAATTTAACCAATAATTATTGCTATAAAGTCTAATTTACCATTTTTTGAAGAAAGCCCATGGTGTTCACCTTTATTGCAAAGCATAACATCATTAACAGTAACTTCTACCTCTGTACCGTTATCATTATATATGCCTGTGCCCTCTGTAATTATATATATTTCTAAATCATCTATATGCTGATGATAGCCTATTGCAGAATCTTCTTCTAATCTCATATGGTTAAAAGCCTTTATTTTGCCGTCTATTCCTTTTAATATATCATAAGGAAAACTAAAAGCTGTACCTTTGCCATCTCTTGGGGCTGTCATTTCCATTGGATTAATAAGTTGAAATTTAGTAACCATATTATACCTCTTTATATTTTTATTAAAAATTTTTTCCGTAAAATTTTTAAACCACGCATTTGCGGGCAAAGCCCTTAACGCTCACTAAAGACGCCACGTCCTGTGGCTCTTTATATTTTTATTAAAAATTTTTTCCGTAAAATTTTTAAACCACGCATTTGCGGGCAAAGCCCTTAACGCTCA
>CALVEY010000042.1 GCA_944326705.1 uncultured Mucispirillum sp.
TTATACTTATAAAGCACTTTCTTATTTATTATTAAATAGTTATAAATATTCTTACAAAAAAATGGGGTACCCCCAGATAAATTTATTTTATTGATTTTTTTGATATATAAGATATAATGATAAAAAATTTAGGTTAATTTATGCTGAAAAATATAGATATTCAAAATTACAGAGCTATAAAACAAATTTCATTAAATAATTTTGCCAATATTAATATTTTTACAGGGGCAGCTAATGCTGGCAAATCATCTATATTAGAAGCAGTTTATTTTCTTTGTAATATAAATATAGATACATTAAATAATATTCTTAAAATCCGTAACTTTACTGATGAAAAAGATATGTTTTCTGCTTTATTTTATGATTATAATACTAAAAATAATATTAAAATAAATGGCATTATTGATGATGATATAACATGCTCCATTTCATCAGACAATAGTATAGTTTATGATAGTTTAGATAACTGGTTAAATATAATTAAAATTAATTATGATATTGATTTGTTGGGTGTTTCATATTATGCTTTTCTTGATAATAATTTAAAACTCCAAATGCAATTAAATAGTAAAAGTGTTTCATTAGATTTTCCATCAGATTATTCAGCAGAATATTTAGCATCTTTTGCAAATTATGATACATTAAAAAATAATCTTGCGAAAATACTTGTAAATAATAACAGTAAAAAACTTTTAAATAAATATTTAAAAGAGTTTGATGATAATATTGAAGATATAATGTTTATAGGTAATATTATCTCTGTTTCTTATAAGTATCTTTCTAATGCTGTAAATATAAAATCTATGGGAAAAGGTTTTTATACTTATCTTACAATTCTTTCTGCTGTGTTATCAGGCAGTAAAATAATAATAATAGATGAAATAGAAAATGGTATTCATTTTTCTCTTATGAAAAAACTTATAGATAATATAATAAATATTTCTGAAGAAAAAGACATTCAATTTTTTATTTCCACACACAGCAAAGAGTTTTTAGAGATATTTAATAACCAAATTCAAAAAGCAGATATAAATATTAAACTGTATAATATTTATGATAAAGATAAAATTATTAATGCTATTGAGTATAATAAAGACCAGATATGCTCTATGATATATAATCAAAATGAAATAAGGGATTAGTATGCATATTTTTGTTGAAGGCAGCTCTGATAAAATATTTCTTGAAATGCTGTGCTCTTATTTAAATATTAATGCAGAATATACAGCAACCAGTGGTAAAGATAATTTAATAAATACAGTAAAAATTAAAAAATATGATAATCCTATAATTATTTTTGATGCTGATGATGATTTCCAAAACTCTATAAGTAATATTAAAAATCAAATAGAAATACTTGACAGCACTATTTCTCCAAAAATTTTTCTTTTTCCTGATAATGAAAACACTGGAAATTTAGAAACTTTATTAGAAGATATATGTATACACACTGATATTAAAGACTGCTTTATAAAATATAAAACATGTATTCAAACAATTGCTGCTAATAACAGTAGAATACTTTCTCTTAATCCTAAATCACAAATCTTTGCATATCTTGAAGTATTTGGATATAAAAAAAAAATTAAAAATCTTCAAGATATGGACTACAGAAGTATATTTAATTTTGAGCACGAAAAGCTCAAACCTTTAATAGATTTTTTAAAAGAAAATGCCTAATCTTACTTCTGCAGTTTTTGCAGACCTTCTCTTATCCGTGATGAGTTACATTCACCATGGTCATTCTCTGTATGGTGGCATGGCTCTGGGTGGATTGTAACATCTGCCCCAGGGATTTCTTTTGATATGGAATTTTCTATTACATCTGTGATTTGGTGCACTTCATCAAGAGTTAATTTCCTGCATAATGTTAAGTGCATATCTATAAAAATCTCGTTACCTGCACTTCTTGTGCGAAGTCTGTGGAAATCAAGATGATAGTTGCCAAAGCTGTTTAATACCTTTACAAGCTTATTATATGCTTCTTCTTCAATACTAGAATCAAGCAGCTGTTTTGATACCTGCAGGCTTAATTTTATTGCTGAAAAAATAATATATACTGCCACTACTGCTGCCACAATAGAGTCTATCACTGTCCAGCCTGTAAGTTTTATAATAAAAAGAGCTAAAAGGATACCTATATTTGTGTATAAGTCTATTGAATAGTGCATTGCATCAGCTTCTAATACTGATGAATTTTCTTTTTTTGCCACATATCTTAGATATATTGTTAAAAATATAGTTGCAGCAATAGATATACCCATAACAATAAAACCTGCACTGGAAACTTCAGGATGTTTATTGTTTATAAATTTATCCCATGCTGAAAGCAGAATAAAAAGCCCTGATACAAAAATGATTATAGACTGAATAAAAGTTGCCATAGCTTCATATTTGCCATGACCATACTGGTGACCTGTATCTGCTGGCTCTTCTGCCTTTTTGATTGCAATAAAGTTAAAAAATGATGCAGCAATATCTAAAATAGAATCTACTGCAGAAGAAAGAATAGATAATGAACCTGTAAAAAAACCAACTGCTGCTTTTGATACTGCAAGCCCAAATGCCACAGTCATAGCTACTTTTGTTGCTTTTGTTTTACTGCCCCCATGGGCGTGTTCGTTAGTTTCCATTATCCTGATCCTTTTTATCTTTATCACTACTGTCTTTTTCAAGCCATTTTGGCTTAAACCAAATGCTGAATATTCCTATTAACACAATCATAGATGCTACAACAGTAAAATAAAGGAATATAAATAAAAGCAGCAACGACCTTATAAATATTGAAACCTGAAATTTATCAAATGCTTTATTTACTACCTGCAGACCTTGGAAAAAATATAATAACGCAAATAGTGCAAGCACATTATATGATACATACTTTAAACCTTCATGCGGTGCAAGTATTAAAAATCCGCCTAATATTAATACCCATACTAAATTATCAGGCAGTCTGAATTCTCTTATAGTTACAGTATTATCACGAAATACAGGCTTCATTCTGTCACACATGTATGTAATTAATATAAATACAGAAGAAAATGCAGCAGGCATCATATAAACAGTCTGTTTTGCAACTGCTTCTTTATTTAATATAAGATATGAAAGCATATCTGCATAATAATCCGGTATCTGCATTGTTTCTTTCATTTTGACTAATGTATCAATAATGCTGACTTGTATAATATTGGCAACTGCAGCAACTGCACCATTTCTTATATCTGGAAAAAATACAAGTAATGCACCAGTTAATAGTGCAGGAAGTGCAGCAGAAAGCACTACTGGTATATATAAAGGTTTATTATCTGCCCTGTTTTTATAAAGGAAAAATACAGGCAGAAAGATTGTTACAATATATACAGGCATCCACCATATTTTAAGATTCTCACTGTTTAATAAAAGCCCTGTTTTTTCTATCATGCTGCCAGCATTAGGAAGTATAAAAAATAATGCTGTAAAGATGATATATATAACAGCTGATATAATATCTGATTTTCTAGTTCTTTCACCAGATTCAAGGTATGCAAGCAAAGCAACGCCTGCAGCTATATATAAAAATATACCAAAAACTGCAAAATAAGTTTTTGATGATATTTGTATCATATAGAATGTTAAAAAACTTAAAATAGGGTAAAGCTGAACTGATTTACTCATTGACTGCCACAATATAATATTAATTAAGCTGGCATAAAGCCAGCTTATATATTAAAAATTAATTATTTATTAAGAGTGAATGGAACAAGTGCAATAATTCTTGCAGTTTTAACTGCTGCAGCTAAGTTCCTTTGGTGTTTAGCGCAAGTGCCTGTTAATCTTCTAGGCATAATTTTGCCTCTTTCTGTGATAAACTGGCGTAAAAGTTTTGCGTCTTTATAATCAATATCTATTTTGTCTACACAAAAACGGCAGACTTTTTTCTTTTGAAATCTTTTTTTAATAACAGCCATAACTGTCCTCCGTTGTATTTAAGCTAAATTTAAAAAGGGACGTCTTCGTCACGAATCATACTATCGTCAGCAGGCATTTTTAAATCATCTTTATCTACCATGCTTTCATCAAAATCCGCCCTGTCTTTGCGTCCTCCCACCATTTGGAAAGACTCAACTATGACTTCATGCTTACTGCGTTTTTGACCTTCCTGCTCCCACTGTCTGAAAGATAATCTGCCTTCAACTAAAAGTGGTGTGCCTTTAGTAACATACATACCCATAGTTTCTGCCTGTTTGCCGTAAACCACAATATCTATAAACATAACTTCTTCTTTATCTTTATATTTGCGGTTAGTAGCAAGCCCAGTAGTTGCAACAACTGTTGCACTGCCTGGCAGGTTTCTAACATCTGGTGTTCTTGTAACATTACCTAATAAAACTACTTTGTTGTAAGAAGCCATAATTTACTCCCTGCTGGAAACTATTTTTCTTCGTTTTCAACAACTTCAGAAGATTCTTCTGACTGCTTTTCGTCAGCTTCTTCGTTTTCATTTCTTGGTTTACTTACCTTTTCACCGGCTGGACGTTCTTTACGAACTGGCTCTTTGCGTGGGTTTTGTTTAAATCTTTTTTCGTCAAGCATAACTATAACATAACGAATAACGTTTTCATTAAATTGGAAACGTTTTTCTAACTCGTCATTAGTGTAGTTAGTATCTGCTTTGAATTGGATTAAAACATAATAACCTTCATTATGTTTTTCAATAGGATAAGCAAGTGCCTGCCTGCCCCATACATCAACTTTTACGATTTCCCCACCGTGAGAAGTGATGTTTTCTTTGTAAAACTCAATGTGTTTTTTGTGTTCTTCTGCCGATAATTCTGGCTTCAGAATAAAAATTGTTTCATATGTCCTCATTAGGACCTCCCTTTCGGTTTTTAGCCACAGGCCTAAAATATCCTGCAGCAAGAGTGAACTGTATTTTTATCAATTTATTATAATATAGTCAAGTAAAAAATCGCAGTAAATGTGTAATTTCTTTAAATATTTTATATTTTACTTGTTTTATTTTCTTTTTTGCTTATAACTATATTACTATGGAAGAAAAAGATTATATTAATGATATAGATAATGAAAGAGCAGATGCAGCATGTGCAAGGCTTTCTGAAAAAAGCAGGTCACTTATTATAAGCCTTTTTGAAAAAGGGTTGATTTTAGTTAATGATAAGCCTATTAAAAAATCTGCTAAACTCAAAGCCGGGGATAAAATACATATTACTTTTCCCGATGAAGAGCTGCCTAATCTTACGCCCCAGAATATACCTTTTGATGTAATATTAGATAAAGAAAACTATGCAGTAATTAATAAACCTGCAGGCTTAACAGTGCACCCTGCCCCTGGAAATTATGATAATACTCTTGTAAATGCTCTGCTTTATACATTTGTTATAGAAGATGAAGACAACGACTTTCGCCCAGGTATTGTTCACCGCCTTGATAAAGATACATCAGGGCTTATGATAATAGCTAAAAATACAGAATACAGAGTGAAGCTTTCAGAGCTTTTTTTAAACAGGAATATTACTAAAAAATATATGGCAGTATGTCAGGGAACACCTGCATTTTTAGAAAAACGGATAGAAGCCCCTATCGGCAGAGATAAATACAACAGACAGAAAATGGCAGTAAGAGATGACGGCAAAATGGCAGTAAGTCATTTTAAAGTTATAGAAAAATATAAAAGAGCATTCTTAGCAGAAGTAACTATATTTACAGGCAGGACACATCAGATAAGAGTGCATGCTGCAAGTATGGGGCACGCTTTAATAGGCGACAGCCTTTATGGCGGCAAAGAATTATTTGGATTTAAACGGCAGGCTCTTCACTCTGCATTTTTAGAATTTAAAGAGCCTGATACAGACGAGCTTATTTCTATTTCTTTACAACTTCCAGAAGATATGGTATCGTTGCAGAGAAATTTAAAGCAGGAGAGTTAATATGGATAAACTTCATGCAGGTATTGATGAATACTTATCAGGAGATTTACATAAGGCAATAAGACTCTTAACAGAGCATATTGATGAGCAGGGTTATGATACTGCTGCAGCATATTACCACATAGGGCTCTGCTACAGCGATTTAAACCAGATGACTCCTGCATGCCAGAATTTTGCCCGTGCTGCAGAAATCGCACCAGATAAATCAATGTATCTTTATAAATTAGGGCTTTCTTATTTTCGCCTTATGGCACTTGATAAGGCAGCTGCTGCCCTTAAAAAAACAATAGATTTAAACCCAGAACATCAGCGTTCAAGGTTTTTATTAGGTCAGGTATATTTCCAACAGGGACTTATGAATGAGGCAGAAGCAACATTTTCTGATGTACTTTCAAAAAGCCCTGATTTTGCTGATGCTTATTATCACAGAGCATTAACAAGATACCAGCTTTCAAAAGATGATGAAGCACTGCAGGACCTGCATAAAGCTATAGAAATAAATCCAGACTATAATGAAGCACTGCTTGAAGCTGCTAAAATTAATTTTGAAAATTCTAATTTTGAACAGGCAGCATCAGACTGCAGAAAAATATACGAAAAAGGATACAGAAATTTCTCTTTTATAAAATATTATTTAACAGTGCTTTTAAAAGCCTGCAAAAAAGAAGAATTTGAAAATTTAAAGGCAGAAGCCTCTATTCTTTTTCCTAATAATATGGATATAGAAAATATAAAATAATACTGGAGCATTATTAGATGAAGTTTAATGAAATTGATTTTAATTTAAGAAACATAGTAATATTTGCATCAACAATAGCAATACTCCTGCTGCTTTATGCTACAAGAAATATACTTTTATTATTTATTGTATCAGTATTAATTGCATATCTTTTAAATCCAATTGTAGAAATATTTGTCCGCCTGCACATACCAAGGTTTTTAAGTGTGCTGCTGCTTGTAATTATTTTGCTTGTTATTATCATAGTGCTTGTTGCTGTTATGGTGCCTGCTATGATAAAAGATATTACATACCTTATAAACCATACACCACAGTATATTAATAATATTTTTGCATGGCTTGAAGATACTCTTGCAAAATTTAATATACAGTCATCATTTGATTTAGAAACAAGTAAAAACTATATTACAGAAAGACTTGGCGTTATTTCAAAATATATTTTAAATACTCTTTCTTCTGCTGCAGTATCAGTTAAAAATATTGCTGGTGTTTTAGTAAATATTTTTATTGTGCCAGTGCTTGTTTTCTTTTTACTTACAGATTTCCCTGATTTTAAAAATTTTACAAATAAACTTGTTGAGAGATTTAATATGCAGAAAATAGTTGAACATTTATCACAGTTTGAAGCTTTAATTGGCAAATATTTTAGAGGTATGTTCCTTGTAGGAATAATACTTTCATGCCTTTATGGGTTAGTGCTTTTCATAGTGGGCGTAAAAGGCTGGCTTTTCTTTGGTCTACTTACAGGCTTTGGCGCTATGATACCTTATGTTGGCTTTACAATAGGCTTAATCAGCTCAGTTATTGCCACTATATATACATTCCATGATTTTATTCACCCACTTTACACCGTAATAGGCTTTGTAATAGTGCAGGTGCTTGAAAGTATGGTAATCACTCCAAAAATAGTTGGAGACAGCTTAGGTATAAGCCCTGTTGTAGTTATAGTAGGCTTAATGATAGGCGGTGCATTAGCTGGATTTCTAGGTATGATTATTGCCCTGCCTATTGCTGCATTTATTAAAATTTTAATAGATACTTATGTTTTTAAAAAACCTATGCCGCAGGTAAATAATAAACCTGCTCAAAAAACAGACAAAACATCAGACCAATCAGATATTAAAAAATAACAGCTGGTTTTTATAACCAGCTGCACCATATTAAAACATTGATAATTAAATATATTTTCTATATTCTACTATATTAACAGGTATTTGTATACAATTTTTTATCTCATTTTATAATTATTTTCTTGCATAAACTATAATATTGTTCTATAATCTAGTTGTATTATATATCCGATGGAGTTGCGTATGTATAAGCCTAATGTAAAATCTATTCAATCAGTTCAGCATGCTCTGCAGCTGTTTGAGGTATTTAGAACAAACTATGATAAAGATGAATTTGGTGTTACAGAGCTTTCTAAAACTTTAGGGCTGCATAAAAATAATGTATTCCGTTTACTTGCTACATTATCATCCTGCGGATATATTGAGCAGAACCCTGCTACAGAAAACTACAGGCTGGGTATTGGCATATTTAACCTTGGTCAAAAGTTTATTAATAAATTAGGCTTTCTGCGTCTTGCCCGTCCATTTATGGAAAAAATAGTTTCAGAAATCGGCGAGTCCTGCTATATCGGCATACTTAGAGAAGGCAATGTAATTTATCTTGATTTAGTTGAAGCTGACCATCCAGTCCGTATTGTTTCCCGTGTTGGTAAAGATGTACCTGCATACTGCACTTCCATTGGTAAAATACAGCTTGCGTTTTCAGGGGAAGATGAACTTAATAAAATGTATCTTGGTGCAAGACTTAAAAGATATACAGATTATACTATAACTTCGCTGCCTGAATTAAAAAAACATTTAAAAGAAGTAAATGCAAATGAATATGCAATAGATAATCAGGAATTTGAAAAAGATGTATGCTGTATTGCCGTGCCTATAAAAGATTATCTTGGCACACCTGTTGCGGCAATAAGTGTAGCAGGTCCAAGTTACAGAATGAGTCAGGAAAGGCTTATTAATGATATACTCCCTATTGCAAAAAAATATGCAAAAGAAATATCTAAAAGGTTAGGCTATCAAAATTAATGGGCAAAAAAGACAGAATAGTTACTGATGAAAATATAAAAATAGAAGCTTTAAAATCTATGGATATTATCCGCCTTGGGCTTGTAGATAATGGATTAGCTTATATAGTGCCTGTTAATTTTGCATATTATGATAATGCCATATACTTTCATACAGGGCTTAATGGCAGAAAAATACCACTTTTAAAAGCAGCTGAAAAAATATCCTTTCAGGCAGACAGATTTGACGGCTTAAAAACTCACGATACAGCCTGCGGCCATTCTTCATACTTTACTTCAGTATATGGCGAAGGGATACCTGTATTTTTAGAAACAAAAGAAGATAAATATTTCGGCTTAGACTTACTTATGGAAAAATACACTGGGAAAAAATGGAAGGATTTTCCAGAAAAAATACTTAATATTACTAATGTTGTCCGCATAAATATTACTAAACTTGAGGCAGTTATACATAAACCAAAAGAATTATAATAACTACTACTTTCTACCTTCTTCAATAAATGTAATAAATTCTGTTAAAGTTATACCAAGGCCATGAGATAATTTTTCAAGCACTGATAATGTTGGCGATGATGGATTTTTACTTTCCAGCTTTTGCAGATATTTATAATCAATATCAGACATTTCCGCCAGCTTTTCCTGAGTAAGACCTTTACTTTTCCTTAACTCCCTAAGCCTTTCTGCAAAAATATTATTTATATCCATTGACAAATATTAATTAAAATAGTATCATTCAAACACCGCATATATACGGTTAAATATTTTTGATTACAGGTGCTTATAATGCGATGGTATCTTTTTGTACTTACTGCTTTATTTCTGTTTATAGGCTATGTAGTTTCATGTTTCATATATAATTAGTAAATAAAATAATACTTAATATCCAATATAACATCAGAAAATCATTTATCAAGTATGCATAATTTAAGACATATGTAACCAATATTATTTCATCCTGCCTTATATAAAAAACTTTATAAAATCAAATGTTATAATATACAGGTTACTATAATGAAAAAGTTAGTGATTATCGTGATGTGTATTATGATTAAATAATAATCAATATATTTTAATTTATTTCATTATTCATATTAGATATTCATTACTTTTCTATATTTAAATACGCATTAATATTAATTTTACCATAAAAAATCTTGACATTCCCCCCCCCATGATATAATGGGCGAAAAGAAAAGGAAAAAGAGGGGTTTATGAGGTTACAAGAAAGTTTTGATAGCATAAATAAAAAACAAAAAATGCTATTATACACTGCATCTATATTAATGTTTATTTTTTCACTTGTACTTATAGAAGAAAGAGAAGAAACATTTGGACTTATATTATTATTTTTAGATTTTATTTATCTAAATATCATTTTGTTTTTTGAATTAGCACATTTTACTCTAAATAAAAATAAACTAATTAGCACATTGAAAACAATAAAGACAGTATTATTTTATTTATTTCTTATACTCTTTTTATTAGGTTTTTTAGTAATTTCATTTGTTGCGATAACAGGTAGTGACTTATTTTAGATATACTTTCGCCAACTTTTAATGGTGCTATGAATATACCCATGGAGAAAATGCAATATTATCATATGAGCCATATTTATTTGATAATAAATTAATTTTTGAAAATAACAATACTTGTAATGTGGACGAATTACTTAAATAAATTAAAAGATAATAAGGTAAAAAAATGAAAAAATTTATAATAATTTTATTTGCAATATTCTTTACAGGATGTTTTGCAAACAAACAAATATCTGGCACAAATCTTAAACCAAAATGTGATTATTATATAGATAATATTGAAAGACTATATACAGAACCTTTTGATAATATTACAGCTACAGGAATAGTTTGCGATTCAAAAAATAATAAATCATATATTCCAATAAAAAATGGTTTAGCACATGGAAAAGCTGAAATATATGCTGATAATGGGACATCTTGGGAAATTAATTTTAAAGAAGGCAAAAGAAATGGTGAAACTAAAACATTCCAAAATGGAATTTTAATTTCATCTATTAATTTTATGCAAGATGGTGAAGTTCTGATATCATTATATCGACCAAACGGACAATTAGAATCTAGTTTATATAACAATGGTAAAGAAGGCAGCTTATTAAAAGAGTATGACGAATATGGAAATTTAATAGAGGAAACCCCATATGCAAATGGTAAAAAAAATGGAACTGCAAAAGAATATTATGAAAATGGTGTTTTAAAGACAGAAGCTCAATTTATCAATGACAAACAAAATGGTATACAAAAAGATTATTACGAAACAGGTGCTCTAAAATCAGAAAAACCATATAAACATGGTAAATTAGAAGGCGTTGGAAAATCATATTATGAAAATGGTGTACTTGAAGCAGAAATATCATTCAAAAATGGAAAACTAGAAGGAATGATGAATATGTATAATCAAGATGGAGTATTGGATATACAAATTACACATAAAAATGGACTGAAAAGTGGACCAATGAAAAAATATAATACTGATGGCTCATATTGGGCAACAATTACATACCAAAACGATAAACCTGTAAGTGGTAAATGTGCAAATGGAAGAAAATGGAATAATGCAGAACTTTCTAACTGGGAAAACGGATTAAATGTAACTTGTGGTTATTAAAATATGGAGTTGATAAATGTTTAAAACTTTGACAGATAACTTAGTAACATTTTTTATTATATGGGTAGTAGTGATTATACTAAATCAATTATTTTTCTTTAATGGCTGTTTCAAATTTTATTGTATAAAAAATGCATTACCACATACTGCTGTTATCTCTGCTATTATTACATTTGTACAATATAAAGTAAGAAAAAAATAATGTATATTAAATTTTATTAAAATTATATTACTGTATAGCATAATGTATATTGAAAAATGACTATAATACATACAAAAAAGAGGGAGAAAATTGTTAGATATTAATAAGCAGTTATATTACTATTTAATTAAAGAGCTTGGTGCATATTATGAGCAGCACACAAATGAAGTAAAGTCAAATCTTAATAATAGTCCAGAAGAAAATAAGTGGTATTTAGGAACATATTTTCCAAAATCTTTTAAAGAATCTTATACAATTTTTAGTGATATTTTACAATTTTTCAATAATTATGATATTTTTAATAATAATGAAATCAATATTTTAGATTTAGGTTCAGGAACAGGTGGACAACTTTTTGGACTTCTACATGTTCTTAGTAATAAAATAAATAGAAATTTAAAAATAAATATTTATTCTATAGACGGCAATGAAAATGCTCTTGAAATACAGAAAAATATTTTTAAAAATTATTGGATATATAGATATACTGAACAAGATATAAAAATAAAATTTATTCATTATGCATTCAAAAATGGAGATGATATTAAAAAACTATTAATAAATAATATAGAAGAGAACTCTATTGATATATTTTTATCATTTAAATTCTTGTCAGAAGTATTAAAAAATGACAATAAAGTTTATAGAAAAACTTTGAAAGCAAGTGAAAACATACTGAAAGAAAATGGTATTTTAATATTAGATGATGTTTGTATGCCAATAGCAACATATGGAGAGATGCATGAAAAATTTATACCTTATACTATTAATGAAAATATAAAAGAATATTTAAATAGTGAACATTCACTAAATTTATTACTACCTTTATGTTGTTTTTATAATGCAAAGCAATGTAAAAAAAGTAACTGCTATGCACAATGTAGTATATACTCAAATATGATTATTGATAATAATACATATAGCAAACAAGTAGAATGTAAAATAATGTATAATTTATTTACTAAAAATGGTATTATACATGAGAATATACAATCTTTTTTACAAAATGTTAGCACAATATGCCTAAATTTTTGTGCATTCAAAGATAACAGTAAAACTTGTTATTGTGATTGTAATGATAAATTTAAAGAATACTTTTCTACAACTAATTTTAGTAATAGTCAGTTTTCTCTTGTAAAATTAAATGAAATATATAAAGAATATAATGATAAAATAAACATTGATTTGGAGTTTCTATGATTTTAAGCGTATCCCGTAGAACAGATATTCCTGCATTTTATGCTGAATGGTTTATGGAAAGGTTAAGGCAGAAATATGTGCTTGTCCGTAACCCTTTTAATATTCACAGTATTTCTCGCATACCTTTATCCCCAGAAAATGTTGATACAGTAGTATTCTGGACTAAAAACTCTAAACCAATTCACAAATATTTAGATGAAATAGACGAACTTGGATATAAATATTATTTTCAATATACCATTACTCCATATAAAAAAGATTTAGAAGAAAAAGTGCAGGATAAAAAAGAGATTGTAGAGACATTTCAAACTTTATCTAAAAAAATAGGCAGTGAAAAAGTGATACTGCGGTATGACCCCGTTATATTAAGTGATAACTACACTATAGATTTTCATAAAAAAGCTTTTGCAAGGCTTTGTGATTTGCTGGCACCTTATACTAAAAAGATTGTATTCAGCTTTCTTGATGACTATAAAAAAATATCTAAAAATATAAAGCAGTTAAATATTAAGGAAATTTCAGCAGAAGAAATGTGTATAATAGCAGAATATTTTGCAGACACTGCCAAAAAATATAATCTTAAAATTGAAAGCTGTGCAGAGCAGATTGATTTAGAAAGATTTGGTATAAATCACGGCAAATGTATAGATAATGAATTAATAGAAAAAATTACAGGATATAAATTATCTGTTGGCAGAGATAACCAAAGAAATGCCTGCGGCTGTATAAAATGTATAGATATTGGAGAATATAATACCTGTATGCACAAATGCCTTTACTGCTATGCAAATATTAATAAAGAAGCAGCATTTAAAAATAATGAACTTCATGATAAGAAATCACCCCTTTTAATAGGTTATGTAGATGAAATAAAAGATAAAATAACAGATAGAAACATAAAAGATACAAAAAGCTATAAAAAAGAAGATAAATTTTCAGCAGTGCAGAATGATATTGATTCTTTATTAAGCTGATATTTTAATATTTTATATAAAAATACATATTTTACAACTGCAGTATATAATTATTTCATTATTTTTCTTTATCCACTCTTTACTTTTTTAATTTTTAGTATTAATATGCAATTTAAATTTATTTTTAAGCTAACGAGGATAAAATAATGGGAAAAAATCTTTTTCAAAAAGTATGGGAAAGGCATGTTGCAGGCACTCTTGCAAGCGGCCAGTCTCAGCTGTTTATAGACCTGCACTTACTTCATGAAGTAACAAGTCCGCAGGCTTTTGCTATGATTAGAGAACTTGGATTAACTGTAGCTCATCCAGAGAGAACTTTTGCTACACATGACCATATTATACCAACAGATAATACTGCCCGCCCTTTTAAAGACAGCTTAGCTGAAGAAATGATGGCAGCAATAGAGAAAAACACTTCTAATTTTGGAATACAGCTTTTTGGTGTAAAAAATAACAGATATGGCGTTATCCACATTGTAGGACCAGAAGAAGGTCTTACTCAGCCTGGTATGACTGTTGCATGCGGTGACAGCCACACAGCTACTCACGGTGCTTTTGGTGCTATTGCTTTTGGTGTAGGAACATCGCAAGTCAGGGATATTTTAGCTACTCAGACTATGAGTATTGCTCCATTTAAAGTTCGCAGAATAGAATTAAACGGCGAAATGGGTAAAGGCGTATATTCAAAAGACTTAATTTTAACAGTTATTGCCAACCTTGGTGTAAACGGCGGTTTAGGCTATGCTTATGAATTTGCAGGCACTGCTGTTGATAAAATGAGTATGGAAGCCCGCATGACTATCTGTAATATGGCTATTGAAGGCGGTGCTCGTGTTGGCTATATGAACCCAGATGAAACTACTTTTGCATACTTAAAAGGCAGACCTTATGCTCCACAGGGTGCTGCATGGGATAAAGCTGTGGAATACTGGAAAAATACTGCCAGCGATAAAGATGCTCATTATGATGATGTTATAAAATTTGATGTTAATAAAATCACTCCTATGGTTACATGGGGCATCACTCCAGAAATGGCAATAGGCATAGATGAAAAAATACCAGAGCCAACTACTGACATTATGAAAGATGCTCTTGAATATATGAAATTTAAAGCAGGCACACCTATTAAAGGCACAAAAATAGATGTTGCATTTATAGGCAGCTGCACAAACGGCAGAATAGAAGATTTTAGAATAGCAGCAGAAATATTAAAAGGCAAAAAAGTTGCTAAATCTGTTAAAGCTCTTGCTGTCCCTGGCTCTGTTATTGTTAAAGAACAGGCAGAAAAAGAAGGTCTTGATGTAATATTTAAAGAGGCAGGCTTTGAATGGAGAGAGCCAGGCTGCTCTATGTGCCTTGCTATGAACCCAGATAAACTTGTAGGCGACCAAATATCTGCATCTACTTCTAACAGAAACTTTAAAGGCAGACAAGGCTCTGCAACAGGCAGAACAATGCTTTTAAGCCCTGCAATGGTAGCTGCTGCTGCAGTTGAAGGTGCTGTAACTGATGTTAGAGATATGATATAAGGGGTATAAAAATGACTGGAAATATTAAAGAAATAAAAGGTAAAGCAATGCCAATGATTGGCGATGATATAGATACTGACAGGATTATCCCTGCCAGATTTTTACGCTGCGTTACATTTGACGGACTTGGCGAACAGGCTTTCAGAGATGAAAGATTTGATGAAAACGGCAACCCTACAGACCACCCTATGAATAAGGAAGAATACAAAGGTGCAAAAATCATATTAAGCGGTAATAACTTTGGCTGCGGTTCATCAAGAGAACATGCTCCACAGGCTATTAAAAGAGCAGGCTATGAAGCTGTAATTGCTGAAAGCTTTGCAGAAATCTTTTACGGCAACTCATCAGTATTAGGGCTTGTATGTATTACTATGCCAAAAGCAGAAATTGCAGAACTGGCAGAATATATTGAAAAAAATCCTAATACAGAAGTTGTAATAGATATTGAAAAAGCAGAAATTAAAGCAGGGGATAAATCATATAAAGCAGGTATCAAACCAGCACTGCAGAAAAGTCTGCTTGACGGCACTTATGATACAATCTATGAACTTATGAAAAATAAAGATAAAGTGGAAGAAATGGATAAAAATCTTCCACCAAAATGCTTTAACTAATAAATAGAAATTAAGGGCTGTGATAAAACAGCCCTTTTTTATAAATTATCTTGTTTCTAAATAGATATGTGAAAAGACTTATATTATTGTAACTAATACTTTATAAGATTGAACTTACCCAAAAAAGTTAGACTAAGCCATATAAGGAGTTTATATGGTAAGAAAATACAGTTATGAGTTTAAAAAATATCTTGTAACGTTGTTGGAAAGTGGCTTAATAAGTGCCA
>CALVEY010000043.1 GCA_944326705.1 uncultured Mucispirillum sp.
TCTGGTATTCGTAGAGCAGGATATGTAAAAATATAATCATAGAAAACTGAATTTACAGACTTTTTTTCACAGGCTCCATTGCAAACTCAGGAAGACATTTTCTAGTATATCAAAAATTTTATAAATTAATCAAATTTTGGTGTATTAATAACATATGCTGTTAAATAAATTACTATAACAATTTAATGTCTATTCTGAGCGCAGCGAAGAATCTGAAAAATCATCTTGCATTTTATTTTAATATTAATACAATATGTAAATGGAAGATAAATTTAAATCAATAATTTTATCATGTAATCAAACAGCTTCAAGTAGAAATCAATATTATATTTATATTGTAACTAACTACCATAATACAGTTTTATATGTTGGTGTTACAAGTAATCTTATAAAAAGAATATATGAACATAAAAACAAGTTAGTAAAAGGTTTTACAAATACTTATAATTGCAATAAACTTGTATATTTTGAAATATTTTCAGATATACAGGAAGCAATTAAACGAGAAAAATATATTAAAGGTAAAAAAAGAAATTTTAAACTTGACTTAATTCAGTCACTAAATCCAAACTGGCTTGATTTATATGATATGATTATTCAATAAATATCTTTTAAGATTCTTCGCCTGTGGCTCAGAAAAGACATTGGTGAGAGTTTAATATTTTATCAGCTTTATTTATTTTTTACTGCTTAATATATCACTATTTTTAATAATGCAGATAATCTATGAAATACTAAAATATGTCTTCCTGAGCATGTGTGCGAAGGAACTAAATATATAATAAAAAAATATATATTATTCAATAAATACCTTTTAAGATTCTTCGCCTGTGGCTCAGAAAAGACATTGGTGAGAGTTTAATATTTTATCAGCTTTATTTATTTTTTACTGCTTAATATATCACTATTTTTAATAATGCAGATAATCTATGAAATACTAAAATATGTCTTCCTGAGCATGTGTGCGAAGGAACTAAATATATAATAAAAAAATATATATTATTCAATAAATACCTTTTAAGATTCTTCGCCTGTGGCTCAGAAAAGACATTGGTGAGAGTTTAATTTATTTTTTACTGCTTAATACATCACTATTTTAATAATGCGGATAATTTATGAAATACTAAAATATGTCTTCCTGAGCATGTGTGCGAAGGAACTAAATAAATATAAGTACATAATAACTATTTCTTCATATAAACTAATTTAAAAGTCCATTTATTTCAAAGAATTTTTGTATCTGTCTAAAATATTCAAAGACTACTTTTTCATAGGCTATATAGAAAAGCTGCATAGATGCTATAAGCATAAGCACGCCTATTGTAATTTTTACAGGGAAGCCTATAACCATAATGTTCATTTGTGGAACAAGCCTTGCAAGAATACCCATAATTACATTTGTTACCATAAGGGCAATAAATACTGGCGCTGTTATCTGTATAGCAACTATAAATATTTTAATAAATGTAGTTAATATAAACATTAATGCGTCTTTATTAAAGGTA
Organism: uncultured Mucispirillum sp.; assembly: GCA_944326705.1. GTDB lineage: Bacteria > Chrysiogenota > Deferribacteres > Deferribacterales > Mucispirillaceae > Mucispirillum. The sequence continues at coordinate 1,506 of CALVEY010000043.1, forward strand.
AAATCACCAACAGGCATAAATTCAAAAGACTGCCCTACAGCACGCATAAATATATGGTGGCCGTATATACCAAGATATATTAATGTGCCTAAGATATTGTATACTTGACCGCTGAATGATACATTTGAATTAGTAGTTGGGTCTATAACACTTACCATACTAAAGCCTATCTGATAGTCTACAAGGTAGCCGCCAAGCTGCAGCCCTGAAAAAAGCAGGCTTGTCATACCGCCTATACATACGCCTATTAATATTTCTTTTGCAACGCTTACCACAAGCCATAAAATGTTAGGGTCAGTAATAGTCACAGGGGTAACAACAGGAAGCAGAAGTAAAGATATTATTAAAACTAAAATCATACGGACAGGGTTTAAAAGTGAGGAACTGCTGAAAACTGGAGCTGTGAAAAATAAGCCGCCCATACGCATTATTATTAAAAAATATGTAAGCAGACGGCTTGGTTCAAACAGGTCAGTAAACCCCATAATAATTACCTAGAAATTATTATATTTTGATATATATTCCTTAATACCGTCATATATACCTTTTGCCACTTTTTTTCTATAAGCTGATGATTTTAATTTAGATGCATCATCATTATTTGATAAAAAGCCTGTTTCTACAAGGATAGCTGGCATAGTAGCACCTACAAGCACATAGAAAGGCGCTTGTTTAACGCCAAGATTTTGTTTAGCTGTAGCTTTAACATTTTTTACAAGGCAGCTTTGGACAGAGCCTGCAAGAGAAACCGATTCTTCAAGTTTAGAATATTTTAAGATATCTTTTAAAATACCCTGTAAATCTGAAATAGATTTAGTAGTTGCCTGGTTTTCAAGGGCTGCCACTTCAAGTGCTGCTCTATCGTTAGTTACGTTAAATACAAATGTTTCAAGCCCTGTTGCAGCTCTATTTTTTGCAGCATTTGCATGGATTGATACAAATATATCTGCTTTTAATTTATTTGCAATAGCTGTTCTTTCTTCAAGTGGTATGAAGATATCTCTATCCCTTGTTAAGTGGATATTTAAATCAGGGTCTGCCTTTAAATATTCATACAGATATTTACTGATTTCAAGAACAATATCTTTTTCTTTTAAGCCGTTGTAAACTGCACCAGGGTCTTTTCCGCCGTGTCCTGGGTCTATAACAATTGTTCTTATTTTAAGCCCTAATGCAGCACCTAATGTAATATCTTTAGGTAAATCATCTGGGCGTTTTGTTTTCATATCTGTTGATGGTTTAGCAGGCTTAGGTGCCTGATTATTAGATGCAATAACAGGTCTTTTAGCTTCTTCTTTTCTTTCAGAAGAAAATACATCTACAACTATTCTGCTAGGGTTGCTCATTTGAAAAACAGTAAAATCTTTTACATTTTCAGAATCAAGCACAACTCTAGTTCTTTTGTCCTGCGGGTGATACCCAAGACGCACTGCACTTAAAAGCCCATCTTTAATAGATAAATTTCTTGAAACATTGCTGCCAAGTATAGAGTTATTAATATCAATAGTTAAGCGTGGCGGTTTATGAAGTGCCGCGTCTGCTTTAAGCCAGTGGCTTGTATATTCTGCATTATTAGATAAGTCTATAACTATTCTTGTATAGTCCTGGTCAGAAAAATATCTTATACCATGCACATTTACAGTTTTGCCTGATGCTGTAGCTCCAGAATCTTTTCCAGCAGATACTGATACTACATCTTTATCATCTTCTTCTGCAATATTTTTAACAGGCTCTTTTACAGGTCTGTTAACTGGCTGTTTTACTTGATTATTTGCAGTAATAACTGGATTAGGTCTTGTAATAGCAGAGCGGTTATTAGTGCCAAGGGAAGCAAGTTTTTTTTCAGCTTCGCGGGCTTCTGCACTGTTAGGATGTTTTTGTATTAGTTTATTTAAAGTAAATTTTGCAGAAGTGCTGTCGCGTCTTGCAAGGAAAATATCTGCACTTTCTATATAGGCACGCCTTGCAGCAGCAGAAGAAAATGCTCCCTGCACCATTCTATAGTAGTTAAGGGATTTATCTAAGTCTATCTGCATATTAAAGCGTTCAAATGAACGCCTGTATGCTCTTGCAGCACCTAAAAGGGCATCATCTGCATATTTACCTGACGGATTATCAGCATAAATTTTATAAAACTTATCACCCATTGTAGTATAAGACTTTCTGCCGATTTGAGCAGTCCTGTCAAGAAGGGTTAAATCTTTATACATATCATCAATCTGACTGGCATATACAAATACTGATGATACCAAAAGAAAGAAAACTACAAAAAATGATAATCTAAATCTATTTATAATATACATTTACACCTGCAGTAATTCTTGTAAAATTAACTAATTATATTATCAATATTATATGAAAATATCAATTATTTATTTTGCAAGTATAATATATTTTTGTTTTATTGTAAAAGTAAATAATTAAAAAAAGTTTTTTTTCTTAAAAAACCATGCAAGAATAAATGAAACAGCAAACATGGCAAATACACTTACTGCAAACCCGTGAGAATATGATGTAAATGGAATTTTTTCAAAATTCATTCCAAAAATACCGCCTATAACCATTGGTGGCAGCATCAGTGTAGAAAGCATAGTAAGTATATTTATAAATTTATTAGATTTTAACTGCATTCTAGACATATTTTCATCATATACTGAGCGGATAGAGTCTTTGCAGTATAAAATAGCTTCATTTAAATACATTGCATGCTCAAACAAGTCTTCATAATACGGAACAATTGAAATATCATTATCATTACTATGCTCTATGGATAGTTTTAAAAGCTGGTTTACAACATCATAAGATGCTCTTGTATGCCTTGATAAAAAGTTTACATGTCTTTTTAATGTAAAAAGCTCTGATGTATCACATGGGCATGTAACATCCTGAATCATAGTATCTTCTAAGCTGTCTACAGATAAATTAATAGAGTTTAGTATCATAATATAGTTATCTATCATAGCATCAATTAAAGCATATAAAAGGTAATTACTGCCCCGTGTATAAAAATTATTAAAATGCTTATATATTCTTTGCAGAACAATATTAAATTCATCACAGTGATATTCTTCAAAAGTAATTAAAAAATTATCTTTATGTATAAAAGAAATCTGGTTATCCTGCATATTTGTATTAATACTTAAAGAACGCATAATAATAAAGTTGTAATCAAAAGTATCATCAAATTTAGGGTTATGGTATGTTTCAAATACATCTTCTAAAGTAAGGCTGTCAATATTAAAGGGTTTTAATGCTTCTACAACTTTGCTGCTGTCTGAAAGCCCAGTTACTCTAACCCATGTAATAGATTTATCTTTATTATCATAATCTATCACATCACTTTCTATTATTTTATCATTTGTAATTTTAAAGCAGGTTATATTGGTCTGGACTGGTGCTGTATCGCCTTCATAAATAATTGTGCCGGGAGCTGCACCTTTTGATTTAAGGAAAAGTTTTTTGTTCATATTACTGCTCGCTTACTTTAACTATTATATTAGTTAAAGTGGTTTAAAGTCATATAAATTTATAAGCTGATTTACTATGATGGATAATTATATTATTATACCACAAAAGCAGCAAATAAGCATATTATTTACTGTTTCACTCTAGGTTTAGGGACAAAATTCATACACTGACTGCCTGAGTTTTTAAATACTTCCATTGATGGTATCATTTTAGACCTGAACCCTATAGCTTTGCAGGCATAAGGAGTGGCAGGCTGCCATGTAATCTGTAAGTGTATGCAGTCAAAACAGTTTATTCTTTTTTGATTATTTTCTTTCATATTAGGTATATAAAATAGTTATAGAAAAATTGCAAGCAGTGAATTTTAATAAGTCATAATAAATTTATATTTTTAACTTATAAAATTTTTTAGATTAGATGTAAAAATATAAAACTCTACCGCTTTTTAAGGCAGTAGAGTTTATTTTTATATTAATTATTATAATTTAAAGAAAGATGCTTCTTCTTTTAACTGCATAGAGATAGTTTCAAGTTTTTCAACTTCTTTAACATTTTCCTGCATCATACTTTGTGTATTAGATGACATATCAGCCATTTCAGCTAAATATGTTTCAATAGTATGTATACCCTGTTCCTGCTCAGTAGAAGATGTGCTTACATCCTGAGCCATAGCAAGTGAGCCTTGAGCCTGTTTTTGAATTTCGTTTAATATTTCACTTGTAATGCCTGCAAGTTCTAAGCCTTTTTCCACCTGTGGCAGAGTCTGCTCCATTGCAGATACTGTTATTTCAATTTCTTTTTGTATTTCAGTAATCATATTAGTGATTTGTGCTGTAGTATCTCCAGTTCTTTCAGCAAGTTTTCTAACTTCATCAGCAACTACTGCAAACCCTCTGCCGTGTTCGCCTGCTCTTGCTGCTTCAATAGCTGCATTTAATGCAAGCAGGTTAGTCTGGTCTGCAACTTCTGCAATTAAGCCAGCGCTGCCGCTGATTTCTGTTGATTTATCTTTAAGTGTTTTAATTTTTTCAGCAGTTTCAAGCACTGTGGAGCTGACTTTATTAATAGCTTCAGTAGTATTGTTCATAGCTTCGTTGCCTTTTTTAGAAAGTTCCAGTGTTTTTGCAGAATTTTGTTCTGTTTGTCTTGCAATTTCTGCAATTTTTTCTGTTCCTGCACTTATTATTTTTATCTGGTCAACACTTCGCATAGATGCAGCATGCTGTTCTTCTGCTGCATTTTGTGCCTGACTTGATGAATCTGCCACAACATGGGTACTTCTACCTAATTCATCTGCTGAATGCTGTATATTTTTAATAACATTTCTTAAGTGCCCCTGCATAAATACAATATGGGAAAGCATACTGTCAGTATTATTTGGGTTAGTTTTGATTTCATGGGATAAGTCACCCTGAGAAATTGCATTAAAACTTTTAGATGCATCCTGCGGGTCACCGCCTAAAAGTTTAACAAGATATCTGATAATGAAAAATGCAATTGAAAAGCCAAGTATTAAAGCAATAATAGAGTTTAATATCATCATAAGCTTAAAGTTTGCTGTGCTTTTTGTAACTACTGGAGTAACTGCCTGATTTTTTGCTTCCTCTAAGTTAATAAATTCGTTTATAAATTTTAACCAGTCTACAAATAACGGACGAACTTTATTTAACTTCTCCATCATTTCTACATTATTTCCAGCCTGTTTATCTGCAATAATTCCTTGAATTAAAGGCATTGCAGCAGTTTCTGTATTATTGATTTTATCTAAAATCGCTTTTTCTTCAGATGTAAGCATATTTTTATTAACAAAATTTTCCATCATGCGTTTTTTTGCATCTATATAAAACTGTTCTTCAAAGCGTATTTCTTCAAGATATTTGTTTAAATCCTGCTGATTATTTGCAAGCACCACATCTCTTACAGATATAGAGCGGTTATGCACAGAACCTCTGTAATCTATTGTTACTCTTTGTTTTGCCGAATTAACATTATTAATTTCTGCCAGATTTCTGTCAATAAAACTAATTCTATTGATTGAAAGAATTGATATACCTAGTATGATTAAAACAAGTACGCCATAACCTGCACCAATTATGTTAAATATACTGATTTGCCGTTTTTCATTGTTCATAGTTTTCTCCCGTATATTGATTCATTACTACAAATAAGCAAAACAAACAGGATTGCAGAAGATTACTTAAAAATAGTAATAATTACTATTTATTGCATTTACATATATAAGTCAAGGCAAAATATATTTATATAATATAATAAAACTACATCACCCCCATTTTTTAAAAACTATGATTAAAAATGCTAATTTATAATAAACTTAGTAATTATTATTTATGTATTTGTAGTATATTTTAAACTATTCTACCGCCGCAAATCTCATAAATCAAATTTTTTGTTATTTTATTACTTATGCTCCAATTGTATAAACATTCTCAATTTTTTCTATCAGCCACTTTTTTTATTTCCTCCTTACTCAGTCGGAAAAAAGTGTCCTCGTAAAAAACACTCGCATTGCTGCAGCAACTCGCTATCGCTCAAACAATCTGTCAGCAAATCATTCCGAAAAAATTGTTCATATACAATTAAGTCGCAAAGGTAATAAAATAACAGGGGAACATCATTTAAAAGCGGATATAATGCCATATTAATATATTATAATTTTTAAGCTTTATTTTTAACTCTAGTAAATATTTTATTTTAATTATTATATAGTTATTAGTATTATTATAAAAAAATGGGGGTGAAGCAGATAATAAAATACTTTTCTTATGTAAAAAAATAATGTATATATAAAATAATGGATTAAAGTTTTTAGATAATCAAAGATAATACACAAACTTATATAAGGATTATAAATGAGCAGTATTAAAAGGATTTCTTTTCAAGAAGGTGTTGACTTATACAACAATGCTGATATTTTAGAGCTTGGCAGAATGGCAGATGATATCCGCAGAGAAAAACACCCAGACAATATAGTTACATTTGTTATAGACAGAAATATTAACTATACTAATATCTGCACATGTAAATGTAAATTCTGTGCTTTTTATAAAAATGAAGGCGAAGAAGGCGGATATGTTATATCAAAAGAAGAGCTTGCTCAAAAAATTCAAGAAACACTTGATTTAGGCGGCTCGCAAATTTTACTGCAGGGCGGTCTTCACCCTGAATATAAAATTGATTTTTATGAAGATATGCTGAAATATATGAAGACTTTTCCTGTGTGGCTGCATGCTTTTTCTCCGCCTGAAATTCATCATATTGCAAAAATGAGCGGCTTAACTATTGCTGATACAATAAAAAGGCTTGTGGCTGCTGGGCTTGACTCTATCCCTGGCGGTGGAGCTGAAATATTAGATGATGAAGCTAGAAAAAATGTAAGCCCTAATAAAATTAATTCTGCCTCTTGGCTTTCTGTTATGGAAGAAGCTCATAAGCAGGGGCTTAAAACTACAGCTACAATGATGTTTCGTAAAAAGGATGCGGCAGAGATTATTGTAGGTCATTTTGATAAAATACGCTCATTACAAGATAAAACAGGTGGATTTACTGCTTTTATCCCATGGCCGTTTCAACCTGGAAATAGTGAATTAGATGATGAAGCAGTTACTGCCGTAGAATATTTACGCGTGCTTTCTCTTGCTAGAATATACCTTGATAATATACCAAATATTCAGGTTTCATGGGTAACTCAGGGTGCAAAAGTTGCTCAAATTGGTTTATTTTTTGGAGGCAACGATTTTGGCAGTGTTATGATAGAAGAGAATGTTGTTCGTGCAGCAGGTGCTAACTTTCGCCTTAAAACTGAGGAAATCAAGCATATTATTAAAACAGCAGGGTTTACACCTAAAATACGTAATATGCAGTATGATATTATAGGCGAATAATATAGATAAAATTTTTTATATGGAAGTGTTACTTGAAAGGTCCGTTATTAAATGCTTTAATTAAAATTTCTGCAGAAATCAACTCAACTATGGAGCTTGATACTCTGCTGCCTGATATTGTTAAAATCACGGGCGATTATTTAAAAGTCCGTAACGCTTCCATTATGCTCATTGACTGGGATACTCTTACAATCAACTGCTATACAGGCTGTTCGCCACACCACAACTCATTATCTGTTAAACAGGGCATAATAGGTGATGTGGCAGGCACTGGCACAGAATATATTGTTAATAAAAAATCATCTTCATCCTCAAGTAAATCTTTCCTTGCTCTGCCATTAAAGGCTGGCAGTAAAATATTAGGTGTTTTTAACTTAACAGATAAAGATGAAGATTATTTTGATGATGATGAAGTTTCTATTGCAAGATATATTGCTTCTCAATGTGCTTTAGCAATAGAAAGGCATAATATATATAATAAAATGAGAGCTAATGAAAATCTGCAGGCAATAGGGCTTTTAAAATCTTCTGTTGCCCATGATATATCTAACCTTTTAGCTATTGCAGATGTTTATCTTGGTCTTATGGAAGAAGAAGTAGATAAATCATCTACAATGTATGAATATGTTAAAGCAGTTAAAAGCGAAATGAAGCGTATAAGCATACTTGCAACAGATATGCTTGATTTATCAAAAGATAAACTTGTAGCCCATAAAACTAAATTTAAAATAAGCGAACTTGTTAATGAATTAAAATTATACAGCGAAGCCTTTTCTAAAAACTCTAATGCAAAAGTAGAGTTTCATATAAAATGTGATGATGAAATAGTGGCAGATAAAAACAGGCTTTTCAGAGTATTTTTTAATCTGCTTAATAATGCAGGAGATGCTGCAAAGGAAAACGGCAGAATTATTTTCTCTGTTAAAAAAACAGGTAAAGATATCAGCTTTTTAGTTGCAGATAACGGAAAAGGAATACGCAAAGAAGATATAGGCAAACTTTTTCAGCCATTTTATACATCAGGCAAAATCAAAGGCACAGGTCTTGGTCTTGCAGTAGTTCATGATATTATAGAAGCTCACTCTGGCAGTATTCGTGTTCGCTCCACATTAGGCTCCTATACATGTTTTCTCATAAGGATACCACAAGATGGATAGGATAACAGTCAGAGCAGACAGACCGCAGGAAAGAGCAAAAGATATATGTAATAAAATATATAACCTGCGGGCAGGTGAATATGAAATAGAGGGCGGCACAGAAGACAGAGCCACAGTAATATTTAAGTGTGCAGATAAGGTTGCCAATTCAAAAGTTTTCTTAACAACAGACGAAGGTGCTTTTACTGGGTATTTATTTATGTATCCAGCATTAAATGAAGGCACTACTCACACTTTAGAAGAAATTCTTGACTATTTAGCAGCAGAAGAAATAGAAAATATTGATAAAAACCAAATAAGCAGTCTTTTTCACAGGTTTGCAGATGGGGAAGTAATTGAAAATGAAATCATTGCAGAAGGTATCAGACCTACTGTTGGAAAAGATGCAGAAATCACTCTCCATTTTGGCACAGCTGATAAAAAACCAAAAATTAAAGATGGCAAGGTAGACTTTAAAAACCTTGATAATATTGTTATGGTGGAAAAAGGCGATGTACTTATTACTAAAAAACCAGCAATACAAGGCAGCCGTGGCAGAAATATTAAAGGGGAGGAAGTTTCTCCAACACCTGCAAAAGATATAGTTATACTTCCAGGTGATGGTGCAACAGTAAATGAGGCAGGCACAATATTTTCTGCTACAACAGATGGTTATGTAGATTTTGGCAACAAGCGTCTTGGTGTATATCCTGTTTACATGGTAAAAGGTAATGTGGACTACTCTACAGGTAATATCCGTTTTAATGGCTCTGTTCATGTAAAAGGTGATGTGCTTTCAGGTTTTAAAATAGAAGCAGATAAGCATATATTAGTTGACGGCATTTGTCAGGACTGTGAGATTATTGCAAAAGGCAATGTTATTTTAAGAACAGGCATAAAATGTACAGGTTCTGGGCTTATCAGGGCTGGCGGCACTGCTGTAATTGGATATGCTGAAAAAGCAAAAATATATGCAAGAGAAAGTATAGAAATAAGAAAATATGCTTTTAACTGTGAGCTTTTTGCAGGCACAAAAATAGATGCTATGAATGGTGACGGTATAGTTGCAGGCGGTCTTATTAGAGCATTTCAGGATATTTCAGTTAAACAGCTTGGAACAAACGGCAACTCTAAATTTAATGTAATTATTGGAATGAAATATTATATAGAATTTGAGCTTGAGAAGCTGCGCCGTGAGAAAGCCCGTATTGCAGAAACTATTGAAAGAGTAGATACTGCTCTTTCCAGATTTAATTTACAAAGACCAAAAGTGGCAAACCACCCAAAAATTATTAAAATGCTTGAAGTAAAATCATCTTTAAGTGATTTACTGCAGGAACTTGATAAAAGAGAAGCAAAACTAATAGAAGAAAATAAGGCAAAATCCCCTAGAATGAAAGTAAAAAATAAAGTATTTGAAGGGGTAACAGTTATGTTTTATAATGTTGGTGCAGTAGTAAAAGAGCCTATGGAAAATATGGTATTTTACTACGATGAAAAATATGGCGAAGTTGCCTGGATAAGCCTTAAAAACGCCAACGCACTTGATTAATAATATATAAAAGGAGTAATAAAAGCTTATACGCTTTTACAATAAAATGAAAAATAATATAATTATCCGCGGTGCAAGACAGCACAATCTTAAAAATATTGATTTAGATATACCAAAAAATTCTCTTGTTGTAATAACTGGTGTCAGCGGCTCTGGTAAATCAACACTTGCTTTTGATACTTTATATGCAGAAGGTCAAAGAAGATATGTGGAAAGCCTTTCTTCTTATGCAAGGCAGTTTTTAGAGCTTATGGAAAAACCTGATGTGGATTTAATAGAGTATTTATCCCCAGCTATCAGCATAGAGCAGAAATCTATCAGCAAAAACCCACGCTCAACTGTTGGCACTATTACAGAAATATATGACTATATGCGCCTTTTATTTGCAAGAGTCGGCGATGTATTCTGCCCAAGCTGTAATAAAAAGATACAGTCATACACTGTGCAGAAAATAGTTGATAATGTATTAGCTTACGGGGAAGGTGCAAGAATAGAAATCCTATCACCTGTTATCAGAGGTAAAAAAGGAGAATTTAAAAAATATTTTAAAGATATGCTTAAAAACGGGTTTGTTCGTGCATATCTTGACGGAGAAAGTGTCCGTCTAGAAGATGATATAGAGATAGATAAAAATGTTAAACATGATGTATCTATATCAATAGACAGGATAGTTATAAAAGATGATATAGTTAGAAGATTAACTGATTCTATAGAGATAGCATTAAGAAATGCTGACGGCTTAGTAGAAATATTATGTAATGGAGAAAAAACGCTCTACAGCGAAAAATTTGCATGTATTGACTGTGGTATAAGTATAGCAGAAGTAGAGCCTAGAATATTTTCTTTTAATAACCCGTTTGGCGCATGCCCAGTGTGTGAAGGTATTGGAGAACGCTCAGTATTTGATGAAGATGCAGTTATTCCAGATAAATCAAAAAGTATAAGAGAAGGGGCAGTCAAAGTATGGGAGCAGTATGATAACTTCCATTTTTATAATATATTAAATGCACTTTCAGCAAAATATAATATAGATTTAAACAGCCCATGGCAGAAACTTTCTCAAAAGCACAGAGATATTATTCTTCATGGTGTAGAAGAGCCTTTAGAGCTTTTTACATTTAAGGGAGATAAGAAAGTTTTTTATGAAAAACAGTTCCATGGTGTTTTTGGTGAGCTGCAGCAGATGTTATCTTCTGGTATAATCAGTGAAATAGAAACTGCTAAAAAATATATGACTTTCCGCCCATGTGAAGAATGTAATGGCACAAGGCTGAAAAAAGAAAGCCTTTCTGTAAAAATTAATGGGCTTAATATTGCAGAAGTATCTAAATTTAATATTAAGCAGGCAATAGATTTCTTTTCTAAACTGGAGTTTACCGGCTTTAAAAAAGAAGTGGCAGATAAAATCATAAGGGAAATATTAAGACGCCTTAATTTTCTTAACGATGTAGGTATAGATTATATTACAATGGACAGGAAAGCGTCTACCTTATCAGGTGGCGAAGCTCAAAGAATCAGGCTTGCAACACAGATTGGCTCAGGGCTTACTGGTGTGCTTTATGTTTTAGATGAGCCATCTATTGGTCTGCATCAAAGAGATAATGATATGCTTATTGCAACTCTTAAAAACTTAAGAGATATTGGCAATAGTGTTATAGTTGTAGAACATGATGAAGATACTATTATGCAGTGCGACCAGATTATAGATATGGGAGTAGGTGCAGGCAGAAAAGGTGGCGAAGTAGTATTTCAGGGAACGCCAGAAGAATTAATGCATTCAGAAAAATCATTAACAGGGGGCTATCTTTCAGGCAGGCTTAATATTGAAGTGCCAAAAGAAAGATTAAAAGCCGATAAAAGTAAAATGATTTCTATAAAGGGAGCTCGTGAGCATAACTTAAAAAATATAAATGTAGATATTCCACTTGGTTTAATAACATGTGTAACAGGTGTCAGCGGCTCTGGTAAATCTACATTAATATTAAATATATTATACCCTGAGCTTATGCGGCAGCTTTACGGCTCTACATATAAAGCAGGTGAGCATAAAGCAGTAACAGGGGTATCTTATACTGATAAAGTTATAGATATAGACCAGTCGCCTATAGGCAGAACACCGCGAAGCAACCCTGTTACTTATACAGATATATTTAAAGATATAAGGGAGCTTTTTGCTGTTACGCCGGAAGCTAAAAGGCGTGGTTATAATGCAGGCAGATTCAGCTTTAATAAAAAGGGCGGCAGATGTGAAACATGCCAGGGTGAAGGGTATATTGAAATAGAAATGCACTTCCTGCCTGATATGTTTGTAAAATGCGATGCCTGCAACGGCTCAAGATATAATAGAGATACATTAGATATTACATATAAAGGCAAAAATATTGCAGAATGTCTTGATATGACAGTAAACCAGTCTGTAGAATTTTTTGATAACATACCAAAACTGAAAGCAAAGCTGGAAGTATTGCGGGATGTTGGTTTAGGCTATATAAAACTTGGTCAGCCTGCAACCACCTTATCTGGTGGTGAAGCGCAAAGGGTAAAACTTGCAAAAGAATTAATGAAACGCTCAACTGGAAAAACATTATATCTTTTTGATGAGCCAACTACAGGGCTTCATTTTGATGATATTAATAAGCTTATTAAAATATTCCAAAGGCTTCGCGATAACGGCAACAGTATAGTTATTATTGAGCATAACTTAGATGTAATAAAATGTGCTGATTATATAATAGATTTAGGTCCAGAAGGTGGTGACGGTGGCGGTGAAGTAGTATTCCAGGGCACACCAGAAGACTGTGTAAAATGCGAAAAATCATATACTGGTAAATATCTTAAAAGCAAGCTGAAATAAACTGGTTCACTCCATATTTTTGGAAAGATATTTAATAAATGTATAATAAAGGTAAAATGGATAAGAAATTAAAAAATATCCTTTAAGCTTAATATATTATATGTTCCTATTTCTGCTTTTAAGAGATGCTCCAAGTTATTTCATTATTTTTGCGACTTAATTGTATATGAGCAATTTTTTCGGAATGATTTGCTGTCAGATTGTCTGAGCATTAGCGAGTTGCTGCAGCAATGAAGAAAAAATTGTGAATGATTATGCAATTCGGAGCATAAGGAATGAAATAACAAAAATTTTGCTTTATGAGATTTGCGGCAGTAGTGATAGTGTGATATATTATACAAATATATACTATAAAAAAATATAAAACATCAATTTTATTGTAAAATGATTGCTTTTTATTACAGTTTATAAAATGTGGGTAATGCAAGAAATAAAGTCTGTGAATAGAAGTGTATATTTAAGGTGTAGGTAGATATGGCAGAAAATCAGGACGGAGCAGAAAAGAGCGAAGAAGCCACCTCCAAGAAAAGAGATGATGCCCGAAAAGAAGGCAATGTTGCCAAAAGTATTGATTTATCTTCTGGGGTGCTGCTTTTAGCAGCAGTTGCTGCTATGTATGTATATGTGCCTTATATGCTTGATAATTTTGAAAATCTGGTAGAAGAATTTTTTAAGTTTAATAATTTTACCATTACTCAGGATTCTGCTTCTGATATATTTATGTTTTCTTTGCAGTTTATGGCAAAAGTAACGCTTCCTATTTTTGCACTTCTTTTTGTATTAGCATTAGGTATAAATGTATATCAAGTTGGTTTTTATATTTCTACAAAAGCAATAGAGCCAAAATTTAACAAGCTTAACTTCTTTGCAAATTTTATGAAAACATTTTTTAATAAACGCAAGGTTGTAGAGCTTATTAAATCTCTTTTAAAAGTATTTGTGCTGACAGCTTATGCCTGGTATTTAGTGCATAACGAGCTTGAGACAATTGTTAGAATGACAGATGCAGATTACAGAGACCAGATGGTATATCTTGGTCATTTAGTTTTTGATGTATCTATTCGTATTGCAGCCTTAGTGTTAGTGATAGGTATTGCAGACTATGCTTATCAAAAATGGCAGCATAACGAAGATTTAAAAATGACTAAGCAGGAAGTAAAAGAAGAATATAAGCAGATGGAAGGGGATCCGATAGTTAAAAACCGTATCAGACAGGCGCAAAGAGATGCAGCAAGGCAGCGTATGATGGAAGAAGTCCCTAAATCTGATGTAGTTATTACCAACCCTACCCATTATGCTGTAGCCATAAGATATGATATGGATGTGGATAGAGCGCCAAAAGTTGTGGCAAAAGGTCAGCGGCTTATGGCATTAAAAATTAAAGAGATAGCAAGAGCAAGTGGCGTAAAAATAGTAGAAGACCCGCCACTTGCAAGAACACTTTATAACTCAGTAGAAGTTGATGAGGAAATACCAGAAACACTTTATAAAGCACTGGCACAAATCCTTATGACTCTTGATAAGTTTAGAAGAAGATAAAATACAGCATAAATAAAGTGATAAGTTGAATTTTATATTATATTAAAAGGTATTATAATTGATTTTCCTGGGGGTACCCCATTTTTTTTAAACTATGATTAAAAATTATGATTTATAATAAACTTAGTAATTATTATTTATGTATTTGT
>CALVEY010000044.1 GCA_944326705.1 uncultured Mucispirillum sp.
TTTAATTCTAGTAAATATTTTATTTTAATTATTATATAGTTATTAGTATTATTGTAAAAAAATGGGGGTTAAGCAGAATTTTAAAAAAGCCTGCCTCATCAATACAATTTATACAAAAAAAGGCACTAATAAAAATTAGTGCCTGTGTATAATAATTAGCTTTATAAATTAAAAACCACTATCGTATTCAAACAACAGCTTAACAGTGTTATCATTATTTTTTTGGATAGTATAGTTATAAGCTTCCTCACCATACCCATCACATGTACTAAATCTTACAGTATCTTTTTCAAAAATTACAATTAATACAAAATTACTATAAGCATACTCTACATCTTTTTTTGCTTTTCTTAAATTATTTATCTCTTGTGTTAATTCTTTTTTTATTTTTTCTTGTTCTTCTTTAGAATAATATCTCTCTTCCTTTATCATTTTTTTGTTATAAGCAGCTTCTATATTATCTAATACATCATTATAAAGGCTATCAAATGTAACACTCCCATCAAAACTACATTCATATTCATACCACATATCTGGGTCAAACCCATCTGCTGCTGCATCAGATACTTTTTTACAAGATGCTCCTTTTAAGTTATCTACATCAAAAGCATAAACTTGAAATGCTGTTAAGATAAATAATAATACTAAAATTTTTTTCATAAATTACCCCTTTTTTGTACTTTATGTAAGTTATTATTATACTATAAAAATTAAGCCCTGCTATGCAAGGCTTAATTATAATATTTTATAATATCTTATTATTCTGCAATATCTGTTTCAGTTTCCTTTACAGTATTTTCTACACTGCATTTTTCTTCATCAGCTGCCATTTTATCAGCTATTTTGCAGACTTTATCATATATTCTAAATGGAACAACTGTTAATTCTGCCATTACTCTTGCAAGTACAGGACCAAAAACAAATAAAAATAAGCCTTGCAGCCTTTCTTCTGCATCGTAGCCATCTATAACTAAAAATAAGCCAACTAAAATATATAATACTGCAGATACCCAGTATATTACATTAATTATTTTAGGTGTATAAAATTTATTTAAAAAGAAAATATTTTTCATATTATTACTCTCCTGCATTTTTTCTTTGTAATTTTTTTGCTTTTAACTCTGAAATCAGCTGCATTTTTTTATATATTTTAAATAAAACAACAAGCACTTCTGCATAAACTCTTATAATAAAAGGCATAGCAAAAATAAAAAACAGACCAGCAATTAAAAATAATTCTGTATTCCAGCCGTATCCATCTATTACTTCATCATAAATAAAATATATACCAAAAAGTATTGAAAAAATAACAGCCAGAATGTATAAAACATTTATTACGGTTAGCAAAATAAATTTATCATTTAAAATAAATAGATTTTTCATATACCACCAGCCTTAAATATCTTTCTGATGATTTTCTTTTTCAGTCATATCTGCAAGTTTTCCAGTCTGCTCATTAATTTTAAAAAGAATTATAAGCAGTTCTGCATAAACACGGGCTGCAATAGGACCTAAAATAATAAGAGCAATACCTTCTTTTATATATCTTTTCATTTCAATAGAAAAATCCATATTATAAGATATAGAAATATCCGGCATTTCATAAAAGCAGAGAAAAATACCTCCTGCAATTGATGCAATGACTGATAAAATGTATAATACATTTATAATTTTAGGCAGATACATTTTATCTAAGAACAGCATACTTTTTAAAAAAGATTGTTTTTCCATACTCCCTCCTTTTTATCTAATACTTAAAATTTTAATGTTGCAAATAAATCTTCTAAAGTTTCAGCTCTTCTAATCATTTCCACTGAGCCGTCCTGTTTTAAAAGAAATTCAGCTGAACGAAGTTTGCCGTTATAGTTAAAACCCATTGCATGACCATGAGCACCTGTATCATGAATAACTATAATATCGCCTATTTCTATTTTAGGCAGTTTTCTATCTACTGCAAACTTATCATTATTTTCGCAAAGTGAGCCAGATACATCATAAGTATAATCACATGGCGCATTTTCTTTGCCCATAACTGTAATATGATGATAAGCACCATATAAAGCTGGGCGCATTAAGTTTGCCATGCAGGCATCAAGACCAATATATTCTTTATAAATATGTTTTTCATGGATTGCTTTTGTAACAAGATAGCCATAAGGTCCTGTTATTGCCCTGCCTAATTCAAAATATATTTTTGGGCTGTAACCTAATGAATTAAATACATCTTCATAAGCTTTTTTAATGCGGGCAGATAAATCAGTCCACTCTATTCTATCCTGCTCTGGTCTATAAGGGATACCAACGCCGCCGCCAAGGTTAATAAATTCCATTTTAATGCCTGTTTCTTTATAAATATCTGCAGCAAGCTGAAAAAGAATAATGGCAGTTTCTGCAAAATATTCTGGATTTAATTCATTTGATGCAACCATTGTATGCATTGCAAAGCGTTTTACACCTTTTTCTTTTGATATTTTATAAGCATCTATCATCTGCTGCCTAGTTAAGCCGTATTTAGCTTCCTGAGGCTTGCCTATAATATCGTTGCCGCCTTTTAATGGACCAGGGTTATATCTGAAACATAAAAGCTCTGGCAGATGACCTAAAGTTTTTTCTAAAAATTCAATATGAGTAATATCATCAAGGTTAATAACTGCGCCCATTTCATAAGCTTTTTTAAACTCATGAGCTGGTGTATCATTAGATGTAAACATAATATCTTCACCTCTGATACCAGCCATTTCTGCTAAATAAAGCTCTGCAATAGATGAGCAGTCTGCACCAATGCCTAAGCCTGCTAAAAGTTTTAATATGGCAGGGTTAGGAAGAGCTTTTACTGCAAAATATTCTTTAAAACCTGCTGCCCATTTAAATGCATCAAGAAATGCTTTTGCATTATCTAATATCGCTTTTTCATCATATATATGAAAAGGCGTAGGATATTTTTCAATAACCTTTTCTATTTCTGCTTTTGTAAAAGGAACTTTTTTTTCTGTCATATTTCATCACCTTAAAATTTATTTTTATATTATATATATTAACTGCACATTATTAATCTAAATATAAATATATTAAATCATATTACTCCCTCATTTTTTTAAAAATATACTTTTAACGTCCTAATATAAAAATTTTTCATCATAATTGCAATAAAAAATTACAGCAGAATTTGTTAACAGCCCTAAAAAGAATATTTGACATTCATTATAATTCATAATATTTATATAATATATATTTATACTTAAAAATAATATGAGGGAATGCTTGTGGAAAATATTAATGTAACAGCAATCATCTTCCAGCTTATAGGTGGGCTTGGTTTATTTCTTACTGGTATGCAGTTTATGTCTGAAGGGCTGCAGAAATCATCAGGGGACAGTTTAAAAAAAATCCTTGAAAAACTTACCATAAACAGAGTCATAGGCACAGGGGTTGGTGCTATTGTTACAGCAGTTATCCAAAGCTCTTCTGCAACAACAGTAATGGTTGTAGGCTTTGTAAGTGCAGGACTTATGAGCTTAACACAGGCATTAAGTGTTATTTTAGGTGCAAATATAGGGACAACTATTACAGGTCAGATAATAGCCTTTAATATTTCTACTATTTCGCTGCCTTGTATTGGTATAGGCTCTATTTTATATATTTTCTTTAGAAAACCTGCCATAGTTTATTTAGGGCAGATTGTTTTAGGGTTTGGGCTTTTGTTTCTTGGTATGGATACTATGACAGAAGCTTTTAAGCCACTTTCCAATTCAGAAGAATTTAAATCAGTCTTTATATATTTTTCTCATAACCCTGTTGCTGCAGTGGTGGCTGGTGCTGTAACAACTCTTATTGTTCAAAGTTCTTCTGCAACAATAGGTATTACAATGGCACTGGCAACTGCAGGTATTATCGATTTCCCAGCAGCTGCCGCCCTTGTACTTGGTGAAAATATAGGTACAACAATCACTGCAAACTTAGCAGCATTAAATGCAAGCCGCACAGCAAAACAGGCAGCACTTGGCCACTTTCTTTTTAACTTAATAGGTGTTACTTATATGCTTATTTTCCTGCAACCATTTATGGCGTTTATTAACTATATAACACCAGGTGATGTGGCTTATTCTGTGCAGAATGGTGCTGAAGTAATATATCCAAATATAGGCAGACATATTGCAAACCTGCATACTATGTTTAATATTATTAACACATTAGTGTTCCTGCCGTTTTTACCTCTGCTTGCAAAGCTTTGTGAAAAAATTATTAAAGACGATAAAAAAGAAGAAACAGAAACAAAAGTTGTGCATTTATCTAATGAAATGCTTTCTACTCCAGAAATTGCTGTAGGTTTAACTCAAAAAGAAGCTATAAGAATGTATGAATATGCTCTTAATCTTTTTAACTGTGCTAAAAAAGCAGTTATTGAAAATGATATGAAAGCAGCTGCAGAAGGTAAAGCTATTTCTAAAACATTGGATATATTTAATGATGAAATTAATGCCTTTTTAACAAAACTTTCTGCTAAATCACTTTCTGCCAGGTCATTAAGAATTATACATAATATAAGCACTGCTGTAGAAGAAATAAACCAGATAGGCGACAGAAGTGTTAAACTTATTAAAACTAAAAATAAAATGAACGATAAAAATATTATCTTTTCACCTGATGCATCAAAAGAATTAAATAATATTATGAAGTTAGTAGAAGACTTCTGCCATCAGGTAGAAACACTTTATATTTCTGGTGATAAGCTGAAAGAAATTACAGAATTATCAGAAAATGAAGAAAGAATTGACCAAATACGCAAAACATATAAGAAAAATCATTTAAAACGGCTTGATGAAGGCAAATGTTCACTGCCTGCAGGGCTTGCATTTGTTGATTTACTAAACACTCTTGAAAAAATAGCCGATAATACTTATGCTATTGCACAGCTAATAGTAGATGAAAATTTATAATTTGGAGTAGTTAAGTATAAATGGCATCACTTAAAAGAATAGGTGTATGGGATATACAGCTTGGCATGGTTATTGTCAAGTGTGATAAAGCTGGAGTTCCATTTAATGAATACGGTCGCCCACTTTCAAACTTAGGCTATATACACAGCCTGCATGATTATGGTGTGGAACATGTTTATATATGGAGCGAAGATGACAGCCCAAAAGAAAAAGCTGCCCAGAAAGAAGAAAAGCCAAAAACAGTAGAGTATCAAGTAGCAAAAGATGATGATGTTAATGCAATACTATTATCTTCTGCTACAGAGCTTGTCAATATGCTTAAAGAAAACTTTACAGAATCAATGGCAGGGCTTAAAATGGGAAAAGCCATAGATACACCTGCTATTGTAGATGTAGTTTCAGATATTATATTTATGACTAACGATAACCCAGAAGTTTTTACTAAGATTGCTTTAAGCGAAGGTATGACTAAAGATGAATATACACATGGCTTAAATGTATGTATTAATGCTGTATCTCTTGGGCAGGCAGTAGGTATTAAAGGAAAAGAACTGCACGATTTAGGGCTTGCTGGGCTTTTACATGATATAGGTAAAGTTAGAGTGCCAGAGCAGATATTAAATAAAAAAGCAAACCTTTCTGAATATGAAATGGCAGCATTAAAAAGACACCCAGAATATGCAGGACAGATACTGCAAAGGTATGATAATATCAGCGAAGATGTTATAAATATAATATACCAGCACCATGAATGCTGCGACGGCTCAGGTTATCCATCAGGCATTAATGCTCAGTATATATTAAAGCCATCAAAAGTATTAGCTGTTGCAGAAGCATATAACACTATGCTTACATACAGCCCTGAATTTCCAAGAGCATTTAATAATACTGATGCTATCAAAAAAATATATGCAGAGTCTGGCAAAAAATATCAGGCTGATATTGTAAAAACTTTTGTATCTATAATGGGCGTATACCCTGTAGGCACAGTCGTAACATTAAGCAATGGGGCAATAGGTATAGTATGCGAAGTTAATAAATTTGATTACGGCAAACCTAAAATATTAATGCTTTCAAAAGATAATCCTGATAAAATAGAACTTGTAAATTTAAAAACACACCCTACAATTAAAATTGTTAAAGAAATCAATAATACTGACCTTAATATTAACCCTTTTGAAATATTTAACAGTTTTCTTCAAAACAGAATCTCTCATCAAGTGCAAAAAAAATAAAAAAACTGCCTGTAATAAAACTATTACAGACAGCCGAAATGTAATCAATTACTTATAAGTTTAAAGTAATTCATGATATTTAGTTGGCGACTTAGCACAACTGCATGTAAGCATATATTTTGGGTCATCATAACTACGCCCACAATGCTTACAGATAAAAGGGTCCGTATGATTTCCTTCATAAGCTACATGTTTTTTAGTGGGAGATTTAGCACAGCTGCATGTAAGCATATACTTAATATCCTTATAATCTCTGCCACAATATTTACAGTAAAATGACATATTGCACCTCCAATATATGATATTTTTTCCATATCATAAGGCTGCGATAACAGGTGTCGCCAGTAAAAATATTTTTAATATTTTTTATAAATTTATTAAAATATCTGCATAGTCATCAAAATGCTTATCATGGGTTGCTATTATAAATGGTGTTTTTTTAGAATATTCTATAATAACTTTTGATAAATTTTCTGCTTCAATATCATCAAGCATATCAAGGGGTTCATCTGATAATATAATTCTGCCGTTACTTATATGCAGTGCCATAAGTAAAGATATTTTCTTTAATGCACCGCCAGAAAGCTCATAAACTGATTTATTTAAATATTTTTCAAAAGGGGAATAATCTTTGATACCTAATATTTTTAATTCATCTTTTATATAGCCTGTTAAAAAATTTAATTCTGGCTGAGAGTGAACATATACTGCACCTGCATTTTCATTATTTTTATTATAAGAATAAATATTTCCCTGTTTTAATTTCTGCAAGCCTGCCACGGCTTTTAATATGGTGCTTTTCCCGCTGCCTATCTGCCCTTTTAATATTACTATATTATTATATGTTATATTAAAGCTCTCATTATCAAGTATTGCTTTACTGCCAGCATTAAGTGATACATTATCAAATATCAGCCTGTAATCACTGCATTTATTATTTAACTGATTTATTGTCATCTATTTTTACCTTTTAAAATACATCTGCATAAAGTATATCATATATACACTTATTATCCCCATTACAGTTTTTAATTTTTTTATTCATCTGCCTTCTTTCATTTAATAACCTGTTTTTTTCTTCACTTCCAGCATTTTTTACTGATTTAAAATATTTATCACTTGATAACCTGTCTAACATTCTTAAATTAACATCGTTCACTATTGCTTTTTCTGAAAGTGTAGATGCTTTGCTCATATCAAAGCTGGCATTAGTATTTATTAAATCTTCTGCTCTGCCATTTTCTATTTTTCCTTTCCATACTATTTGTGGATTACTAATATATTCATAAACTGTATCTGCACTTACTTTAAGGTTATCTTTTTCATTTAATATATCAATATATATACCGTATGCATTATCATCTATTAAAGCTATTTTATTTTTGCCGTTTTCTGTATATATTTTTTGGTAAAAATGCCTTACAAAGCCTGTACCAATATCATTATTAGTTAGTTTTGTATCTATTTTTACAGCTGGGAATTTATCTATAAACTCCTTTTCTACAATTCTATTTTCCATACCCATAAATGTGATTAAAAAAGCGTTAAATCCAGTAGCTTCTAATTGTAATGTTTTTTCATTTAATACAATTATATATGTGCCAGATTCCCCTATTGTTGTAGATTCTAAATGTATCTCTGCAAGCAGCTCATCTTTGCCATCATTATCTATATCAAACTTATAAAACTTAGACGGTACAAGATATGCCATTCCCGGCATACTAGAAAAAAAATTATAGATATAATCTGTAAAAGATGCATAATACTCAACTAATGCCTTATTATAAGCTTCATAATCTGTGTCTTTTGAAAGAAGTGCTTTCTTATCCTTTATAAAAGGTGAGTTTTCTGTATTTTTAAATACTTCTTCTTTAGAGATTTCTTTTAAATCTGCTGCTTTTAATGAATTTATACTGCTGATTTTCTTACTTTCTTTTCTTCTGCCTTCAATATTTGCAATAAAAATATGGTCATCATAATTTTCGCCAAGATTATCAAGTGTAAATAAAAACATATCATAAAGTTTAGGTGATAAAGGGGTGGTTTTTATTACATAAACTCTTTCCTTAAATGGAAATATATAGAATTTATCTTGACCATCTACAGATTTAACAACTGAGTATTCAAGCATATCTATATAAGTAGAATCTACATTTACTTTATATGCTGCATTTGTTTTTGAAAATGTTTTTACAAATTTAGTTAATATATTATTATCTATATCTTTAAGATAAGTTAATAATGATACATATCTGCCGCTTCCCTGTACATCAATTGCAGAAAAAATATCTGTAAAGCTGTTAAATATATCAAACTTACCTGCTTCAAATAACAAGTGCCCAGCTAATTTATTCTCTATAATTTTTTCATAAAATAAGGCTGCCTGTAAATCCCCTTTTATATCTGTATTATTTTTTAAGAAATTTATTACATTATAGCTGTTTTCAAGCAATTTAGAATTTTTTTCATCAAGTTTTTCTTTATAAAAACTATTAATTTCTTTAAGTGAAATATTACCAAGCTGTTTTATAAGCTCCATTATTTTATCATATTCATAAAGCCCGTTTTTTGATAAATGATAAATTATATTTGCATAATAATATTTCTTACTGTTTTTTATATTTTTATCTTTTATGCTTTCAATACTTTCCATAAGATAATTTTGAAAACTGCTAAAATAAGCTGCACATTGTGGTGTACCTTCATAATCAACTGATAAAGATATATCCATAAGCTTAAAATAGTAAAGCAGAGCATTATTAAGTTTTTCTTCATCACTTAATTTGCTGTAATCATATTCTGTAACTGGGTTTTCTCCACTGCATGAACGAAGTGATATATTTACTTGTTTTTCTATATCAGCTGCATTATAACCTGCTGCATTAGCTGTATTAAATATAAATATACACATAAATAAAATGACTATTTTTTTCATAATATTACCTTAGATTTTACTATTTATTATAAGCATAATTTCATATTTATACCATATTTTTGTATATATCACAATAGACTATTGACATATATTGTATAATATCTTTTAATACATAATATAATTTTTACTAAAAAGGAGTAGTTATATGAAAAAAATACTTTTTATTTTCTTATTTACTTTTTTCAGTTTTAATATTTTTGCTCAGGAAATTAAATTCAGCATGTATAATGATATGCATGAAGTTTGTCCAAAGGTAGATTTTTATGGCTTTACTATTAATGAATTCTGCAGACCTGTTTCACCTGCAGGAAAAGCAGCAGTTCAAAATACCACTATAATATTTGATTATACGCTGTAACCTTTAACTATAAAAAACGCGGCTTATATATTTATAAGCCGCTGAAATTTTAAATAATTCTACTAATTATATCCTATGCACCGAAATTAAATACATCTTCATATAATATAAAAAATATACACTTATTATCACCATTGCAGTTTTTAATTTCTCTATTCATCTGCCTTCTTTCATTTAATGCGTCTTGTTTTGAATCTTCTGCATAACCATCTAACATTTTAAAATATGCATCACTTGATAATCTGTCTAACATTCTTAAATTAATATCATTTACTATTGCTTTTTCTGATAAAGTAGATGCTTTACTCATATCAAATGATGCGTCTAAGTTTAATAAATCAACTGGCTTTCCGTTTTTAGTTTTTCCTTTCCAAACTAATTTTGGATTGCTTTTATTTATTTGATAGTAATTAATATTAATATCCTGCTTATCATTATTGTCCAAGATATCTACAAATATATTACCGCTTCTTAATGCTGTTTTTTTCATGCCGTTATATTCATACAGATAAAAATTAAAGCCGTCAGATACTGCATCTAAAATATCAGCTTCTTGTATTTTAGTTTTTGCATATTTATTTACTAATGATGTAAGTTTACTTTTATTTAAAGGCTCAATATTGCTGGATAATTCTTTTAAAAACTGCCCAAGTTTATTATCATCTTTTATTTTTAATGTTTTTTCATCTGCTAAAAATATATTGCCTATTGTTTTATAAGTCCGTGACAGTTCAAAATGTGGATTCATTATAAGTTCATCTTTGCCGTCATTATTTATATCAAACTTATAATAGCTTACATAAAATTTAGAAGCTGCAGGTATATCAATATATTCTTTTATATATTCCATAAATGCATCATCATCAAATTTGCCGTTTTTAATAAATGGTGAATTTGGTGCAAGTTTTACAAGCTCATCATTATTAACCTGCACTTCTCTATTAAGAGATTTTTCCCGTAATTCTTCATCAGTAAAACCGCTTATTTTATTAATAGATGAACTATTTTCAATAAATAAGTTTCTATCAAGACCATTATCTTTATCTACCATCTCTATATTATCAATAGTTAAAAGATATATATTATAGTTGTTTGGAGTACCTGCAGGCATTATTACATATACATTTTTATTAAATGGATAAAAATAATACATTACATCCATTGATAAAGTATTATCTGAAATAATGCCGTAAAAAAGACTTTCTCCATAATTCTGCTGCTTTTCAAAATCACTAAATGATTTATATGTATCTGAAAAATTTTCAATAAATGTATTTAAAACAACAGCATCTATACTTTTTAAATCAACATCTATGCTGCAGTAACCGCCAGAGCCGTCTGTTGAAATGGCAGAAAAGAAATTCTGATTACTGTTTAATATGTCTAAATATCCATATTCAAATAAAACAGTATCTGAAATATTATTATCTTTTAATATGTCATATAAATGTGCCACAGCCAGATTATCATTTGAAAAATTATATTTATTTAAAACGGTAATCAATTTATATATTTTTTCAACTAACTCAGTATCATCTTCTTTATGCTCTATATATTTTTTCATTTGAGCAAGGCTCATATCTTTTAAATTTTTGATATGAGTTAAAATACTTTCATATTCATAAAGTCCGTTTTTTGCAAGATAACCAAGTGTATAAGCAAGATGATATTCCTGACTATTCTTCACTTTTTCATCTTTTATACTTTCTAAACTTTCCATTATATATTTATGAAAAGCTAAAAAGTATACATAGCCTTTATTCATATTATTAGTATCTGCATTTCTAAGATATTTAGCTTTATTATTTAATTTTAAAAGAAATTCATTGGCTTTTTTTACTTTTTCTTTATCATCTAACCTGCTGTAATCATAATCTACAATTACATCTTTATATGGTAATTCAGAGTCCATATCCGCAAATGCAGCACCTGCTGTTTTCTGCACACTGCTGATGCTGAATGGCTCTGCATAAGCTGAATTTATAGAAAATAAAACTAAAATAAATAATAAATACATTTTTTTCATAACTTTCCCCTTTTTATAGAAATATATACTTATATTTGAAAAAAGGCGGCCTAAATAAGATAAATAAGCCGCCATATTATATAATTATTATCTTTTTTTATACAAGAGTTCTAAACCTTGTACCTTCTGGTGTATCTATAATTTCAACACCTTTTTCTGTTAATTCTGCACGAACGCTGTCTGCAAGAGCAAAATCTTTATTTTTCCTAGCTTCTGCCCGTTTTGCAATTAATGCTTCCACTTCGCTTACAGGTATTTTTAAATTGCTTTTATACCATTCATCTGCGCTGTGGTTTATAATACCAAGAACTTTTGAAACAATATCAAAAATATAACTGCTTACTTCTTTTAAATGTTCTGCACTGTCTGTATCTGGTTTTCCTGCAATAATAGTATTACCCATTCTAACAATCTCAAAAATTGCAGCAACTGCTTTTGGAGTGTTAAAATCATCATTCATAGCTTCTTCAAACTCTTTAATAAAGTGGCCTTTCATATCGCATATTTCCTGCTCCATATTTTTGCCCTTTTTAGAGCCCTGTAAATGTGCCACTTCATCAAGGAAAATATATATTCTGTGCAGTGCAGAAGATGCTTCTTTTAATTTATCTTCAGAATATTCAAGAGGCTGCCTGTAATGAGTCATTAAAAATAAAAGCCTTAATGCTTCAGGATGGCATATTTTTAAAATATCGCGGATAGTAAAAAAGTTATTTAATGATTTTGACATTTTTTCTTTATTAATATTTACAAAACCATTATGTATCCAGTAGTTTGCAAAAGTTGAGCATGATATTGCTTCAGATTGTGCGATTTCATTTTCATGGTGTGGGAATATTAAATCCTGACCGCCGCCGTGAATATCAATATTACTGCCTAAAATAGCTTCACTCATAACGCTGCATTCTATATGCCAGCCAGGTCTGCCCTGCCCCCATGGTGAAGTCCAGGAAGGCTCGCCTGGTTTTGCTGCTTTCCATAAAGCAAAATCAAGTGGATTTTCTTTTTTATCGTTTACATCAACTCTGGCACCTGCCATCATATCTTCTAAATTTCTGCCAGAAAGTTTACCGTATTCTTTAAAAGAGTTTACTCTAAAATATACATCGCCGTCTACTGCATAAGCGTTGCCTTTTTCTATTAATCTTTCGCAGTAGTTTATCATTTTTTCTATATATTTTGTAGCCATTGGAGTATAAGTAGGCCTTTTAATATAAAGGCTGTCCATATCTACATCATGCTCTTTTATAAACCTTTCTGCAAGAGTGTTCCATGCTTCGTGGTTTTCATTAGCACGGTTAATTATTTTATCATCAACATCAGTAAAATTTTTAACAAAAGTAACATCATAACCTTTATATTCAAAAAATCTTCTAATAACATCAAAAGCTACAGAACTTCTTCCATGGCCTATATGGGTATAGTCATATACAGTAACACCGCATACATACATACCCACTTTGCCTTCATTAATAGGCTTAAATTCTTCTTTTTTGGAAGTCATTGTATTATAAAGTGTGATATTCATATATTCTCCATTATTAATTATTTTTCATAAATGTATAACTTGATGATGCTAAAAGGCTTTTTGTGTATTCTGATTTTGGGTTTGAAAGCACTTCTAATGTTTTTCCATACTCTGCCAGAGCGCCTTTCTGCATAACTGCTATATTTTCGCATAAGTTTGAAACAACTGCTAAGCTATGGGATATTAATATAAGGGTAATTCCATTTTTTTGCAAGGATTTCATTAAATTTAAAATCTGTGCCTGCACTGATACATCAAGAGAGCTGACAGGTTCATCTGCAATAATTACTTTTGGATTAATAGATAATGCTCTAGCTATTGATATACGCTGTCTCTGTCCCCCTGAAAATTCATGGGGATACCTTTCTAAATATTCACAAGGCAGCCCAACCATACCCATAAAATGCTCTAAATAAGCCTGTATTTCATTTTTATCCTTTGTAATGTGCTGTTTTATACCGTCACTTAATGCTGATTTTATTGTAAGCTTTGGGTTAAGTGTATTATTAGGGTCCTGAAAAACCATCTGCACATTTTTTATGTATTCCTGCTTTTCCGTTTTTGATAAGGTAGATATATCTTTGCCACAGTAAAGCACCCTGCCCTTATCTGCCTGATAAATGTTACACATAAGCCTTGCAATAGTTGTTTTGCCGCTGCCTGATTCTCCAACTATACCAAGAGATGAGCCGCTTTTTACACTGAATGTTACATTATCAAGTGCTGCAAAATGCTTTCCATGACTGAAAAAGCCACTAGATGTATAAAAATATTTGCTTACCTGTTCAAGAGATAAAATATTACTGCCTTTATTCTGCATATTCTTCTAATTCCAGCCTTTTTTCTTCCTTTATTTTATTGTGAGAGCCAATCACAACAAGCAGATTGCTTATTATTAAAGTAAAAAAGAATATATTATATATAATTACATTATCTTTAAAGCCTTTATGATATAAAATATCCACACCTGCAATTATAATTAAAATAACCGATAAACCAAACCCTGCTGCTATATAGTGATTATACCTGTTAACACATATTGCTATTACAACCATTGCTGCATATAAAAATATATTAATGTATTCTATTGGATATATTCTTAATTCTGTAATAAGCATATTTATAGATGAAAAAAGTAATATGTATACTTCCCCAAGAATAACTGCAGAAATAATAAACATAGGAAATACATCATTATAGTTTTTAAAAAGCAGGAAAAGCCCTAAAAATAAATAAAAAGCTATTATATGCCTTAAATGGAAAAAAGTTTTAAATATATCCATATTCATCTGCTGATTTGATGAAATATTAAAAACAAAAGGTATAAGCCACATAAATACTGCATATACCACCATTGCTATTGATGAGTAATATAATATCATATAGATATGTTTCAGTTTTATAAAATTAACTATTTCTCTAAAATCATTCCACAGCATAGCAGCATATCTTGCATCAGACTGATAACTGCCCTTATTATATGCTACCCTGCTTAAAAATACAAATATAGACACTAACTCTACAAAAGCATAAAAAGCTATATTCAATGAGTGAACATCATAAACTATCACACCTTTAAAAGAAGCAGAATCTTCTAACATAAATAATACAGATAAGAAAAAGCTGATAACAGAAAGTATTTTTATTATATCCCTGTCAAATGTGGTAAAATAAAGCATACCAATAAAAAGCATGGCAATAGATACCTGATAGTAATTAATCGTAAAATAAACTGCATCATTAGATATAAAAAGCAGCTCAAAGCCATGAAAAGCAAAAACAACATTTGTATATATAATAAATAATATGCTGACTAAGCCCATAAAAGCTGATAAAAACCTGCCTGAAAGCATTAATGCAACACCCTCTATAACAATAGCAGCACATATTACTATATGCAGCGTTACAGAATAGCCTACAATAAAAATATAGCCTACAGATATAATTACGAAAAAGCATGATAATAAAGAAAGATAATCTATAATATATTCTTTTGAATACCATGTATAATATTTAGAAACAGGGTAATATTCCACACCACTTTTTTTCAAATAGTCAAGCCTGTGAACAGATGGAGAAACAGAAAGCACAAAATAAATGGCTCCCATACCTTTAAGAATAAACACTATAAAATCAACTATTTTGATTTTATAAATTTCATCAACAAGCTCTATATTTCCTATTCCATAGAAAAAATGACCAAACAGATATATAGATAAAATAATAAGCTTTAGGAAGGCTGCTGTATAATATAAAGATACGCTGAAAAAAAAGTTAAGGCAGGCATTTTCAAGTTTATCAAATATTTTATATTTATTTGGTATAAGGTCAACATAAAAAACATATTCTTTTGCATTAATAAGCCTGCCTGCAAATACCCGCAGAGATATTAATCCAGATAATATTATCCATATATAAAAAATAAACTCTCCAGCAGGCGCAAATACAGGAACAGCAAAACTAATAAGGGTTAAAACTGAGCCTGTGAAAAATAATAAAACTACATTAGCAGAAAAATAGCACCAAAACTCATATCGTGACAATGGTTTTATATTAAATAGAAAGTATTTAAAAAAATCTTTTACAACAAGTTTAAAAAGAATAACTGCATTTAACATGCTGTGCTTTAAAAATACTTTCTGTGTATAGGTTCTTGATGCAATTTCTTTTATATCAGTAACCAAAAAAGGCTCTCCTTGCTATATAAATGATATGTATTATATATAAAAATTAAAGCACCTGCAATATATTATTGTCTGCTTCACCCCCATTTTTTTGAAACTATAATTAAAAATACTAATTTATAATAAACTTAGTAATTATTATTTATGT
>CALVEY010000045.1 GCA_944326705.1 uncultured Mucispirillum sp.
TTTGACGCTTACCCTCCGTCATTACTACTTTGTGGACTGGTTTCTTCTTGCGTGCCATACTTAAGCTCCTTTCATATTTTTTTAGTATATCATAGAAAACTTAAGTTTGCACTATTTACAGACTTTTTTTCACAGGCTCGTAAAATAATCTATTTTAAACCATTTTAATTTTTACCAACTTAAATCTTAATTTATATCATTATAATAGCTGTACAAATAACAATAAACTTTATAAATAGTTAATCAATACACTATATAGCAACCATTTTTTGAGTTTCTTTTATATATTTTGCAGGTATTGGAAAATCAAGTTCCCATATTATATTCATTGGTTTACTACCTTCATGTGAGTTATAATTTGCTGTGCCTAAAAAAGTATATGTTGCTGTTTCTCCATATTTATTTTTCTTTTCATCTCTTACAAAAAGTAATATTTTATTACCTGTTTTTTTTATGGCGAATATATCTTTGCCCTACTGTGCTATTTTCTGCTGTTTGGTTTTGGCTTTGCCAGTGGAAAAGATTTTCATTTAATGAATAATCTTTATACATTGTAGTTGGTGAATAATCTTTATCAGATTTATTTAATGTTACAAATAATATATCTATTTTTTTCTTTTCAATATATTTTACGCCTTCACGTACACTTCCTACACTTAAAAAATCACAAGCTGTTAGAATTTGGTCTTTACTGTAATTGCAATAAACATCTAATGGACAATCAAAACCTAAATCAATTTTTTTATCTATAAAATCAATTTTTGATTTATTGTATTCTAATAGCTCAATAATTTCTGAACATAATATTTTATTTTCTTTAAATAATTTTACATTATTTAATATTTCATTAAAAGTTATATCTTTTGATATATTATTATCTATAGTAAACTGGAACATTTGCAACATTCTTTTTTCTAAATCATTTGTAATATTAATATTATTATTTAAAATATTAATTATAAAATCAATAAACCTTATAGAATTTATTTGCGCTACTTTTGCAAGTATTTTATTAGCATTGTCATAAATAGATTCACTATATTCTTTTCTTAACCCTGCTTTAAATAATAACTGGTTAAATGAAAAATATTTATAAATACTGCCAGCTTCAAGATTATATTTTTCAAGATAATTTTTTAAAGTAGGTTCAAGACCAAAATCTTCTTTAAATGTTTTTAATCTTTCAATATGCAGATTATTCTTACTAAAATACCCTTTTATATTTTCTAATATATATTCTGATGCTTTTTTCTCTAATGTAATATAACAACCTTTAGGTAGGGAAATAAATCCTTTATCTAATTCATTTTCCATTTTTTGCCTTGATTGATGTAAAAGAGAAGTAAATTTTTCTTCAAAATTATATTTTTTATGTGCATGACCTATAAAATCTAACACTGTTAAAAATTCTTTATTATCCGCATTTCTTAAGCCCCTACCTAATTGTTGTAAAAATATAGTTAGAGATTCTGTAGGCCTTAAAAAAAGCACTGTATTAATTTCTGGAATATCTACTCCCTCATTATATATATCAACTACAAAAATAAATTTATATTCGCCTTTTTTAAGTTTATTTCGTGCTTCACTTCTTAAATTACTTTCACTATCAGCAGTTAATGCAATAGAGCTAATGCTTCTACTATTAAACTGGTTACTCATGTAAATTGCATGGTCTTTTGAAACACAAAATCCAACACCTTTTACTTCATCTATATCTGTAGTATATTTATCTATAGCCTGTAATATAGTATTAACCCTTGCTTTTGCAGATGCTTCATTAATAGTGAATACGCTATTTAATTCACTTTCTTTATATTTTCCACGTTCCCAAGTAATACCACTATAATCTATACTATCAGAGACACCAAAATAATGAAATGGACATAATAACCCCCTTTCTATAGCTTCTGGAAGTCTAATTTCCGCACTTATCCTATGATTAAAATATTTAAAAATATCTTTACCATCTGCACGTTCTGGAGTAGCTGTTAAACCTAAAAGTATTTTTGGTTCATAATAATCTAATAGCTTTTGATATGTATATGCGCTTGCATGGTGAGTTTCATCTATCACTATATAATCATAAAAATCTTTACTGGTATTTTTAGTTAAATCTTGAGAGTTAAATGTTTGTATCGATGCAAATAAATGATTTAATTGAGTAGGTTTTTTCCCATCTACATAAAGTTCACCAAAATTATTATCCCTTAAAACAGCACGATATGTGGCTATACTTTGTTCTAAAATCTCTTTTCTATGCACAATAAAAAGAAGCCTACATTCACTTTGTGGATTATTTGCGCAAAACCTTTTATAATCAAGAGCGGAAATTATTGTTTTACCTGTTCCAGTTGCTGCAATTACTAAATTTTTATACTGATTTCTTATTTCTCTATCAGCTTGTAATGCATCTAATATTTCTTGTTGAAATCCGTATGGTCTAATATCTACAAAAAAATTATTAAAATTATCTATATTCTTATCTAGTGCTTCCGCTAATTTTTCTTCTTGAGTATCATCATAATCTATAAATTCTTTATCATTCCAATATGTTTCAAAAGTAGCTTTCATTTTATCAAAAGTATCACTCATATCTTTTTGAGTAATCTTTATATTCCACTCAGTTCCTGTTGTCATAGCAGGGGCAGAAATATTTGATGAGCCAACATATGCTGTAGAAAAATCTGTATTTCTATGAAATATATATGCTTTTGCATGTAATCTTGTTGATTTAGTATTATAATTTATTTTAATTTCTGTATTTTTTAAGGTTTTTAATACATTTATGGCTTTTATATCGGTAGCTTTCATATATGTAGTTGTAATAATTCTTAATCTACCACCGTTATTTGTAAACTCAGTTAATTTATCAAGCATTAGTGTTAGACCACTATATTTAATAAAAGAAATTAACATATCAATTTGATGACAAGTAGATATTTCTTTTTTTATTTCATTTAATAATTGCGGCTCATGTTTTGCACCAGTAAAAAGAGAACTTTGACATAGAGAAGTTACTGGACGCTCTACTTTTATTTTATCATTTATAGAAATTATATTATTTTCTTTTTTATATAGTGAAAGTAATTGTTGTGCAGGTACTGGAATAATAGATAAAATATATTCTTTATCAGTATTTTCTACTAATATATTTATAATTTTATTTATTATTTCTACTTTTTTATTTATATTGTCTTTTTCATCATTTTTATGTATATATTGCAATCCTTCACGAATAAGGTGACCAATATAATTTGATAAAATAAGAGAACTTTCTTCATGGTCAATATTTTCTATTTCTACTATATAATCAGTTTTCGTTTCTAATATTTTACTTAACTGATTATTTATTAGCTCCTCATATATGCCTTCAGATAAGTTATTATTTTTCATTTGCCACCTAATATTTTTTATAATTTTATAGTAATATTATTTATTTTTCAAGTTAATTTACAATATAATTTACTTATACAATTAAAGTATTAAAAATTATTTAAATCATTTTAATAATCTAATATGCATTTCCATTATCAAATAATATTGACTTATAGATAACTTTTTATATATTTACTTAAAACATTAACTTAACGGAGTAAATATATGGAATTTATTAATCAAACAAATGTGATTAAAATTATTGAAGTGCTGCTGGTTACTTTTTTATCTGTTTTCACTGCTGCTATGTTTATACTAACATTATGCAGGTTTAAAGATTTATCACAGGTAAATAAAAAGAATAAAAAAGCTTTAAGTGAAATCTCTTTTGATAATTTTTTTGAAAAAATCTATAAGAAAAAAGTGGTAGAAAACATTGTGCTTGATAAGCATTTGGATGCTGCTTATGAAGAATACAGGCACCAAAATTCTATTTTGCTGAAAAAAGCTGCTTTTTACTTTTCTTTGCAGGTTATATTTGGCGGTTTATTTGCTTTTGCCTTTAAATATTTTTATGATTATTTGAATATACTGTTTTTTATCTCACTGTTATTTGGTATAACTACATTCTTATTATTCAGTAATATGGAAAATGTTTATAATAAAATAGCTAATATACGCATATATATTAAGCAGATAGAAAGTTATAAAAAACAGAATGTAATGGACTTTTTTGAAAATGGATTTTATAAGCAGAATTATGATGATGACAGAAATTTATTTGCCATATTTACTGCATTTATAGCTCTAGTATGGATATTTATAGGTATTTTTATGCTGTCTAAAGATGTAAAAGAGTTAGCAGTATTATTAATATTTACTCTTATAATACTAATGGCTTCACTTGCTAACTGGCAGTATAAAAATAGAAAAGAATATAAATTACTAGATAAAGATAAATGAGCGACATCTATTGTCGCTTTATGTTTATATTGTTATATAAATATCATTCAAGGAGAAAATATTATGCAAGAATTAATTTTATTTATTTTATTTATGATTCCTATTGTAATATTAATTATTTGTATGATGATACGTATTGTAAAACACAAACAAATTAATGATACAAATTCATTATCATTAATTACAGAGGATTATGTTGCTAATTTAGGAGATGATAAAAAAGATGTTCTAGAAAAAAGTTATAGTGTTTATCATCATAATATTGCAATATACTTTGGGTATATTGCCTTTTTCTTTTCTATCTTTTCAATTGTTATAGGATTCTATGATGACATACTGCAAGACATAAAGGATACAAAAAATATAGATGAAATGACTCGGTACTTATTTTATCTTATTGCTTCATTATCTTTTACTTTTTTTATATTTATATATTTAAATATGATTAATACTTATATGCAAATACTAAATAGCAGAAGACTAATTGATTTAATAGAACAACAAGAAAAACAGCAATATTATAAACTGTTTGAAAATGGGTATTATTCTACTACAAGTAATGTTGTTACATCTTTAAACATATTTAATTTTATTATATTAATAATTAGTTCCTTAATTGTACTATATGGTTTGATTAATTCTGTTGATACTATAAGAGATGCATATATCATTTTTTATACAACAATCATCATGATTTTTATATGTGCACTTATTGTTAATAAAAATATACATAAACGAATACCGAAACAAAAAAAGAATAAGGATAAAAACAAGTAAAATTATATGGCAGGTATGTAAACCTGCCTTTTTTATTTTCTTATTTTAAGTTAACCCATTATTTTAAAATAAGCAAGCCGTTATTTTAAGTTCAGCCCTTAACTTAAAATAAGGAATTTCTTATTTTAACTTTCGCCACTAACTTAAAATAAGAAACTCTACGGCAGGTTTACTCTCAATTTATCCTGTCTGAAATAGTTTTCCATTATTTCAGACATTGTTTCTTTATTGCCGCGGTTATATGATGATAAATATTGCCCAAAGCTGCCCCTGCCGTTTATATAGCCTTTTTCTGATATTATAATATCGCTTCCCTGCAGAGAATAGAGTTTTCTGTGTGTTTTATATTTATTTGGATATGTTATTACGCCATATCTTTCTTCCTGAAATGCTGTGCCTTTGCCATAGACTATAAAATTAAAGCTTTTTGGTGCAGAAAGTGATGTTATTTCTCCGTCTTCTGATATAGTCTGGCTTATTACCTGACCAGATAATATGTTATATATCACTGCAGTGCCGTCTGATGAGCCTATGGCAGCATGAGAGCCTTTATCATTTATCTGCACAGATTTTACTGCATCTTTAAAAATGGAAAATTCTTTTACAGGTCTTACCCTGCCCATATTATATATGCGGACAGTATTATCATAGCCGCCGCTGATTAATATATCTTTATCGCTGGCAAAATCAAGGCTCATAATTAACTGACTTCCTGCCATGTATATATCTACAATTTCCCCTTTTTCTATATCTGTAATATAAATATCTCCATTTTTTGAGCCTGCTGCGATTATATTACCCGTTCCGTTTACTGCAATAGAATAAATGCCGTTTTTATACCCTTCATAAAGCCCAGTATTTACCCAGTTTTTTGTTTCATACTCATAAATTACTGCAGGATAAGCAATATATAGTTTATCAGCTTTTGGGCTTAATGCCACAGCACGAACTCCCATGCCCGGCTTTACTATCCGCTTAATATCTTTTAATTTTTCTAAATCCCAGAATATTATTACATCGTCCTGTCCTGCACTTACTAAATATCTGCCGTCTTTTGATATGCTCATAGCTACTACTGGCTTTTTATGGGCATTATCAAGAAGTATAATATCAGAAGTTTCTGCATCTATAAGCCTTATATTTCCGTCAAAACTGCCAAAAATCCCATACTGCTCCGTTGCTGCGGTGCTTGATACATAATAAGCTTTGCTGTAATCTACCTTAGGGGCTGCTGATATATTAAATGCATATAAAATAAACACTATTACAAATAACTTTTTCATAAGACACCTACTGCATTTTCTTTCTGTTTGGTGCTGTGGTATATGTGATAGATGACATAGTTTTATCGCCCTGCTGCCTTTTAAAAAGATAGAGCACATCCTGCATAAGCACTTCTGGGCGGACATTTCTTAAATAACCTATTCTATCAAGAGTATATTCTGGCACAATATATTCTGGCTTCGGCTCTCTTTCAAGCCCAAAAGCATATAAAGTTTCGCTGCCAAAAGGTGCCTGCACTCTAAACCTGCCTAAACTTATCCACTTATTTACATTCTTTTCATCAATATATTTTATAAACTTATTATTCCAGTCTAAAAGTAAAATATTTGCTTCCCCGTCTGGTGCATTATTTACTGTAAGAAAATAGATGTAGCCTGGCTTATTAGCTTTTACAAGCAGAGTAAATGGCTCATTTTCCCGTAAAAATGTTGGGTCTCCCTCTGTTGATACTTTCATCCATATTTTATAATCTGTTTTTGGCGGCGTATATGAATTTAAAATAGATGATGCATCAGTCTTAGGCACTGCTTCCATTGTTACAAGCTCTTTAGGGATTTTTACAGCTGATGATTTTAATACTTTTGATACGCCAGTAATAAGTGAGCATGCCATAATAATATCGCTGCCGCTTTGTGTATATGAACAGCGGAGTTTATTTCTGCCGTCTTCTTCTACTTCCACAGAGTTTACCTTAGTTGAAAGCATATCTTTAAAAAATGCCCCAAACTCTGTAACATTTTCTTTGCCTGCATACATTACTGGTGCTACATATATATTTTTTTCATTCATATCTTTTGTAAGCACTTCTGCAGCAACTTCTAAACTTGGTGGCGTTTCCTGCATTTCAACTATCATCTTTAATGCTTCTGCACCGCTTATTCTTGGTGATGGATAATCTTTTATACCAAGCACATCGGCTACAGCCTGATAGCTTTCATATTCATCATATAAGCTCTGTGCTGATTTTAATATTCTGTAATTTAATGCCTTATCGCCGCCTGTTTTCACATCTTTTGTCATTTCATCAATCTTAGCAGCAATATCTGCAAGTTTATCACTGTATAATGCATGGTTATCAATTACCGCAGTTGCTTTATGTTTGCCGTTTTCTCTTGAATAATATACAGACGGATTTAAAAGGGGCACATTTGTAGAAAGTTTTGTAAAGCGTGTATAGTCTGACTGTATTTTATCCTGATTTTTATATGTAGTCTGCTCATGTTTTGAAAATACCTGCACTTTTACAGATGCAGATAAATCTGCTAATGCTTCCTGCTTTGCTTCCTCCATTGTAGAGCCGTAGCCTATGCCCTGCAAATCTGCACTGTAAACATTAAAAGCAAATAATGCCATAAATAAAGATAAAACTAACTTTTTCATATTACTTCCACGCTGTAAAAAATACCCTGTCTTCAAAAGGCTCTATACCTATATCTGCCCCATAAGTATAGGCAGTATTCCTAAAGCCTGCTTGTTTTAGCATTGATATTAAAAGCTCTTCTTCATAATATCTTTCATATATCTTATTATCATACCTTACCCATTTATTATCTTCTTTAATAAATGCAGTCAAAGAGTATGTTATTAATTTTTCTATACTGTTGTATGAGCCTTGAGAAATAAAAACTTCATTCTTTTCTACAACTGAAAAATCACTTAAATCTACATCAGTTGATGAAGAAAGAGAGTTTACATCAAAAACAAATATACCATTTTCTTCTAAATGCTCATATATATTTTTAAATACTTTTAATACATCTTCTTTATTTAAAAGGTGGTTAATGCTGTCAAAAAGGCAGGTTATGGCTTGAAATTTTCTTCCTAAATTAAAATCTCTTGCATCTGCCTGTATAAATTCTACTGCCTGGGCATTTTCTTTTGCGTAGTCAAGCATAAGGCTAGAGCCATCAAGCCCAGTCATATGATATCCCTTTGCAGAAAGCAGACCTGCCACATTACCAGTGCCGCAGCATACATCTAAAATATGTGCATTTTCTTCTAATTTTTCAAGCAGAAGAATATCAAGGGCTTTTTCTAAATAAAGTGGAGCATTAATAGTCCAGTATTTATTGTAAAAATAAGCAAAACAGTCATATTCTGTATATATATCAGCCACAGGTGCAGCTCCCAAAAGATATTGTGCCGTCATTATTATTTTTTGTGTTTTCAAAAAAATGGTTTACTGGTCCGCTCCCCATACCTATATTCATCTCTGCCCCATATATTATGGCAGATGTTATATACTGCTTTGCATATTTTACAGCATCAAGCAGGGTAAAACCTAATGCAAGATATGAACATATTGCAGAAGAATAAGTGCAGCCTGTGCCGTGAGTATTTTTTGTATGTATGCGCATAGCCGCTATTTCATAATGGTTTTCTCCGTCATATAATGTATCAACAGATTCTTCCCCGTTAAAATGGCCACCTTTTATTATAACATTCTGCACGCCTAATTCTTTTATTTTTCTGCAGGCTTTATCTACATCTTCCTGACTTTCTATTTTCATGCCGCTTAAAAGCTCCGCTTCTGGTATGTTTGGAGTAACTACATAAGCAAGTGGCAAAAGTTTTTCCACCATATAAGAAATAGCGTCATCTTTTAAAAGCTTTGCGCCGCTTGTGGCAACCATTACAGGGTCTAAAACATAAGGGCTTTTATTTCTTGATTTTAATACATCAGATACTGCTTCTATTATATCCTTTGAAAAAAGCATACCAGATTTTACTGCATCAGGTGCTATATCATCATATACTGCTTCTATCTGAGTGATAACTGATTTTGTACTTAATTCTTCAATATAAGTAACGCCCAGTGTATTTTGGGAAGTAACTGCAGTAATGGCACTCATGCCAAATACACCTAATGCGCCCATTGTTTTAATGTCAGCCTGTATTCCTGCACAGCCGCCGCTGTCACTGCCTGCTATTGTTAATGCTTTTTTTACCATTATGCTATGCTCCATGTATCTATTGTATAATTTTCTTCAGTTACTGAATATGTGCTGCCCCCTGCTGAAATAAATTCAATATCTATAACACCAGGCACCTGTTTTAAAAGCTCTAAAAACTCTATTTCAGGACATACTCCATAATCTTCTGATACCCCCATTAATACCCTGTATTTATTAGGCAGGATAAATACTACCTGCACAGGCAGGTTTCCTTTAAAGCGAGAAAGCAGAGTTTTTATCTGGAATACTCTGTCTGGGGTTGATTTCTCAGTATCTATTGTGATTTTTAAGCTGGCAGTATTTTCTTCTAATGCCTGCCCTAAAGTCATTATTTTCCTTGCAGTAAGTGAGCCTGTGTTGTCTTCATGGTTTGGCGTAAATATACCCTTGACTGCTATAATATTATCTTCTTTTAAGTGCATAATATTATCTGCATAAGTTTTTGGAAAAACTACCACATCTACACTGTTTTTTGCATCTTCCAGCTCTAAAAATGCCATTTTTTCCTTTTTAGTTTTTGTAATATGGTGGCGTATGCTTTTAATCATGCCGGCAACTACTACTTCACCTTCGCTTCGCATGCCGTTTACAAGCTCCATATCTTCTGCAAAGGTTTCTATATATTTGCTGTATTCTCTTAATGGGTGGCTTGAATAGTAAAAGCCTAATATTTCTTTTTCCCTTGTAAGAAGCTCTTTTGCTGAAAGCTCTTCCACATCTGGATAAAATTCTTCTTTTTCACCGCTTAAGAAATCTTCTATTGAGCCAAAGCCTTTTTCCCTGTCTTTTGCCTTACTTGCTGCTGCTTCAAGTGCAGTGATATATACACATATATGCTGATGCCTTGACTTACCAAAACAGTCAAGTGCACCTGAATAAATAAAAGCTTCTATAGTTTTTTTATTAGCTGCTGATTTAAAGTCCATTCTGTCGCATAAATCATATATGCTTGTATATTTCCCATTTTTTTCACGCTCTTTAATAAATGATTCTATTGCAGACTCGCCAACACTTTTTATAGCACCAAGCCCAAATCGGATACCGTCACCTTCCACTCTAAAATCATAGTAACTTTTATTAATATCTGGCGGCAGTATTTTTATACCCATTCTTGCACATTCATCTATATATTTTACTACATCATCAATATTATCAATAGAAACAGATAATAATGCACTCATATATTCTTTTGGATATTTCAGTTTTAAATATGCTGTCTGGTATGCAACATAAGCATAAGCTGCTGAGTGAGATTTGTTAAACCCATAGCCTGCAAATTTATCTATTAAGTCATATAAGTCTGATGCTTTCTGCACATCTTTTCCAAGCTTTTGAACACCAGGGATATTTTTTTCTTCATCGCCGTATAAAAAGATGGCTCTGTTTTTCTCCATCTCTTCTTTCTTTTTCTTACCCATTGCACGCCTGAGCATATCAGCAGCACCAAGAGAATAGCCCCCTAAAACCTGCGCTATCTGCATAACCTGCTCTTGATATACTATGACACCGTAGGTTTCTTCTAATATATCCTTGATTTCTTCAAAAGGGTATATTACTTCTTCTTCGCCGTGTTTTCTTTTTATAAAGCTGTCAAGCATACCACTTTCAATTGGTCCTGGACGGTATAATGCGTTGGCAGCAATAATATCTTCAAAAACTGTAGGTCTTAATTTTTTAAGCAGGGATTTCATACCAGAACTTTCAAGCTGGAATACGCCAGATGTATCCCCTCGCTGCAGCATTTCATATATTTCTTTATCATCAAGTGGCAGGTGGTTTACATCAAAATCTTTATCTACTGTTGCATGTATTCTTTTAACTGCCTCATCTATAATAGTTAAGTTTTTAAGTCCTAAAAAGTCAAACTTAATAAGCCCGACAGATTCTGCCGCACCCTTTTCAAACTGCAGAATAACCTCACCCTTTGGACCTTTTGCAAGCGGTGCATATTCTACAAGTGGTTTATCAGCTATTACAACACCAGCAGCGTGCATTCCAACCTGACGGATAGAGCCTTCTAAGTTTTCACTATGCCTGCGTATTTCTGCCCCATGCTCTATATTTTCAAACCTGCTGTATAGCTCTGGGTCTGCATCGTATGCCTTTTGGAATGTAGTAATACTTGGACCGTCTGGAATAGATTTTGCAAGCTTATTTACTTCCACAAGTGGCGTATTATATACCCTGCATACATCTCGCACTGCATTTTTTGGCTTTAATGTACCAAATGTTACTATCTGAGAAACTTTTTCTTCACCATATTTCTGGCTTACATATTTTATAACTTCTTCCCGCCCTCTTATGCAGAAATCTATATCAAAGTCAGGCATACTTACACGCTCTGGGTTTAAAAATCTTTCAAAGAAAAGCTTAAACCTTATAGGGTCAATATCTGTAATAGTTAATGAATAAGCTACCAGTGAACCAGCCCCTGAGCCCCTGCCTGGACCTACTGGAATATGGTTTTTTCTTGAATAGTTAATAAAATCCCACACTATTAAAAAGTATGCATCAAAGCCTTTCATAATAATAATTTCTAGTTCATAATTAAGCCTTTCCCAGTATACAGGGTGTTTTTCTTCAGGCACTTTTTTAAGGCGTTCTCTTAATCCGTTTTCAGAAAGCTCTCTAAAATATGATTCCAGTGTATAACCTTCTGGTACTTCATACTGTGGCAGGTGGTTTATGCCAAAAGTTATGCTGATATTACATCTTTCTGCTATCTTTACAGTATTTTCAACTGCTTC
Organism: uncultured Mucispirillum sp.; assembly: GCA_944326705.1. GTDB lineage: Bacteria > Chrysiogenota > Deferribacteres > Deferribacterales > Mucispirillaceae > Mucispirillum. The sequence goes on from CALVEY010000045.1 coordinate 12,101, forward strand.
TATGCAGTAGCTGAAATCGTTATACATTTCATCTGGATTTTTTACATAAAGCATACTGGAGTAATCCATTTTGCCGCTGCGGGAGTGCATTATTGCAGGGTCTAATGTATCAGAAGTATCTCTGCTTAAATCATCTAAATCATCTTCCCTTGCAAGGTATCCGTTAACATCGCCTTCTGTCTGCTGTGGAGTATCTGTTTTTGCCTGCTGAGAAGCTTCCACTGGCTTTAATCTAGGCTTGCGTTTTTCATCGCCTACCTGCCCAAGCTGTATCTGCATTAATATATTATGTGATGAATAATCTTCCTTATTTAAATAATGGCTGTCGCATGTTGCAACAAGTGGTATGCCTGTTTCTTTTGATATTTGTATAAGCTGATTATTTACTATCTTCTGCTCTGGGATACCATTTTCCTGTATCTCTAAAAAGTAGTTGCCTCTGCCAAGTATTTCATCATATTCAAGAGCTGCATCTCTTGCTGCTTCATAGCCTTCTTTTAAAAACTTACGAGATATTTCGCCGCCTAAACATGCAGAAAGAGCTATCACACCTTTTGAATACTGCCTTAATGTTTCTTTATCTATACGCGGCTTCCTGTAAAATCCTTCTAAAAATCCAATAGTAGAAAGTTTATAAAGATTTTGCAGTCCTTCATTGTTTTCTGCAAGCAATACTAAGTGATAGTTAGTATCATCTCCCTGTTTGTAATGGTCCTTTTTATCAAAACGGCTGCCTGGAGATATATAGAACTCACTGCCTATAATAGGCTTTATGCCCTCTTTTTTCATAGTGTTGTAAAAATCTATTATACCATACATAACACCATGGTCAGTAATAGCGCAGGCATCCATACCGTTTGCTTTTAAGTTTTCAGCCAGCTTTTTTATTTTTATTGCACCATCAAGTGCAGAATACAGTGTATGCAGATGAAGATGAACAAATCTGCCTTTTAAACCTTCTTTTTCTTTTACTTCTTCCATTATTGCCTCACTCTGCCTATAAGCTCTAATAATTCATGAGCTGTATAGGGCTTTTTAATATAGCAGAAATTATGCTCTTTACATTCTGCCATATTAGATGAACATACAATGTCGTATTTCTGCATATTGTTTTTATAATCAGAATAATCTGCATATACTTTCAAATCTATCCCACGCCTTTTTGCTACAATCTGAGCAGCAAGGCGTATATCTTCTTCTATTTCTAATAATATTATATCTGCCATATATTTCTCTCTTTTTGTGATAAATATATCATTTTGCATATTTTTTGTAAAATAAAATTATAATCTTTTATACAATTTAAGATGATTTTAATATGTTTTTCCGCATTTAGCAGATATTCCTTAGTTATTTCATTCTCTTTGTGACTTAATTGTATATGAGCATTTTTTTGGTAAAAATACAGGATGTATTATCTTTAGTGAGCATAGACGAATTTATTTCGGCTATGCGTGGTTATAAAAATTCACTGGACGAGCGTTTTTTGCGAGAGCTGTCTGTTCCTGACCGAATAGGGAAGAATCAGAAAAGCAGCTTTAGAATTTTTATAAAAAATTTAACAGATTTTGCCAGCTGATTGTTTGAGCATTGCTGGTTGCTGCAGCAATGCGAGTGTTTTTTACGAGGACACTACGCCCGACTGAGTAAGGAGGAAATAAAAAAAGTGGCTGATAGAAAAAATTGTGAATGGTTATACAATTCTCCAGCATAAGGAATGAAATAACAAAAATTTTGCTTTATGAGATTTGCGGCGGTTAAATACTTTAATATTATAATAAATTAAACCTTTAATTATCTATATTTTATAAAACTATTTAATAATATTTTAAAAAATGTATGAAAAAATAATTATATTCTTCTTGAAAATTATTATTAATACTAATATAATCTTATTATGTTAAAGTTATTTTCATTTATATTACTTATTTTATATTTTGCAGTTCTTTTACTTATTGTATTTAAAGAAAAGAAAAATACAAATACTTTTGATTATTTTTTCGCAGGCAGAAAGCTGCCCTTTTGGGCTTTATCTATTACATTTATTGCTTCCTGGTGGGGTGCAGGCTCTGCAATAGAAACAGCAGACTCTGCATATAACGAAGGTATGGCAGCATTTTGGATATACGGTATGCCTGTGCTTGCTTCTACTTTCATTATGATATTAGGCTCATCATTTATAAGGCGGCTTGGCTTTTTAACGCAAGGGCAGATTATGGATACAAGATATTCGCCACTAGCTGCTAAAATGCTTGCTTTTATGATACTTATTTTTATGACACTGAATGCTGCCACACAAATGGTAGGTGTTGGAAGTGTATTTAGTGCTTATTTAGGGCTTGATTATACAACTGCTGTCCTATGCGGCACATTGATAGTAATAATATATTCAGTTTTTGGCGGTTTTAAAGGGGTAGTTATCACTGATATTGTGCAGTTTGTTCTGTTTTTTATATCTGCATTAATTGTTCTTGCTGCTGCCGTATATTATTCTGGTGGATATGAAAATATTGCTAATGCTGCAGCTGCAAAAGGATATAATGATTACTTTTCATTTACAAAAGGCTTTGAAACAAACTTTGTTTTTGTAATAACCTTTGGTCTTTCCTGGGTGATACAGGCAAATGTGTGGCAGAGAATTACAGCTGCAAAAAACCATAAAGATGCTTCTAAAATGGCCATTATGAGCTTTTTTATATATATTCCACTTTATCTAATTGTAGTGTTTACTGGTATGGCATCTCTTGCAATATTTGATACTATGCCTAATGGTGGAGTAATAGCTGCAATCGTCACAAACTATATGCCCCCAATACTAGGTGCATTTGTATTTTTAGGGCTTTCTGCTGCTGTTATGTCTACTATGGATTCTTTAATAAATACTGGCGCTATGACTATCGGTATGGATTTAGCACCTAAAAATATAGATGAAAAAACAAGGCTTAAAATATCCCGTATATCTACATTAGTTATTTCTATTATTGCTGTATTTATTGCCATAAAAATACGCTCTATTTTAAAGCTTTCCTTTACTGCATCTGATGTTATTACAAGCGGAGTATTTGTGCCCCTTATTATGGGTTTCTTTTGGAAAAGGGGTAACTCTTACGGTGCACTGGCTTCTATGATTTTTGGAATTATTTTTGCATTTTATAACCTTGCAATATCTCTTGGTGTATCTCTTCCTGCATTCTGGAAAGTGCAGCACGCATCGCAGGCAATAACTGGTATTGCAGTGTCCCTTATCATATATGTATTTGTAAGCCTTATAACGCGTGCAGAATATGAAAAGATAGATAACCTAAAATCTGGGTATAAAGGGGAATAAATTTATTCTGGGGGTACCCCATTTTTTAAAACTGCATAGAAAAGTAATTATTTTACAGTAAAATTTGTGTTTTATATTTTCT
>CALVEY010000046.1 GCA_944326705.1 uncultured Mucispirillum sp.
AAATAATAATTACTAAGTTTATTATAAATTAGTATTTTTAATTATAGTTTCAAAAAAATGGGGGTGAAGCAGTTTAAAATACTGCTTCACCCCCATTTTTTTATAAAAACTTTTATAACTGCTTAATAATAAAAACAAAATATTTTATAAGTATAAAAATAGACTTTTAAATTTAGTATAATATCAATATGTTTTTTGTATCCGTTTTTAAGAAAGCCCCCAAGTTATTTCATTACCTTTGCGACTTAATTGTATATGAGCAATTTTTTGGTAAAAATACAGGATGTATTTTCTTTAGTGAGCATAGACGAATTTACTTCGGCTGTGCGTGGTTATAAAAATTCACTGGACGAGCGTTTTTTGCGAGAGCTGTCTGTTCCTGACCGAATAGGGAAGAATCAGAAAAGCAGCTTTAGAATTTTTATAAAAAAATTTAACAGGATTTGCTGTCAGATTGTTTGAGCGTTAGCGAGTTGCTGCAGCAATGCGAGTGTTTTTTACGAGGACACTTTTTTCCGACTGAGTAAGGAGGAAATAAAAAAAGTGGCTGATAGAAAAAATTGTGAATGGTTATGCAATTCGGAGCATAAGGAATGAAATAACAAAAAGTTTGATTACTAGATTGTGCGGCGGTAGTGATAGTTACAAATATACTGCAAATACATATTATTAGAAAATAATAAAGCCAAATTTTATTGTAAAATAAATGCTTTTCATAGCAGCTTGAAAAAATAGCTATAAACCAGTTTAAAACAATAATAAAAAATACACCATATATTTTTATATACATCAAGTCTTGCTAAAATTATTAAAAAACAGTTATTAATTATTTTCCTTTAATAATCCATAATCGCTGATTTCCTGCTTACTAAAAGGCTTTACAGTTACAGTTTTAAACCTTTTATATATAACAAACCCGGCAGGTGTATTTTTAGGTTTTGTAACATATTTTTTATAAGTATAATCAACATCAATCAGATTTTCACTGCCATATTTTGAATAATATGCAGTAACTTTTGCAGCAAATTCTATTATTTCATCAGTTAACTCTGCCCCTTCAAGCCTTATAATAATATGGGCAGATGGAATATTTCTGCCATGAAACCATATATCATCACTTTGGGCAAATCTGAAAACAAGCTCATGGTTTGATGCAGAATTTTTACCTGCATACAGCCTAAAACCATCGCCAATATATTCTAAAAATGGCTTTAATGGCTCTTTTTTCTGTTTTTTATTTTTGTTTTTACTTTCATCATCTAATATTTTCTCAAATTCTGAAAGCTCTTCTTCTGATAAAGTTTCTGCGTAAAATATCTGCTCTTCAGAAAATAGTGCAAGCTGCATAGTATCCTGCAGTCTTTCTTCTATTAATGGGATTGATTTTTTTAATCTGGAAGCCTTTTTAAAAAGCTTATCACTTTTTTTCTGTAAATCTTCCCCATGTTCCACATTATATTCTATCTGGCAGATACCATTTTCGCTGTATTTTTCAAAAATATATCTGCCTGGTGCTTTAACTTTATAAAGATTATTTTTGATTAATTCTGCTTCATCTAGTATTTCCTGATATTTTTTCGCAGTATTTAATTCCTGCTCAAGCTTTTCTGCCAAATCTAGATATTTATCACGCTTTAAAGTATAAAATTTCTTAATTTTACGGGAAATATCTTTTGATGCTGCTTTATTTTCTTTTACACAGAAATAATCACCTAATTCTTCATAAGAGATTACTTTTGCTGCATTATCAATATAAAATGGTATAACCTTGCCTTTTTCATCTATATAAAATTTATCATCAAGCAGATTATTTTGTATAATAGAGCAGCTTTCAGCAAAAGAATATTTTTCAAGAAGCATATCTGCATATTTTGCAGTAACAGGATAAAAACCAGAAAGCTCATTAAATGATACAGCTCCATCATATTTTAAAAGAGTATATTTTTTATTTGCTTTTGGCAGGCTGTATTTTCCACCAGCCCCAATATTCCTGTCTGCATCAATAGTTCTTGGTGATAAGGAATATAAAATTACATCTTCACTAGAAAGCAGAAAAAAGTTTGCATAATTACCAGCAGGCTCTAATATAAGCTTATATGTTAAAAGCTTGCCGCTTGCCTTCCTTTTTTTAAGCTCTATAAAACAGGCTCTTTCATAAGAAAATGTGCCCATATCTGTAACATGAGCCCCATATATTGCAGAAATTGCTCCAGGGCTTTCACCTATTATGTTTGTTACTTTTTTTAATACTGGCGGTGCAGGAGCTGCCCTGTATTCCAGATTAAAAATACCGCCTGCATAAAACGATAAAAAAACAGAATCATTATTAATAGTTAATGTATTTAATTTGGAATTGATTAGTTTTTCTTTTAATATATGAATAAGTTTATAAAAAGTAAGTCCGTCCATAATATACTCATCAATATAATTATTTTTATTGATTTTATATATTATAATAATTTTGTCTATATTTTTTTTGAACTTTATTAAAATAAAACAGTCTACTCATTATAAGAAGATTTTTTCAACCTCCTATAAAAGATTAAAATGGTAATATCCCCAAATTACCATTTAATCCCTCCTAGAACCTAAAAGTAAAATGCCAGCATTCCCCAAGTGTTGGCATTTTGCATTTTAAAGGCTTATTTTTAAAAATATATTGTAAATTTTTTCAAGTTAATATATACCCAATATGGTACAGGAGATACATATGAATGAATTTGATAGATTAGTAGATATAGTAAAAAAACTTCGTGCGCCTGAAGGCTGCCCATGGGATAGAAAACAGACATTATACAGCTTAAAAGATGCCCTTCTTGAAGAAACATGTGAGCTGATTGATGCTCTTGATAATAAAGATATAGAAAACATTAAAGAAGAACTTGGTGATGTGCTTTTACATGTAGTATTTCACTCACAGACTGCCTGTGAAGATGGGCTTTTTAATATAGAAGATGTGGCACAGGGTATAAATGAAAAATTAATACGCAGACACCCTCATGTATTTAAAAATGAACATTATGAAACAGCTGAACAGGTAAAAGAAAGATGGGATGAAATAAAAAAAGAAGAAAATAAAAATAAAGAAATACCAGAATCTGTTCTTGACAAAGTACCAAAAAGCCTGCCTTCATTAATGCAGGCAGAAAAACTTCAGAAAAAAGCTTCTAAATATGGCTTTGACTGGGAAAACCCTGAACAGGTTTTTGAAAAACTGCAGGAAGAATTAAACGAACTTCAAGAAGCATATAAAGAAAAAGATAAAGAGCATATAAGCGAAGAATTAGGAGATGTAATATTTGTACTTTCACGCCTTGCATCTCATTTAGATATTAGTGCCGATGAATCTTTAAGAAAAGTAAACACTAAATTTCGCAGACGATTTGGATTTGTAGAAAAAGCCTTAAAAGAAACTGGCAAAACATTAGAAACAGCATCTGTTGCTGAAATGGAAGAAAAATGGCAGGAAGCTAAAAGGAAGGGATTATAACTATTCCTTTCTTTAATTTCTTTATCTGCTGAATTTTTTTTGGACTTTATTTTCTAATTTAGCTGTATCCTGACTAATTTTTTTAATAATAATTGTATTTTTTGCATCTATCATCATATCTTTTCCAACTGCTGTTATCATTTTATTTAACAATGTCATATCTATGCGTATTAAATCATTATCAAGTGTAGTCATTTTAAAAGGGCTTGATTTATATATTTTAGCAGTATTAGAAGGATGTTTTGATGATGTATTATAATTCCAGTTAGTAACTCCCCTGCCTTTTAATAATGCAGGATTTTTTATTGGAAAATATTCTGTATACTGATATTTATCTGATGGGGAATTTTCAATAATACCACCTTCCATCTGCAAGCGTGATACTATATTTATCTGATTATTTTTATCATATGATATTGTAACAACACCATCTAAGAGTTTAGACTGAGTAAGCAGACTGCACTGATTTTTTAAACCATTATTAACAATATCTGGATATAATTTCTCCGCCTTTTTACAGTCATTAGAAATATAATACATATCTACAACACTTCCTAAAATAGCATTATCCACTTTTACTACCTGCGAGCCAAAAAAGATAACTTTATATGTTCCTAAAATATTTTTGTCAAAAGAAGCATTATCTGCTGTATTTATTTCTGTCTGATTTTTTAATTTACTTCCTAAATTAGGACGCTTTAAAATACTTCTATTATCTAAACTATAACGCAGTATATTTTGAATTGAATTATCAGGTTCATTAAGAAGAATTGTATTTTGATTATTTGCAGTTATTAAATCATTAGTTGACTTTTCTGTATCTGTACTATTTTCAGATACAGTAAAATTTCTTTCAGTCTGGTTATCAAAAGAAGCAGTATTTTTCTCATTAAAACAGCCTGAAAAAACAACGGTTATTAAAATAAAGCTGATAAGAAATAAATATTTTTTCACAATATTATTAATAGATTAAAGTATGTAAAACATAAAAAGGGCAGCAGTGCCACCCTTTAAATATTTAACATTTTACCAAATAAAACCTACTTCAGCACCAACAGTCCAGCCTGAAAAATCATATGTTCTGTTGTTTAATTTTGCTTTATGGTATAAATATTCTGTGCCAACACCTACAAATAAAAATTTAAGTGCCTGAAGCCTTAAGCCTGCTTTTGCAGAAAAACCTACATCAAAAGAAGATGCAGAATCTTTATAAGAACTGCCAAGTAATTCTTCTGTTGAATTTATACCAGTAAAGTGGAAAGACGGACCAATACCAAAATAAGGTCTTAAAGAAATCATATCAACACCTATTTTTGGCTGCAGCATTAAATATGGCTTCATATCAAAAGACCATAATAAACTTGTTGCTTCGTATGGAATATATGCTCCTCCAATAGATGCACTTCTTACATAATTTTGTGTATCCCATCTGCCACCAAGAGTAACTTCTAAACCAATAAAACGCCATAAATCGCCGCCAATAGTTATAGTGGCAGGTCCCTGCAGTCCATCCATTGATTTACTGTTAGGAAATGTATAAGAATATCCAACTAAAAACCATCCATCATTACTTCTAGATTTACTTTCCTGTGCATAAGCACTGCTAAAAGATACAGCAAATAATGCAGCAATTATAAAAGAAATCTTCATAAATACTTTCATTTTTCACCTCATATATTATTATTGTATGATACTAAATTAAAAAACTACACCTATTTCACCGCCAAACATAATACCTGATGCATTATATTTAGTTTTTACTCCATTATATTCTACTTCTAATGGATTATATAAATATTCGGCACCTATACCAAATAAAAATCCATTTTCAACAAATCTTACACCAGCTTTTGCAGAAAATCCATAAGAAAATATGTTATTTGCATAATTTGTATTATTTGCAGATATTTGCGGCCCTATACCAATATATGGCAGCACATCAAACATACCTGTATCAAAGCTTGGCTGAATAAGAAAATCAAGACGAATAGGCATTGAGTTAATATCAGTATCTGCCTGTTTTGGTTTTAAATCCCATAAATAACCAATACTGAAATCTATAGCCACCCAGTCTGTAACCTGACCGCCTATTGTTAAGTTTGCAGGTCCCATAGGAGCTTTTGCGCCGCTTTCCTCTGGAAGATAATAACTGTAGCCTAAATTTATCCACATATCTTCTGCATAAGAATAACCTGCAAAAGACATTAAAAACATAACAACAATTAATGCTTTTTTCATATAACACCTCACTTGTGGATAGTCGTAAATTATAATAATAAAGTTACAAAAAAATATAATATTTTATAAAAATTAAACCCACATTTTAAATGCGGGTTTAAAATAATTAATCCTGCCTACTCAAAACTTTCTGAGTTTTCTGTATCTTTTTGTTTTAGAATGGCTTTAATTTTCTTAACACGGTTGCCGTCTACTTCTAAAACTTCATATATACATGATTCATCTTCGGCTTTATCGCCAATAATAGGCACTCTTCCTAAAAGATTAAATACATAACCGCCGATTGTAACCTGTTCTTCATCGTCAAAATTTATGCCAATTCTTTCTCCAGAATCTTCTAATGAAGCCATGCCGTCAAATTCAAATGTATTTTCATCTATTTGTTTACATTCTTCTGTTTTTTCGTCATGTTCATCGGAAATATCGCCCATAATTTCTTCAATAATATCTTCCATAGTTAAAAGACCTGCTGTGCCGCCATATTCATCTAAAACTAAAGCTGTATGGATTTGGCGTCTGTTCATCTTAGCAAGAATATCTGAAATAGATGCAGTTTCTGGCACAATAATCATTTCCCTTACAAGTTTTGATAAATCATGGCATGGGTTTTCTGCAAGCTGATTTTCAAGTAAATCTCTAATATGTATCATACCAACAATAGAATCTTTACCGCCTTCACAGTATGGATATCTTGTATGGTTTGATGCTTTAACAATTGCAAGATTTTCTTCATAAGTTTTATCTGCAACAAGACATACTATATCTTTTCTTGGCGTCATAATCTCTTTTGCAACAGTATCTGAAAAATCAACTGCATTTTTAATGATTTCTTCTTCTACTGTATCTAATACGCCGCCTCTTACACTTTCACCAACGATAAATTTTAACTCTTCTTCAGAGTGAGCAGTTTCTGCTTCTGAAGCAGGATGTATACCCATTCTTTTTAAGAAAAAGGCTGATAAGAAATCAAATGTTTTAATTAATGGGAAAAATATTACCCAAAAGAAATGAAGTGGTGCAGCCACTTTTAAAACAGCACCTTCTGTTTTTGCAATAGCAATAGATTTTGGTATAAGTTCACCCATTACCACATGCATAAGTGTAATAAATGTAAAAGCTATAACAAAACTAACTGTATGGAGCAGAGTTTTATTATCGCCAAAAAAATCTGCAAATAAATATTCTAAAAGTCTTGCAAAAGCAGGCTCACCAATCCAGCCTAATGCAAGAGATGATAATGTTATACCTAACTGAGTAGCACTTAGATAAGAATCAAGTTTGTGTGTCATACCAAGCGCAAGTTTTGCATTTGGTCTGCCTATTTTAACTAACTCTTCTAAACGAGAACGCCTTATTTTTACAACTGAAAATTCTGATAGAACAAAGAAACCATTGAGAAAAACGAGAAGAACAGCAAGCCCCAGCATCAGGACCGACTCACCAACATTAATGTCCATTATACTCCCTGTAATTAAAATTATTCCGATTAATAATCGGTATCTTATACAATATCTAAATTTTTTATAATTGCAAGTATTATTTTATAACAAATATAATTTATTTATAAAAAAAACAAATTTAAATCATATTTAATACTTATTTTTTATTATTGATTAAAAAAATAAGTTATGATAATATGAAAAACATAAAAATTAAAGGTGGTGCCATGTCAACAATAATGAATGAAAAAATTGAATCTATTTATCGACAAATAGTCAACAGAAATCCTGGAGAAGTTGAATTTCATCAAGCTGTTAGGGAAGTTTTAGAAACTCTTGGCGTAGTTTTAGATAAGCATCCAGAATATATGGAGCAAAAACTTATTGAAAGAATATGCGAACCAGAAAGGCAGATTATTTTCAGAGTTCCTTGGATGGATGATAAAGGCGAAATACATATTAACAGAGGTTTTCGTGTTCAATTTTCAAGTGTAATGGGTCCTTATAAAGGCGGTCTTCGTTTTCACCCTTCAGTTTATCTTGGTATTATTAAATTTTTAGGTTTTGAGCAAATATTTAAAAATGCACTTACAGGCATGCCGATAGGTGGTGCAAAAGGTGGTTCAGATTTTGACCCTAAAGGTAAATCAGATGCAGAAATTATGCGTTTCTGTCAAAGTTTTATGACAGAGCTTCATAAATATATAGGCGAATATACAGACGTTCCTGCTGGTGATATAGGTGTTGGTGGCAGAGAAATTGGATACCTTTTTGGACAGTATAAAAGATTAACAAGCAGATTTGAATCAGGTGTCATCACTGGTAAAGGTATGGCTTACGGCGGCTCTCTTGTTCGTAAAGAAGCTACAGGATACGGGCTCGTTTACTTTACTGAACTTATGCTGCAAACTAGAAAAGAAGCTTTTGACGGCAAAAAAGTTATAGTTTCTGGTGCTGGTAATGTGGCAATATATGCTATGGAAAAAGTGCAGCAGTTAGGCGGCAAAGTTATTGCATGCTCTGACTCAAACGGCTATATATATGATGCTGACGGTATTAAACTTGATACTGTTAAACAGCTTAAAGAAGTAGAATATAAACGCATTAAAGAATATGTAAAATATCATCCTAATGCAGAATATAAAGAAAGCGGCAGTATATGGGATATTCCATGTGATATTGCTATGCCTTGCGCAACACAAAATGAATTAAATGAAAAACATGCAGAAACATTAATCAAAAATGGCTGTATATGTGTAACAGAAGGTGCAAATATGCCAAGCACTCCTGGCGCAATTCATCTTTTACAGTCATCTAATGTGCTTTATGCTCCAGGTAAAGCAACTAACGCAGGCGGCGTGGCTACTTCTGCCCTTGAAATGCAGCAAAATGCATGCAGAGATACATGGAAATTTGATTATACTGATGCAAGACTTCAAACAATTATGCGCGATATTCATAGAACATGCTTTGAAACTGCTGAAGAATACGGCTTTAAAGGCAACTATTTAATGGGTGCAAATATTGCAGGCTTTACTCGTGTTGCTGATGCTATGATACCACTTGGACTTATTTAATAAAATAAGTTTGTTTTTATTATATTTTAAATGGGATAATTTAAATAAATTATCCCATTTTTTATTTATGAAATAACTGTTACTCTTTTTTTAATATCTTCTTTTTCCTTTTGTGCAGGCTCTTGCCCTATTGCCCCAAAAGGCATTTGAGCAATTAATACATATTCTTCTGGAACATTTAAAAGCTCTTTAACTGCTTTATCTATTACTGGGTTATAATGCTGTAAAGATGCACCAATTTCAAGCTCTCTTAACCCGCTCCAAACAGCAATCTGCAGCATTGCACTTGCCTGATTTGCCCATACTGGAAAGTTTTCTGCATAAGATGGATATTTGTTTTGTAGCTCTTTTACAGTTTTGCTGTCATAAAAATATAAAATTGTGCCATATCCTGCACGAAAGAGAGCTATTTTTTCTTCTGATACTTTACCATTAAATACATTATATATAGTATCCCACAGTTTATTCTGCATTTCTCCATGCACAATAACTACACGGCTGCTTTTCATATTGAAAGAATCAGGTACAAGCTCTGTTATTTCTTCCACCAAATCTATAACTTTTTCAATAGATACTGGCAGCTCTTTTTTAATATTATAATATGTTCTGCGTTTTTTTAATGAATTTACTATCTGCATAATTACTTCTCCTTTATTTTATTTTCCAAGCTTTTTTAAAAGCCTTAAAAGCTCATCTTTTTCATTATCTGATAAATTATTAAAAGAATTAATAATCATTTCCTTATTTTCTGGGAATACCTGCTTTATTAAACATGCCCCTTTATCTGTAATATGAAGTATACATTTTCTTTTATCACATTCATCTGCCCTGTGAGTAACATAGCCGCTTTTTTCAAGATTTTTAATAATAACAGGTATAGTTCCGCTTGTGCTTAATATTTTTTCCTGCACCTGCCCTACTGTCATATCCCCTTTATGATATAAAGCTTCCAAAACTGCAAACTGCCCTAAGCTTAAGCCATACTGCTTTACTATTTTAATAGTTCTGCTGTCTATTTTATTCACTGCCCTGTGCATTCCTATTAATATTTTAAGCTCTACTGGGTTACTCATATTTTCTCCATTATCTCTATATAGAGATAAATTACTCTAATTAGAGATAAATTGCAAGAAAATTTTATAAATTAAACATATTAAAGAAAATTTTTGGAAAAAGTGAAAATTATAAGATAGTTATATTAAAGGGTTTTTAATGCTGTATACATAATGGGGCATATCTATATTATAGTAATATTTTACTATTTCATCTTTTACTGTCATCCCATTTCTTTCTGCAACTTTTTGTGACGGGTAGTTATTTGTGCGGATAATAGAGTAAACTTCATCTATTTTTAACTTTTGAAAAGCGTATTCCTTACAGGCTGCTGCACTTTCTACAGCATATCCATTATGCCAGTATGACTTATTAAAAAGGTAGCCTATTTCATAAACTTTTTTATCTTTATAATCCTGCAGAATATCTTTTAATGCCTGCATATCAGATAACTGCAGCTTTCTTAAATAAAGCCTTTCTGTTTCAATAATAATATTATTCAACTATTTCACTGCCTTTTTTTCTGCCTAGAAAAAGTGATAATAAAGCAGGAATTAGAAAGAGAGTAAATATAGTAGATAATGCCATACCGCCTAATATAACACTTCCCATACCGCGATAAAGTTCACTGCCTGCCCCTGGTGCTAAAACAAGCGGCAGCATACCAAAAAGAGAAGTGGCTGTACTCATAAATATTGGCCTGATTCTTGTTTTTAATGCGTCACGGATTGCAGCAATGCCATTCATACCATATTTTATATTATTTAAAGTCTGATAAACTATTAATATAGGGTTATTTACAACTGAGCCTATAAGCATAATAAACCCAAGCATAGTAATAATATCAAGCGACTGGGGCGTTAAGAACCTGTTTACTAAATCAAGACCAATAAACCCGCCTGAAGCTGCAAGCGGCACTGAAAACATAATAATAAGCGGATAAAAGAAATTATTAAGCAGTGCTGCCATTAAAAGATATGTTATAAGTATAGCAAGCATAAAGTTGCCAGAAAGAGCATTTTTAGCACTTTCCAGTTTTGATGATGCACCACTTGTATAAACAGTTATGCCCTGCAGCAGCCCTTCTTCTCTCATAGGCTCTAATACTTTTGTATTTATTTTTTCCTGAAGCTGCTCTAATACCATACCTTTTGGAAGTGTAATGATAAATAAGAAAGAGCGCTGATAGTTGTATCTTCTAATTCTTTCTATACCCATTACTTCTTTTGTTTCTGCAAGGCTGGATATCGGAACAGGAAAGCCAGAGCCAGAATTTACAAGTATGGAATATACTTCATCTGGGTTATTAAAGCTTTTCCTTTCTCCCTGCAGCATAATATCTATTGTGCCGATAGTAGAATCTTTAAATTCGCCTATTTTTCTGCCGTCTAAGTAAGCATCTACAGATATACCAAGCTCTGTAGCTGTAATACCTGCAGATTTTAATGCTTCACGGTTTGGAATAATCTGCACTTCTGGATATACTGGGTTTGATGTAGGGTTTAAACGAAGCTGAACTTCAGGTATTTCATTCATTATTCTGTCTTGTATTAAGCGGACAGTATTTATTAGGCTTTCATACTCCATAGCCCCTGCCACATTCATTAAAAATGTATTACTTGAGCCTCTGCCAATATTAAATAACGGCACTTGTGAAGTAGATGCTGTAATACCTGGTATTTTTGCAGAAACTGATGCCAGTAATGGCTGCAGCTCCACAACTCTTGCCTCATCTTTACTTGTTGCACGAAGCGCCACATAAGTAGAGCTTGCAATAAATACAAAGCTGTCTATCTGTGGATATCCGTCTTTTTCGCTTTCCATATATGGCTTTAATTCTTTATATATAAAATCTCCCATAGCTTTTCTTTCGTTATATGAAATACCTGGCGGCGGAGTAAAGCGGGATTCCATCATATTTTTATTACCAAGCGGCAGATAGTCCATTTTAGGCATAAGCATATAAGCACTTATAATAGAAAAAGCTGTTACTATAACTATAAAGGAAAATTTTATAATAAACTTAGAATTAATTTTATCTGATATTAATACAATATATTTTACAAAAAAGTTACCAGCAGCAACAAGCAGATTATTTGGGCTGTATTTTATAACCTTTTCTTTTATATTATCATTTACATGCAGTGCAGAAGTTTTGTTTTTTATTCTGCTTAATATTACACTGCTTTTTTCTTTTTTATTTTCTCCAGCTCCAAATAATATTTTAGATAATACTGGGATAACAGTAATAGATGTAACAAGGCTTAAACCAACTGCTGCGCTGACAGCTATTGCAATATCCCCAAAAAGCTGCCCTGCTTCTTCTTTTATAAAAACAATAGGGAAAAATACTGCTATTGTTGTTAAGGTAGATGCAAGCACTGCACCCCACACTTCTTTTGTGGCAGTAACTGCTGCATCAAGGGCTTTTTTTCCGTTTGATATATGCCTGTCAATATTTTCAAGGACTACAATAGAGTTATCTATAAGCATACCTACAGAGAAAGCAATACCTGCAAGACTTATTACATTTAATGTTCTGCCAAGTAAGTGCATAATTAAAAATGTGCCTATAATACATATTGGAATAGTAACAGCAATAACTAATGTAGCACGCACGCTTCTTAAAAATACTAAAAGCACTATAACAGCTAATAAACCGCCAACTATAATATTAGATTTTACTAATGCTATAGCCTGTAAAATATAGTTTTTCTGGTCTGCTATTTTTACAAACTTTAAGCCATTGTTTTTTAATATGCCGTTATTTAAATCTTCTACAACTTTATCTACATCGTTTGTAAGCTCTAATACATTTGCCCCAGCCTGTGCAACTATGCCCACACTTAAAGCATTTGTATTGCCATAGCTCACAATCGTGCTTCTTTTAGAAAAGCCATAGTCTACATTAGCAATATCGCCAAGTTTAATTCTTGCATTATCGCTTGATATTACTACAATATCTCTTATATCCTGCGGCGTTTTTGCTTCCCCTATTGTGCGGAACCTGTAATCTTTTGCTCCAAAATCAATAGTACCTGCAGAAATATTTACATTTTCCAGATTTAAAGCACTGATTATCGCTGATAAAGTGATATTATATGCGCTTAGCCTGTATGGGTCCACATCTATTTGTATCTGCCTTGCTCTGCCGCCCCAGTAGCTTACATCGGCAACACCTTTTACCCTGTCAAAATAAGGTTTGATAGTTTCTTCAAAAAAACTTAAATATTCATCAATAGAGCGTTTATTTGTATCATCTGTTAAAAGCATTAAATCTACAACAGATACAGCATCAGTATTGGCTGCCCTTATTGTAGGCTGGTTCATATTTTCAGGATATCCACTTACTTCATTTAATTTATTAGCAACAAGAAGTATTGCATCATTTACAGGCACATCCATATCAAACATTAATGTAATGTATGCAGAACTTTCCCTTGCAGTGCTTTCACAGTCTATTAAGCCAGGAATAGTTTTAAGCACCCTTTCCTGCCTTTCAAGTATTTCTTTTTCTACTTCATAAGGGGATGCACCACGCCAGTATGTACTTACAGAAATCTGGGGATATTCAATACTTGGAATAAGACGGTATGGCATATTTAAAAATGCCTGAATACCAAATATTACTAAAAAACATACACCAACCAGCACTTTCACTGGGTTTTCAACTGCAAACTTAATCATTTATATATATAACCTTAATTATCTGCCTTTATCCTATTTTAGAAGTTATTTTAATTTTTACGCCATTATTTACTGCATTATTGCCATCTAGCACTATCTGGTCATCTTTTTTAAGTGAGCCTTCTGTAACTGATGATACTGCTGCATAGCCTCCGTTATAGCCTATGATTTTTACTGGAATAAAACGAACTCTATCATCTTCTGCTACTTTAAATACTCCCTTGACGCTGTTACGCTCTACTACTGCATCGCGCGGAACTAATAAAGAATTGATTTTACTCCCTGACGGGATTAAGGCTATTACTAACACGCCCTCTTTTAAATCTGGGTCCTGACCTAAATCTATTCTTGTTAAAAATAATCTGGTGGCAGGGTCGCCTTTTGAGTTGATTGATAAGACTTTGCCTGTATATTCCTTGCGGCTTGTTTTCACTGTTACCTGCTGACCTGCCTTTATATAAGGAAGAACTGATTCTGGGATATATACTTTTGCTTCATAGGTTAAGGTGGCTACTCCTGCTACTACGCCCCCAGAATTTACCCACTCCCCTACTTCCACATCTTTACTGATTACTACTCCCTTTAATGGGGATTTGATTACCATTTTCTCTTTCTGAGTTTCAAGCTGTTTCTGCTGAGCTACTGCCGATGTATAGGCACTCTGGGCATTAGTATAGTCTGTTAATGAGTCTTGATATTTCTGCTGGGATATGGATTTTTGGCTGTATAAGGCTTTATTACGATTAAAATCTCTTAATGCTTTATCTAAATTGGCTTTTGCCTGTTTAGTGGCTGCAACTGCACTTGATACGCTGTATCCTAATAAACTGTCATCTAAGCTGGCTAATGGCTGACCTATCTCTACTGCATCACCTTCATTAACATACACTTTTAACACTTTGCCAGCACTTTCTGCTGCTACTTCTGAGCTTTCACTGAAATATGCTGAACCTGTTATCATCATGGTAGGTGATGTCATTCCTTCTGACACTTTCTCTACAGTAACTAATACTACACGCTCTTTACTGCCTGAAGCGCCTGATGACTTATTTTGTGCTGATACTGTAAATGGAATAATACATAATACTAATAATAAGATTAATAAGCTGCGAAACATATACCCACCAAACACTTAATATCTGCTTATACTACACTACTATTTTTAAAAAGAAAACAAAAAAATATAACTGGGGGTACCCCATTTTTTTGTAAGAATATTTATAACTATTTAATAATAAATAAGAAAGTGCTTTATAAGTATA
>CALVEY010000047.1 GCA_944326705.1 uncultured Mucispirillum sp.
ATTAGAAAATATAAAACACAAATTTTACTGTAAAATAATTACTTTTCTATGCAGTTTTAAAAAATGGGGTACCCCCAAGCCCAACTTTTCATTGAGAAATATTGAAAAGTATGGTAATATAGCCCCTTAATATGTATTAAGGGTTATTTTATGGAAAGTTTAGCATTATACTTAAGTGATTTTAGAGATATAGTATGGGGAGTGCCTATGATTTTACTGCTTTTAGGTACACATATTTATCTTACATATAAAACAGGCTTTATTCAAAGAAAAGTGCCATTAGGTATTAAGCTTTCCATAACAAAAGACAGCGGCTCGGCAGGTGATGTAAGTCAGTTTCAGGCATTAACTACTGCTCTTGCTTCCACAATCGGAACAGGTAATATTATAGGTGTGGGCACAGCAGTATATTTAGGCGGTCCTGGTGCAGTTTTCTGGTGCTGGATAACTGGTGTATTTGGTATTGCTACAAAATATGCAGAATCACTAATTGGTGTAAAATACAGAGTGCAGTCAAAAGACGGCAGAATGTTAGGCGGTGCTATGTATGCTCTTGAAAGGGGCTTAAAGATGAAAAAAATGGCAATTGCCTTTGCTCTTTTTGCTATGCTCGCATCCTTTGGTATAGGCTGCGCCACTCAAATAAATGCTATTGCAGAAGTGTTTGATTCAAACCTTGCTTTTATAGGTGTTCCCCGTATTTATATTGGTATATTTTTTGGAATTTTAACTGCTCTTATTATTATCGGCGGTATTAAATCTGTTGCAAAAGTATGTGCAAACTTAGTGCCTTTTATGGCAATATTTTATATATTAGGAAGTATTTATATACTTTTTGTAAATTATGATTATCTGATTCCTGCTTTAAAGGCAATTATCACTTTAGCATTTGCTCCAGGCTCTGTGGAAGGCGGCTTAGTAGGGCAGGGCATTATTATTGCAGCAAGATTTGGTATTGCAAGGGGGCTTTTTTCAAATGAATCTGGTCTTGGCTCTGCTCCACTTGTAGCTTCAGCTGCACAAACTAAAAACCCTGTAAGGCAGGCTCTTGTTTCTGCAACAGGTACATTCTGGGATACTGTTGTTTTCTGTTTGATTACTGGTATAGTTATTGTTTCAACAGTTATGAAATATCCAGAAGTGAATATGATAAATTTCCAAAACGGCGGTCAGATGACTACTGCAGCTTTTAATCAGATACCATACTTTGGCTCATTTATATTAATTGTAGCATTAACAACTTTTGCTTATTCTACTATTTTAGGCTGGTCTTATTATGGGGAACGCTGTGCCGAATATCTTTTTGGAAGAAAAGCTATTTTACCTTATAAACTTTTATATGTGGCAGTATTAGTGTTTGCTCCAGTGCTTGCTCTTGATATGGTATGGACTATTGCAGATATTTTAAATGCTTTTATGGCAGTGCCAAACTTAATAGCTGTGCTGCTGCTTGCATCTCAAATTTCAAAGGATACAAAATTTTATATAGAAAATATTGACCACATACATAAGGAAGAAATACCAGTTGTAGATAAATAATAAAATAATTTAAAAAAAATATACTTGATAAACAAATAAAAAAATAATATTATCAAATGCAGTTTTTTATATAAGGGAAGAAATATGGTAAATGCGGTTTTTATTGAAGGTTTGATTTATGCAATGATGGTTCTAGGAGTTTTTATGACTTTTAGAATTCTTGATTTTCCAGATATGACAGTAGACGGTTCATTTGCAACAGGTGCATGTGTTGCGGCAATGTTTATTGTTAATGGTTCAGACTTATATTTAGGTTTAGTTGTTGCAATTATTGCAGGTATTACAGCAGGTGTTTTTACTGCTCTGCTTCATACTTTATTAAAAATACCAAATCTTTTAGCTGGTATTATTACAATGACCATGCTTTATTCCATAAATACACGCATCACTAACGGCAGCAGCTTTGTTCCACTTCCTAATAATAAATATGATACTGCAGTTACAAATGCAGACAGCGCAATTTCAGGATTTTTTGGCGGTTTTGGTGTAGAAATCAGTTCAAGTATAAGCATACTTATATTTTTCCTGCTTTTACTTATCTATATAAAAATTCTTATAGACATATTCTTCAGAACAGATTTAGGTATCTCTCTTGGTGCATTAGGCTCTAATGAGCAGATGATATTATCGCAGGGTATGAACCCTAATGTATTAAAAGTATTAGGTGTTGGTATGTCTAACGGTCTTGTAGCATTAAGCGGTGCAATGTATGCTCAGTTTACAGGCAGTGCATCAGTGCAGAGCGGGCAGGGTATAATTGTTGTGGGGCTTGCAGCTGTTATGATTGGTGAATTTTTAATCCGCTCTAATAAAATATGGCTTATTACATTAGGGGTAATAATTGGCTCTATTATCTATAAAGCAATTATTTATTTCGGTTTAAAATACGGCTATGATATAGGTCTTGGACCTAATGACTTAAAACTTATATCTGGTATATTAATCATATTAATTATTGTAGCAAGTAAACTTCAGAACAAAAAAGGCGGCAGCAAAAAAACAGCAGATAAAAAATCAAGTCCTTTTATTGACAGCATAGCTTTTGTAGTTGACGGCTTTATTAATAAAACATATAAATTTTGGTTTTTATCATTATATTTAATACTTTTTATATACCCTATGGTTCTCTTTTTTAAATACTGCCAAAGCAGCCAGAACTCAGTATGGATGCTGATTTTTGCTCTTACAGTATTATTTGCAGTATTTATACATATCAAAGTATTCTTAATGAGTAAATTTGGTGCAGAAAGCAAACTTAATATGGCATTTAAGAAAGTATCTTTTGGTATAAATAAACGCAGTAAAGCAGTAGCAGGAGCAAGCACTGGTGAAGATTATAAAGGGGATAATGTTTTAGTGCTGCAGAATGTTTCTAAAAGCTTTTTTGAAGGCACGCCAGATGAAAAACATGTTTTAAAAAACTTATCATTAACAGTGAATAAAGGGGATTTTATTACAATAATAGGCTCAAATGGTGCTGGTAAATCTACACTTTTTAATGTTATTGCAGGTACATATAAAGCGTCATCTGGTAATATAATATATAAAATGAAAAATATTACAAAAATGCCGGAATTCTTAAAAGCTGCATTTATTGGCAGAATATTCCAAAACCCACTGCTTGGAACAAGCGGCGATATGGCATTAGAAGATAATATGATATTATGCCGTAAAAAAGGTTTTAAACTTCCAATAATCAGCCTTAATAAAAAAGTAAGGAAAGAGTTTGCAGACCATGTTTCTCGTCTTAATATGGGGCTTGAAAAAAGACTTGCTGATAATGTAGGGCTTTTCTCAGGTGGTCAAAGGCAGGCGTTAACTCTGCTTATGACAGCTATGAGCCACCCTGAACTTGTGCTTTTAGATGAACATACAGCAGCTCTTGACCCAGATAACTCTAACAGAGTAATGGAGCTTACTTTACAGTTAAGAGAAGAATACGGCCTTACAATGATGATGATTACTCACAATATGCAGCATGCTATAAAATATGGCAACAGGCTTTTAATGATGGATAATGGTGAAATCATTATGGATATTTCTGGTAAAGAGAAAGAAAACTTAACTGTTGAAGCTATTATGGAAAAATTTAAAGCAATTAGAAAAGATGAATTAACTGACGAAAAACTGCTGCTTACAAGATAAGATAGGTAAATATGATATTGACTGATTTTATCCAGGGATTTTTACTAGAACTCGGTTTAGTGATGACTGTTGGACTGCAAAGTGCTTTTATATTAAAGCAGGGTATTCGCAGAGAATATGTTATAGTTGCAGTTCTTACTTGTTTTTTCAGCGAAACTCTGCTTGTAACAATAGGTATTGCAGGTATGGGCGCATTAGTCCGCTCTATACCACACTTATATGAAATAATTACAGGCATAGGTATTGTGTTTCTGCTTTTTTATGCAGGTAAGTCATTATATGCAGCAGTTAAGAAAAATGATTATATAGTTATAGATAACGAAGAAAAAGGGCTTGTAACTAAAAAAGAAGTTCTGCTTTCAGGGCTTGCATTTGCTTTGCTTAACCCTCATGTTATTATAGATACTACCATAATGGGCTCGCTTGCTGCTAACTTTTATCCACATCACTGGATATTTGGTTTAGGTGTAATATGTGCAGCATTTTTCTGGTATGCATTTTTAGGAACTATTGGTGCAACTCTTGCAAAACCTTTAAATCATCCAAAAACATGGAAAATTATTAATATTTTCATTGCTGCTCTTTGCATTTATATGGCTTCCCAGTTTATACATAACTTTAATAATCCAAACCATGAACACAGCCATATTAATTTATTCAGTGTATTTGGTGTTGATGACAGTTTAATAGAAGGTATGCATAATCATGGGGAAGAAGCTGACCATATTCATGATGACCATGACCACTCAATAGACCATAAACATGATGAATTTCTTCATGATGATAACCACACTCATGAAGAACATTCTCACGATATGAAGTGATATAGTATTATTTGCTAATTTTTTTAAGAATATCAGTTACTGCAATAATCAATGCAAATAATGCAGGGAAAGTATTAATAAGCAGTTTATTAATATTTTCCATATCTGTAATCATAAAATGAATAATCAGCAGCAGTTCAAAAAAGCCTAAAATATATACCTGCCTGTAAATTATTATATATAACATTTCTTTTAAATGATTATTTTTTTGAGTTTCTTTTGTATCTTTTATATTTTCTTTAATAATCTTTGCTTTTGTTTCATCGCTTAATTCATCAGCATCTGCATAAGTGAGCTTATATCTATTATCAAATAAAAGAAGAAAATATATAAATAAGCAAATAAGGACTGTAACAGAGAAGAAACATACTGCTAAGAAAAGTATCTTGTATTCTCTGCTGAATAAATATTCTGTAATAAAAAAAATCGTAAAAACTGCAGTTAAGGCAAAAACTGTCTTTTTTAAATTAAATTTATGTTTCATATTAATAATATAAAAGAAAAATCATAAAAGTAAATAGTATCTTGTATATATTTTATTGTTATGATATGATGCATACAATTGAGGTATATATGAAGAAAATAAAAAATTATTTAATCAGTCTATACAGATATTGTTATTTAAAATTAATTATTCCAATGAAAAAGGAGCGGAATAATCCACAATATAGTGCATGGGGCACCGCTGTTGGTCTTTTCTGCGGATTTACACCTGTTGTTGGTCAGATGAATATAGTTCTGCTTATATGGTTGGTTGCTAGATTTTTTAAGTTTCATTTCAGCCTGCCAATAGGTATTGCATGGACATGGATTAGTAATTCTTTTACAAATATTCCACTATTCTATCTATATTATATAACAGGTTCCTTTATTATGGGGCAGGAAATAGGCGGATATAGTGAATTTATTGGTTTTTTTGAAAATGGGATAATAGAAGGTATTAAACAGATATTTATTTTCTGGGGCAAACCTATACTTTTTGGCAGTTTTATTTATATGATATTTTTCTCTGTCACAGGATATTTTATAAGTTACAGATATGCATGCAGGCTGAGAGATAAGTATGCTGCAAGAAAAATGCAAAACAGCAATCTGGAAGGAGCATTTTAGTAATTATAAATTAAGCAAAAAGAGGATATGAGTTTTGTGAAAAAATTATATATAGTATTATTAGTATTATTTATGCAAAGTTATACTTTTGCATCATATTACACACCAGATATAAATAAAGACTGCACATTAGAAAGCTATAATAAGATTAATGAATTTATAAATAAATGCGGCGTAAATGAAAGAGCAGCTAATGAAGAAGTATTTTTAGATAAAAAGTTTACAGGTAAATATCCAACTTTATTATATGTTGCAGTAGTTTTTAATGATTTAAAAATGGTAAAAAAACTTGTTACTTTAGGTGCAGATGTGAATGAATTAAACTATTTTCCAGAAAGTTCTGCACTTATGAAAGCAGTTGAAAATAATAATATAGAAATGGTAAAATATTTATTAGATAAGGGTGCAGATATAAACCTTGCTACTCCAAAATATTATCTTTCAGCCATAGATTTTGCTTCAACTTATGAAATGGCATCATTACTATTATCCCATAATGCAAAGGTAGATAAAATAAACGGCTATACATATTATACCCCTTTACAAAAAGCAATACTTTTAAAAAACAACCAAATGATTAAAGCATATCTTCCAAAATCTAATATTTATCAGAAAGATTATTTATTTGAAAAAGATGCTCTATATTATGCAGTTGCTGCAAGAAATATGGAAGCTGTAAAAATGCTTATTAATGCAGGAGTTAAAATTTCACCTGCAGAATATCAGGTTTATAAAGATATGGTATCTAATGAAGATATAATAAAAACGCTGTCAAATATAGTAGATAAAAATAAGAAAGAAGTAAAATTAAGAGAAAATGTTAGTGCAGCTATATTATATGATAAAATAAAATCATCTGACTATAAGTTACTTAATATATTTACAGATATACTTGAAGATGAAGAATACTATGCATTAACAGACCCATCTACAAATAATATGACTATTAATGAATATGAGCCATACAGGGATACAGTAAAATCACTTAATTACCCTTTATATGAAGAAGCAACAGGGTTTGATTTAAGAGCATATCATGAAGAAGAGGACCAAAAAGAATATGATGAGGACTTTGAACCATATTTAAGATATTTTCCTATGACAGCAGCTGTTACTTATGATGATGTGGAGTTATTCAAAGCTATGCTTGATGCAAACCATTTAAAAATGCAGTATCCTGTGAAATATCACACAAATCTTTTTGCTATTGCTGTTTTTAACCATAATATAGAGATTGTAAAACTTTTAATGAAATATAATTATTCACCTATTCCTTGTGCACCGCCGCTTTATAATAATGAAGGTAATGGCTATTTTACACTTGAATACAGCTGTTCTAGTTTATTAGCAGATGTAATAAGTAATTTTGAAGATATTGATGTAGAAAGTGAAGAACTGAATTATTATAAAAAGCTTTATGATATGTTTATAGATTATGAGCAAAATATATACAGTTATCCTTTAGATGAATTTATACGCAGTGAAACAGATGATATAGATTTAAGTGAAGAAGAACTTTTAGAGATTGTGCAGTCAAAACCAGCAGGAGTTTTAAGCTATACAAATGATGCAGCTCAAGGGCTTTTGCATATTGCACTAAAAAAAGGCTATGATAAGCTGGCATCATACCTGATTATTAATGGGTTTGATATTTATGATAATTATGGTTTTGTTCCATTAGAATTTGCAAGTGATAATAAATATATTCAGCAGCTTTTAATTATGGGCGAAAATATGTATCTTGGCAGCATACCATTCACTACTGTATTTAATAATGCGGGCGATATTGAAAAGTTAAAATTATTTATCAAATACGGGCTTGATGTAAATGTGCGAAATCAGTTTGGAAAGCCTGTTCTTTTTGAAGCTGTTGAAAAACAAAGCCTTGATAGTGTAAAACTTTTAATAGAAAACGGAGCAAATTTAGATGATTTATATAAAGGTGCAAATATAATGCAGTATGCGGAGAAACTTGGCACAAAGGATATTGCAGCTTATATTAAGGGCGAGTTGCAGAAAACAAATATTGCATTAAAAGATGATGCACTTTTTAATTATATTATGGATAAGTATGATGACTGTAAATACCGTAATTTTTACAGCGGATATCAGGAAAGCAAACATATAAATGATATAATCCGTTCTTTTAGATATTATGAAAAAAATAAATGTGAAAAGTCGTCTTTTGAAGAAAAATATACACCTGATGAAGTAACTCCTTTATTATATGCGGTGATAATAGATGATGAAAATATAGTAAAATTACTGCTTGAAAAAGGAGCAGACCCATCTCTTACAGCTGATGAAGACACTAATGCAGCACCTTTGACAACAGCTGTTAAAACAAGGAATGACAAAATAATCAAGATGTTTACAGAAAGAAATGTTACTTTATCTAAAAAACATTTAACAAGTCTTTTTATGTTTAGAAGTAATGAGGTATTAGATAAGTATAATATGATATCTCAAGATGATGTTCCACTTGTGCAGATTTCTGCATGCGCTAAAGACAGCAAATACCTTGCAACAGCTTTAAAAAATATAGATATAAGCAGGATAACTAAATGGAATATAGATACAAGCAAATATTTTGACGCATCTAAAAGGTCAAAATATAAACCAAACCCATTAGAGTGTGCTGTCAGCAATAATTTAGCAGATAATGTAAAACTGCTGCTTAACAGCAAAATATATGTAAAAGATGACAGCGGTTTTAATGCTTTAACTTATGCAAAAGAAAAAAATGCTGACAGTAAAATAATAGATATGATTGAAAAATACTGTAAGAAAAATAAAGATAAATGTTAATAAGAAAAGCCGTCTAATACATATTAGGCGGCTTAACTCCAAAATTAATTTATATAAATAGTGCCAATATAATTAATTTTATGCTTTTGCATCATATTTTTGCAGTCCATCGCTGTAGCCTGCATGTTTTTGTATAAGTTTGCCAGTTTCAAGCTCAACAACATCGCCATTTGCTTTTCTAATTTCTGTAGCAGGCTCGCTTCCGCTTACCTGTGATGTTTCAATAGTAATAACAGCCTGCACACCTATTGCAATCATTGCGTTGGAATTTTTTTCCTCTTCAGTTAATTCTTTACTGCCAGCACCGCCAATCTGCACACTTGATTGATACATAGCAAAGCCATATTTAACTATTAAAGAGTTACTGTTTGTATTATTTTCATCTGGGTTTAAGTCAAGAGTATCTATTGCATTTTCATCATTTGCAGCTTCTGGCAGTGCATTAGCAACACTGTAGCTTTCTGTGCGCACATAAGTATGAGTAATATTGCCGTTTTCATCCATTGATACAGCCATTTGCTGAGCGATAACACTGTATTCTGTGCCGTCATCTAATGTGCCACTTTCTCTTTTAGCGGAGTTAAAAAATTCTTCTAGTTTTGCATTAATTTCTTCAGCAAATTCTGGGTCTGCTTCCATTTTTTCCTGTAATTTTTCAGGCAGATATACTGCATAAGAGCGTTCTTCTACAGTCATAGTGTTGCCGCCAAAAAGTATATCGGAAGTATTTTCCCAGTCACCTAATTTAAATTCAGGAAGATAGCCGTTATCTGTAGTGTTATATTTCCAGTCAAATTTAGGTTTTTCTATAATTTCAGCTTCTACTTCTTCTACTTCTGTAGTGCCTGAAATATCTACACTGTCCATATTAGCTGGCAGTGTAACAGGAGTATTGGCAGAAGAATTTGCAGCTGTTGTGCTGTCATCATCGTCATCTGTTGCATTTACATCATTACTAGGGTTTTGTAAAGTATTTAAATAATTAAGATACATGCTGTTATTTATTATCATAAAAAGCCTCCGCTTTGATTCTGACAACTTAATAGCAAGCCCTGTGCCAAAAAGAGATGAAATAAAAATATGTAATATGTTCCATAAAATATTATAGAAATTATGTATTGCATTCCATAAAAAATAATATATAATATGTAATATATTCCATAAAAATATTTCATATATAATACAGGTGCAGTATGCTGGAAAATTTTTTTATAGAAAGTAAAAGATTTATTAAAAAAAATAATCTACCATATAAAAGGTATTTTATAGAAACCCATGATTTATCTCATAGATTATCTATTATACAAGGTGCCAGGGGAGTAGGTAAAACAACAACAATTGCTCAATATTTATCTAATCATGAACTAGATAAAGTGTTGTATATAAGCCTTGATAACATATTAATAAATGGTAATTATAAAATTATAGAAATAGCAGATGAATTTGAAAAAAACGGCGGACAAATTTTATGTTTAGATGAAATACATAAATATACAAATTGGTCTCAAGAATTAAAAAACATCTATGATAAATATAATAATCTTAAAATAATAGTTTCTGGAAGTTCTGCTATGCATATACACAAGGGAAGTTATGATTTAAGCAGAAGAGCCGTAGTTTATAATATGGAGGGAATGAGCTTCAGGGAGTTTTTAAATCTACATTATCAATATACCTTTAGTAAATACAACTTAGCAGATATAATAGAAAATCATGAAGAAATAGCTGAATTAATTATAAATCATCTAAATGATAATAAAATAATTCCTTTATTTAAAAAGTATTTAGATTATGGATATTATCCATATTCAATCACTATGGATAATAAAGATGATTTTTATAAAACATTACAGCAAAGTTTAAATACAACTATAGAAAGTGACTTGTTATCCATATATCCTAATTTAAGCGGAGTAAGTATAACTAAAATTAAAAAGCTGCTTTCAAGTATTATGTCAAGTGTTCCATTTAAGCCTAATTATTCAGATTTACAAAAAATACTTGATATAAAAGATATTAGAACATTAAAAGAATATTTAGTATATCTTGATGATGCAGGAATAATAAGAATGCTTATGGCAAATAGCATGGCTTATAAAAATATTGATAAGCCAGAAAAAATATATATGGCTGATACTAATCTTATGAATTTAGCTGATAAAGATATCGGAAGTATGCGGGAAACTTTTTTCTTTAATCAGTTAAGCTGTTATTATTCGATA
The DNA here is from genome assembly GCA_944326705.1 of uncultured Mucispirillum sp. Lineage (GTDB taxonomy): Bacteria > Chrysiogenota > Deferribacteres > Deferribacterales > Mucispirillaceae > Mucispirillum. The sequence goes on from CALVEY010000047.1 coordinate 10,649, forward strand.
ATATCTAGCAATAAAGGTATTTTCAGTAATAAGTCTGATGATTTTATATGTGAAGAAAAATATATATTTGAAGTTGGTGGCAAAAATAAAGATTTCAATCAAATTAAGGACACAGATAATTCATTCCTAGCATTAGATGATATAGAGATAGGATATAAGAAAAAAATTCCATTATGGATATTTGGTTTTCTATACTAAAAAAGCCCTCAAAATGAGGGCTTTATATTTATAAGTTAGTTATAAACTTATTTTGTAACGCTTTTTACTAATTCTGCAAAAGCTTCAGGAGCGTTTATAGCCATTTCTGAAAGAACTTTACGATTTAAATCGATACCAGCTTTTTTCAGATTGCCCATAAGTTTGCTGTATGAAGTATTGTTTAATTTAGCAGCAGCAGAAAGACGAGTAATCCATAATCTTCTCATGTCTCTTTTTTTCCTGCGTCTGTCTCTGTAAGCATAGCATAAAGCTCTTTCAACAGTAGGGCGGGCAATATTATAAACTGTCCTTCTTCTGCCTCTGAATCCTTTTGCTAATGCAAGTATGTTTTTTCTTCTTCTTCTGGTTTTATAACCACCTTTAGCTCTAGGCACTTGTTCCTCCTTGTTAAGTCTTTTGACTTAGGTTATTTGATTTTGCCTGTCATACGGCGGCCTAATGCCGTATACATAGCGAGATTAAGTTATAAGATAACAAATATTATCTTATGCATAAGGCATAACGCGGCGCATATTTGCTGCCACTGTGCCAGTGATAACACCAGTTTCTTTTAACTGACGTTTACGCTTTCTGCTCATACCAGTAGCAATGTGTCTCATTCCTTGTTTTTTGAAAATGAGTTTACCATTAGCACTGATTTTAAAGCGTTTTTTTGCACCCTTATGGGTTTTCACTTTGTGCGTAGCCATGTTTACTCCTTTATAGTTTCTAGCTTTACAAAATTAAGCGTTTATTTAGCTGCCTTTGGGGCAATAATCATCATTTGCTGTTTGCCTAATATTTCAGGCTTTTTCTCCATAGTGCCTAAATCTTCCACATCTACAGAGATTTTATTTAAAAGCTCGGTGCCAGAGTCAAGAAACATTATTTCTCTACCGCGGTAGCGTATAACTATCTTAACCTTATCACCATCAGTTAAAAAGCGTCTTATATGTTTAAGTTTAACATTATAATCATGCTCTTCAATTTTAGGGCGGAATTTAATTTCTTTAACATCTACCTGATGTTGACGCTGTTTTTTACGAGCCTCTTTTTCTTTTTTGTTTTTTTCAAACTTATATTTGCTGTAGTCCATAATACGACATACAGGCGGCTTTGCATTAGCGGCAACTTCCACTAAATCCAGTCCTTTATCCTTAGCAGCATCAAGTGCTTCATGCAACGATAAGATACCAAGAGCCTGTCCGTTATCATCAATAAGGCGGACTTCAGAGGCAGTTATCTCATCATTAACCCTTTCTTTGTCTCCATCTTTAACTGACGGTATGATACACCTCCATAAGAGAAATAATTCCCTAAATACCTTTCTAGCCTATATATATAATATTATTCAGCCCACAATTCAAGAGATTTTGAATCTATTAATGATTTTAATACACTAATATATGCAGAAAAATCAAGATTATTTTTTGTTTCTCCATTTCTTAATCTGACAGAAACTTTATTTTCATTCATCTCATTGTTACCTACAACTATCATATGTGGCACTTTTTCCATTTGTGCTTCTCTGATTTTGTAGCCGATTTTTTCATTTCTTAAATCTTTTTCTGCTCTTATGCCAGCTTGTTTTAATTCTCTGTATAATTTTTCAGCATATTCTGCGCTTTCATCAGTAATATTCATGATTTTTACCTGCACAGGAGAAATCCATACAGGGAAAGCACCAGCAAAATGTTCTATTAATACCCCTAAGAATCTATCAACAGAGCCTAAGATAACTCTGTGCAGCATAACAGGGCGGTGTTTTTCGCCGTCTTGTCCGATATAGCTTAAATCAAATCTTTCTGGCAGGTTAAAGTCACACTGGATTGTAGCACACTGCCAAAGTCTGCCAATAGCATCTTTTAATTTAATATCTATTTTTGGACCATAGAAAGCGCCATCGCCTTCATTAATTGTATAGTCTAATCCTTTAGCTTCTAATGCGTCAATTAATGCTTTAGTTGCAGTATCCCATATTGCAACTGAGCCTATAAATTTTTCTTCCGGCCTTGTAGATACTGTGTGTATAAATTCAAAGCCAAATATATCCATTACAGTTTTAACAAAATCTAAGATATTTGTAATTTCTTCTAAAAGCTGGTCCTCGCGGCAGAAAATGTGGGCATCGTCCTGAGTAAATGCTCTAACACGCATAAGGCCGTGTAAAACCCCTGATTTTTCATGTCTGTGCACTGTGCCAAGCTCAAAATATCTTAATGGTAAATCTCTGTAACTGTGCAGCTCATTTTTATATATCATAATGTGAGATAAGCAGTTCATAGGTTTTATACCAAACTCTACGCCGTCTATCTCAGTAAAATACATATTTTCCTTGTAGTTGTCATAGTGGCCTGAGCATACCCATAAATCTTTTTTAAGGATAGTAGGGCCGTAAACTATGTCGTAGCCTCTTTTAATATGTTCTTCTCTTTCAAACTGCTCTAAAACAGCTCTCAGCATACCACCTTTCGGCAGATAGATTGGAAAACCTGCTCCAGCTTCTTCTTCTATTGTAAAAAGTTTAAGCTGTTTGCCAAGGCGTCTGTGGTCGCGTTTTTTAGCTTCTTCAAGCATGTTTAAATAGTCATCAAGTTCTTTTTTAGAAAACCATGATGTGCCGTATATTCTTTGAAGCTGTTTATTTTTTTCATCACCTCTCCAGTATGCACCAGCAACTGATAAAAGTTTGAAATGTTTTATTTTGCCAGTAGAAGCAACGTGCGGTCCACGGCAAAGGTCAGTAAAATCGCCCTGTTCATAAAGAGAAACTGTATCAACACCTAAATCTTGAATGATTTCTACTTTATATTTTTCATCTTCTTTTGTAAAACGGTCTATTGCTTCACCAGCAGAGATTTCTTTTCTAGTAATAGCAATATTTTCAGCAGAGATTTTTGCCATTTCTTTTTCTATTTTTTCTAAATCTTCTACAGTAAATGGAGTATCTCTGTCAAAATCATAATAGAAGCCGTTTTCTACAACTGGTCCAATAGTAACTTTTGTTTCTGGATAAAGTCTTAAAATAGCCTGAGCCATTAAGTGAGCTGTAGAGTGTCTAAGAATTTCTAAAGCTTCTTCATCAGATTCCGTTAATATTCTTATGTTATCTCCGTTATGGAGTGCAGTATTTAAATCAACAAGTTTGTCATTAATTACGCCTGCTACTGCTTTTTTAGCAAGGCTGTTAGAGATTTTTTTAGCAGCATCTAATATAGTAGAATTATCTTCTAATTCTAATTTGCCGCCGTCTGGTAATGTTATATTCATAATTAGCTCCTTATACATTTGCAGTTGTATGAGCTGCACGCTTGAAAGCCTATATAGTAAATAAAGTTTATAATAGTAAAAATATGATTAGTCAATAAAAATAATGTGTGGGGGTACCCCATTTTTTAAAACTGCATAGAAAAGTAATTATTTTACAGTAAAATTTGTGTTTTATATTTTCTAAT
>CALVEY010000048.1 GCA_944326705.1 uncultured Mucispirillum sp.
TAAGATTTTGTCATCTACTGGCATAGCCAGTAGTTTTTGGTTTCGCTACGCTCAACTCTCTAAAGAGTTAATAAAAACAGGGGCAAAAGCCCCTGCTATACGGAGCGAGTTAAATTGTTTCATTTACTAATTGTTTTTGAGATTCCCTGACCTTAGTTAATAAATTTAAATAAAGGTCTGATGGATACTGCCCAATAACATGGTCCGTTTCTGTATTGACTATCTGCAAAACTGAGATTTGAGTATTTTCATCAATATAATGATTTCTTTCAATATACTCTTTTCTTAAATCATCAATCAGTTTTGATAATGCTTCTTTCTGATAGTCAACTTTATCTGGGTTATTCCCTTCTGCCTGCCCAGCTGTTTGAGCCTGAAAGATGGCTGTATCTTCCTGCATATTTTTATTGTTTGATACTGTGCTTTCTGCACTTGTATTACTAGATGCAGTTTTTTGTGCTGACAGGTTTGTTTTATCTTTTTTCTGCGGAGCATTATTAGGCGTAGATGTTACTGCGGTTTGTCCGCTCATAATGTTTATCATATTCTACCGCCCTTATAAGCATATAAGCTTATTTATTAATGCAAAAAATTTGTCCTTTGGTTCTGGACTTGATTCGCATTTGTGCATCCATGCTTTTTCTGCCTTTTATATTTGCGCACAGGCAGATAAAGTATTATTTATGAGATTTTTTCTCTAAAATTTTTAGGTATGGTGCTAATAAAGACCGGCGTTGTTCACCTAGACATAGATAGTCTTAAATCTTCCCTGTATTCAAGGACATCGTCACTTAAAAAAGTGTATTAGCCTGCTTCCGTGCAGCCAAGGCATAAATCCATCTAAGCCATATACCTAAAGCAGTGTTGTTTAATTAAAGCCCTCGCTCCAAAGCCAAAATATCACAAAAAAAAGACCAAGGTAATATTATACCCTGGCCTACTTATTGTAATACCATAAACAACTCTACAATTTAAAATATATAAAAATATGCAAAAAAGTCAAGTATAATAAAAAAATTCTTGCTTTTTTTATGTTTTATTATAATAATACCAAAATCGTATTGTTTTTGGAGAATGGCATGGGGTTTTTTGATATTTTTAAATTCAAAGACATTAATGGAGAGCTTGAAAAAGCTAAAACTATTCAAGGAAGCGTTATCTTAGATGTTCGCTCTGTTTCTGAGTATAAAGGCGGACATATTCCTAAAAGCATTAATATACCAGTTGATGAAATAAGCAAAGTATCTACTCAGTATAAAGATAAAACAACACATTTTTTTGTATACTGCTTAAGTGGTGCAAGAAGTGCTGGTGCTGTTAGAATGATGCACAATATGGGTTATGAAAATGTTGTAGATATGGGCGGCATTTCTAGATATCATGGAGAGATAGAACGCTAAAATTTTTCTAAAAGTGCAGTTATTTCTTCATGGCTTTTATCTGTATTAATATCTAATATTTTAAGCCGTGAAGCCTGACCAGATGATATTATAATATCAGACTTTGGTATATTTAAAAGTTTTGAAAATATTTTTATAATTTCTGCATTTGCAGCGCCGTCTACAGGTGGTGCTGTAATTTTTAATTTTGGCAGTCCGTCATAAACGCCTGCATAGCCTGATTTTTTAGAGTTTGGCTGTATATATACTTTTATTTTCATTATCTATTCCTTATATTTTTTATAAGTATAAATAAATTTTATAAATATTTCTATTTATTTTTACAGAAATTAATTATATAAATAACAAATTAATCATTTTATTTTAAGGGAGAAGTTATGCGTGCAGGTATTATCGGTGCAACAGGTTATACAGGTGTAGAGCTTGTAAAAATCATTACAAGGCACAATCAGTTAGATTTATCAGTTATTACATCAGAAAGCTATGCAGGAAAGCCGTTTTCTGAAATATACCCATCTATGCAGGGGGTATGTGATATGGTATTAGCCCAAAATGATTTAGAAGAAGTATCAAAAAAAGCAGATGTTTTTTTCTTATGTCTTCCCCATAAAACAGCTATGGATTCAGCAAAATTTTTATATGAAAAAGGCAAAATAGTTATAGATTTAAGTGCTGATTTTCGTATAAAAGATAAAAATATTTATGAAGAAGTATATGGCACAACTCACACTGCAAGTCACCTTTTAGAAAAGGCAGTTTACGGCCAGGCAGAAATATATACAAAAGAAATACAAAAAACATCACTGATTGCAGGGGCAGGCTGTTATCCTACATCTATTATTACTCCACTTTATCCACTGCTTGAAAGCGGTTTAATTGATGATAATACATTTATTATAGCAGATAGTAAATCTGGAGTAAGTGGTGCAGGAAGAAAACCAAGCCTTACTAATATATTTTGTGAAGCTAATGAAGATTTAAAACCATACGGTATATTTTCTCACCGCCATAATTCTGAAATTGATTTTATACTCTCACTTGCTCAAAAAAATACTCATGTAATATTTACACCGCATTTACTGCCTGTAAACCGTGGTATTTTATCTACAATATATTTTAAAACAAAGGCAGGTAAAGAAGAGCTTGAAAATACAATAAGGGAAAAATATAAGGGCAGATATTTTGTAAGAGTAAAAAATACGATACCTGCTATAAGATATGTGGCAAATACTAACTTTATAGATATTGCAGTATATAAAAAAGAGGATACAGCTATAATTGTATCAGCTATTGACAACCTTTTAAAAGGTGCATCAGGTCAGGCTGTGCAGTGTTATAATATAATGCAGAATATTGATGAAACAACTGGCTTGATATAAAATAATGTAAAAATATAGTTATCTTAAATGTATGGGATATTTTTTAAATTAGGAGGTTAATGTCAGGAGCTTCAGGACGAAGCGACGCGAAGCGTAAGGAATGGACGATTTACTCGGACATTCCGTTATTTTAAAAAATACAGGACGTATTTTTTAATAAGGAGGATAATATGTTAGGTAAAGTAAGCTATGGCGGCGTAACAACCCCAACTGGTTTTAGGGCAGCTGCCGCTAATGGAGATATAAAAGGTAAAAAAGCAGAACGCGATGACTGCGGATTAATTTTCAGCGATGAACCTTGTGAATTAGCTGCCGTTTTTACAAGCAATGTTGTAAAAGCTGCACCTGTTTTATATGATATGGAAATATTAAAAAAGGGCTGTAAAGTATCAGCAGTGTTTGCAAACTCTGGCAATGCAAACGCCTGCACTGGTGCAGAAGGATATAATAACTGTCAGAAAATTGCAGAAACTTATGCAGCAGGCTTAGGTGTAAAAAGTGAAAATGTTTTAATAGCATCAACTGGTGTAATAGGTGTTCCTTTACCTGTAGAAAAAATTATAAATGTTAAAGATGTTTTAATAGACGGGCTTGCAGATGATAATGGTATTAACTTTGCAAAAGCCATAATGACAACAGATACAACTGTTAAAGAAACTGCAGTATGTGTTGAAACAAAATCAGGTCTTTTAACTATTGGCGGCTGCACAAAAGGGGCAGGAATGATAGCTCCAAGTCTTGCAACAATGCTTACTTTTATTACAACTGATGCTTTAATTGATAAAAAACTTTTACAGCGGGCATTAAATGAATGTGTAGAAGTAACTTTTAACAGAGTAACAGTTGATGGAGATATGAGCACAAATGATACTGTTTTAATACTTGCAAATGGTATGAGCGGCACAAAAGTAAATGAAGATAATTATGAAGATTTTAAAGCAGGACTGCTTGATATTATGGATTATCTTGCACGCCAGATTGCTCTTGATGGGGAAGGTGCAAGCAGAATGATTACTATTGAAGTAAAAAATGCAGCAAATGATGAAGAAGCAAAACTATGTGCATCAAAAATAGCCAACTCGCCACTTGTAAAAACAATGTTTGCAGGCTGTGACCCAAACTGGGGCAGGCTTATGTCTTCAGCTGGTGCAAGTGGTGCAAAGTTTGACCCAGATAAAACAGATATTTACTTTAACGATATGCACTATGTAGCTAATGGTAAGATTATAGACTACTCATTAGAAGAAAAAGCATATAATATTATGAAAGAGATGCAGTATACAATTACTATAGATTTACATGCTGGCAGCAGCTCAACAAAATTTTATACATGCGATTTAACTCAGGATTATATTAAAATCAATGCAGATTACAGGAGTTAATTTCTTTGGCAAAACCAAAATTTCAAATTAATCTTTCAGATATATCTCAAAAGCCCGGCGTCTATATGTTTATGGACGCTAAGGGCAGAGTAATATATGTAGGCAAAGCAAAAAATTTAAGAAACAGGCTTTCTTCTTATTTTAATGCAGGGGAAAAAACTATTAAAACTGAAAAAATGCTTTCTCATGCATCAAATGTAAAAACTATTATTACAGAAAATGAAGTGGAAGCCTTTTTATTAGAAGCAAACCTTATAAAAACAGAAATGCCTAAATATAATATTCTTTTAAAAGATTCTAAAGGCTATCCTTATGTAAAACTTACTCAGGAAGAATACCCACGGCTTATTTTTACAAGGAATACTCAGGATGAGAATGCAGTATATTTTGGACCATTTGTTAATGTAGGCGATTTAAAGCATATAATAGAAATGCTGCAAGCTGCCTTTCCCCTTAGAACATGCTCATCATTTAGGTTAAAAGAAGGCAAAATATGCTTAAAATACCAGATAAAAAAATGCCCTGGACCTTGTGAAAACTTAATCAGCCGCGAAGATTATATGAAAACAGTTAACTCCATAAAAAGTTTTTTTAAAGGCAATGTAGATGAAGTAAAAGAGCTTATGACTGCCCAAATGAAAGAATATGCAAAAAATCTTGCCTTTGAAGAAGCTGGAAAAATAAGGGATAGAATAATATCTCTTGATAAGCTTTTTTCTAAACAGTCAGTTACAAATATAAGTGATGAAAGAAATATTGATGTATTTTATAAGCACTCTATTTCTGGAGTAACAGGTATTACTCAAATATTTGTACGCAGCGGCAGAATGATTGGTGTATCTACCCACTTTTTTTCTGATACAGAAGATGAGCTTTTGGAAAGATTTGTTATGCAGTTTTATTCAAACACAAGGCAGTTTCCAGAGTTTATTGCCTTAGAGGGAAATGGGGAAGAATATAATGAAACATTAGAAGAAGCATTATCCCTTATGGCAGGCAAAAAAGTGCATATTAGAAAACGCGGCATACAGGGGCTTATTTCTCTTGCTCAAAAAAATGCAGAGCTGCAGACAGAGCAGTATCTTTTAAAAGTGGGGGAGAGAAAAGATGTATCAGCAAGGCTTGCAGAGTTAATAGGGGCAGAAAAAGTATCACGAGTAGAATGTGTGGATATTTCCCATTTAGGTGGAAATTTTACTGTGGGAGTATCTGTTGTGGCAGTAAATGGAGAGTTTGCAAAACAGTATTATAAAAAATACAGGATTAAATCTGCAGAAAATGATGATTTTCAATCTATGAGTGAGCTTTTCAGCAGAAAAGGGGAAAATATTAGAGAAGGCAGTGATGATGAAGCAGACTTATATATAATAGATGGTGGCACAGGTCAGCTTAATTCTGCTATGAAAGCAGCAGAAAATGCAGGCATTACTGCACCTTTTATATCAATCAGCAAAAGCAGGTCACTTCGCCCACAAAAACATGATTTTGAAGATACTATTGAGCAGATACATCTTCCAAACAGAAAAAATCCTGTTATTATGCGTAAAAATGACCCGCTTTTACATTTTATTCAAAGGTTAAGAGATGAATCTCACCGCTTTGCAATAACATATTCAAGAAGCCTTGCTTTAAAAAATATATCTAAATCACCACTTTTAAATATTCCTGGAATGGGTGAAAAAAGATTGAAACAGCTTTTAACAGCAATCCCTGATATTCATACAAGAAAAGAGTTATCTGTCAATATTATCAGGGATTATGGCAAGCTGCCCCAGGAGCTGGCTGAAAGAGTGTATGAATATATTTTAAATGAAAAAAATAAATAATTTCTAACAATGTTATATTTTATTTTTGTTTATAGTTGACAAATAGACATCTTTCTTATATAATAAAAGCATAAAACAGGTGTTTTTTGTTTTGTTTCATAATATTTCTGCAAAAATGAGAGGTGTTTATGTTTGGCAGTGGTGCATATAAAGAAAAAATACTTGATGATATTATTAATATTTTAGAAAATGTTAATACAACAGGTAGTTCAGATATAGTTGAAGAAAATAAGCATTTATTTCTGGGCAAATATGAAGCTATACCAAAACTTTTATCATCTATTTTAAGCAAATCTGACCAGCAGGGCGAAAGTGTCAGTATTCAGCAGATTGAAGCAGCAGAAGAAGAGTTTAAAAAAGAGCTTGATGAAGTAAGAACTGCTTTAGAAGAAAATCAGTTAATGGTAGATTCATCTAATGATGGCTTATGGTATATGCACTATCCAAAAGACGGCAAAATCAATATAGACACCCCTTTTATGTGGTCAGATAAATTCAGAAGAATGTTAGGTTATAATGATAAAGATGATTTTCCTAATGTTTTAGGAAGTTGGTCATTAAAACTGCACCCGTCAGAGCATGATGCAGTATTTTCTGCATTTTGCGCTTCATTATTAGATAAAACTGGCAGAACACCTTATGATGTAACATACCGTATGCAGTTAAAAAACGGCGAATATAAATGGTTTAAAGCAACAGGCACAGTGAAAAGAGATGCTTCAGGCAACCCATTAATGATAGGTGGCTCATTAACAGATATTGATGAAGATAGAAAAAATAAAATAGAGCTTGAAAAAACTCTTGTCAGGTTTGATTACTCTCAGAATATGGTAAGTGACGGCGTATGGAGTGCCAGACTTTATGATAATTCAAAAAATATTACAGACAGCCAAAACAGGTTTTGGTGGTCTATGCGGTTTAAAGAGCTTTTAGGCTTTAAGGCTGATGATACTCTTGATAATAACATAAAAACATTATTTAATGTTATCCATAGAGATGATTTACCTGCCATAGAAAAATCATTTGATGAACTTCTGCACAGCAGTAATCTTCAGTATTATTTTGATATGGAATGTAGAATGAAAACTGCAGATAAAGGAGAATATGAATGGTTTAGGCTGCAGTGCAAAAGGCAGAGTGATGAACAGGGCAGCCCATTAAGAATTGTAGGAGTATTAAGTAATATAGAAGCCTTAAAAAGCGAAGCAAGAATGAGGGAAATTGAAAAATCTCAATCAGAGCTTGCAGCTAAAAACTTAAATGACATTACAAGTATTATTAAAGTTATTGATGATATAGCAAACCAGACTAACCTTTTAGCACTTAATGCAGCAATAGAGGCAGCAAGAGCAGGTGAGCATGGAAGAGGGTTTGCAGTAGTTGCTGATGAAGTCAGGAAACTGGCAGAAAAAACAGCATCATCTACTAAACAGATTAATGAAATGCTTCAGGAAAACAACAGACTTTCAGAGCAGATTGTTGGTAGAAATTAAACCTTTTAATTTGAAATATGATATTTTTGGGGGCGAAAGCCCCTTTTTTTATGATAATTTTACAGCATAAGAAAGTATTAAGTGCTTTAGTATTTATTTTTAGATATTTATAAATATGATATAAAATTATGAGTATAAAAAAAGTGCTGAAAAATTATATTTTCCAGCACTTTTATATTATGAATTTCTTATTAAGCTGAATTATTTTATAGTTTCAAGTTCGTATTCAGTGCTGCCAAAGCCTATTTTTTTAGCATGAGCAAAGCTGTCCTGCGGATTTAAATGAGGCCATGCTTCCTGAAATACATCTTTTCCTGCAGTTTTGCATACTAAATCATAGCTTGCTTTATCAATAGCAACAGGGTCAGTTGAAGCCATAAAGCCTAAGTCATGAACAAGTGGAGCATCATTTCCGCCGTGGCAGTCGCATGCTGGCACAATAGAAGTAAGCACACTAACATATATAACTTCTTTGAAATGGTTATGAACTGCTGCTGCATATTCTACTATTTTCTGCTGTAATGTATCGCAGGCAACATTGAAATCTGTGCCGATTGCATGTTCTGGGCATGCTGAAATACACATTGCGCACCCTACACATTTATCCCCAATAGTTGCATGTTTAGAAATTGTGATAGCACCAGCATCGCATGCCATTTTACATCTCCCGCATGCTGTGCATAATTCTGGGTCTACAACAGGGCGCACACTTGAATGCATTTCGTTTTTACCAGCACGGCTTGCACATCCCATAGCAAGATTTTTCATAGCTCCACCAAAGCCTGTCATTTCATGACCTTTAAAGTGGTTTATTACAAATAATTTATCTGCACTGGCAATAGCTGCTGCAATTTTAGCATTTTTATATATTATACCATTTGGCACATCAAGTGGTGTATAAAGCTCGCCTTTTAATCCGTCTGCAATAATAATTGGAGTCTGCAGAGTAGAATATCCAAAACCATTTAAGTTTGCATTATGCAGGTGGTCAACAGAGTTTGTTCTCATACCTACATATAATGTATTTGTATCAGTTAAAAATGGTTTAGCGCCAATCCTGTTAAGTGTTTCTAATACAGGGCGAAGATATATAGGGCGAAGAAATGCAGTATTGCCGTATTCTCCAAAGTGGAGTTTAACAGCAGTAATATCATTTTTGCCGTAAATATCTGTAACACCGCATTTATTAATAAGTTTTTTAATCTTATTAAGGGGTGATTGGTTCATATTGCACTTCATACTTGAATAATAAACTTTTGCACTCATTTTTACCTCTTTTATTCTTTGCACATATTAATTACTGCTTACTATATCAATTTGTGTGTAAAATATCAATCACTAAATATACAGGCTTATTATTTTAAGTAAGTATGAAAAAACTCTTCTATTTTACTAAATGGTATTTTTTCCATATTATCATATAAGTCTACATGGCTTGCATCTTTAACAATAAGCAGTTCTTTATTACTGCCTTTTAATTTTTTAAAGGCATCTTCACTAAAATATCTGCTGTGAGCTTTTTCCCCGTGTATTATTAATACTGCATTTTGTATTTCATTACTGTATGCTAGTATAGGCATATTTATAAAAGAAAGAGACGAAGTCATATTCCAGCCGCCGTTAGAGTTAATAGAGCGTTTATGATAACCTCGTGGAGTTTTATAATAGTTATAATAATCTTTTACAAACTGTTCTTCTTTGCCTGTTAGTTTATCAGGAAGCCCTGGTGCTTCTTGATATGTGCCTGATTTAAAATCTTCTGTTCTCTGTTTATTTAAAGTCTGCTTTAACTGGTATCTGCCTTTTTCATCAATACTGTCAAAGTATCCGTTAGCTGTTACGCGGCTCATATCATACATTGTAGAAATAACGGCAGCTTTTATTCTTGTATCCATAGCAGCAGCATTTAAGCCAAATCCACCAAAACCGCATATGCCTATAATACCTATTTTTTCAGCATCTGCATATTTATAATTACTTAAAAAATCAACTGCTGCACTAAAATCTTCCGTATTAATATCTGGTGATGCAGTATTTCTTGGTTCTCCAGAGCTTTCCCCAGTAAAGGACGCATCAAAAGCAAGAGTAATAAAGCCTTTTTCTGCCATTGTCTGCGCATAAAGCCCAGAAGCCTGTTCTTTTACTGCTCCAAAAGGTCCACTTACTGCAATTGCAGGATATTTTTTTGATTTATCCAGATTTTTAGGTATATATAAATCGCCTGCCAGCAATATACCGTATCTGTTTTTAAAAAATACTTTTTCCACTGTTACACTGCTGCTTTGTTTAAATGTTTTATCCCAGCTTTCATTGTTTTTTGTTTCCACTGCATATACCTCCGTAAAAGAAATAATAAAAACTGCTAAAAATAATAAAATCTTTTTCATTATAACACCTCATAAACCATTATATTAATGAAGGCATATTTTTCAATGTGCAAAAGTATCATAATATTGCATAAAAATATCATTAGGTATAAACTTTATATATTTAATTTAATATGCAGCAGTTTTAAAACAACTTAAACTGTTTTTATATACTATGCAGTATGTTTTATAAGCATACAGCATATTTTTTCTGTTAATGTATATAAAAAATTGCATATAAAAATATTTATTACTTGACAAAAATAACATAATAGGAATAGTATATAGTAAACTTAAAATATTGTTTTATAATTGTAAAAAAATGGGGGCTTATATGCGGGTGGAAAAAAATAAAATAAAGAGAGAAAAGTCTGAGTATGCTGTTCAGGCTGTCAGCAACGCAATAGATATTTTAGAGCTTTTAGGTAACTGCGAACATGAGCTTTCCATGAGTGAGATAGTATCTACATTAGAGCTTACAAAAAGTAATGTAAATAAGCTGCTTGCCAACCTTGAAAGATATGGTTATGTGGAGCATAATAAATATACTGGCAACTTCCGCCTTGGTGTTAAAACATTCCAGATTTCTCAGGCATATATTAATAAACTAAACCTTATAGATATTTCTAATCAGGTATTAACTGATTTAAAAAATAAATTAAATGAATCTACTTATATTGGTGTGCTTCGCCATGGTAATGTGGTTTATTTAAATGTTATAGAAACAGATGAGCCGGTTAGAGTTATGCCACGCATTGGTAATGTGGGACCAGCATATGCAACAGCTATCGGCAAGGCTCAGCTTTCTACACTAAGCAATAAAGAAATTACAGCATTATATGAGCATAAAGAGTTTAGAAAATTAACTGATAAAACTATTCCAAATATTGATGAGCTTTTAAAAGATGTTACAAATGTGAGAGAGTGCGGCTATGCTCTTGACTTAGAAGAATATGAGCATGATGTTCACTGTGTAGCTGCTCCAGTGCTTGATTTTATGGGCAAAGTAATTGCAGGGATTAGTGTATCTGGTCCAAAAGTCCGCATGAGTATGGAAAGAATAGAAAATGAAATAGCACCCCTTTTAATTGAAGCTGCCCAAATATTATCTGGCAAGTTTGGATATATGGGCTATGATGATATGGCAGAATAATTATAAATATTTAATATAAAAGAATATTTTTTCAGCCTGATAATATATTTTAAGTATTATCAGGCTTTTTTGTGGTTTATTCTATAAAAAGGGAAATTAATAAAATAATTCTTAAATTTTAATCTATCTTAAGAAGTATATATATTTTAAACTGTAATATTATTTTTATAAAATAATTTTTTAATGTTTTTGCAAATACATAGAGATTATGTATAATTGAAATTAATATTGAATTTTCCATTGTATTTTTTTGTCATATATATTAATTTAGTTGTAGTAGTCAATATGGAGTTAATGTGGTTACAAAGTATATAGTTTTAATAATATCTATTTTTTTATATGCAGGCAGCAGCTTTGCTCAGAATATAGCAGATGATTATTTTGAAGAAGATGACGGTTATACAGCAGCACATCAGGAAATGCCTGCAAACCATACAGCTGAAGATGCCAGTGGCGGTTATCAGTTTAAAAATGATGCTTTGCTTTCAGAGCAGGAAAATCAGCTTGTTCAGGCAGTGTTTAATGGAGAGCAGGATACTGTAAAACTTCTGCTTGATAACGGCACTAATCCTAACCTTTTATACAGCGTTATGAGAGATAATGAAACTATTGGCAAAACAACTCTTTTACATCTTGCAATAGCTGGTAGAGAAAATGATATTTTTAAACTTTTGATTGCATGCAAAGATATTAATATAAATCAGCTTGGCTTAGTTTCAATAAAAGAAAATAATACTAATAATTATAAAGAAATTACGCCACTTGCTTATGCTTTTTATTTAAACCATCTTGATATGGCAGAAGTGCTTTTAGAAAAAGGGGCAGACCCAAATAAATATCCTGCTGTATTTTTTACATCTAATGAAAATGCACTTAATCTTTTAAATAAATATCATGCAGATATGAATATTTTAAATGATAACAAAAGCCGCCCGCTTTTTGAAGCTGTAAAATCAAATAAAAGCCAGCTTGTATCTCTGCTGATAAAAAACGGGGCTGATATTAATAAGTATGACGGTAATAATAATACATTACTTTATACTGCCATTTCTCTTGGTTACTTTGATATGGCAAGGTTTTTAATAGATAATGGTGCAGATATTAATGCTCATTCTGGTAAAGATAAAATAACGCCGTTAATGGCAGCACTTGCAAGGCCAGACCATGATGCAGGTTTTTTAAGATATATTATATTTAAGGGGGCAGATGTATCTGCAAGAGATGCTGGCAAAAAAACACCACTTTTTTATGTTTATAAATATACTGATGCAATAGGTATGTCTAATGTAAAAGAAAGTATTGGTATATTAATGGAAAATAAGGCAGATATTAATGCAAAAGACAGCCATGGCAATACAATACTGCATATTAAACCGCAGGATTATTATCAGATATATTCTGCCTATAAGCCTGATATTAATATCCAAAATACAGATGGCAATACGCCCCTTCATATTGCAGCTATGAATGATAATGTTAAATCTATTTTAACAGGCAGCCCTGACAGGAAAATAAAAAATAAAAAAGGCAAAACTGCATTAGATATAGCAAAAGCAAACCATTTTGATAATACAACAGCCTGTTTAGAGCTTTCTGATAAAGAAAGCCTTTTAATGCTTGGTGCAGAGTATGGAGATGTTGCACTTGTGGATAAGGCTGTTGAAGCTAAGCTTGATGTAAATAAAAAAATACGGGGGCATTATCCAGTTTACTATGCAGCAAAAGGCGGCAACCCTGATGTATTTATTAAGTTAATAATATATGGTGCAAAAATAAACCTTGAACCAAATTTAATTTACAGTGTTATGAACAGCTTTGACCAGTCTAAAGACCAGGCAGACAGAGTTCGCCTTGCAAATATTTTTATAGAAAAACAGGCTTCTCTTGACTGGGAAAAGTATAATAATCTTCTCCACCTGCTTGTAAAAGAACAAAGTGAAGAAAATAAAGGGCAGGGTTATATCCGCAGTGTATTAAACTTTGCAATTGCTAATAAGGCAGATGTAAATGTGAAAGATAATGACAGCAAAACACCTTTGCATATTGCAGCAGGCGGCAAATATGAAAGCTATGATTTAGTTTTAGAATTAATAAGCGGCGGAGCAGATGTAGATATAACAGATAAAGATAATAATACAGCACTTTATTACTGTGCTAATGCGCCTTATAATAAAAACGAAGTATTTGCAGCACTGCTTAATAATACAAAAACAGATATTAATGCACGATATGGGGAAAAGCAGAATACTCTTTTAATGGAAGCAGCAGCAAATGGCAATAAAATGATTACAATGATGCTGATTGCACGGGGCGCAGATGACAGTCTTGTAAATGCTGATAATAAAACTGCTTTAATTCTTGCAAAAGAAAAACTTGCTTTATTTGATACATCATCAGTAGATGTACAAAACAGTGCCGAGTTTCAAAATTATAAATTTATAGCAGATAAGTTTTTATCAGATAAAAATACAGTAGCAGAATGCAGAAGCGGTATAAATGAAGACTGCAAAAAATATTATAAACCAGTAGATGTGATAAAAACAGATAAATAATTATATTATTTAACTGCAATTAAAGCTCTTACAGGAAGTGCAGCAAGGGCTGTAAGTGTTATAGCCGTAACAGCGCCTTTTTTATTTATAACTTTTAGTGCAATAACTGCCATAATAATCATAGATGACTGAGCAATTAAGACAGTCATGGCAGTATAAAGTGTGGTATTTATATTTTTAAATTCATCCCCTGCAGACTGGCCTAAAAGCGGAAGTATTGCTGCACTGCTGAAATGGAAGAAAAAAAGTACAAGTCCAAAGGCAAGCAGCGGCATACATTTTAATAAATCTTTTAATGGTATACTTTCTTCATTATTATGAGCACCACGAGCTCTATCGTAATCTATCTGCTTCACCCCCATTTTTTTTTAATAATACTAATAACTATATAATAATTAAAATAAAATATTTACTAGAGTTAAAAATAAAGCTTAAAAATTATAATA
>CALVEY010000049.1 GCA_944326705.1 uncultured Mucispirillum sp.
TTTAAGTTCTATTTTTAATTCTAGTAAATATTTTATTTTAATTATTATATAGTTATTAGTATTATTATAAAAAAAATAGGGTACTACCAGAAACATATGTATTCTTGACTTTTTTTGCATTATAATATACTCTTATCCTTGGATGGTTGTATATGTTTCGTAAACTTGATGTAATTATTATTATATTTTTCTTAATATTATCTATTGTTCTTATTTTCAAACCTTATAATTATTCAGCTAAAAAATTGTTGCTTGTTGTAGAAAATGAAAGCTTTTATATACCATATAAAGATGGCTATTTTAACCTTTTTAATAAGGTAAAAGATGTATTTGGCAATGAGCACAGCGTATACAAAAGCATGGAGTTTGAAATTACTGACGGCAAAATAAGGGCACTTCATTCAGACTGTGCAAACCAGATATGTGTAAATACTTCATGGATAGAAAACTGTGGGGACAGTATTATTTGTGCCCCAAACCGAGTGGCTGTTATTATTGACTGTCAAAGAGAGGATATTACACGGAAATGAAAATAAATATATATATTTTAACAGGTCTTATGGCTTCATGCAGTATAATATTAGGTGTAATAGAAAACTTTATCCCTACGCCTGTACCTGCAATCCGTCTAGGACTTTCTAATGTGCCTATACTTATTATGATATATCTTGCAGGCAGTAAATATGCCTTTCAGGTATCTTTTTTAAAAGCTTTAATAGTGCCGGTATTATCTGCCAATATTATATTTAAAATGTCTTTAAGTGTGCCTGCAACATTTATTTCTTTTGCTGCTATGGCTGTTATCTATCATTATTTTAAAAATAAATTAAGCATTGTAACAATCAGTGTAATAGGGGCAGTATTTCATATGGCAACACAGCTTGCAGTAGTAAGTATTTTCTATGTAAAAGGGCTTATTTATACAAATATTGCAGGTGTTTTACTGCTTTCTGCTACTATTACAGGCGTATTAATGGGTATTATTGCATATAAAATAGTAAACCATAAGCAGATAAAATCAATGTTTGAAAGGCTTGAATTAAACCATTAAAAATAGAACTGCCACTCTACACCAAGAGTAGTATTAATATGATGTTCGCTGAAAGTATTCATTGTTTTAAAAGCTATATTGCTGTATTTTTTATAACCGTAGTTTAGCTTTATAATACTTCTATTATATTTTTGGTCTGTTAAATAAGAATAGGCAACATACAGGTTCTTAAATGGACGGACAGTTGCCTGAAAGCCTGCAACCCCATAGTTATCTGTGCCGCTCCAGATATTTAAGGCAAGTAAATCTTTTGTTGCAAAGCCCAAAACAGAGCTTATTATAAAGCTGTATATAGAATCATTTATAGCTGTATTGTAATCATCTACGGCAAAAATATTCATACTTTTAAGAGTAAATGTAGTTGTACCTGCGCTGTATTTTTCAACAGGAGATGTAGTAATATCATATTCTGATAAAGTGCCATGATATGATAGAGCATAAGAATATAAGTTTTCTTTATTAATAGCTTTGCTTAAATCGGAAACATATGGGTTAGAGATATAATCAAGCAGGTCATCTCTTTCTTTGAATTTATATAAATTATATTCTACAATACTATTGCTTGAATATTCATAAGGCGTAAATGACAGATTAAGCCTTTGAGTATCTTCATTATTTATATCTGCATCATCATCTACATCTGCATATTCTGCTTCTGTATCAGTAGGTTCTGCAAATGCATATTGAATACAGATAAAGCACGCAAAAATACCTATTAGTATAAAACTTAATGTTTTCATAAGCATAATATGAACATATTAGCAGAAAAAATCAAGTAAAATTTTACATTTCCTTGATATATGTAAAAGTAAAAAATACAGTATTTTATATTTTAATACTGTTATTTTTTACTATTTTATATTTGTATGCACATATTTTTTATAAAATAATGAATTTATATGGAAATAAAAAATATTAAAAAGTAAATATTCCTTTATCCATATGAAAAATACAGCATTCTGTTTTTTTATTATAAAGTTTTTTAAGTATATCTGCATATTTATAGAGCTGCTTTTTATATTCATTTAATATATTATCATTTAAAGTGCCTGTTTTATAGTCCATAATAACTATTTTATCTTCCATTTCGCTGTATATATCTACAGAGTAAAGGTTATTATTTTCACCAATGCGGCGTTCTTTAAATACTCTCCCATTAAAAAGCTGCTGCCACTGTTTATTATTATAAACTGTAAGAAGCTGTTTTTTAATATCAGCAAATGTTTTCTCATCTAGTGCAGAGCCGTATTTAGCATACATACATTTTTCTGCTGATAAGATACTTTCTTCTCTGCCATATTCCAGCATAAAAAGCCCTGCATGCAGGCAGGAGCCAGCAAGAGCTGATAAATAATCATGGGTAACATTTTCTTTTTTGCTGTAAAATGCTTTTGTTTCAATAAGTTTTCGCTCTTTATTAATATTACAATCAATAGTTACACTTTTTGCCTGTTCTTTTTCTGCTTTTTTCTCTGCTTTTAATGTGCCCTTCACCACATTTTCTGGAAAACATACCCCTGCAATATGTGATATTTTTAATGGCATATCTTTTGGGATTTCTGCATTAATAAAAAGTGCTTTTTCTGCCCTTGTCATTGCAACATAAAGCATATTGACACTGTCCTGCAGTGTGAGCATATTTTCGTTTTTCATATATTCTTCTGCCTTTGTGCCAGAAATATACGGATACTGCTTTTTAGAATATACACAGCAAAGTGTAGAATCGCCAAACACATTATTATCTGCAACAAATAGTGATGAATTTTTTGCATTAATAGTTATATCCCTTGCTAAGTTAGGCAGCAGAACCACATTAAACTGTAATCCTTTTGATTTATGTATAGTCATAACTGTAACAGCATTTTTTTGTGACGCAGAAAGAGCCTGCTCACTTGATGCTGCTTTATAGACTGTTTCCTTAAAGTCAGATATATTTGTTTCATTTGCAGCTGTTTTTGATATAACATCAAAGCATACATAATAATCTGGGCTTGAATTAAACCTGCTTTGTAAATCAAGTTTGCTTGAAAGATAAAGCAGTTTATCAAATATAGAAAGCCCTTCAATATTTTTAAGCATATCTTTTATTTTATTTTTTTCGCTTCTAAGTAAATCTTTATCCTGCATAATATTATTTTGTGCTGCTTTTGGGCTTGTGAATAAAAATTTAAAAAAGGCATAATCATCATCTGTTTCTATAAATTCAGCTAACGCCATAATTATATTAAATACAGGTGAGCTTGTTAAGTTTGCAGAAGTTTCTGCCTGCACAGGTATTTCATTATCTTCAAGATAATCAATAATATCTTTACCATGGCTGTTGGATACTGTAAGTATTGCAATATCTTTATACTGAAAACCTTTATCTATGCACATTTTTATTTTATCAAGACAGTATGTTAAATAATATGCATCTTCTTCTTTATCCTGCTTATCAAGCTTATGAGTTATTTCCACATAGCCGTCGCCATTTTCTTTATATGCTTTTTGGTCAATATTAAATATTGCAAAGTTTTCACCATACTGTTTATATATATCATTTGATAACTGGTTCACTATATCTACAATATTTTTGCCGCTTCTGTAGTTTGTATCAAGAGTTTTAGATGAAAGCTTGTTTTTATATTCCTTTAAAAGCAGCCTGAAAAGAGAAGAGCTGCCGCCGCGGAATCGGTAAATATTCTGCTTTGGGTCACCTACATAGAAAAAACTGCCCACTTTATCATGCTGTCCTAAGCCTGCCATTGCTTCTTCTGCTAATGGTTTTAATGTAAGCCACTGGGAAATAGATGTATCCTGGAACTCATCTATTAATAAGTGGTTTATCTTGCCGTCAAGTCTGAAATAAAGGTAATCTTTATCTATTTTGCTGTTATCTGTTGCAAGCATATAATATACTGCATTACTTATATCGCTGTATGTAAGCATATTCTGCTCTTTCTTTAAAATATCCATTTTATCATTAAGCGATTTGCCCAGATTTAAAGAAAGGCTTGTAATAATATCACCATATAAAAGCCAGTATTCCTGAAGCTTATCAAATATTTTATCTCTTAAAGTATACTGTTTCTGAGTAAATTCATATTTTTTAAAATTAGGAGCTTCATCTAGTGTATTTTTAAAAAATGGAATATCAGAGATATCTTGAATATCTTTATAATCAAGTTTTTCTACAGCATTTGCCTGCCTCACACCAAGATTATCCTGCTCAAAAGTTTTTTTAAATTTCTGGCATAATTCTGGTATTTCTTTTTGCAGAGTTACAGCTTTTGAAATCATATCTATTATACTGTCAAGGTCTGGTGCATTTTTTACTGCATTTTCAAGTTTAAGTATATTATCTGCCACATATTCTGCATATTTTTGCAGTGTGGAAATAAGGGCAACTGTCTGCACACCTAAAACAGGATAGATATTATCAAGAATCTGTTTCCATTTATTATCTATAAGCACTTCTGAAATAAGCTGATAAAAAGCAGTTCTTTTTATCTGGGCAGTTTCTTCATCGCTTTGCACATCAAAATCTGGGCGGAAGCCTGCTTCAAAAGGGAAGATTCTTAAAATAGTATTATTAAAAGCATCTATTGTTTTTATATTTAATTCAGAAAAATGGCTGAAAAGGTTATCCCTTGCTTTCACTGCTTTTTCTTTTATAAAGTTATCGTTAAAAGGCTCATTTAATTTTTCTGCATACTTTTGCATAAGAGGAGTAATAAATTCATATTCGCTTTTATCTGCAGTGCCTTCTGCAAATCCGTTTATAAATTTTATAATACGCTCTTTCATTTCTGCAGTAGCTTTTTTAGTAAAAGTAAGGCATAAAATATCTCTTGGGGCAGCACCTGTCAAAAGCATACCAGCAACACGCATAGCAAGCTGAAAAGTTTTTCCAGTGCCTGCTGATGCTTCTAATGCAAGATTATCATATTTATTTAGTGAAGAAGCCATTTTCCCTCCCACATACTGACACATAAGGGCAGTAATCGCAGTGTTTATATTCTGTAGTCTGTTCAAAAGGTTTAGTTTTATCAACTATATCATTTAATATTCCAGCTAAATAGCCTTTAAAATCATCATAAAAACTAATATCAAAGCCCTGTTTGTATTCAAACTTTTCCTTTATGCTTAAATAAAATAATTCAGCAGGCAGTTTTTTCATTTCATAATCAAGTAAAAGGGCATATACTGGAAGCTGAATATCATCTATTTTTTCAAAATTATTATTTAATACAGGTTTTATTTTATCTTCATCTTTATACTTATAGTCTGTAACAATAATATCATTTTTATATTTTTCCACTTTATCAATAATACCTTTAATATTAAAGTTATTGAATTTAATCTGCACTTTATATTCTCTATTTACTTCTTCATATCCGCTTTTTATATGGTTTTGTTCTGCATTTACTATTTTTGGTATGTTGTTATATATAATAGATGTAATAAACTGCTCCACATTATTATATTTATAAGCGTCATAATCCTGCATCTGAAGCATAAATTCGCTTTGAAATTCCTGCAGGTATTTTTTATCTGTTACAGATATTTTTTTATCAAAGAGAGTTTTAAAAACATTGTGCAGCACTATTCCAAAGGCTCTGTTATCAAGGCTTGCAGCAGGCTCAGTTTTTTCTTCAATTTTAAGCACATACTGCAGATAAAATCTTAATGAGCAGGAAATATATGTGTTTAAGTTAGATGCAGAATAAGAAAAATCTTTTAGATACTTTATTATTTTATCAGTTTTTTCTATGGTGATTTCTGTATCTTTTGGGTAATAATGCTTATTTTCCTGTATTAAAGAGATAGTTTCTGGAGCATATTTTAAAGCAGTTAAGTGGTTTTTAATGGCAAGCTCTTCTATAAAACTGCTTCTCCTTGCACCAGAATTATTTTCAGAATATGATATAATAACAGCTTTTGCACAGCTCATAAGCTGATAAAGATAATTTTTCATTAAATTTTCCCTGTCAATAAATGTTGGCAGTTTTAGCTGGTTTCTGATTTCTGTATTAATAAATAAATCTTTTGCATTTTTTGGCGGGAAAAGTTCTTCTGTCATATATGGTATGAAAAGCACATCATAATCTACATTTCTGCTTTCAAGTATACCTGTTACAGCTATTTCCTTTTTAGGTAAATCTATAGACATATTATTTATTTCATTCATTATAATGTATGATGATTCTTCAAATAAAATTAAATCATCTATGGATTTATATATTACATCAAGTTTATCAAGTAAAAGAAGAGTTTCTGTAATAGTATCTATTTCAAGCTGAAATAAAGGTGTAATATTATTCAGCAGCTTTTTATATGCTCTAATACATGCTGATACTGTAATATTTTCTGGAGCATTTAAAAATGATGCTAAATATTCATTTATAACTTTTTCATTTAAAAATTCATCTTTCTGCAGGTAAAGTTTATTATCATTAAGCATATCATATAAATTTTTTATAAGATTTTGCACATCATTATCTTTTTGCAGCATATCATTAGAAAGTATATTAATAAGCGCAGATATTTCTATCAGCCCGCCTTTATAAGCAGAATATAATTCTATAAGACTGTTTATAAAGCTTATAAAACTGCATGATGAAATATCTCTGCCTGCTGATACATCAAAAATATTATAATAATCAAGCTTTATAAAGTAAGTTTTACAGCTTGTGTCTGGCATAATTACAGCCATTTTATTAAAAGGAATGTTGTTTTTATTATGCAGCTCAAAGGCTTTTTTTGTAATAAGCTCTATTTGGGAAATATCTGATGCACAAGAATAAATCTGCATATTACTGTTTGTAAAAACAGGCAGAGTTTTATCCTGTAATGAATTTGTGCCAAAAAACTCTTCATATTCTTTATGCTGGCTCTGTCTTGGTCCTGCATAGTTAAATACGATTATAACATTTTTAGTTTCGCTTATTTTTTTTAATACAGTAAGCTCATATTTTGTAAGAAAACCGCTTATTAAAAAGATATAATTATCGTATCTATCTAAAAAAATATTATTTAAGTCTAAATTTATATTTTTATATATTTCATACTTATCTATCCAGCCATCATTATGTATTATATCTAAATATATGCTCCATAAGTGGTTTAATATGTTTATCTGCCTTTCATAGTCAGAATACTGTGATGCTTTTACAAGGCTTTTTATATCTACCATCTCTGCAAAAAGCTCTCTGAAAAAAGAAAATATATTTTTTGCATTCTGAGCAAAAGGGATAAAACTTTGTAAAAACTCTTTATTATCACTTTTAAATACTGCTGTTATTTCTTCATTTGTAAGTTTATTTACTGCTTTTTTTAAATAAAATGGTCGAAGCTCTACTGGCATAATTTTTTTATCAGTATCTGCTAATATTTCAAAAAAGTTTGATACTGTATAAGGCTCTACATATTTAAAACCGCAGTTTGCAATATACCTGAGATTTCTTTCTGTTGGAAGCACAAGGCATGTTTTACAGTCTTTTTTATCATATTTTAAAGCAAGGTTAGATATAAAAGAGTAGGGGGTAGTATTTTCTGGAATATTTAGGCAGCTTATCATAATTTATCCTTTATATAAATGTATTAACTGCCCTGATACAAAATACAGAGCAGTCTTATATATAATGCTATATATTATAGTATGAAATATATGCGACAATAGGTGTCGCATATATTTAGAGTGTAAAAAAGTTATGTATTTTTTATATAAAAATAGTTGTAGTATAAATTTATTTCATACCCATAAGCTGTAAAAGTTTTTCTTCTTCAGGGGCTCTTCCCATAAAGTTTATAAAAAGCTGCTGCATAGTGTTTGAGCCGCCTTTTTCTAAAATATTTTCTTTAAAGCTTTCTGCAATTTTTTCATCAAAAACACCTTTTTCACTGAAAGCAATATAGGCATCAGCAGAAAGCATTTCAGCCCATTTATAGCTGTAATATCCTGCAGAATATCCGCCGCCAAATATGTGACCAAAGCCGTTTTCAAATATAACATAATCTGGCGGAGTAATAACTGCAGTTTCTTTTCTTGTTTCAAGTATAATATTATGCACCTGCTCATAAGTATAAGCGTTATCATATATAGATAAGTCAAATATACCAAATTCTAACTGGCGGACTAAAAACATACCAGACTGAAAGTTTTTATTATCTATTAATTTTTTTATTAATTCATCAGGTATCATTTCACCAGTTTCATAATGGCGGGCAAATAATTTTAACACTTTTTCTTCGTAGGCAAAGTTTTCTAAAAACTGTGATGGAAATTCTACAGCATCCCATTCAACGCCGTTTATTCCTGATACATCACATTCTTTGCATTTTGAGAAAAGGTGATGGATTGCGTGTCCTGCTTCATGGAAAAGAGTGTGCACATCATCGTGTCTTAAAAGGGAAGGCTGCCCTTCTTTTGACGGCGGAAAGTTTGCCAAAATAAATGCATCTGGCAGGTGAGTATTATTTTTATCATCAACTCTTGCTGTATGCCAGTTATTCATCCATGCGCCGCCTCTTTTTTCTGGTCTTGCTTCTAAATCTATATAAAGCCTTGCAAATGGAGTGTTATCAGCATCAAGCAGATTAAAACATTTTGCTGTTTCATGCCAGAGTTTTATGTCTTTTACTTCCTGAAAGTTAATATTAAAAAGCTTCTGCAGGAAAAGGAAAAGCCCCTGCACTACATTTTCTTTTTCAAAATATGGTCTGAAAAGCTCACTGTCAAACCCAAGCATTTCTTTTTTAAGCAGGTTAGAAAGATAAGCTGTATCATAGCTTTCTACTTTATCTATTCCTTTTGTTTTTGCAAAATTTGATAATTCTTTTAATTCCTTTTCTGCATAAGGTTTGCCTTTTTTACTTAAATTTCTTAAAAACGCAAGAGCATCATCAGCACTAGGGCAGCTCATAGTTTCATTACGCATTTCTCTGTAATTTTTATAGCCTAAAATATTAGCTTTTTCGTGTTTAAGCTTTAACATTTCTTCTATTACAGGGCTGTTGTTTTCTGCTCTTGTCATATATGCTTTATATACTTCTTCTCTTAACTCTCTGTCTTTGCAGTATGTCATAAATGCAATATATGATGGCGCCTGTAAAGTAAACCTGTAACCCTGCTGCACTTTTGCTGCTATTTTATCACTTTCAGGCATATCTTTTATATGTGTATCATCTTTTAATATGATTTCAAAAGCATTAGTTGCATCAAGCAGATTTTTATTAAATGTATCAGAAAGTTCTGAAAGTCTTGTGTTTATTTCTATTAATCTTTTCTTTTTATCATCTTCTAAATGAACACCGCCTAATTTAAAGGATTCCAGGCTGTCTTTTATAACTTTCTTCTGCTCGTCTGTTAAATCCTGCTGAGAGCTTATTTCTTTTATTGCTTCATATATTGCTTTATTCTGACTAAGCTCTGAAGAATAAATGCTTAATGGCTCTAAGCATATAGAAAAGGCTTCCCTTGTTTCTGGGCTGTCACATACTGAATTTAAATGTGCCACTGGTGTAAAATAATCATTAAGACGACATTCAAGCTCCATAAGTGGACGCATAAAATTAAGGTATGTCTTTTTTTCTATTTTTAAAAGTTTTTCAATTTCTTCCTTATTGCTTTTGATTATTTCTGTAACATTCTCTAGTGAGTTTTTTGTGCAGTCTAATGGAAAATCTATAAACATATTTTTCTCCTAATAAATATTATCTATTTTTTTAAGTGTTGCATTATATATACTTTCTCTTTCTTCTATCATCTGCCTTAAATGAAAATAAGAATAAGGCAGGGAAAGCACTATTGCAGAAGTTGCATTATCTTTAGAATCTGTATGCAGGCTTGTAATAATAACTTTTGTAGTTAAATCTTTTGCTGCACGGATTAATGTAATGTCATTATCTTCAATAGAGCTTATAATAATATTAACTCTTGCACTGCTGCCAGTTGGGATATATGGCTCTATTTTTTTAGAAAAAGCTTTTGAGCGGGCAAGAAAAGTATCTGATGTTGTAAAAAATTCTGTCTCACCAGAAAACTGTAATATATTAAAAGGTGTCCTGTTTTCTATAGTGAAAGCAAGCTGTATAATATTATCATAGCCAATATTTGTATTAATATCTTTTATAATAACATCTTTTGCATATTCTTTTGTGTTTTTAAAAGTTTTTTCTATATTATTAAGCATTTTTGTAACATTTCTGTCACGCTCCATATCTTCATCAAGCTTATTTTTTAATATTTTTTTATATTCTGCTATAATCTGCTCTGGAGTTTTGCCGTTTAACCTTTTATATAAGTTTTCTGCAATCACAGCCTCTTCGCCTGATAAAATATAGCCCTGAGATGTGGCATCTGGTAAATAAACGGATATAGGACCTTTAATATATGAGCATACAGTTGAATTAATCTGAGCACATACTATATTTATTTTATTCTGCAAATCATAAAAATCTTCTGCCTGAATAGGCACTGCCATAACATTTACTTTTTCTTCTCTACAGCCTGTAAGCATAAATAACGCTGCAGATATGATTATTATAAACTTTCTCATAATATCCTCAAAAATAAAATACTTAAAGAAATAATCTACCATAACAAAAGTATATAAATCAAGGATTATATAATTTTTATATATTATGCTGTATATATTAATAGTTTTATATCAGATTATGAAACATTATAAGTTATTTCATTCTCTTTGCGACTTAATTTCTTATGAACTGTTTTTTTTGGAACGATTTGCTGTCAGATTGTTTGAGCGAAGCGAGTTGCTGCAGCAGTGTAGAAAAAACAGTGAATGTTTAAGGAATTGGAGCATAAGGAATGAAATAACAAAAACTTGATTACTTAAGTTTTGCGGCGGTAGAGATAGATGCTGTATTTATCCATATAATGTTATGAAATTGTTATTTATATCATATAATATTATAATAAATTTTGCTTATTTAATTTTAATCTCTTGACAATATGGCATATACTTATTACATTATCTTTGGCACTCACAGAGACTGAGTGCTAATAATTTTAAAATTATATTAATTTTAGGAGATAGATTTATGTCACAAACTATGGAGTTTAAAACAGAAGTATCTAAGTTATTAGATATTGTTATCCATTCCCTTTATTCTAATAAGGATATTTTCTTAAGGGAGCTTATATCTAATGCAAGCGATGCAATAGATAAAATCCGCTATGAAGGCTTAACAGACCAAAGCAAATACGAAAACGACACTGACTGGAAAATAAAACTTACCCCTAATAAAGCTGCAGGCACACTTACTATATCAGATAATGGTATTGGTATGGATTATGATGAAGTTATCAATACATTAGGAACAATAGCAAACAGCGGCACAAAAGAATTTATGAAAATGCTTGAAGAAAAAAATGCAAAAGATGCTGTTGAATTAATCGGCCAGTTTGGTGTTGGTTTTTATTCTGCATTTATGGTGGCAGATAAAGTTACTGTTATCACAAGAAAAGCAGGGCAGGAAAAAGGTGTTAAATGGGAAAGCGAAGCAGCAGGCACTTTTGAAATAGGCGAAGCTTTAAGGGCAAACCGTGGAACAGATATTATTCTGCACTTAAAAGAAGATGATAAAAAATATCTTGATGAATGGACATTAAGAGATTTAGTTTCAAAATATTCTGACTATATAGAACATCCAATAGTTATGGATATTGAAAGACCTAAAAAAGATGAAGAAGGCAAACCTCTTGAAGAAAAAGAAATAAAAGAAGAAGTATTAAACTCAAGAAAAGCTATATGGTTAAGAAATAAATCAGAGATTACCCAAGAAGAATATAATGATTTTTATAAACATATAACTCATGATTATTCTGACCCGTTAAAAACAATCCATTTTAAAGTGGAAGGCACTCATGAATTTGCAGGGCTTTTATATATACCAAAAATGAAACCTTTTGATATTATATATAAAGAATATAAATCGGGTCCTATGCTTTATGTAAAAAGAGTGCAGATTATGGAGCACTGCGAAGAACTTTTCCCACCTTATTTAAGGTTTGTAAAAGGTGTTGTTGAATCAAATGATTTACCGCTTAATATTTCAAGGGAAATTCTGCAGAATAATAAACTTATTGAAGTTATGCGTAAAAATATCACTAAAAGAGTGCTTGATGCCTTAACTGAAATGAAAAATAAAGAATATGATACTTATGTATCATTCTATAAAGAATTTGGCAGAATATTAAAAGAAGGTCTGCATTTTGAATATGATAAAAAAGAAAATATTGCAGATTTAGTGTTAGCTGAATCTACTGCTACAGAAGATGGCAAATATACTACTTTTGCAGACTATATAAGCCGTATGAAAGAAGGGCAGAACGATATTTACTATATCTTATCAGCATCAAGAGCAGAAGCAATGGCAAGCCCGTATATGGAAGGCTTAACTAATAAAGGCTATGAAGTGCTTATATTAACTGATGATATAGATGATATTGTTATATCAGCATTAAGAGAATATAAAGGCAAACAGTTTAAATCAGTTGTAAAAGGCGATATTAACTTAACTGATGAAGAAAAAGCAGCAAAAGAAAAGAAAACTGAAGAATTAAGCTCTATTTTAGGCTTTATTAAAGAACAGTTGAAAGATAAAGTTGCAGATGTTCGCCTTTCAAGCAGGCTTACAGACAGCCCGGTATGTCTTGTTCGCGGTGAAACAGATTTTGACCCGCACATAGAGCAGATTATGAAAGCTATGGGGCAAAGCTATATGGCAGCAAAACGCACTATGGAAATCAATGCAGAACACCCATTATTTGTTAAATTAAATGAAGTGTTCAATAAAGATAAAGAAAACCAAGTGTTAAAAGAATATGTAGACCTGCTTTATGATGAAGCCTTAATTTTAGAAGGCGCAAAACCAGTAGATGCAGGACTTTTTGCAAAAAGAGTAGCATCACTTATGATAAAAGGTTTAGAATAATAGATAATATAAATCATTTAAATAATTTCAAAGCCTGCTTTATGAGGCGAACCCAAATTTTGAGCCTGTGAAAAAAAATCTGTAAATTCAGTTTTCTATGATTATATTTTTACATATCCTGCTCTATGAATACCAGAA
>CALVEY010000050.1 GCA_944326705.1 uncultured Mucispirillum sp.
AAATATACTACAAATACATAAATAATAATTACTAAGTTTATTATAAATTAGTATTTTTAATTATAGTTTCAAAAAAAATGGGGGTGAAGCAGATTATATTTATATTGCACATGTTACTTATTATTATATAATAATATATTATATCTTTTTTCTTGCGCCTGTATAAATAAAGTATATAATAAATAGTATGAGAAAACTTGTATATATATTATTTTTAATGTTATTATCAGTAAATTTGTATGCACAAAATATTGGCGGTCCTATTGTGCGGGGAGTAGAGCCAAAAGAGCCGAAGCCACTTGGCGACCCAAAACTTTTTGACCCATTTAATAATCCAGATGAAGTTGATGAGCCTTATATAGAAGACCCAGATATGACTAGAATGGAGCTGCCTTTTAAAGAGCCTGAAATATTATTTGACAGGGAGCTGCAGGATAAAATGCTTGAAAGGTATTATGAAAAAGAGCCGGAAGCTCCCCCTTTATTTGAGCCAGACTTAAGGTATAAAGACCCAATGGCAGAAGAACCTGAGCCTTTAATAGTTGTGCCAGATGAAAGAAATATTGGCAGATGCCCAAAAGGTCTTAAATGTAATTAATGGGCAGGGCTTACGCCTATTCCTATAAGCATCATTTTAACGCCCATTGCTACAATAAACACCTGCATAATGCGGGCAGTTACAAAAAGCACCAGTTTGCCAAGCACTCTTTCTAAAAATGAAGCAAAATAGAAAAGAATTGCCATAAAAAAGAATGCTGCAAATATCCCTGCGATTGTGTTTTTCATGCCACCTTCTGCTGCCATTACTACGATTGTAGAAAGTGAACCAGGACCTATCAGCATAGGGAACGCCATAGGTATAATAGAGCGTCTTATTAACTCTTCTTCGCTCATATCCTGATAATGAGAGAAATCTTTTACAGTGCCTGGAAAAAGCAGATTTTTTATACCCATAACTACAAGGATAAGTCCGCCTGCAATTCGTAATTCATTAAGGGATACTCTAAACATATAATCCATAACAACAGGGCCTGCAAAAAGAAATATCATAACTATAACAAAAGCTGTAATAATAATATTTCTAAAAAGATGCTGCCTTATTTTTACTGGCATACCGTCAGTCATAGATATAAACTGTGGCAGGTTGCCAAATGGGTTCATAACTGCAAGTATTGCAATAGTTGCTAAAAATACTGCATATAAAGCTGATTCAATATTAGTAAACATAGTTTTTAGCTGCCTTATAAAAAATATTTTATGCACTATATACCTTTTATAATTAATAGCAAGTAAAAATATAAAAATATTGACATTTATTATGTTATAAAAGATATTACTAAAATAAAACATTTACGAGGTAAAAATATGAAAAAAGCAATATCAACTCAAAATGCACCACAGGCAATAGGTCCATACTCTCAAGGTGTTTCTTTTGGAGATTTAATTTTTACATCTGGTCAGATTCCTGTAAACCCTGCAACATCTGAAATCCCTGCAGGTATACAAGAGCAGACAAAGCAGGTATTATCAAATATTTCTGCAGTGCTTGAAGCAGCAGGCAGTTCTATGGATAAAGTATTAAAAACAGTAGTATCTATTAAAGATATGAATGATTTTGCAGCTATGAATGAAGTGTATGCATCATTTTTTAAAGAGCCATTTCCTGCCCGCACTACTGTAGAAGTAGCAAGACTTCCAAAAGATGTACTTGTTGAAATAGAAGCGATAGCTTATAGATAAAATGTTTTCCGCCTGCTTTTTTGCAGGCGGAATAGGAGAGTGCGGCAGCCAGATGGGTGTGCTGGCTGCCTAGAGTAAGGTATAAAATAGGAGTAGTAGTATTAGTCTTTATTTAGTAGCATCAACTCTTTCCTGTTGAGTTAAAGATGCAAGTTTTTTAACTTTTTCAATATCAAGGTTTAATGCAGCAGCAACTCTTGAGCCGTAATTTTCACTTGCTTTATAAAAGAGAGCTGTCTGTCTGTATTGAATATTTTCATTTGCTTTGCCTAAGTTGCCTGCAATATTTGCAACAGTATTTGCTTTTTCACTTTCGTTCATAACTCTGTCAAAAAGCTCACCTGCTTGGACAAAGTCCACATCTTCTACTTTCCTGTCGTGTCTGCCAAGAGAAGCAGAAATATCTATAAATGGCGGATTAAATGCCGCATTAGTTTCTACCCCTGTAAAAGAGCTAGGGAAATAATGGTAGCTTGAGCCGCCGTTATCCATATTCATAGCGCCGTCTCTTAAACCGTGGTTAAATGGGCAGCGTGGTTTATTTACCGGCAGCTGGTGAGAGTTAGAGCCAAGACGCCACATGTGAGCATCGCCGTATGCAAAAAGCCTGCCCTGTAATAATTTATCTGGTGATGCTGCAATACCTGGCACTAAGTTTGCAGGAGAGAATGCAACCTGCTCTACTTCTGCAAAAAAGTTATCTGGGTTTTGGTTTAATGTAAGTCTGCCTAACGGTATAAGTGGAAAATCACTGTGATACCATACTTTTGTAACATCAAATGGGTCAAATTTATATTCTTTTGCCTGTTCTGGTGTCATTATCTGCACATATACATCCCATGAAGGATAATCTTTATTTGCAATAGCATTAAACAAGTCTTCTGTAGCATGGTCAGGGTTAACACCTGCCATTTTTTCTGCTTCTGCATTAGTCATTGTTTTATTGCCCTGGTTTGTTTTAAAGTGATATTTCACCCATACATATTCATTTTTCTCATTATACCACATAAAAGTATGGCTTGAGTGGCCGTTCATATGCCTGTAGCTGTATGGTGTGCCTCTGTCAGAAAAAAGTATTGTTACCTGATGAATAGATTCAGGAGTTAATGAAAAAAAATCCCATGCCATATTTGCATCATGCAGATTAGTCTGCGGGTTTCTTTTCTGAGTGTGTATAAGGTCTGGGAATTTAAGTGCATCTCTAATAAAAAATACTGGAGTGTTATTTCCAACTATATCGTAGTTGCCTTCTTCTGTGTAAAATTTAACAGCAAACCCTCTTGGGTCTCTTGCAGTATCTGCAGAGCCTTTTTCTCCGCCCACAGTAGAAAACCTTAAAAATACATCAGTTTTTTTACCAACCTGAGAAAATAATTTTGCTTTTGTATATTTTGATAAATCGTTAGTTACTTCAAAGTATCCACGAGCGCCTGCACCTTTTGCATGCACAACCCTCTCTGGTATTCTTTCTCTATTAAAATGAGCAAGTTTTTCTACTAAATGGAAATCCTGCAGTAATGTATAACCCTCTTTTTCGCCTGTTGTTATGGAAGATAAATCGCTTCCTACAGGTATACCTTGTGATGTAGTTAAATATTTTTTATCCATATTGGACCTCCTTGTTAAAGCAACATAACAATAATAGTAATAATTATCAATATTAATTTTTACATTTCCAACAATTTTGTCATAATTGTTGGATTTGAAATATATATAAATAAATGATGAAGCTGCAAAAATCATTTGACAGCAGTAAAAAGTATCTATTTAATATAATAAGAATATTCATATATTAAGGAATAAAATGCTGAAATACACTATCCGCAGGCTTTTAATGATGATACCTATGTTTATAGGTATTACTATAATATGTTTTATTGTTATCCATTTAGCTCCAGGTAATGCTGCAGAGATGCGGGCAGCTATGGGTCCAAAATATTCTGAAACTGCACGGGCAAAGTTTGAAAAAATGTATGGGCTTGATAAGCCTCTTTATGAGCAGTATATAATATGGCTTAAAAAAGTAGCAGTTTTAGATTTTGGTGAATCTTTTGCAATAGACGGCAGAAGTGTAAAAGAAAAAATCGGCGAAAGGATACATATTACTATCGGATTAAACCTTTTAAGTATGTTTTTTATATTTTTAATAGGGCTTCCCCTTGGTATAATTTCTGCCTATTATCAAAACAGTATACTTGATAAAACCATAACGGTTATAGTTTTTATAGGGTTTGCTGTGCCTACTTTCTGGCTTGCGGTTATATGTATGTATTATTTCAGCATACATTTAGGTGTTCTGCCTATTTCTGGACTTTATACAGAATATATATATGACACTATGAGTTTTTGGGAAAAGGTAAAAGATATCGCTGCCCATTTAGTGCTGCCTGTATCTATCTCTGTTTTTGGCTCTCTTGCAGGTATTTCTCGGTTTGCCCGCACTTCAACTTTAGATGTGCTTCATGAAGATTATATTCAAGCAGCAAGAGCAAGGGGTATACCAGAAGGTAAAATATTATTCAGCCATGCTTTAAGAAACGCATTACTGCCTGTTATTACTATCTTAGGGCTTTCTATTCCAGGGCTTATTGGCAGCAGTGTAATTTTTGAATCAATATTCAGCATACCAGGTATGGGACAGCTTTTTTATAACTCTGTAATGATGAGAGATTATCCAGTTATTATGGGAATATTAGTAATAGGTGCACTTCTTACATTAATAGGTAATTTTATTGCAGATATTGCTTATGCTTATGCAGACCCAAGGATACGCTATGGAAAGAAATAAAATAAGACATAAAATCTTTTCAAAAATAAGTAAAAATATACTGCTTATAAGTGGAGCTGCTATTGTTCTGTTTTTTATAATAGTTGCAGTTTTTGCTCCAATTATTGCACCATTTAACCCAGCACTCACTAACTTAAATGAAGTATTTACTGCACCTAATGGCACATATTTATTTGGCACAGATGCTCTTGGCAGAGATGTATTTTCAAGGGTGGTATATGGGGCAAGAATTTCTTTATTTGTGGGCTTTATAGCTGTTGGCATATCTATAATTATAGGTGTAGTTTTAGGGCTTATTGCTGGATATTATGGCAAAATCATAGACAGCATTATAATGCGCTTTACTGATATTATGCTCTGTTTTCCGTCATTTTTTCTTATATTAGCAGTTATTGCATTTTTAAAACCGTCTATTGTAAATGTAATGGTGGTAATAGGAGTAACAGGCTGGATGGGAGTAGCAAGGCTTGTAAGGGCAGAAGTAATGAGTGTTAAAAACAGGGAATATATTACAGCTGCAAGGCTGCAGGGTTTAAGTCATATTAAAATAATGTTTAAGCATATACTTCCAAATGTTTTATCCCCTGTATTTGTTACTGCCACATTAGGTGTTGCAAGTGCTATTTTATTAGAATCATCTCTCAGCTTTTTAGGTTTAGGAGTGCTTCCGCCAACGCCATCATGGGGTAATATATTAACAGAAGGGCAGAATAATATAATTAACGCCTGGTGGCTTTCACTTTTCCCGGGTATTGCAATAGTGCTTATTGCACTTGGCTACAATCTTTTAGGGGAAGGCTTAAGAGATGCACTAGACCATAAAAACAATAAATCTGATATTAAAGGTTAAATATGAAAAAAACAGTATTATCAATATTTGCAGCAGTATTTTTATTTTCATGCAGTGATACAGGTATAGAAGTAGTATCTTATGCAGATTATTCAAGTGATATATCTTATAAAGTAGGAAGTCCTAGAGATACAAGGCTTACATTTTTTGATGTTAATGAATTTAAGCAGATAAGAACTATTCCAAATAACTTATCAAGCGGCAGTTTAGCTGGCAGAGTGCAGTTTGCTCAAACCCATACTATTGACCCAAATAATAATGAAGCAAGGAAAGAGCCTTCTTTAATACCATATAGAGCTGCCCTTTTACTTTTTACTCCACAGGAAAATTTAAAAACCCTGAAAGTAACTGTTACATATATAGATAATAACATTAGTAAATCAGAAGTTTTTACAATGGAGCCGCCAATAAATATGCCAAAATCAGATTATAATAATAACGGCTCAAAAAAAGATATTACATATTCTAAACGCTCATGGAGTGTCCAACTGCCCTATTATACAGTTAAGCCTGATATGCAGTTAGAATTTACGGCAGAAACAAAATCAGGTATAGAATTAAACGGCACTTTATTAAGCGATGATATAGAGTTTGCAGCACCAATTGAAGGCGCATTTTTATTTATAAGGCTTGGTATGCTGACAGATAACCTTGAAGGTATAAAAGGCAGATACCATGATATGATTACTGATACTGCTCATGCAATGCAGGAATATTTTCAGACAGTTCCTTTTGCACAGCTTTCAGCAGGGATTTATGAAGATAGAATACTAAAAAAAGTTATTTTAGATAATGGTACAATTTATGAAAATAAAAGTAGTTTTGCAGGTGCAGACTATTACAGTGGAGATATGAGAGAAAGTGTTGCAAAAGCACAAGTCAGTGTTGGTATAGATTTAGCAAATAAAGGTGTAATAGATAGTGCATTAAATCAGATACATGAAATTACTCATGATATGTTTTATTTTACAGTTCATCATACAATAGGCAGATATACAGATGATAATGGCAGTGCAAAAGATGTTATTCACGGTTTAAGTGGTGGCAACGGCATAGGAACATTAGTTGATTCAAGAGGTAATGAATTCAGCCACGAAGTAGGTCATGGGTATGGTATGGGGCATTATCCAAATGCAAATGAAAGTGCAGACGGCTCTATTCATGGATATTCTACATCGTGGGGTTATGATGCTTATAAAAACAGAATGAGAGCAAATGTGGCATGGAATTCAAGCCCAGACAGCTATATGTTCCAGGATAAATATTATATTACTCCATTTCAAGAAACTTATGGCTGGAATAAGGACAGTATGGCAGGTGGTATAGCAGACAGTGCTATATCAAGATATACCCATAATACAGCAAGAAGCACAAGACAGATACAGAAAAATATAGAAGGCAGATATTTTTTAAGTGATGATAAAAACAGCGAAGGAAAGTATTATTATATAGGCTGGGATAAAAGTGCAAGAGAATATAAAAAGGCAACAGAGGCAAATTTTGTAAATAATAGAATAAACCCAACAGAAAAAGGTGTGCCAGTAATTACTATTTTAGGGGGTTATGACCCGCAAAGCCCATATAATGCAGTGCTTTATCCATATTTCAGGGCAAACTATGGTAATGTGTTTACAGATTTATTTTTAGATACTCTGCCAGATAATGCATCTTCTTATTTAGAGATTACATATTATAACGGAAAAGCCACTCAGTATGTAGTGCTTTCTAATACAAGGTATGCTGGTAATGTAATAAACAAACTTCATGTAAATATTGCAGAGAGTGATAAACCTGATACTATTACTTTATATGTAAATAATACATTAAAAGGCACAACGACTATTGATGAGCAGGTATATAATACGCCGCTTAAAAAACCTGTAATCATTGGCAAAGGCAAAGGTTATGAAGATGTAATAAATGAAGATGCCGCATATCTTGAAACAAAGCTGGCAGGAAAAACTGTTGATAACTACACATTAACTGCAAAAGAAAAAGAATTAATAGAAATATTATACAGGTTTAGTGCATTAAATAAACTTTCTGCATCTCAAAAGGCAGTAGCAGAAGACTATATAAATAATAAAAATAAAACTGATGAAGTTAATATTTATATAGATGATAACTATACACTGCTTGAAAATAATAATACATCAGCAGATGAAACATTAAAAACAATGCTTGAAGAAAGCGGACTTGGAACTGTGGAATTTAAGTTTAATCAGGCAGAAATAAATGGTAAATGTATGGAAGTTTATGAATCAGCAGAAAGTAAAATGTCTGTCAGGGCTGCTGTTTGTTCTGACAGCAACAGTCAGCGCTGGGCTGTTGATAAAGCAGGCCGTATACATTCAGCATTATACCCTGGCTACTGCTTAGAGCAGGGAAAAATGGCAGTTTTACAGCTGTGCTCTGATAATACAAAACAGCAGTGGAAAATAAGAAATAGTGATATTTCTAGCGGTGTAGTTTATGAAAATATAGGTGTGCCTGAGCAGTGTATTGATAACAGCTTAAGCGAGCCTGAAAAAATTATTGCTTATACCTGCAGTGAAGCAGCAAACCAAAAATTTAAAAACAAAATATCAGAAGATAACAATACATATTTCAGCTTATTTAATGGAAGTTTAATAGAAGAAATCTGGAAATATATTCCAGCAGAGAAAGTGGAGAGTAAATAATGAAAAAAATAATTATTATATTTACATTAATATTTGCAGTTAATATTCCTTTTCTTTATGCTCAGTATGGTGATTATTATGACGGCAAAAACAGCTACAGTTATGGAGATATGCCTGCACCAAAGAAAAGCAGCAGTTATGTAGATAAAAAACATTATATAGGTATATCACCATCTCTTTATATACCAACAGGCGAAAATGCTTATATAAAAGATTACACAGGTGTAGGCGGAGGCTTTGATGTGCGGTATAAGTATAACTTCCATAAAATATTTGGACTTGCTGGCACATTCCGCTATAACTATGCAGGGGGCACAAATATTCAAGGCTATACAGAGCAGAGCACAGACCACCATTTAATAGACTTACAGCTTTTAGCAGTTTTGCAGTATGATGATATAAATGCTACAAAAGGCTTTATTCCATATATTTCAGCAGGTATGGATGTGGCAGTATCTGTTGTAAACAGTAAAAATGTAACATCAAACTATAAAACAGATTCAGACGGAGCAGCATATCTTATTAATACTATCACCACTAATGAAAGTGACTCAGCAGCTAATGTAGGGTTTGTAGTAGGTGCAGGGCTGCGTTATGTTTTTTCAAATAATTTTACTACGGGCTTTGGGGTAGATTATACCCATGTTTTTACAAATCATGATTATTCTGGAGTAAGAGTATTTATAGATGCAGGATACAGGTTTTAGTATCCTGCACTTTATATTATCTATACATTATATTTATCAATTAATTTATCAAGTATTTCTACAAGGTTAGAAACTGTAGTCTGCAGTTCTTCTAAATCCTGCACTGCATCTTCTTTCCTTTTCTCAGAAACACACTGCATAATCTTATGACCTAAAGAATGGACTTGAACATGTATCTGTTCTATATTATTAAAATCCGCATCTCTGCCAAATATTTCCTTGCCGCTGCTGTAATAAAATTTACCAAAGGCACAGTTAAAGTGGTCTGGCAGGGAAATAAAGGTATCATTAATATAGTTTTGGTATACATTATACATAAATTTTAAGTGTGCAACTTTTGCATTTAAAAAGTAAGCTGCTTTTGAGCTGTACTTAATTGCAGAAATCCTATCCATTACATTATTTACTGCTTTTTCCATAACATTAAAGTTTGATATAAGCTGGTTTATTAAGGTAGTGCTTGTATCTGTTACTTTAATAATATCATCAGCATCTAGTGATATTTTATCGCTTATACCAGTATAGAGAGCCATAATTCTATTAATTTCTACGGCTGTATTATTTACTTCTTCAGAAAGAGTTAATATATTTTGGAAATGGTTATGAGCCATAGAAGTATTTTCCTGCTGAGTAAGTATTCTGTCAGATACTCTTTCTGTCTGCATAGATACTTTTTCAATATTAGCCTGTATTTCGCTGATAGTTTCTTTAATCTCATTAGTAGATGAATTTGTTTTATCTGCAAGATTTTTTACTTCATTTGCTACAACAGCAAAGCCTTTTCCTGCTTCGCCAGCTCTAGCTGCTTCAATAGATGCATTAAGTGAAAGCAGTGCTGTCTGTTTTGCTATTTCTTCAATAACAGTAACAACTATACCTATTTTTTCAGCACCTGCTTTTAATATATCTATCTGGTTTTCTAATATTTTAACAGCATCATTTATTTCTGATGACATTTCATCTGCATTTTCAATAGTTTCTGCACCGTCTTTTGTTAAAGCAAGAGCTTTAGATACATTTTCCTGTATAGTATGAGATGTTTGAGAAAGCTCTCCAATATAGCTTATAACATCTTTAATAGAATCAGCAATCTGGTCTGCTTTTTTGTTGTTTACAGAAACACTGTCACTGACTGTTGCAATTGATGATGATACAAATAATGTTTTTGCACTAGCAGCACTAAGCAGTTTATAAAAATCCAGTACATTTTTATCAATATCTACCATAAGAGTATTTATAGATGAAGCAATATAAGTGCAGTATGAACAGTTGCTTTGGTCCTGGGCTCTTACAGATAAATCAAGGGTGCTGCCCCCTGTATATTTCATATCAAGTATTATTCTGCCAACTTTTGAAAGAAGCTTTCTTACAATAAATATAGTTACTCCAATATGTATCAATGCTAAAATTATGCCAACATAAAAAGGAACGATATCAAAGATAATCAATGCCATAATAATAACATAATAAATAGTGGATATTATAAACTGGGTAAGAAATGTCATACTGCCTCCTAATATATAATAGATAATAATTGGATTTTTATATAATAAGGGGTTTACATTAATATTGCAATGATTTATATCAATAATTCAGCCAATCGCCTTCAAGATACTGGTCTATCAGCTTATCAAGCATATCTATAAGCTGGTCTACATTGTTTTGCAGCTCCTGCAGATACTGGTAAGCTCCAAATCTATCGCCAGCCTCTATTTTTTCCATAACTTTATGACCTAATTCATGGACTTTAATATGTACTGGTTCTATATCTTTATAAAGTCTGTTATCAGCAAAGAGTTTTTGCCCATTATTATAATAGAACTGACCAAATGCACATGTTTTGTGGGTGTTAAGTGTTGTTGCCTGGTTATGCATATAGTGAGTATATACATTATACATAAATTTAAGGTGGGCACTTTTTGCTCTAAGAAAGTGCACTGCACGGCTTGAATATTTAATAGTAGAAACACGCACAGTTAATTCGCTCATAGCATCAATCATTCTATTATAGTTTGCAACAAGCTCCTGCATTAAGTTATCAGTTGTTTCAGAAACTTCTATAATATCTTGAGCATCGCGTGCAATCTGTTCATTTACTCCTGAGTGCAGCTCCATAGTTTTTGTTATTTCATCACTTGTAACGCTTACTCTTTCAGAAAAATTTAAGATATCGTTAAAGTTTTTATACACAATTTCTGTCTGGTCTTTCTGTTCCATAATTTGGTGGAAAATACTGCTTGTCTGGTTAGATACTTCGCCGATGTGGCTTTGAATATCTGCAATCATTTCTTTAATTTCATTAGTAGATTTAGTTGTTTTATCAGCAAGCTTTCTAACTTCATCAGCAACAACAGCAAAACCGCGGCCTGCTTCGCCAGCTCTTGCTGCCTCAATAGCTGCATTTAATGAAAGCAGTGCAGTCTGCTCTGAAATATCATCAATAACAGATACAATCACCCCAATTTTTTCTGCTCCAGAATTTAATTCAGATATTTTTTCTTCCAGACTTGAAGCTGCATTTGAAATATTTTCCATTAATGCTTTTGCATGCTCCATTGCATCTGAGCCAGTTTTTGTTAAATCAAGTGATTTGTTTATATCAGAATTAATTTCTGATGAAGTTTGTGTTATTCTGCCTATATAACCAACAAGCTCATTAATTGATTTGTATATATTTTGTGCGCTCTGTGCATTTTTAGTAATACTTTCATCAACTGTAGCAATAGATGATGAAACTCTTAATGACCTGCCCTCTGCACTAACTATAAGCCTGTAAAACTCTAAAATAGTTTTATCAGTATTTCTCATCATATGGTTAAGTGACTTAGCAATACTTCTGCAGTGCTCACATTTTACATTCTGGTTTGCACGCTTTCTTAAGTCTACTATTTCATCTTCTTCTGTAGCCATAACACGTGCAATATGTAGAATGGAGTTTAAAATATTTCTTACTGATATAAATACAATAGGAAAAAACACAGCATAAAGCACTAAAGACAACGGTGTAGGCAGTATGTCTAGTTCAGATAAAATAATAACTACTAAAAGATATAAAAGTATAAAGAAAAATTTTAGTTTAAAACTTGTTTTACTTGCATCCATTTTCAACCTCTATATATCTTTTTAATCAAATGTTTTAAGTTTTCTTGCACTAATTAAAAATGCACTGTGATTATATATCCACATTTCAGGGCGGACAGACATACCATCTACTTTCCATGGGCGTCTTGTAAACTCTGCAGTTTCAATATCTGAAAAATAGCCGCTTTCTTTTAAAGCATCTACATAAGTTTTAACCTGCAGTATAGTTGGCAGATAAGCCACTATAAGCCCGCCGTTTTTTAACCCGGTTTTAAGGTGCGGCACTACATGCCATGGTTCTGGTAAATCAAGCAGCACTCTGTCATAAGTGCCGTCTATTCCGTCATATATACTTCTAACTTCTATTGTATGATTTGCAGGCGTTTCCCCCATAAACTGCTTAATAAATTTAGCAGACTGCTCTGCAAAATCAGCCCTTATTTCATAACTTGTAAGGCTTCCTGTGCCTGCCAAAGCTCTTAATATTGCAAGAGATAATGCACCCTGACCTATACCTGATTCTAAAATCTTTTGGTTAGGTGCTACATCACACCACATAAGCATAGCCGCAGCATCTTTTGGATAGATAATCTGAGCCTGCCTTTTTATGTTCATTACAAAGTCCATATATGTAGGCTTATATACAAGATAGGGATGGCCTAATGTGCTTTTAATAACATCACCTTCATCAAGAGCTGCAATATCATTATGCTCAATATAGCCATACTGAGTAGAAAACCTTGCTCCTTCCTTTAATGTTACCATATACTGTTTGTCTTTTTTATCAGAAAGCACAACAAGGGAATTAAATTCAAACATTTATTTCAATACTCCGAAAATATGATTAATTATATTATACAATTATAAGCCATATTGCAATAGTTTATATAACTGGTGGTACCCCATTTTTTATACCCATATCAAATCGTCCTTATCTTTTGGTAAAAAGTCCTCAATCGAAAGTCT
>CALVEY010000051.1 GCA_944326705.1 uncultured Mucispirillum sp.
TAAATAATAATTACTAAGTTTATTATAAATTAGTATTTTTAATTATAGTTTCAAAAAAATGGGGGTGAAGCAGATTAATATGCTGGGGTACCCCGTTTTTTTATTAAAAAATGCTATAACTACTTGGTAATATATGTAAAAATATAAATAATTGTAATAATAGGCGTTTGGTCGGGGGAACACCTCGTTTACTTCCTTAATCTCTTAAAAATGGGAGAAATTTAAATTTTCTTTCTGGCAGTGGTTCATCTTGATTTTGTTCTGGGTTATTTGTAACATCATTTCTTTGGTTATCAAGTGCTGATGCTGGTGGAGTAGTTATAGTGTTTTCTTCAACTGGAGCAACAGGAACAGTTGTAACTGGCGCTAATACATTTGGTTTATTAATACTTTCACTTACTGCGTTAGGGTTAATAGATGATGCATCAACTGCAAGTCTGAAACCAAGCCCTGCATATCTTAAAGAAGTTCTTTCATCTTTTACAACTTTTCTCATCTCTTTAGGGCCGTCACTAAACCCGCCCCCAGCAACTGCAAGGCTTGCAGCACCAAGCAGGTTAGCGCAGGTATTAGTTCTATCGCTTTCTGAGTTGCAAAGCCATTCTTTTACATTGCCAAATAAATCATAATACCCTTTGCTGTTAGCACTAAAAGAGCCAACAGGTGCAGTATTAGGGAATTTATCATCACATTCAAAGTAAGCATTGCCAAATCTGTTTACAGCATTAGATGAAATATCATAAAAATTAGCACGGGTACATACATCATCTCTATTAATACGGATATCGCCAACTGCTTCTTTCCATTCAGCAACAGTTGGCAGCCTGTAATTAGACTGAGTTGCAGCATTTAGTGTA
Organism: uncultured Mucispirillum sp.; assembly: GCA_944326705.1. Taxonomy (GTDB): domain Bacteria; phylum Chrysiogenota; class Deferribacteres; order Deferribacterales; family Mucispirillaceae; genus Mucispirillum. Next base: position 858 of record CALVEY010000051.1, read on the forward strand.
TTTAAAAATTTCTGAATATCGCCAATGGAAACAGATTCTGCAGGATATGAGCCGCCTTTATTAAAATAAAAAGGGGCAGTATTCATTACTTTATACCACTGCTCCTGAGTAACTTCATAAACAGCTAAATATGTTTTATTATTAAGTTTTTTAAACTCAATACCAGAGTAGCTGTCTACAAAGAAGGGCTTATCAAAAGCTGCAGCATATAACGGCATAACAATAAGACACAATAATATTATTAATTTTTTAATCAAAATAATTCACCGTAATAAATACTATCTATTAGATACTATAATCGGATACATTATATATTTTAATAAGCATATTATCAAGTAAAAATATTCTGGTTTACCCCCATTTTTTTGGAAAGATATTTATAAATGTATAATAATAAAGGTAAAATGGATAAGAAATTAAAAAATAGCCTTTAAACTTAATATATTATATGGTCCTATTTCTGCTTTTAAGAGATGCTCCAAGTTATTTCATTATCTTTGCGACTTAATTGTATATGAGCAATTTTTTCGTAATGATTTGCTGTCAGATTGTTTGAGCGAAGCGAGTTGCTGCAGCAATGAAGAAAAAATTGTGAATGATTATGCAATTCGGAGCATAAGGAATGAAATAACAAAAAGTTTGCTTTATGAAATTTACGGCGGTTAGATAGTGTAAAATATCATAAAAATACATATTATTAGAAAATATAAAACACAAATTTTACTGTAAAATAATTACTTTTCTATGCAGTTTTAAAAAATGGGGTACCCCCAGAAAATATTATATCTTATCTTAATTTTTTAAAATAATTGTATATTAATTTTATTTCCTTATCTTTTTCGGACATAACGGACACCTAAGTATTTTTCTTGTATATATTAGCCATATAGCAAAGGACAAATAAAATAATTAAGGAAATATAATGAATAAAAAATATAAAAAACCAAAAGATTTAGAGAAAATGGCAGAAAGCTATTTTGCAGAGCAGGAAGAGCAGAATAAGCCCTGCTCAATAGCTGGTATATCATACTATATGGGGTTTGCAGATAAAAGCGAATTTTTAGAGCTTGAAAAAAATCCTGAGTTTGCACCAGTTATTAACCGTATAAAGCTTAGAATGGAAAGTCAGGCGATTGATATGCTTACAGATAAAAGCTATGCAACAACTGGTGTTATATTTAACTTAAAATGCAGTTTTGGTTACAGTGACAAAGTAACAGCTGGCAAAGATGATATGGCTGAGCTTATGCAGAATGCAAGAAAGTTAATAGATGAGGCTCAGTCAGATGAGTAAAAAGCGTGCATCATCTGCTGCAGCTTATGATTTAGCATATATTTTAGCCCGCACAGAAAGCGACCCGCTTTTATTTGTGCAGGCGGCTTTTCCATGGGGTAAAGATGAGCTTAAAAACCACAGCATACTAGACTGGCAGAAAGATGTACTTATAAACTTAAGGGACGGCATAATAAGCCTAAGTGAAGCAGTGCAGATTGCAGTATCATCTGGTCATGGAATAGGCAAAAGCGCACTTGTTTCATGGCTTACTCTCTGGGCGCTGGCAACAAAGCCTAATACAAAGGGAGTAATAACTGCAAATACAGAGCACCAGTTAAAAAGTAAAACATGGGCAGAGCTTGCAAAATGGCACAGGCTTTCTATTGTGGAAAGTATGTTTGAAGTAAGCAAAACGGCTATATTTTCCAGTGATGAAAGGTATGAAAAAACATGGCGTATAGATGCAATCCCTTGGAGCGAGCACAGGCCTGAAGCTTTTGCAGGGCTTCATAATCAGGGCGGCAGAATATTGATTATATTTGATGAAGCATCAGCCATACCAGCCTGTATATGGGAGGTTGCAGAGGGCGCACTAACAGATAAAGATACGCAAATATTTTTTGTATGCTTTGGCAACCCAACAAGAAGTGACGGCAGATTTTATGAATGTTTTGGCAGATTTCGTCACAGGTGGATTACTAAAAAAGTGGACAGCCGCACTGTGCCGATAACAGATAAAAGGCAGATAAATAAATGGGTGGAAGATTACGGGCTGGACAGCGATTTTGTAAAAGTGAGAGTGCTTGGTGAGTTTCCGTCAGGCGGCAGTGCGTCATTAATAAAAAGAGATGATATTATAGCTGCAGCAGAAAGAAATATAGAAGAAAGTGTATATATCCATGCGCCAAGGATATTAGGTGTTGATGTGGCAAGGTTTGGCGAAGATAAAACAGTAATAGCAAGGCGCCAGGGCTTAAAGCTTTACGACTTAAAGAAATACTCATCACTTGATACCCTTGAAGTATCTGATGCAGTAATCAGAGAGATAAATGATTTTAAACCAGATGCAGTATTTATTGATATGGGCGGCGTAGGTGCAGGCGTTTATGACAGGCTTAAGTGGATGGGCTATAATGTAACAGGTGTAGATTTTGCAGGCAGACCTGAAAGAAAGGATAAGTATATTAATAAACGGGCTGAAATATGGTGCAGTATGGCAGACTGGCTTAAAATGGCAGACATTCCACAGGATACAGACTTAAAAGAAGATTTAGCAGGTCCAGAATATTATTTCAGGGGCGATAATGCTCAAATTCTTTTAGAGAAAAAACAGGATATGAAAAAACGGGGGCTTGCAAGTCCTGATTGTGCAGATGCACTTGCTTTAACATTTGCAGGCAGTGTTCGCACTGATAAAAGGCAGCTGCCATCTGTTATGCTAAGGTAATTAATGGATATGTTTTAGGCAGTTTAAATTTAGCTGCAGCTTTAAGAAATTAGATACTTCGCCTGTAAGGCTCAGTATGACATGGTGCAATATATAAATTACTTACTACTATATGTCTAATGTCTATTCTGAGCAAAGCGAAGAATCTTTATTATAAGCAGTTATTTACATTATAAATTTTTAAATACTGTGTAATTAAGGGTATAATATTATGAAAGTAAAATTAGAAGATAAAGATATTTTAGAGATTATAAAAAGGGATAAAGAACAGGCTTTAAGTTACTATAACCAGCATTTAAAGCCAAAATTTAAAAAATATTATGAGCTTTATAATGGTGAAAAGATAGATACTAAAAAATACAGAATGCCTGAAAGTTCTTTTATCAGTCGTGATGTATTAGTAACTATCAGAGCATTAATGCCTGATATTAATAAACTTCTGTTTTCATCTAATCCTGTAGAAGTTACAGCAAGAAGCGGTGAAGATGAAGAAAATGCAGCAAAAATGCAGGCTTTATTAAATTACCAGATAACAGCACAAAACCCATACCATACTATATTTACACGGCTTATTACAAATGCACTTATTACAGGCTGTGCTGCATTAAAGGTATTGTGGATAAAAGAGTATGGTGAAAAAGAAATAGATGAAATAGTGACATATGAAAAAATGCAGTCATTAATTAATGCAGGCTATAATATAACATCAAGCCCTGTATATATAAACGGTATAGAAAAATACAGGGTAAAATATAAGGTATCATACATCAGTAAAAATCAGCCTGTTTTTGAAGTGCTGCCATATAATGAATTTTTATTTGATGCAAGTGCATTATCACTGCAGGAAGCTGATTATGTAATACACAGAAAGCTTGTAAATTATGATTATTTAACCCGCAGAGAAAAAGAGGGAGTATATAAAAATATATCAAAAATAAAGGATAATATTTTTACTTATGAAGATGATGATATTGCAAACAGAGCGCAGTATTTATCAGAAAATAGTAAAAATAAGGCACGAAAGCTTTATATGCTTAATGAATACTGGGGCAGGATAGATATTGATAATGATGGATTATTAGAAGATGTGGTGATAACTTACTGTGGTAATCAGATATTATCAATAGAAGAAAATACTTATTCAATGTATCCTTTTTTTGTGTTTACGCCATTTTTATCAATGGACAGTATAGCAGGCAGAGGATTAGCAGAGCTTGCAGAAAACACCCAGATAATAAAGACAGCATTAATAAGGGAAATATTAGAAAATACAAGGCGGAATAATAACAGGAAGATTTTTTATAAAGTAGATGACTTGCTTAATCCGTCCCAAATGGTAACAAGTGAACAGTATGTGGCAGTGCGCGATAGTGCAGATATTAATAATATATTTGCTCCAGAGCCTTTTGAAGTAATAAGCGAGAATTCATTTTCCTTAGTGGAATATTTTGATAAGGAAAATCAAAAGGTAACAGGGGTAAGCGAAATGAAACATGGCTTGAAACAGTCAGTTGAAAGTCAGACAGCAACAGAAGCAGTTATAAAATATGAATCAGCCAACTCACAGGTGCAGGCTATTGTTTTAAATTTTGCTGAAAGTTTAAAGGAAACATACAGGTTTTTAGTGTATCAGAACCAAAGGTTTATGGATAATAAGCAGGTTGTGCGTCTTTTAAATGATGTAATAGAGATAAATCCGCAGGATATAAAGGATATAGATTTTGATTTAAATATATCCCAGTCTTTATCAAGCGGACGGGAAGATACAAGGCGTAGAGTATTAAATAATGCACTTGCTATGATGATAGAAATAGGCGAGCCAAGGAATTTAACAGATAATAAACGCATAAGAAACCTGATGGCAAAAATATTAGAAGAAAGCGGTCTTAAAGATACAGAAAATTATCTGATAAGTGTAGATAAGCTTAGAGAGCAGGTGCAAAGTGAACAGCATTCTTAAAAGCCGTATAGAAAAAGGCGAAAAGGCCTTACTTGCAGCTGAATATATTTTGCCCCTTTTAAAAACTTATGAAAAAGAAATATTTGTGTCCTTAGAAAAGGGTGAAAATATAAGAAAGCTGCATGGTATGGCTTATATATTAAAGAAAATAGATGATGATATAAAGCGTGATATTTCTCATGGAGAAGACGCAAAAAAAATGCTGATAAATAAATCAGTAAATAAGGAGTAAAAAAAATGAATGAAAATATAAAAGATAAAGAAACAAACAGTAAAAATATGGATATTCAGGAGTTTTTAGATAAATGTAAAACTGGAAATATTGATGAAAAAAATATTCCAGCAGAAATTTTATCAGTTTTTGAAATGCTTTATGCAAAAAGAAAAGAGCAGGAGCAGGCAGACCAAAAAGAAAATACAGCAGGGAATATACATGCAAATACTCCAGCAGTATCTTATATTGAGGGCTTAAGCCTTGAAGATATTAAGTATATTAATGAGCAGGCAGTATCTCTTGTGGAAAAATATACTGGTGAAAAAATTAATATGGAAAATGTAGCACACAGGGAATATTTTGAATATTTTAAACAGCAGGCATTAAAAGCAAAAGAGCAGGAAATAAAAATGAAGCAGTTTGAAAAAAGCCTGCATGAAAAATACGGCACAATGTATGAGCAGGTAGAAACTGCAGCAAGAAACGCTTTTGAAAATATGGCATACAGAGATGCAAAAACTATAATTATGAGCCGTATGAAAGGTGATATAGAAACCCTTATTACATTTTATGATAATATATATAAAGGTTTAGTGTCAGATAAAAAGGCACAAGCAGGTATAAATGAAAACACAGTATTTCCGCCAAAAGCAATAAAGGGCGGTAACTATGCAAATGCAAGCCAGAAACAGGCAGGCTATGAAAATTTTATATAAAATAGTAATTGATAGTAAAATATGTTTTAAAAACATAGTATATTAAATATAGTTTAATTTCCGTTACTGTCTATTCTGAGCGTCAGCGAAGAATCTGAATTTATATAATGCAGAAATGAATTTTATTTAATAAAAAATATTTAATTAAATATGTCTATAAATAATATCCTTATTTAATAGATGCTCCTAGGTTATTTCATTCTCTTTGCGACTTAATTGCTTATGAGCTGTTTTTTAGTAAAAATACAGGATGTATTTTCTTTAGTGAGCATAGACGAATTTACTTCGGCTATGCGTGGTTATAAAAATTTATGGATGAATTTTTATAAGAACATTTAACATGTTTTGCCAGCTACTTGTCTGAAGCATTGCGAGTTGTAGTGGCAATAGAGAAAAAACAGTGAATGTTTAAGGAATTGGAGCATAAGGAATGAAATAACAAATATTTACTTTATGAGATTTGCGGCGGTATGATAGTGTAAGAAACATTAAAAAGAATTTTGAGTAATATAAATACTATTTTGTATTTACTGTGATTATTAATATTTCAGATACTTCGCCTTGCAGGCTCAGTATGACATAGAGCTGTGATTTTATAAATATGCATCAATTACCGCACACTGTCAATTCTGAGCAAAGCGAAGAATCTGGATTTATAAAAAACAGCGAATGTTTAAGGAATTGGAGCATAAGGAATGAAATAACAAATATTTACTTTATGAGATTTGCGGCGGCAGGATAGTATAATATTATTAAACTATTTATAAACTATTATATATTACATTTTATCAAAGCATAAAATAATGAAATAAAAAACAATTAAAATATGTTAAAAAAAAGGAGATAAAAAATGAGCGTAATTTATGATACATATACAACAAATACACAAGCAGAATTAGTAAAAAGAAGCGTAGGTTTAAGGGATAAAATATTTCAAAATGCTAAATTATCCCCATTATTTATGATGCTGCAGGCTCGCGGCAGGGTAATAAGTGAAACAAACCAAAAATTTGAATGGCTTGAAACAAGGCTTAATAAGCCAACATTTAAAGTAACGCCTGCAAATTCATCTGAAACAACATTAACTGTTGTAACAGATGAAGATAATGTTACTTTTTTAACAGAGGGCTCTATTATTAAAGATATTAAAACCCATGAACAGATGAGAGTAACAGCCGTAAGTGGTAAAACAATAACAGTTACAAGAGGTTATGGTGTTACAAGTGCAAAAGAAATCACAGCAGATACAGATGACACTAATGCAACCCTTGTAAATATTTCTGTTGCATACCCAGAGGGCAGCTCAGCCCCAAAAGGCACAGTTTTACTTAAAAAAGATAACTTTAACTACTGCCAGACTTTTAGAAGAACATTAAAAATTACACGGAATAAGCTCCGTCAGGGCGAATACGGCGATGACGGAAATTCTGCAGAAAGCAGAAGAAAGGCTGAAAGAAATAAAATATTAAGGCTTCATCAAAACGATATTGAGCAGTCATTAATGTTTGGCGAGCCAAAAAAGGATTTATCAGGCAGTGAGCCTTTATATGTTACAGGCGGGCTTTTCCACTATATTAAAACTAATGTAATGAGTATCACAAGCCCAGATAAATTTAAAGTAGGCACTATTAATGAAATATTAGGTGCTATGGCAGATAAAGGCTCAGCAGGGGATAAAGTAATGCTTACAGGCTCAGGCTTTAATGCAAAACTTAATGATAATGCCATTAAAACATTTGCAGGTGGCGGCGGCTCATTATTAAAAGAGTATGGAATTTCTCTTGATAAAATAGATACAGAATATGGTGAATTAAATATAATGTATGACCCTGTATTATCATCAGTTTATCCAAACACTGCTGTTATTATTGATTTAGATGAACTGCTTTTACACTTTATAGAAGAAACAAAAATGGATACAAATATCCAAAGTGACGGCTATGATGGTGTGGTAGATACATTTTTAACAGACTGCGGTTTAGAAGTATCAAATGAAGAATGTCATGGTATATTAACATTAAACTTTTAAGGCGGCATATATGAGATTTTATTCATGCTTTGCAGATTTAAAAGTGATACATTCAAAAGGAACAGCCGTTTTTAAAAACGGCATATATGAAACCACAGATAAAGAGATAATAGCAGAACTTAAAAAAGACAAACATATACAGGTAAGGAAAAATATAGAAGAAATCGTGACAAATGTAAAAGAAAATTCGCCAAAATAACAAAAAAGGGGGGCAATTATGCCCCTTTTTTCATATAAATCCACAAAAATTATCTTTTTTTCATATTTTTTTATTTCTTTTTTTAAAATTTTGATATATTATTTCTTACGCGTTTTATGTATTAAATTTTTTTATTTTAAAAGGAGCAGAATATGTTAAAAGTAAAACCGTTTTTATTTATTCTTTTTTTAACTGTTTTTGTTGCTCTTTTTACTACAGCATGTAGTGATACAGGCAGCAACAGTTCAGGTGGTATTTATGATAACAGCACCACAAACCCAGGCGGTGGTGGCACTGAAAATCCTGGTGGCGGCGACACTGAAAACCCAGGTGGTGGCGAAGAAGATAAGCCAGGTGTAACAGCTATTGATTTAGCAGGTGACCCATTTACCCTTTTAGGTGTTTATGATGTTACTTTATATGGTATTGACGAAGAGCCAGTTACTACTCCAGCATCTAAAAGCGAACTTCGTGTTGGCTTAAATTTATCAACTGCAGCAGGTGGTATGGCAGCACCTGAAGTTATAATGTATCTTGATTTTGGCGGCAAAAAAATCACTTTTGATGAATATATTATTAATTTAGCAGATTTAGCAAATTATGATAATGATTTAAATAAGTTCATTGCAGCTACATTTTCTAATTTAGGTGCAGAATTAATTGAAAACAGTAAATATGGTTTATATTTCACATTAGACCCTAATAAAAATCCTAATTACAGCCCAGTAATAGACAATTTAATTATAAAAAATGGTCAGTATTTAAAATTAAAATTAGATAAAGCAAAAGATTTAGAAGTGGACAGTGGTTTAGGTTTAGAAGGTGAAACTCCAACAGACCCAGAAGAGCCAGAAAATCCAGAAGAGCCAGTTGTAGTGCCTGTTGATAGTGTTACTATTAAAGGTCAACCTGCAAATGTTGTTCATGGCGGAGCATCTTTTAAATTAACAGCAGAAGTTCTTCCAAATGATGCAACTAATAAAATAGTTACATGGTCATCAAGCCACCCAGATTACATATCTGTTGATAATCAAGGTAATGTAACTATTAAAGGCTATACAGAAGAAACTATTACTATTACAGCAACATCTACAGCAGATAAAACTAAAACTGCTTCATGGCCGTTTAATATAGAAAAAGCAACTGTAACAGCTATTTCTGTTACACCAGCAGATATGACACTTACTTTAAAGAATGACGGTTCTGAAGTTTCTGCAAATATTACTACAGCTATTGAGCCAGCTATTGCAACAGATTATACAACTGTTAATTATGCAGTTACTTCTGGGGCTGAATATATTAAAGTTGATGCAAATGGTGTAGTAACAGCAGTTGCAGAAGGTAGTGCTGTAGTTACTGTAACTGTAGGAAGTCTTACAAAAACAGTTAATGTAACAGTAAAGCCTGCACCATTAGAAGAAATTCCGGTAACAAATATTACAGTTACTACTTCTGCAGATAAAGTGTATAAAAAAGGAACTAATGTAACTATTAATTTTACATTAACACCAACAACTACTACTGATACTATGGTATCCTATACTACACAAAGCGGCTCTGGTAAACTTCCAACATCAAATGGTACTGGTTCATTTGAACTTACTAATGTTCAAGGTGGAGAAACTGTTACTTTTACAACAGATAAAGGTCAGCAGGCTACATATACAATAAATGCAGTAGAAGGTATAAATGCAATATCATTTGAAAATAATGAAGTAACTAAAGAACAGAATACAGTTTTTACTAATAATATTGTTAATAAAAGCAGTATAGAAAATTCTATTGCATCTTGGACTTATTCAAGTGATGATGCAAATATTGCTTCAGTAGATCCTGTGACTGGTCAAGTTACAGCTAATAAAAATGGTGTAACAACTATTAGAGTAACTGCTCAACCAAAATATGATGCTGAACCATTAACTGCAGAATTTAAAATTGATGTATTAGGTCATATAGATTATACTGATGAAACATCATTACAAGGAACTTATGATATAGTGTTTTTCGGAACAAATTCAAATGGGTCAGGTTTAACAGCAGCTGTTCTTAGAACAAATTGTGATATCTATAAAAATCTATGGAAAGTAGATAGTTGCCCTAAGCAAGGAACATTTAATGGCAATTATGAAATTCCAAATAATGATTTTGCGGGTAGGGCTATAATAAAAGTATCTAATGGAGCATTAAAAGTACATACAAAAGTTGCTATGCTATTTACAAATATGGGTTCAATGGCAGCAGATGCAGCAAAAGATGATAGATATCAATATACAGTGTATGAAGATGCATCTTTAAATACTTGGTTAGATACAAATCATATAGGTCATATGCCTGGAAGAAATTTATCAGCAACTACTAATCCAGAAAATCCTAAATATTATTTTGAACAAGACAAAAAAAGTTACACAGGATATACAAATTTAGATATAGTTTTATTTTCTCATTTTGAAGGTAAATCTACACTATTAGGAAAGGTTAATCCTGATACTCGTCTTATTTTAAGAAAAATAAGCAGTCAAGTTATTACAATGGATCCTAATTCTTTAACAGAAGAACCATTTAATAAAATAAACTTATCATTAGGTAATGTTGATTTTACAGCACCAATGGAATAATTAAGCAACTTTCCCGCCCCGCATTATGCGGGGCTTTTTTGATTATTTATTTCCCAACCCATGTCTATTCTGAGCATCAGCGAAGAATCTAATTCTAGCTTATAAAAATGTTTTTAGTTTTAAATATCCTTTTTTAGCAGATACCCTAAAATATTACTTCCTGAGTTTTGCGGCGGTATGATAGTATAAGCAACATTAAAAAGAATTTTGAGTAATATAAATACTATTTTGTATTTACTGTGATTATTAATATTTCAGATACTTCGCCTTGCAGGCTCAGTATGACATAGAGCTGTGATTTTATAAATATGCATCAATTACCGCACACTGTCAATTCTGAGCAAAGCGAAGAATCTAATTCTAACTTATAAAAATGTTTTTAGTCTTAAATATCCTTATTTAACAGATGTCCCCATGTTATTTTATTATCTTTGCGACTTAATTTCTTATGAGCTGTTTTTTTGGAACGCTTAGCAATCTGATTGTTTGAGCGAAGCGAGTTGCAGTTGCTGTGAAGAAAAAACAGCGAATGTTTAAGGAATTGGAGCATAAGTAATAAAATAACGAAATATTACTTCCTGAGCTTTGCGGCGGTATGACAGTGTAAGAAACATTAAAAAGAATTTTGAATAATATAAATACTATTTTGCATTTAGTGCGGTATTGATATTTTAGATACTTCGCCTAAAGGCTCAGTATGATATAGAGCTGTGATTTTATAAATATGCATCAATTACCGCACACTGTCAATTCTGAGCAAAGCGAAGAATCTGGATTTATAAAAAACAGCGAATGTTTAAGGAATTGGAGCATAAGTAATAAAATAACGAAATATTACTTCCTGAGTTTTGCGGCGGTGTGATAGTGTAAGAAACATTAAAAAGAATTTTGAGTAATATAAATACTATTTTGTATTTACTGTGATTATTAATATTTCAGATACTTCGCCTTGCAGGCTCAGTATGACATAGAGCGGTGATTTTATAAATATGCATCAATTACCGCACACTGTCAATTCTGAGCAAAGCGAAGAATCTGGATTTATAAAAAACAGCGAATGTTTAAGGAATTGGAGCATAAGTAATAAAATAACGAAATATTACTTCCTGAGTTTTGCGGCGGAATGATAGTGTAAGCAACATTAAAAAGAATTTTGAGTAATATAAATACTATTTTGCATTTACTGCGGTATTAATATTTCAGATACTTCGCCTTGCAGGCTCAGTATGACATAGAGCTGTGGTTTTATAAATATGCATCAATTAC
>CALVEY010000052.1 GCA_944326705.1 uncultured Mucispirillum sp.
GCATTTGCGGGCAAAGCCCTTAACGCTCACTAAAGACGCCACGTCCTGTGGCTCTTTATATTTTTATTAAAAATTTTATTTATTACACTACTTATAGATTCTTCGCTTTGCTCAGAATGACTATAAAAAATGTAAAAGCCTATATAATAAAATTTTTAAAACTCTATCTCTTTTGCTTTATATTCCAGCACTTTTATATATTTATCAATATCCTTTTTAGGTATAGTATTTTTTTCAGGCACCATTACAACTTCTATCTTTTTATAATAGTTCCAAATATCTATCTCAATAATATCGCCAGCTTTTAACTGCAGGGCAGGTTTTGAATCTCTGCCGTTTACTTTTATAAACCCTTCATCAGCTGCTTCGTTTGCAACTGTTCTTCTTTTTATAAGTTGTGCCGTTTTTAGAAATTTATCAAGTCTCATTATTTTACCTTAAACCTGTCTGATGCTTTTAATACAATGATAGTTTCCTTATGCTTTTTTAACCATTCAGCAACAGACTTTGTAAATAAAGCTTCACCTATTGCGTTTCTTATCTTACCCTCTGTCTCGTTATCCATTGTATATTTGCTCATAAACTCATCAACATAACATACTGCCCATAAGTTATTATATTTAAATGGCTCTGTTAAGCCGCCTTTCTGAGTTTTCTCTAAGGCTCTTTCCATCTCTATAGGAACATAAGTTACATCTACCCAGCCTATACTGCCACCATCTGCAGCACTTGCATCAAGAGAGTTTTTACGCGCCTCATCACTGAAATCTGCCCCATTCTTTACACTCTTAATAATTTTATTTATTTCAGATTTTGACTGAGCTGTAATTAATCTTGCCTTATATTTGTCTTTTAGACCATATTCATCGCCCTTTTCATCAACCATATTATATATATCTTCTTCAGTAATAACTACCTGCGGCATAAATATCTGACTGCGGATTCTAGCTTGAATAATCTGCCCCTTAATCTGATAGCGATATTGAGCTAAACTTAAGCCTTCCTTAGCTATCATTTTTTCAAACTGTTCCATACTTACTTTATTATTTGCAGCAATCTCAGATACAGCCCTGTCCACCTCTGCATCAGTCACTTTTATACCTTCCCTTTCTGCAGCTATCTCCATAATAGTTGCCTCTATTAAGAAATTCAGCGCCTGCGACTTATACTGCTCAAGCTGTGTGTTCCTTGTTTCTTCATCAGGTATAGAAAGCAGCCTTTTATATGTGACAGGGTCAAGCCCTTCTATATCATAAGAAGTTATTATCTTATTGCCAACATGGGCTTCTATCTTACCTATAACTTCCGCTTTTAGATGATAAGGAAGCATCACTAAGGTTAATGTCAGTAAGATATTCAATATCTGCATTTTTGTAAAGTTCATTAATTAATTCCTCTATTTTTTTATCCTGCTCTTTATTATAAAGAGAAAAATGGATTTGTGTTTTTACATCATCATAATCTATTTTTTTAGGCTTGCTGTATTCTTTTACTAAAAAGATATGATAGCCGTATTCACTTTTTACAATATCACTTATTTTGCCAGGCTTTAATTTAAAGGCTTCACCAAAAATCTCTGGATAATCGGTATCTATAATAAAGCCTAAATCGCCGCCGTCTTCTTTTTCAGGACCTTCTGAATAGCGGGTAGCTACCTCATTAAATGCAAGCCCCCTTTTTAACTCCGCCATTGCTTTTTCTGCCACCTGCTTATCAGTTGTAAATATCTGAAATAAATGGGCTTTCTTTGCTGGCTCTTTCTGACTGTAAAGCTCTATATATTCCTGCTTTATTTCATCTTCCTTAATGTCTATATTGCTGTTTATCATATCAGCAATAAGTGTTTCCACCATAAATTTTTCTCTTAATATTTCAGATAATGCCTTTGCATCTGTATCAAAAGAGCCTGAATACACTTTTAAATCCTGAGTGCCTGCTTCTGATAAAAAACTTTCTGTAACTGCATTTATTTTCTTTTCATCTACCTTAATATTACGGCGACGAGCCTCCTGCAGAAGTAAGTTATGCTCTATAAAGTTTTTTACAAGATATTTTTTTACTTCTTCATTTTTTAAGTCTTGCTCATTCATCTCTTTTAATACAACACCTGCAAATTTAAAAAAATCATCAGTATATAATGTTTTGCCGTTAATAACCACATAAGCAGTTCTGTTATCTTGTTTAGTATCTGCAGTATCTTCCTTTTTTTCTTTTTCAAAAAGGCTGCAGCCTGCTGTAAAAAATATTAATGATATTAATAAAATACTTAATCTTTTCATCTACTCTCCTTTTATTTAATCTGCCCGCGAAAGTGTATATAAATCCTGAAAAAATTCTGCTGTTACTTTCAATGGCTCACCTGCATCCACCGCAAGCGAAAGTTCATACTCTGAAATAAATCTATAAAGAATTTTTCTATCCTGAGAGCATTTTACTATTAATGCAGGGTTAAGTTTAGTTTCCTTTGCAAAAGTAACCTTTGCAGCTCCAGACTTAGAAAGCATAAGTTTTTCTGCTCCAAGCATACTGGCAAAGTTTTTTATAAGCATAATTAAAGAAAGGTTTAAAACTTCTTCCGGCAGCTCTCCGTAGCCTGCTTCTATTTCCTTTAAAAGCTCCTGCATACTATTCATATCATAAATATCTGCAAACCGTCTATAAAAATCAAACCTTATTCGCGGATTTTCTATATAATCTGCTGGTATAAAATATGCAATATTTGAATTTATCTCCGTATCTGCTATATTTGTATACTCACCTTTCATTTCCTGCACTGCTTCTTCTATCATAGCAACATATAATTCATAACCTACTCTTACCACAAACCCAGACTGTTCCGCACCTAAAATATTGCCAGCACCCCTAAGCTGTAAGTCATACATTGCTATCTTAAACCCACTGCCTAAATCTGAAAGCTGCTGAATAATAGAAAGCCTTTTTTGTGCAATATCGTTTAATCTTGCAAAATCATCTACTGCTAAATAACAGTAACCACGCCTTGCACTTCTGCCCACTCTGCCCTTTAACTGATAAAGCTGAGAAAGTCCAAAATGTGCTGCATTATTTATTATTATAGTATTTACATTTGGAATGTTGATGCCGTTTTCTATGATAGTTGTAGCAACAAGCACATCTATCTCCCCATTATAAAATGAAGACAGTATCTGCTCCATAGTTTTTGCATCCATCTGACCATGAGCATAATCAACCCTTGCAAGTGGAAGCTCCCTTTTTATCTCAAGAGCTGCCTCCTGTATATCCTGCACCCTGTTATGGAGAAAAAATACCTGACCGCCCCTTTCAAGTTCTGATTTAACAGCTTTTATTCTTTCTGATAAACCTTTAATAACTTTCACAACTACTGGCAGCCTGTTTTCAGGCGGTGTTTCTATAATACTCATATCCCTTATGCCAGATAAAGAAAGCTGTAATGTTCTAGGGATTGGTGTAGCACTTAAAGTTAGAGTATCCACATTTCTTTTGATTGATGCAATTTTTTCCTTATGGCTTACTCCAAACCGCTGCTCTTCATCTATTATTAAAAGCCCTAAATCTTTAAATGATAAATCTTTTGATAATATCTTATGAGTGCCTATTAATATATCAATAGAGCCTTCTGATACTTTATTAAATATACTTTTCGTTTCCTTATCTGTTCTAAAACGAGATACAAACTCAATATTGACAGGAAGCCCCTTAAACCTTTCTATAAATGTTTCATAATGCTGCCTTGCAAGTATAGTTGTAGGCACAAGCACCGCAACCTGTTTACTGCATGCAATAGCCTTACATGCTGCACGCATAGCAACTTCTGTCTTACCAAAACCAACATCGCCGCATACAAGCCTTTCCATTGGAGTTTCGCTTTCCATATCATTATAAACATCATAAATAGCTGATAACTGGTCTTCTGTTTCTGTATATTCAAAGTTTCTTTCAAATATTTCTATTAATGAGCCATCATCGTTAAAGGCAAACCCTTTTCTCGCTTTCCTTTCTGCATAAAGACGCAGTAAATCTTCTGCAATATGTTTGGCACTTTCTTTTGCATGCTTTTTCAGCTTCTGCCATGCAGAACTTTTTAAGCTGTTTAATTTTGGCTGCTGGTTCTGCATGCCTATATATTTCTGCAGCTGACCTATAGAATGAAGTGGAACATAAAGCAAATCTTCCCCTTCATACATAATAGATAAGAAATCACCTTCACTGCCAGCTATCACCATGTGTTTTATACCCTGATATATACCTATACCATGGTTTACATGGACTACATAATCCCCTTCTTCTAAATCTGAAAGTTTTGTGTTAAATGCATCTTTCTTTTTAGGCTTTGGCTTTCTTTTTGTAAAGCCAAATATATCCATATCAGAAATAACCGCATAAGAACTTTCCTTATCAATAAAACCGCCAGAAATATGTTTTCTGTATAAAGATATAGACGGCTTTTCTATTTCTGAAAGTTTTTTTATTTCCTTTGGAAAAATATCATAATCTCTAAGAAAGTCTTTAAATATACCAGTAAACTTTTCACTTTCTACAGAAAATACTATTTTCATATTCTCTTTTAAAAGTGCAAGTAATGTTTCTGCAGCATTTGTCATAGACTGATATAAGTTTTTTTTCTCAAATAAAAATCGTGTTTTTGAGCTTGCAAAACTTAATGGAGTGCTTGCAACACTGTCTGTTATTTCTGAGATTATATATATATTATTTCTGCTTAACTTCTCTACCGCTTCTTTTGCTGATAAAAAGCTTTCTTTTTGGATATCATCTTGAGCTGATGATTCTATTATATCATAATATCCATATATGCTGTCCTGCATATTACTCATAAAGCAGGCAGTATCATAGTTGTCTAAATATTCAAAAATATCTGACTGGTCTTTATGTATATATGGAGCAAGCCAGTGAAATCCTGCAAACTTGCCAAAATTTTCTGCCTTTTCTTTTAAGTCGTTATCTTCTAGCTTTTCTATAAATTCTTCTGTAGTAATTAGTAAATCTGAAACAGGCAGTATTTTTAAGTTAGTTATTTCTTTTTTCCTTGCCTGGCTGTCTTTATTATATGTAAAAATACTTTCTATTTCTTCATCAAAATATTCTATGCGCACAGGGTCATCATATCCTGCAGGGAAAATATCTGCAATACCACCGCGAAAAGTATATTCCCCTGCATCTGTTACAAATTCAACATGGATATAGCCTAATTTATCAAGCTCTTTTTCAAGCCTTTGCATTGGGTATTCTTTATCTTTTTCTAATGTGATAATGCTTTCTAAAAATTCATTTTTAAATGGTATTTTTTTAAGCATAGAATATGGTGATAAAAGCAGGATATAATCTTTTTCATTAAGTATATTATAAAGAGTTCTGCTTCTTGCAGCCATTATGGAAGTTAACGGCCTTGCTTCTTCAAAAGGGTTTTGAGTGTATGATGGATAGTCTAATATTTTTAAATCAGAGAAAAGCTCTAATTCATTTTTTACACTTTCCATTACAGATTTATTTTCTGGCAGAAAAATAACTAAGGGAACACCTTTCTTCTTTTTATGGCATGCGTAAAAAGAAGCTGATGCTCCCCATGCGTTATGATATTCAAAATAGTTAGACATTCCTAACCTGCAAACCTGCCAAACATTATTTCATCTACAAGGCCGCATATAATATGGGCACTCATTATATGTATTTCTTGTATCCTTGCTGTTGACTGGTGGTTAACTACAAGTATTTTATCGCAAAGTCCTGGCATTTTACCGCCGTCTCTACCTGCAAAACCTATTGTTTTTGCATCACATTTTATGGCTCTTTTTAAGCCCCTTATAACATTTTCAGAATTACCGCTTGTAGATATTCCCCATACCACATCGCCTGGGTTTGCAAGAGCTGCAACCTGTTTTTCAAATACTTCATCAAAGGAATAATCGTTGCCTACTGCTGTTAAAAGTGATGTATCAGTAGTAAGAGCAACAGCTGCAAGTGGCGGCCTTTCCATTACAAAGCGGCTTGCAAACTCTGCTGCAATATGCTGAGCGTCTGCTGCTGAGCCGCCGTTGCCAAAAATCAGCAGCTTGTTGCCATTTTCAAAACATTCTACTATTGTTTTTGCTATTTCTTCTATAATTCCTGCATTATCTAATGCAAATTCTTTATGAGCTTTTATTGCCTCATCAAACATATCTTCAATATATTTTTTCATAAAATCTCCTTAGATACATACTAAAATAATAGATATTTTATAAAATAGCAAGGATTTATATATTACATTACAACTGTTTTTGATGGATATTATTTGTTTTAATTTAGTAAATAGAAAAGAGCAGCCTATGGTATATAAAAGCCGTATCACACTTTCTTTATGTGTGTTTATAGCAGCAATAATATTTTATATAAAAAATAACCACCTGCAGTCAAATATGGTGGTTATTTTGAAAATAGTTTAACTTTCAAACCACAGGACTAATCACAATTAGTCCCTGTGTTCTACTCTTAATATAATAACAAACTTATTTTTTTACAAGTAAAATTTTATCCGATAAAATTAAAAATGGAAGATTATATTTAAAATGTATCTCTTATTTATTACATAAAAAAAGCCTTCTTTTTAATAAGAAGGCTTACAGTATTATTTTTCTGCGTTGCAGGCGCCGCCTGCACAACATGAGCCCTGCGGACAGCATGATGGTGCTGCTTTTTTATCAGTATTATAAAAACCGCTGCCTGTTAAATGGTAAGATGTAACAGATACTTTTCTTTCTGCCTGTTTGCCGCAGTAGACACACTCTGTCACTCTTTCTTCATTATTAATACTCTGCATTTTTTCAAAATCTTTACCGCATGATGTGCAGTGATATTCATATATTGGCATATTTTCCCTCGCTGACTATTTATCAAATAATCAATTTATTACTTTATAAAAATATTGCAATAGTTTTTATTCTGCTGAGCCTGCTAAATCTTCACAAACAATATAAACTGGGTGACCAATGTATGTAATAGAGCCTACACCATAGCCAATATTGCCGTCAACTGCTCCAAGGTTTGCAGCACCCTGATAGTGAGTGTTAACTAAAAACTGGCTGCCTATAATAGCATTATACCCTTCCTTTTCTGCTATGCTTTGGGCTTCGTCTATTAAATCACCTTGATATTTATGCATTACTTTACTAAAATTTCTATTATTATTAAATTCTTCCCTTTCTGGTGCACGAAATTCTGTTGTAGAGCGTATAACAGATGGTCTTATTTTAATTATCTCGCAGCCTGTTACAGGGTATGAATCTATAAAAAATACTCCTAAAAATTCTTTACTTTTACTATTTGATGTAGTTACTTTCTGCTCCTGCTCACTGTTTTGTGCCTGTGCATATACTGCAAACGGCATAAGACATACAGATAATAATGCGATAACTCCTTTAATCATTAGATACCCCTTTTTAAAACCCTTTATTTAAAGTGCTTTCTCTTATTTCTTTTAATATTTTCCAGCTGCCTTCTTCTAATACAAAATATGATTTTGAATAGCAGCAGATAAGTTTATCTTCTTTTATATCCCTTAATTTTTCTAAAAATAGTATTTCCGCACTTTCATTATTATACAAAACTTTATAAATTTCAACAGATTCAGGTATTAATGTTTCAATAAGACTGCTGAAATGCTCCCCATATTTCTCACTTGTTTCAAAATATCTGCGAAAATCACTATCTATGCTGTATATATCGTATATTTTTTCATATTCTTTATTTTTAAAATATTTTACTCGCTTTTGCAATATATTTTCTGCCTTAATCATTAAATCCCTCGATACCTTCTTTAAAGAAATAATAGCCTATCTTATTAAGCATATCATTAAATGTGGTGCGTTTAAATGCACTTACATATACAGCATCATTATATTCTTTTCTTACTTCCTCTAAATCTTCTTCATTTAATTTATCTATTTTATTAAACACAAGTATCCTTTCTTTTTCTAATAAATCCATTTCTTCTAATACTTTTTCTACAGATTTTATGTGCTTTTTAAAGTGCTTGTCGCTTACATCTACTACATGTAAAAACATATCTGCATTATGCAGCTCTTCTAATGTTGATTTAAATGCACCAGCTAAATTTGCAGGTAAATCCCTTATAAAGCCAACTGTATCTGTTATAATAACATCTCTTTCCTTTGGAAAGCGTATTCTTTTACTTGATGTATCAAGAGTTGCAAAGAGAAGATTATCTGCATAAACATCAGATTTTGTCAGGCTGTTTAATAAGGTAGATTTTCCTGCATTAGTGTATCCTATAATAGATACAACAGGCAGGGAATTTTTTTCCCTTCTTGCTCTTTGGATATCACGCGCCTGCTCTGCTTTTTTTAATTTATCGTTTAAAAAAGATATTCTATCGCTTATTCTTCTTTTATCTATTTCAAGCTTTGTTTCTCCTGGTCCTCTGCCGCCAATACCGCCTGTAAGCCTTGATAAAGAGTCATCTTTTGCTCCAAGCCGCGGAAGAATATATTTAAGCTGAGCAAGCTCCACTCGTATTTTGCCTTCGTTGCTTTTTGCCCGCCTTGCAAAAATATCTAATATAAGCTGAGTTCTGTCTAATATTTTTAGTTCTGTAAATTCTGAAACTGCTCTTGACTGAGATGGAGATAAGCTGTTATCAAAAATGATATATTCTGCTCCTGTAAGCAGGGCTTTAATAACTGCTTCTCGTAATTTGCCTGGTCCTACCACATATTTTGGGTGTATTTCTTTTTTCACCTGAGGCATACGCGCAATTATATGAACACCTGCACTGCGTGCAAGTTCTTCAAGCTCATCTAAATTTATATCGCACTCTTCTTTGCTTTTAAATACACCTGTAAGGACTGCATAATCGCCGTCTTTAGAAATATGCATCTGGTCAGTTTTTCTTTGTATTTCATCATCTAATGCTTCAATAAATAATGGATAGTCTGTTTTTTGGTTATATGGGTCATTATCTTCTAAATATCCAAACTCAGTCTGCTCTGCCTTATCTTCAGGCGGTAAAATATATGCAGTATCTAAAAGCATTGGATAGCCTTTATTATCCATAGCACAGGCTGTTACACTATCTAACCTTAAAAGTGCTAAGTCTGCCATATCATCATGGTCTAATTTATCGCCTTTTGGGTGGGTGTGGATTAATCTTAAGCCCCTTAATCTGCCGGGAGCAAGCTTAAATCTTGAAAGAACAGGTATCATTATACTGTCATAACTGCCTACAAGCACATATTCAATACCCCCTGCTCTGTTGATTAAAAGACCTAACTGCCTGCCTGTTTCATAAGAGTAGGTGCAAAGCTGCTTTAAAAGGTCAATAGAGATAATATCTGTCCCTTGACTTTTTTTATTTTCAAGCTTTTCTATTTGTTTTATTATTTTCTGGGAAATTCCCTCTAAACTGCCGTATAAAATTTTAAATATCCTTTTATTTTTTCATATATATACAGGCTTTATATTATTTTTTCAAGGATTATTATATCTGGGGGTACCCCATTTTTTTAAAAAAAATTAAATTTAGTATTCCACCACTTTCCTGTCCATTTCCTGCCGACTTGTCGGAAATGGACGATTTGGACACTGTAAAGATGAGGGCATCACAGATTCTTCGCCTGAGTTACAGGCTCAGAATGACACAACTTTGGTTTGTATCTTATGTGTCACTGTCCAACACTGTATAGGCTTGCATTCTCTACTCGTCCTATTCTTCGGCTTGCAACCGTCCCTTAATTGTCATTCTGTGCTTTGCCTTAAAAAGCGAAGAATCTTAAAATGTTCTAATCACACCTTTTTTTAAATCGTCCATTTTCGACGAATAGGCAGAAAATGGACAGGCAAAATGGTAGCCAATAATTCTTTTATACTATCCCATACTGTTGCGGTTAATTTCAAATACTTAAACATTATAATGATATATAATACAGAATACTTTTCATAACGCTAATATTGATAAAAATGCTTATTTATTATTTTATATCAATTAGTTATAGCATATTGTAATAAAAAAATGGGGGTATACCTGTAATTATATAAATAATAATTTCAGATTAATTAAGTTACTTTATATATTTTTACTAAAAACATAACATATTTATACTAAAAAATGCGGGTTTAATATCCCCGCATTATTAATTAGTTGGTTTTGATTATATTTCTCCAGTCATAGTCTATATCTATTATATCATCCTGTGAATGCATAACATCTTGTTTTTGTGGCATATTAGTTCTATTTTTCAGTTGAACATTATAATCGTTGCCTTTAAATCTATATGATACAAGCCAGTAAAACTCAAACTCATTATCATAATCAATATTATGCTGTAAATCAGTTTCCCATACATGCTGAACAGCATAACATCCAAGTATATCAGCATCTGCATAATCACCAATACTTGTTAGTGAACCAGTTTGATTATAATTTGATACATCATGATTTTCTGAAACATCAGGATAATTTGTATAATATGTTATTAATTCATAGTTAATTTCTTTATAACCAGTTGAAGAGTTCTGAGCAGGGATAACATACTGTCTTCTCATTATATCTACTTCTGTATTTAAAGTATAATCTTTTAAAATATTTGTTAAAGTTGTACTTTCATATATACTAAATGCAGTATCGTAGTAGTAGTAGTTATCATATTTTGCACTTCTCATATTTGCTTCTGTACTACCAGCTTCTTCTAAATATGTTTTTGGTCTATCATCTACACTCATGCCATAATGTGCCAATAGTTCATTACTATATCTATAAAACCCTCTGTCTTATAATACCCTGTCTGTTGTAATGAATAAAGGTCCTGCTTTAAAATAATCATCATCATTAAAAGCCATATTAGGACTTTGTGTATCTTTTCTTATAATAGTAATATTTTTACAAAACTGCTCATTATCCATTTTAACTGCAACATAATCAGCAGACTTTAACACTTTATAATCATCTTTATTAAATACAGGATTTGATGGTGCCTGTCTTGTATTTATTATATTATCACTTTCTGACGCACCAAAGCCATGTTCCTCTATATCATTTTCTGCATATGCTGTATAAGCAAGTAATATAAATATAATGCTAAATATTTTTTTCATAATCCATCTCCTTTATTGCTGTAATACTTGATAAACATGTGTTCTTATATCGCTGTATATATCACTATTTTTACCAGTTCCCTGAGATAATGTAGAAGTATCTTCCAAATATTTAGTTGTAATTTCTACTTGCGCTTTTTTACCTATCAAACTTTTTACAGCATACAGCCAGTAATACCCTATGCCATATTCAGAACCTTGGTCTTCTGCCATAATATAATAGCATCCTATATTAGTAATTTTTATATCAGTATCGGAGACATCTTGATAACCTGATGAACCTAGTGAATATTCTGCTACTGCATTATATACAGATGGATTAATACTATGGTATGTTATAAAATATATATCCTCATCATTTGTATAGTTTTGATTAAAAGGAATAGATGCGGTAATATCAGATACATCTTCGTTTTTAGAATAAACACTTACATATGATGATTAAGATACAACATCATCTTCACCTTCAAGATATATTTTATCAGCATATGGACGAGAACCAACAAATAATAATCCTTCTTTAAGTGGTTTATTTTTGCCTGAATTTTCACATTTATATGACTGCTCTGGTGTGGCAACAATAACAAAATCCCTGCTACCGTTCCCAATAGTGCTTACAAGGTCATCTTCCTCATAAACATAATCATCAAGTGATACTGCATAACTATAAGAAGTTACGCACAAAAATAATACTAGAAACATAGATATTTGTTTCATAATATCCCTCCTTTGTAAAATACTATACTTACTAATATGTGTATAAACTTGTATTTTGTAAAGGGGTTTTGTGATATTTTCTTATTATATAATATCCAACAGTGTATCTATATTATTATTTTTTGTAAGTTTTGACAAATATTTACTTTTTAAATCAAGCTCTATATTTATTGTTATTTCTGTTTCTTTATTAGTAATATCATCATTTTGGTCACTGAATAATGC
>CALVEY010000053.1 GCA_944326705.1 uncultured Mucispirillum sp.
AGAAAATATAAAACACAAATTTTACTGTAAAATAATTACTTTTCTATGCAGTTTTAAAAAATGGGGTACCACCAGATGCTTATCATTATTGCCTGCATTTTATTTATCAGCCATAATGTTGAATATTCAAGTTTTATAGTGAATACAAATAGATATATAATAATAGTTCTTGGTATAGCTGCAGGATTTATTATTGGACTGTTTGCTGCAATACTTGGTGTTGCAGGGGGAGAATTAAAATTATACCAGTATTAATTCTGCTATTTGGCATAGATATAAATCTTGCCGGCAGTCTTTCCCTTGCAATCAGCCTGCCTACAATGATAACAGGGCTTATCAGATATACAAAAGATGATTCTTTTAAAATAGTATATTCTCATAAATCATTTATTCTAATTATGGCTTTAGGCTCTATTTTAGGTGCATTTTTAGGCGGTCTGCTTTTAGGAGTGGTAAGTGAAAGTATATTAATTCCACTTTTAGTAATTATTCTTTTAATATCTTCTTATAAAATTTGGACTCATAAATAAAATAACTACCCATTTTTAACGGGTAGTTTTAATTAAATATATTTACATTAATTTCCTGTATTTTTTATATTCATATCAAGCCCAAGAGATTTAGCAGTATTTATCATCATCATTTGAAGCAGTAAATCCATACCTGCCATAGAGCTTGAGCCGTTTTTATTATTAGAGCTGTCACCGTTTATCATAATCTGTGGAAGATTAATATTTGCAATAGCTTCACTTTGTTTTTCAATTGCATATTTATATGCTTCTAATTTTTTATCAAGAGCGCCGTCTGCTTCCATTACTTTTCTTTTTGCATAAGCCTGAGCATCAGCTTCTAAAATAGTTCTCTGCTTATTAACATTTGCAGCAGCAAGCAGGTTTTCTTCTTCCTGTTTTTTAAGTTTAGAGATTTCTACTTCTCTTTGAGCATTTAAAATCTGCACTTTGTTTTCTCTTTCTGCTGCAACTATCATTTGCTGTGCTTTTGCTTCTTCTTCAGCTTTTATTCTTGCAATATTAGCATCACCCTGTTTTCTTGCAGTAATAACTTCCTGGTCTGCCTGAGCTGCTTTTGCTTTAGCTGTAGCAATACCCATTTTTGCCTGCTGCTGGTCAGAAATCTGTCTTTCAATTTCTGGGGAGCATGTAATATCTGTTACAACAAAGTTTGTAGCATTTGCACCAAAAGCAGTAAGTGGCATATCATCTTTAAATCTTGCAGTTGTGCCGTCTGCTGATTGTTTTATGTGTTTTACTTCTCTCACAACTTCTTCACCAGTTGCAGGGTCTAACTCTTTTACTTTTGTAGATTCAAGCACAAATATACCATTATTTAACTGGTCTTGTCCAAGAGTAGCTAAATCAGCCATTTTGATTTTAGCATCTGGGGCAGTCATTGTTGTAGCTGCTGTGATTAATGCTCTTTTTGTAACAGGCATAATATTTTTTACTGCAAAATCCTGAAATGTTCTATTTGAATGTTTTGCAACAATATCAATAGCATACTGTTCACTTGTAGGCATAATAACCCTTACTGTCCCGCTTATATCACACCGAGAGTTATCTGAAAATGTAACTGTTACAGGTCCCTGATTAATTGGGTTATCTATATTATCTCTTGTAAAATAAACTGTTTCTGTTTTTGGAAATCTGTATATTGTTCCCATAGCTTTAAGATACCAGCCTGGTGTTAAGTGTGCTGATAATTCACCAGTCATAAAAGCCTGTTTTACTTGATATTCATTTGCATCAACATTACCAATTAAAGAATCCATAAAAAACATAATTAAGGCTAATAAAACAACTGCAGTAATAATTATATACTTTGTTTTACTAAGTATCCCTAAAATAAAATTTTTAGGTTTTTGTGTCTGTTCCATAAAAATTCTCTCCTTTTCATTATTTAATTAAAGCTACTCTATATTTTTTACGCATTTCATCAGGATAATATGTAGATTTTGCCTGACGCAGCGTATCTTTTCCTAAATCCTGCTCAAAGTTAATATATTTATATTCACTGTTTAATTTAATGCTGAAAGAATTATATAAATGCTGGTATATACCTTTATATTCTCTTATGCCTTTTGCAAAATGAAGAGCAAATGTTTCATCATTTAATTCTTCACCAAGCACAAACCCTGATGGCTTATTATCAGCATAAGAAATCATACCACGCAGATTAAATTCTGTGATTTTTTCAAGAGCTTCTAAAGTTTCTGCATAATCTGAGCCATGGTTTTCTGACCTAAGTATATCTCTTTCCCAAATATCAAGAATATATTTTGCATCATCAAACCTTTCTGGAGTAAGCTCAAAATCTTCTACTGCATATCCTTCATTATACTGCTTTAACAGGTTTCTTTTTTTTGCAAGTTTTCTGCCTGCCATAGTTGCAAGCCTTTCTGTTAAATATATATAATCAGAATCACCGTCAAGATAAGAGTATGTAAACTTATCTTCTGGAAAAAAGGAAAGCCATTCTTCCTGTATAGGAAAGAAAAAATCAACTAACGCTCCCATTTCTATTAATTTTTTCTGAGGAATAATTTCAAGTGGACATACTGGCATCATATATGTTTTATTATCATAAGTAACACCATGGAGAAATGTGCAGCCGTCACTTTCTGCCACTTGATATTTATGGGGCTTTCTGAATAAATAAGCATTAGTAAAGCTGTATTCAGAAAGGCATGAGTTTTTTGCACGAAGTATTGGTGCAAGTGCTGCTCTGTGAGAATATTCTAACTCTTTAAAATCCATTTTATAATTACCATTTTATAATATTTTAATTAGAGTTTTCATATATAGCACAAAAAAATTATTTGTCTACATTTTTTATCTTAATTTAAATTATATGTTTCCTAAGTCAACATTTATTACATATTTGTTATCTATAACTTGAAGTGGAAGATTATATTTTATGCTGTTTTCTATATATTTTTTGTTTTCACTTATTAAAAAATCTTTATCAATAGAAAATGATTTACCCCTGTTTTCCACAATATTTGATTTATTTATAATAAGATTATAATTATTATTTATATATTTTTCGCTCATTGCAAGGCATATATATTTTATATTATCTAAATATTCTGCTGAAAAATCATTTTTATAATTAAAAGGAATATAAGCACCTTCTATTATAATATTTTGGTTATTTTCGATAACTGTTTTAATAATCTCTTTTATAATATTCCATAAATAAGGCTGCAGCTCTTCATCATCATATGGTGTAAGATTAGTATTTTTGCTTCTAATCAGCCCCATTTTTATATGGTCTATAGATAAATATGGTATTTTATATTTTTCCATTAAATTTTGAGCAAGATAAGTTTTACCTGTGCATGATGCACCATTAATTAAAATTACCATACTTTTATACTATTTCTATTTTCTGCCATTTTTTACTTATAAATCTTCTAGTTGATAAGATAGACTGTAAAAAGAAACCTAAGTTTAAAGCCCACCATATACCTGCTGCGTGAAACCCTAATGCTATACCAAAAATATATGCAAGTGGCAGCCTTAATATCCACACATTTAATATTGCATAGAACATAGTAGCTTTTGTATCCCCTGCCCCATTTAATGCACCAGTCATAGCAAGGTTTAATGCAATAAAAGGCTCTGCTATCATACATATATAAATATATTTAATAATTTCATCAACAACCTGCGGGTTAGGCTCTAAAAACTCAGCAATAGAGCGGGCATTAAGCAGCACAACGGCTATCATAATAGTTACTACACCCATAGATATAAATGCAGTTGTAAGCCCGCTTTTATATGCTTCATCAAACTTTTTCTCTCCCATTAAGTTGCCAACAATTACTGCATTTGCCATATTAAATGCAAAAGCAGGCATAAAAATAGCACTTTCTATCCTAAGACCTGTGGCATAAGCTGCCATAATCTCTACAGAATTATATGAAAGCATACCTAAAACTGCATAAAGAGCTGTGCCGCCAAGCTGCCAGCTAAGAGATACTATACCGCCAGGCCAGCCGATAGATAATATCTGCTTTAATATAGGAAATGAAAATATGTATGTTTTTTTAATTATTCTAAACATTATAACCATATTAATAATAGATGCAGATGTTATACTTATAGCTGTAGAAACTGCTATTCCTTTAAACCCTAAATCTGTAAAGTTATAAAAATAAAGCAGCAATACTATATTTAATACAGCAGCAAATATCATAACACCCATAGTAACAGTTACGCGTTTGCATGACCTTAAAACACCATTCATATTTATTAATGTCATATGAAAAATAATTCCAAGAAAATATATTTTTATTAAAGATGATGCATACCCTTTCACTTCATCTGGAGCATTTAATAAAGTAGCTATTTTAGAAGAAAATGTAACACCTATTATACATATTACTGTGCCAAATAAAAAGGCAGAAAGAACAGATGTAAATACTGCAGAGCGAAATTTTTCTTTATTTTTTGATGTAAAAAGACGAGATAATACTGATACAGCACCAATAGTCAGCGCATGGCCTGTCATTATAAAAAAACTGTATACCTGGCTTGCAAGACCTGTTGCCGCCTTTACAGCTTCCCCAAATCTGCCTGCAATATATATGTCTGTCATAGACATAATAAATTCAAATACCATCATTACCATAATAGGCCAGCTCATTTTCCAGCTGTCTTTCATAAGAGGCATTAAATTTTTTACAGGGTAGATAATTTTTCTCTTAACAAATGAATTATTTTCTTGTAACATCATACACTGCAATATCATATTATTTAAATATTTAAAAGAGAAAATTATATTTTCTTTTAATATGTAGAAATTTTGTTAAATTTGTAATATATACTTTATTTGTAGGTTTAAAAAGTCATAAGGTAAATATGATAAATATATGATTATTATACATTAGCAATATGGCTTTAATAATATACCGAAAATATACTATTTTATTATAGATTGAGAGGTTTTTATGATTTCCTATATTTCTCTTATATTTTATATGATTGCTTTTGTTCATATAATGCTTTTCCTGCTGTGGGGCAATAGAAATGTCCGCAACCTTTTTAATATATTTATGGGTATAGGGCTGCTTTTTAATATTGCAGATATGGCTTTAAGGTATTTTAATACTGGCGCTGCCCCTACTTCCACATTATATGATGTAATGAATATGGTATGTATTTCATTCGGCATTACATATTTTATTCTTTATGCAAAATACAGAAGACCTCTTGTAGGGCTTTTTATATCTCCATTTATGGTGGCAGCTTCACTTGTAGCTATATGTTTTCCACCAAATGTAAGCCCGTCTTATCCTGTAGTTGATTCTATATGGCGTTATGTTCACCTGCCATTTATAGTGCTTGGCACAACATTTTTAGTGGCAGCCTTTATTGCTTCACTTATGTATCTTATACAGGAAGCACAGCTGAAAAAGAAAAACTTTGGTTTTATTTTTCAAAGGTTTCCTGCTCTTGATACTATTGCAAATATAAACGATACTTCTTTGCAGATAGGCTTTTATTTCTTTACAATAGGCTCTGCTCTTGGCTTTGTGTGGATGCTGCAAAACAATTTAGAAGAAATTTTATCGTCTGCAAAAATTATATTTTCAATTTTAACATGGTTTTTATATGCAGTATTAATGATATTAAAAAAACGCAGACCTATGACACCAAGGCAGACTGCCCAGTGGACAGTTATTGGGTTTATTTTAATATTAGTAACTTATGTTGGCGTTGCTAATTTTATGCTGAGGTAGTTAAATATGTTAGTGGTTCTAGGTTTAAATCATAATTCTGCTCCTGTTACTGTCAGAGAGCGTATGGCTATAAAAAAAGATGAAATGGAAGGACTTTATAAAAAGTTTCTTGCAGAAAACAGTGTGCAGGAATTATTTTTAGTATCTACCTGCAACAGGGTGGAATATTATTTTGTTATAAAAAATTATCTTTGCGATAAATGCGATATCCATTCACCAATATGCGATAAATGCGAAATATTAAATATTGTTGCTCAAAACTGCCAGCTTGCAGTAGAAGATTTATCAAAATACACTTATTTTGCTTCAGGAAAAGAAGCTGTTACTCACCTTTTTGCAGTTGCTTCAGGTCTTGACAGCCTTGTATTAGGCGAACCGCAAATCTTTGGACAGATAAAAGATGCTTTTGAAATATCAAAAGAAAATCAAGGCATGGGCGGCTTTTTAAACAGACTTTTTGAATTTACTTTAAAAACTGCTAAAAAAGTAAGAACTGTTACAGGAATATCAGAAAACCCAGTATCTGTCAGCTATGCAGCTGTGGAGCTGGCTAAAAAAATATTCTCTGATTTATCACTTGCTAAAGCTATGGTTATTGGAGCTGGGGAAATGTGCGAACTTGCAGCAAGACATTTAGTAGGCTCAAATATTGGCTCTATAATAGTTACAAACAGAACTTTTGAAAAAGCTCTAAATTTAGCAGAAGAATTTTCAGGCGATGCAGTCACTTTTGACAGATTTGCACAAAAACTGCCGGAAGTAGACATTATTATTTCATCTACAGGCTCCCCAGATTTTGTTGTTACTGCTGAAATGATTAGAGAAGCAATGAAAAAACGCCCTTCACGCCCTATGTTCTTTATAGATATTGCAGTGCCTAGAGATATTGACCCAAAAGGTGCAGAAATAGAAAATACATACATATATGATATTGATGACTTAAAAAGCGTTGTAGAAGCAAATAAAAAAGAAAGAGAAAAAGAAGCTAAAAAAGCATGGGATATTGTTCATAATGCAGCCTATGCTTTTGATGAGCAGATGGAATCTTTAAAAATTACACCAGTTATTAAAAATATGCGCTCTTATTTTGAAGAAAAAAGAAATGAAGAATTACAAAAATACTGCGAAAAATTTAAAATAACTGATGAAAAAGAAATAGAACATTTAAATTATCTTTTAACTGCTACTTTAAATAAAATACTTCATAAACCTTTTATGAATTTAAAAGAGCATGCAACAGATAACGGCAAATATTCTATAACTGAAGTTATGGATATAATCTTTAAAAAATAATAGAGTGAGGAAAGATAGATGAAAAAAGAAGTGGTAATTGCAACAAGAGGCTCAAAACTTGCTTTATGGCAGGCTGAATATATTAAAAGCGAAATAGAAAATCACCATAAAGATATATCATGCAGGCTTGAAATCATTAAAACAATGGGCGATAAAATATTAGATGTGCCACTGGCAAAAATAGGCGGCAAAGGGCTTTTTGTAAAAGAAATAGAAACTGCACTTCTTGAAAAAAAAGCAGATTTAGCAGTGCACAGTATGAAAGATGTACCAATGGAGCTGCCAGAAGGATTGGAACTTTTTGAAAGCCCAGTATGCGAAGAACCACAGGATGCTTTTTTATCTATCAAATATAACTCGCTTGATGAACTGCCACAAGGTGCGAAAGTTGGAACATCTTCTTTAAGAAGAAAGCTGCAGCTTTTAGAATTAAGACCTGATTTAGAAGTGCTTGATTTAAGAGGCAATGTTCAGACTCGCATGCAGAAACTAACTGATGGTATGTATGATGCAATAATCCTTGCTTATGCAGGGCTTAAAAGGCTTGAAGTAACTGAACATATAAAAGAAATTCTGCCAGTTGAAAAAATGCTTCCTGCATCATGTCAGGGTATATTAGGCATTGAAATAAGAAGCGATGATAATGAAATAAAAGAAATATTATCTTTTATAGGTCATAAAGACAGCTACACAAGAGCACTTTGCGAAAGAGCATTCTTACGCAAATTACAAGGCGGCTGTCAGATACCTATAGGCTGCCATTCTGTGCTGCAGGGCGATAAAATATATGTAAAAGGTATTATATATAACCTTGACGGCAGTAAAAAAATAACAAAAGAATATACAGGCGATAAAGCTAACCCAGAAGAAGCAGGTATTAAACTTGCAGAAATGGTGCTTGCTGCTGGCGGCGATGAAATATTAAAGGAAATATACTCATAGCTTATGAAAATTTTTGATAACCCAAAACGGGTGCTTGTTACAA
The DNA here is from genome assembly GCA_944326705.1 of uncultured Mucispirillum sp. GTDB lineage: Bacteria > Chrysiogenota > Deferribacteres > Deferribacterales > Mucispirillaceae > Mucispirillum. Next base: position 8,043 of record CALVEY010000053.1, read on the forward strand.
GGCAGTTTGAACAGTCTGGCTCATTTGTAAACGCATTATCTGCAAAAGGTCACTATCCTTTTTTACTGCCTATGATTGAAACTGTGCAGTTATGCCCTGTAATAGAGCCGGGAGAATATGAAATAATATTTTTTACAAGTGCTAATGCTGTAAAATATTTTGCTCCATACCACAATAATATTCACGGCAAAGCATATATTGCTCTTGGAGAAAAAACAGCACACGCTATGGAAGTATTTTTAGGAATATCAAGCCATATAACACCTACTGTATATGACTTAAATAATGCTATGCAGATAATTTATTCTATACCTTTGCAAAATGCCAGAATATTATCCCCAGGAGCAGAAAAAAGGCTTGAACTTCCTGTGGAACAGCTTAATGCAATGGGTGCAGAATTAATCACACCTGCAGTTTATGAAACAAATTTTGCAGAATATCCAGAAGGATATGTAGATAATTTTCTTAGTGAAAACAAAATAGATATAGTTACATTTTGCTCGCCAAGTGCAGCAAAATCATTTTTAAGGCAGTTTAATGGAGATAAATCTCTATTAGATATAGTAAGCATAGGCACAACAACAGCACTTTTTCTTGATAAACAAGGTATAAAGTCCAGATATCCAGAAAATTTTACTGTAGAGTCTATGGTAGAAATAATATAATACAAGGAGTATATTATGTTTCCAATAACTCGTTCAAGAAGACTTAGGTCTAGTAAAAACATTAGAAGTATGGTAAGAGAAACAACTCTTTCAGTAAATGATTTTATTTACCCACTATTTGTATGTGAAGGAAAAGGCATCAGAAATGAAGTAACCTCAATGCCTGGAGTATATAATTTAAGCGTAGATGAAGTTATTAAGGAAGCAAAAGAAGTAGAAAGTTTAGGTATTAAATCTGTTATACTTTTTGGTATTCCTGACCATAAAGATGAAGAAGGCAGCGGTGCTTTTGGCAGCGATGGTATTGTGCAGAAAGCCATAAAAGCAATAAAAGATTATACAGACTTATATGTTATTACAGATGTATGTATGTGCGAATATACAAGCCATGGCCACTGCGGACATATAATCAATGGCGATGTAGATAATGACAGCACTCTTGAAATGCTTGCAAGAGAAGCATTATCTCATGCAGAAGCTGGAGCAGATATGGTTGCTCCAAGTGATATGATGGATGGCAGAGTTGCAGCAATTAGAACAATGCTTGATGATAACGGTTTTGAAAATATACCTATAATGAGCTATGCAGTTAAATATGCATCAGGCTATTATGGACCATTTAGAGATGCAGCAGATTCTACTCCAGCATTTGGCAGCAGAAAAACATATCAAATGGACCCTGCAAATAGAAGAGAAGCATTAAAAGAAGCTTTTCAGGATATAGAAGAAGGTGCAGATATTATTATGGTAAAACCTGCCCTTGCATATCTTGATATTATTAGAGATGTAAAAGACAGCTGTGTTGTTCCTGTTGCATCATATAATGTATCTGGCGAATACTCTATGATTAAAGCGGCAGCTAAAAATGGCTGGATAGATGAAGAAAAAGTTGTTATGGAAACACTGCTTTCTATGAAACGAGCAGGAAGCGATTTAATCATCACATACTTTGCAAAAGATGCAGCTAGAAAATTAAATAAATAACTATTACAGGCAGAGATAGTGTATAATTATCTCTGCTTTTTTATAACTATTTTACATAACAATCTATGCTTTAAAACTTTTTAATATTTTTTATACAATATTTCAATAGTTCATCACTTTATTTATAATATATTATGCTTATCCTTATTTATATTATGCTAAAATAATTTGAAAAATAAATGTAATTGATAACAACTTTTTATATAAAAAAGTATTTTAGTATTTAAATGGAATTTAAAAAATCTAAAATAACAGGGAACATTTTGTTCCCTGTTATTATTATTTACTGTATAGCTTGTGTTGCTGTTGAAGCTTTTATTTCATCTAATGTTTTCCATGGGCTGGTATTATTTGCATTTTCAATACCTATATATGCCACAGTTCCATAAGAAAGCCTGTATACTGGAGTGTTCCCTTTTATTATATACTCTTTTGCATTAATAGATATTCCACCATTATCTTGTGTTTTATCAATATTAATTTCATAAGACGGGATAACAAATTCTCCAGAATTAGCTTTACTCAACACTTTTTGATTTTCACTAAAAGGTTCTATTTTTATTTTACTGAAATTTTGAATAAGTTCAGAGAAAGAATAAACTCTAAAGCCTATAGTAACTTGACTTATTTCAGTTTTTTTTGTTTTTATATTATATTTAAAAAATATTTTGCAAGTTGAATTTTCACCATAAGCACTTACACATCGTGTTTCAGTAGTAGAAAAATATAACTCTTCTCTATCTGGGCTGTAAAGTCCATTACTTGTGTTTGATACTCTTATTGGGCTGTCATTAAGAGTAAATATATATTCAGTTTCAGGATTATTAAAATTTAAAGTATATGTATACATATTAGTAGCTTCATCATATACTGGGTCTGGAACAAGAATATTAACTAATGAGCCAACTCTGTTATCTTGCGGATTTTTGTTGTTTAAATCACCAACATCTACCTGTGCACTTGTTATTGCAATAGGTGATTTAACTGTATAAATAAGACCATTATCATAACTTTCTGTTATTTCAACAGGTTTACTATTCTTTATTTTCACTAACTCATCAGATATTTTTTTCATAAATTCTAAGTATTGTGGAGCAAAATCAATATTGCCCATAGAAAATCCCTTATTTGTAGATGATGCAAACAGTAGCGGGTCAGCAGCAAAAGAAATACCACCGTTATAAGCTTTATATATTCCCATAGCTTCTTTTCTTACTAATGCATTATTAACTACTGTTTGGAGTTCATTTTTTACTGCTGTATAATCATCTGTATAATATTCATCATTATACCCTAAACGCTCAGCAAAAGTGAATAAATCTACCTGTCCATTACCATAATTAACAGCGTTATATGCTGAAAGGAAAATATTATTTATTGTTTTTGCCTTATCTATATCGCCTTTATCATAATTTATTTGTAATGCTGCACTCATATTATTAAATGCTTTAGACACATCTTCAAGTTTGGTTAAATCAACCATATTTATATCAGAATAAAGACTAAAATTGTCAGTCATATCTTTAAAAGAATCTAAAATTGCATTACCTGCATTTATAGAATTATATCCTTTACCAACTTCTTGTATATATTTAGATAAATTCCAAGATAAAACTGGCTGGCTTGATTCTGAACCTATATAATAATTTGCATAATCTTTTACTGTATGCATAAATTCAGCATTACCCATTAAGCATGAAATCATAATTATAGTATCAAATTTAAAATCTGGCTGTCCTAATTTTTCTCTTATTCTTTCAAAAATTTGTCCAAATTTTTCAGCACTAATAAAAGATGATAAATAAGGAGGATATCCCATGCCTACTATACTGCCACCACCATGAAGATTAAATATAGCAACATATTTATCAGTTTTATTCTCTTTTATTCCTTTAACAAAGAAATCTGATATCACATCTACATCACTCATATCTTCACATTTACTTATATCTATGGCATCAGGATTAACAGGATTTGCTTCATAATAGCAGCTGACTTTAGCTGTATCGTATAAATTCTAAAAACGATTGCAACATTTTAAGCAGTCGTTTAAATTCTCATAAAAAATATCATTAGCCGATTTATA
>CALVEY010000054.1 GCA_944326705.1 uncultured Mucispirillum sp.
GCATTATTCAGTGACCAAAATGATGATATTACTAATAAAGAAACAGAAATAACAATAAATATAGAGCTTGATTTAAAGAGCAGATATTTATCGTCACTAACAAAAAATGATAATATAGATACACTGCTGGATATTATATAAAAGTTACGATAAAAACCCCTTTATAAAATATACACTGATACATATATTATAAATTATAGTATTTTATAAAGGAGGGTAAATATATGAAACAAGTAATTATGTTTCTAGTATTATTTTTATGTGTAACTTCTTTTAGTTATGCAATTTCTCTATTCAGATATACAATAAGAATGTTTTAAATAAATATTTTGCTAAATTTATTGGCTTATCACCATTTTTTAACCCCCCCCCACTGAGTTATTTTATTATCTTTGCGACTTAATTGTATATAAGCAGTTTTTTTGGAATGGTTTGCCGTTAGATTTTATTATAAAACACAATTTTTAAGTATAGTTTTCAAATGGGGGGGGGTAAGTGAGTAAATTTATTATTGAAAAAAATAATAAAATTCTATATAACATTTCATAATTATAAATATATATAAAAGGTGATAAATGGGTTTCAGTTGTGGTATTGTAGGCCTGCCAAATGTAGGTAAATCAACTATTTTCAATGCTTTATCAAAAGCACAGAATGCAGAGAGTGCAAACTATCCATTCTGTACTATTGACCCAAACAGGGGGGTTGTTCCTGTTCCTGATGAAAGAATGAATTTTATTATTCAGTATATTAAACCAAAATCTATTGTTCCTACAACTGTTGAGTTTGTGGATATTGCAGGCCTTGTAAAAGGTGCAAGCCATGGGGAAGGCAGAGGCAACCAGTTTTTAACTCACATCAGGCAGACAGATGCTATTGCTCATGTTGTGCGCTGTTTTGAAAATGATGAAATTGTCCATGTGGAAAATAAAGTAGATCCTGCTAATGATATAGAAATTATTAATACAGAACTTTTACTTGCTGATATGGAAATATTAGATAAAGCTGTTACAAAGCACCAAAAAGCAGCAAAAAGTGGTGATAAGGCTTTAAAAAAGAAAGTAGAAGTATTAGAAGCATTTTTAAAATGTGCAGATGAAGGCAAACCTTTAAGAGCATTACTTAAAGATAATCCAGAATATATTGATGAAATACGAGAATATAACTTTATTACAATAAAACCAATGCTTTATGTTGCAAATGTTGATGAAGATGCTTTAGCAGAAGATAATGAGCATGTTAAAAAAGTCCGTCAGATTGCTGCAGCAGAAGGTGCGGAAGTTGTAAAAATATGCGGTAAAACAGAATGTGAGCTGCAGGATTTATCAGAAGAAGAGGCAAAAGAATATCTTATGTCTCTTGGTATGGAAAGAAGCGGACTTGACAGTCTTATAAAAAGCGGATACGACCTGCTTGGTTTAATTACATTTTTTACAGCAGGCGAAAAAGAAGTGCGTGCATGGACTGTTGAAAATGGTGCAACTGCTCCGCAGGCTGCAGGCAAAATCCACTCTGATATTGAGCGCGGCTTTATCCGTGCAGAAGTATGCTCTTATGCTGATTTTGAAAAGTATAAATCATTAACTACAGCAAAAGAAAACGGAAGATTAAGGCTTGAAGGAAAAGATTATATTGTGCAGGATGGCGATATAATGTATTTTAGATTTAATGTATAAAATAGTATTAACTTTAATAATTACAGTTTGTTTTTCATCTTATGTATTTGCTCAGTCGGCAGTAACTGCTGTAGGAAATAATAATACTAATGCGGCAGTCAATGAGCAGTTTGCTCCAAATGAAGAAGCTGATAACCCAGATGAAGCAGGGGCAGCTATGCCAAATATTGGTATCAGCGAAGAAAAGCAGATTGTAGAAGTGGTGGAAGGTGTTGGCCATATTCCTTATAACAGAATGCCTTTTCGTGCAGGGCCTTCCCTTAAATCAAAAGTTTTAAGATATTCATCAGGCGCTGAAAAAGTTATTTTAATAGGCGAAACTGATGACTGGTATAAGGTTATTATGTATAATAATGAAGAAGCCTATATCCAGAAAAAATATGTTAGAACAACAAAACTTTTTATGGATGAAACTGTTGCAAAAAATCACATGAATAAAACAGTATCTATAGAGCTTGAAGATTTATTAGAAAAATTTGATGCTACACTTGAAAACTCAAGTTATGCAAAAAAATATCAGGTTCGTCCTATATTTGAGCTGGTTGATGCAAGGAATGTTAAAAATAAAGTAACACTTATTTTTCATTATGCCTGTGCAGATTTAAAGGGTAAACCTATTCCATCATATAATGATAATGATTTATATACATATATGCAGCAGCTTGTAGATTTAATTTTAGGCAGGCTTGTATTAACAAATGCAGAAAGTTTTAATATAATCATTAAAGTGCCAACTTATGATGATAGTGGCAATGTGGTTGATTTTGAAAAGGAATATGCAAACATTATATTAATGCCTGATAAGGTGGATATTGAAAAAATACGCAGGGAGAATGTATCTATACTAAGCCTTGCAGAATGTAATATACCTGTGAAAGATTTATTTAAGGTTTTTCCAAAATAATAAAAGGGGTTGTGTAAATGGAATTTACTCATTTTGATGAAAAAGGTGCAAGCCGTATGGTAGATGTAAGTGGGAAAGCACCTACTAAAAGAGAAGCAACAGCAACAGGCAGAGTGACAATGCATAAAGATACTCTGCAGCAGATTGTAAATATGAGTATAAAAAAGGGTAATGTATTTGAAGTGGCAAGAATTGCTGCTATTATGGCAGTTAAACAGACACCGCATTTAATACCTTTATGCCACCCGCTTGCAATAAGCAAAGTCAATGTGGAGTTTAACTATAATATAGATAAAGGTCAGGTTGATATTGAAGTAACAGTTGGACTTGATGATAAAACAGGTGTAGAGATGGAAGCATTAACAGGTGTTTCTGTTGCTGCCCTTACAATATATGATATGTGCAAGGCAGTAGATAAAGATATGATAATCAGTGATATTATGCTGCAGCATAAATCAGGCGGTAAAAGCGGAGAATATATTCGCAAAAGCAGCACTATACAGGAATAACTATGAATTATTCAGATATATTTAACAATTTAACATTATCTTTTAAAAATGCTTTTAATATGACAGGTGCAGAAAATGCAGTAATAGGCATATCTGGTGGAATAGATTCTGCTCTTGCCTGCGCTGCTGCATGTAATGCTCTTGGTGAAAAAAAAGTAAAAGGCTTTTTTATGCCTTATAAAACTTCATCAGAACATTCTTATCTTGATGCAGTAAAGTTATCAGAAAAATACGGCTTTAAACTGGAAGTGGCAAATATTTCTGCAGCAGCAGATGCTTTTATTAATATGGGTGGTGGTAATATTACACCGCTTAGAAAAGGCAATATTATGGCGCGATGCAGAATGGTTGTGCTTTTTGACAAGGCAGCAGAACATAATGCTGTAGTTATTGGCACAAGCAACAGAACAGAGCTGCTTTTAGGATACGGCACATGGTATGGTGATACTGCTTCTAGTATAAACTTACTTGGCGAGCTTTATAAAAGAGAAGTTTATGGAGTAAGTGAAGCTGCCGGCATGGTTGAAAGTATTATGAAAAAAGCACCTACTGCAGATTTATGGCCAGGGCAGACAGATGAGGCAGAGTTAGGCTTAACTTATGAGTTATTAGACAATGTATTATATGATATAGAGCAGCAGCATTTAAACAGAAATGAGCTTTATGAAAAATATGATAAAGAAAGTGTAGATAAGATAATAAAGCGCGTAATTTCTAACAGTTTTAAAAGGCATACACCTTTTATATGCCAAAGCGGCATAAACAAACGAGGTGTAATTGATGAAAATATTTTTTTAAATCTTGATAAATAGTATGCATTTGTCGTATAATAAAATGATAGATATAAATTTAGACTAATTAAAATTTTTATTATGTTTTATTAATAGACTTTTTGATTTGTCTTTAATTGGAGGCTTTTGTGAACAAATTTACTCAATACTACGAAAATAAATTCGTAGGTGAGGCACTTACATTTGATGATGTGCTGGTTACCCCTGCATACTCTGAGATTTTACCATCAGACGTGATTACTGCTACTAAACTAACTAATTCTATTACATTAAACATACCTATTGTTTCAGCAGCTATGGATACTGTAACTGAAGCAAAGCTTGCAATAGCTATGGCTCAGGTTGGCGGTCTTGGTTTTATCCATAAAAATATGTCTATAGAAAAACAGGCAGATGAAGTAGATAAAGTAAAACGCTCAGAAAGTGGTATGATAGTAGACCCTATTACTATTGACCCAGACCAGACTATAGGGGATGCCTGGGAGCTTATGACAAAATATAAAATTTCTGGTATACCTGTTGTAAAAAATGGTAAATTATGTGGTATTTTAACTAACAGAGACTTACGCTTTGTTAGAGATACTTCATCTAAAGTATCAGAATATATGACAAGTGAAAATCTTGTAACAGTTCCAGTTGGCACATCTTTTGAAGATGCTATTGAGCATTTACATAAGCACAGAATAGAAAAACTTTTAGTTGTAGATGATAACTACTGCTTAAAAGGTTTAATCACTATAAAAGACATAAATAAACGCTTAAAATATCCACTTGCATCTAAAGATAAAATGGGCAGGCTTTTAGCTGGTGCAGCAGTTGGTACAGCGCCTGACACATTAGAAAGGGTTGCTGAGCTTGTAAGCAAAAAAGTAGATGTTATTACTGTTGATACTGCTCACGGCCATTCTCAAAAAGTTTTAGATGTGGTAAATAATATTAAAAGAAAATACCCTGATTTACAAGTTGTAGCAGGTAATGTGGCAACAAGTGAAGCAGTGAAAGAATTAGCTAAGGCTGGGGCAGACTGTGTAAAAGTAGGTATCGGACCTGGCTCAATATGTACAACTCGTATTGTTGCAGGTGTAGGTGTGCCACAGATTACAGCAATTCTTGACTGCTCTGCAGCAGCGAGAGAAGCAGGTATTCCTATAATTGCAGACGGCGGTATAAAATATTCTGGTGATATAGTAAAAGCGTTAGCAGCAGGAGCAAACTCTGTAATGCTTGGTTCATTACTTGCAGGCACTTTAGAAGCTCCTGGTGAAATAGAGCTTTATCAAGGCAGAAGCTACAAAGTATATCGTGGTATGGGCTCAGTTGGTGCTATGAAAGACGGCTCAAAAGACAGATATTTTCAAGACGGCACTGTAAGTGATGTAAAATTTGTTCCAGAAGGTATTGAAGGCCGTGTTCACTTTAAAGGTGAATTAAACCAGACAATTTATCAGTTAATAGGTGGTCTTCGTTCTGGTATGGGTTATGCAGGCTGTAAAACAATTGATGATTTACGCAGCAATGCTAAATTTGTTCGCATAACAAGTGCGGGACTCTCTGAGTCACATGTACACGATGTACAAATCACAAAAGAGGCTCCAAACTATTGGGTAAAATAGTAAAATAGGTATAAGTAATTATATTATAGATTAATATTGTTGACTGTTTGAGCGACAAGTGCGGTCAAACAGTCACATATGTATCAATAATTACGGTGAGTAATTATTGATATGCATAAGCTGGCATAAAATCGTAAGATTTTTTGCCAAATAAATTTTTGATATGTAATAACTGGCATAAAATCGCAGGATTTTTTGCCAATTTTGTCATACTGAGCTTATTTATAAGCGAAGTATCTGGAAATATATATTGCAGACATGTATTATATAAAATATAAAATTAAAAATTAAAAATATTCTTTATCTTCATTACAGGTTTAGAATAATAAAGGTATGTATTTTTAATGAAAATAGATAATCTTATTGCATTAAGGTACTTTAAAAGCCGTAAACGCAACAGTATTGTATCATTTCTTTCTATTACATCTATTATAGGCTTAATGCTTGGCACTGCCACATTAATACTTGTAGTTAGTGTAATGTCTGGTTTTACAAACAATTTAAAAGAAAAAATGATGGGTACAAACTCTGATATTGTTATAACAGATTTTTCTACTGTGCCTGTTAGAGATTATGAAAAACTAATGCAGGAAGTTAAGAAGATAAAAGGTGTAAAAGCTGCAGCCCCTTTTGTAAATACTCAGGCTGTTTCTATGAGCGGCAGTGGAGTTTCTGGTATTATTATTAAGGGTATTGATGCAGATTTAGAAAAAACTGTATCAAAAATATCTTCTTTTATAACTTTTGGCTCACTTGATGATATAAAAAACAGGCAGGAAGGGGAGCCTTACGGCATACTGCTTGGTAAAGATTTAGCATTTTCATTAATGGCAGGTGTTGGCGATACTATTACTTTAATCAGCCCCCAGTTAAACCGCGGTCCTTTTGGGTTAAATCCTAAAATGCGCAGTTTTATAGTGAAAGGCATATTTGATACTGGCGTATATGAATATAACGCAAGCATGGCTTATGTGAGTATAGAAGCTGCACAGGAATTTATAGGACTTAAAGAAAACAGTGTTACAGGTATAAGTGTATCTGCAGAGCAGGGTATAAACTCTATTGATTTAACATATACAATAAACCAGCAGATAGAAAATAAATACTGGGCAAGGGACTGGCTTTCTATGAATCAGAGTCTTTTTTCTGCACTGGAGCTTGAAAAATATGCAATGTTTATTGTGCTTACTTTAATTATTATAGTTGCATCATTCAGCATAGTTTCAATGATAGCTATAACTGTAAAAGATAAACAGAAAGATATTGCAATATTAAGAGCGTATGGAGCAAGCTCATCATGTATACGCAGTATATTCATCAGGCAGGGTTTAATTGTAGGCATTATTGGCACAGCTTTAGGAAATATTACTGCATTACTGCTTTCTATACTTGTTACAAAATATAAGCTTATAAGGCTTCCTGAAGATATATATTTTATGGACAGCCTGCCATTAAATATTGATTATAATGTTTATTTATTTGTTTCAGTATGTGCTGTATTGATTACATTTTTAGCAAGCCTTTTTCCGTCTAACCAAAGTGCTAAAATGAATATTGTAGACGGCATACGCAACGACTAAGGATATAAAAATGAGTTTACTGGAAATAAAAAATGTTTCAAAGAGCTTTGATATGAAAGGCAGCACTCTGCAGGTAATAAATGACTTTAATTTTACAGCAGAAAAAGGGGACTTAATAGCTTTAACAGGTCCATCAGGTGCTGGCAAATCAACTCTTTTGCATATTATAGGCGGACTTGATAAGCCAACAACAGGCAGTGTTATTTTTAATGATATAGATATTTATAGTATGAAAGAAACAGAGCTTAATGTTTACCGTGGTAAAAATATGGGCTTTGTTTTCCAGTTTCATTATCTGCTTGATGATTTTACAGCTCTTGAAAATATTATGATGCCTATGCTTATACATAATGTATCAAAAAGTGATGCAGAAAAGCGGGCAGAAGATTTAATAAAAAATGTAGGGCTTTATGAAAGAAGAAATCACTACCCTTCAGAGCTTTCAGGGGGTGAGCAGCAAAGGATAGCTGTAGCAAGAGCATTATCTAATAATCCAGAAATTATACTTGCCGATGAACCTACAGGCAATCTTGATAAAGCAAACAGTTTAGCAGTGCTTGATATATTAAAACAGCAGTCAGAAAATGGAGTATGTGTTATTATTGTAACCCATGATGAATATATTGCTGAAGAATGTAAAAAACATATAGTAATGCAGAAATTATAGGCGATAGTATGAGTGTTTTATATTTTTTTGATTTATTTGGAACATTTGCTTTTGCAGTATCTGGTGCGCTGCTTGGTGTGAAAAAGGATATGGATATATACGGAATGTTTGTGCTTGCCATATCTGTAGGTGTAGGGGGTGGCACAATGCGTGATATGATGCTTGGCAGAACTCCCCCTTTTGTATTAACTGATGTAAATTATATGATAGTTATAGCAGCAGCAACACTGCTTGTATTTTTCTTAAACTCAGTAGTTGAAAAAAGCCTTCCAATGAAAACATTAAATATTGCAGATGCTGTTGGACTTGGTGTGTTTACAAGTATTGGTGCTAGTGTAGCTGTTGCATACGATGTGGAATTATACGGTATAGTATTCTTTGGTGTTATGACAGCAACAGCAGGGGGTATGATTAGGGATACATTGGCAGGAGAAGTTCCTTTTGTATTAAAAAAGGAAGTGTATGCATCAGCATCTATTATAGGCGGCATAATATTTATAATAATATATAAACTTAATATCAGCTTAAATATAAATATTTTAATAACTTCTATTGTAGTAACATTAATAAGAATATTAGCAATATATAAGGACTGGCATCTGCCCCATTTTAAAGGGAGAAGTGAATGAAAAAAATTGGTATTATAGGCGGCAGCGGATTAGAAAATATTACATCGCTTGCTTTTTGTGGTGAAGAATTTATAGAAACACCTTACGGCAGACCAAGCTGTAATTATAAAATATATAAAAATAATGATGTTATTGTTTATTCTTTATCAAGACATGGCGATGACCACAGATTTGCTCCACATCAGATAAACTATAAAGCAAATATTTATGGATTTCATACTGCAGGGGTAAGTGAAATATTATCATTTTCAGCTGTTGGCGGCATAAATCTTAATTACAGAAATGGTGATTTAGTATTAACTGATGATGCAATAGATAACACTACAAGGGGAAATGTTACTTTTTATGACAGAGTAGGTTATGTAGTGCATATTGATATGAGCCAGCCATTTTGTCCTTCTCTTAGGCAGAAACTAAAAGAAAGTGCAGAAGTATGCAGCATAAATTTAATTGAAAAAGGCACATATATATGCACTAACGGTCCCCGTTTTGAAACTCCTGCTGAAATAAAAATGTACAGGGCATGGGGAGCAGATATGGTGGGTATGACATTATTTCCAGAAGTTACTTTATCAAAAGAAATGGGTATATGTTATGCTAATATCAGCCTTGTAACTAATGCAGCATCTGGTGTTGAAGAAAACAGAAAACTTACAAGCGATGAAGTAATAGAAGAAGCTCAAAAAAATACACTTAAAATATCAAAAATTATAGAGCAGTATATAAAATACGATAAAAGGGAAGAATGTAACTGTAAAAATATATTACAGGGTGCAGCAATAAATAAGTAAATATGATAATAGAAGAAAATGTTTTATTAAAAGAATATACAAGCTATAAAACAGGCGGCAGGGCAAAATATTTTGCAATGTGTTATAATAATGATGATGTAAGGCAGGCATTAGATTTTGCAGATAGCAATAAATTAGATTATGAAGTAATAGGCGGCGGCTCAAATTTATTAATCAGTGATGATGGCTATAATGGGCTTATTATATGCACAGCAAAGTTAAACAGATATATTATTAACTATGGTAATAATATAATAAAATGCGGAGCTGGTATAAATTTAGCTGATTTAGTTTACTATACATGCAGTCATGGTCTTTCTGGAATGGAATCAATGGCTGGTATTCCTGGCAGCACTGGCGGAGCAGTGAAAATGAATGCTGGAGCGTATAATCAGGAAATAAAAGATACAAATATAAAAGCTGCCCTTATGGATAAAAATGGCAGCATAGTAATAAAAACAAATGAAGAGATAGGCTACGGATACAGGTTAAGCCCTGGAACAAGTGGTTATATTGTTTTATGGGCAGAATTTTTATACGGCAGAAAAGAAAGTGAAGAACTTTTAAAAATAAGAAAAGAAATACTTGAAAAACGCAAAGAAAAACAGCCTCTGCATAAGCCTTCCTGCGGCTCAGTATTTAAAAGACCGGAAGGAAACTATGCTGGCACATTAATAGAAAAATGCGGACTTAAAGGCTGCCGTATAGGCGGCGCAGAAGTTAGTATAAAGCATGCTAATTTTATATTAAACGAAGATAATGCATCAAGCTCTGATATTTATAACCTTATACAGCATATTCAAAAAACAGTATATGATAAAACAGGTATAAAATTAGAGCCTGAAGTCAGGATGATTGGCTTTAAAAAATAGTATTATTATCATGAGAATATTTTGATTTAATAATATTTATTTTTTTACATGCAATATTATCATCATTTTTTTCAGGGCATAATGATGAATAATAACTTAATGCTGTTTCATAATAAGCAGCAGCAGTGTTATAATCCTGCTCAACATCATCGCCGCTTATATAAATATCAGCCAGATTTGCACATATTTCATTATTCATTTCACAGGCTTTATTAATATATGATATACCTTTTTCTGTATCTTTTTCAATTTCTGCCATACTTTCATTAAAACCTGTAAGGTATGTATTTCCAAGCACAAGGCAGGCATAAGCCATATTATTCTGGCAGGCTTTATCAGCATATAAAATAAATTCATCTATATTATCAGCATTAATTCTTGCCTGATAATAGCAGCTTTGAGCATCACCTAAATCACAGGCTTTAGATGATGCATTATCCGCCTTAGCCAAATCAATATTTACTCCTAAGCCGTTTTCATATAAATAGCTTAATGTTTTGCAGGCGTCTTTTATATTCTGCTGGCAGTAATCATCAGCTAAAAGAAATGATTTTTTATAATAATTTAAGGATTTAGTATTATCTATATTAACTACTGCACCTTTTTTATAAATATCTGCTAAAAACATACAGCCTTTAAGGCTTCCTTTTTCGCATGCTTTATCATAAAGAGATATTGCTTTATTATATTCTTTATTTTTATAATAATTTTCTGCACTTGATAAATATTCTTCATGAGTTTTAGAGCAGCCAAAAAGGGCTGTAAGTAATAATAAAAGAACTGCTGTATATTTTTTCATATATTCGCCTTAAAATATTTTTTGGTGATTATATCATATTACTATGATTTATCAAGAGAATATTATACTGCTTCACCCCCATTTTTTAAAAACTATGATTAAAAATGCTAATTTATAATAAACTTAGTAATTATTATTTATG
>CALVEY010000055.1 GCA_944326705.1 uncultured Mucispirillum sp.
TATACTTATAAAGCACTTTCTTATTTATTATTAAATAGTTATAAATATTCTTACAAAAAAATGGGGTACCCCCAGTTTTATAATCATAATAAAAGAGTATGAATTAAATAATTTTTTTATAAATATTACACTATATACATTATAATATTAAAAATTTTAGTTATAATTCATATTGCAATAAAAAAATAAATAATATAAACTCAAGCAAATTTTACAAAATATAAGAGTATAAGATGAAAACACTTTATAATATCTTTGCATTTAACTATTCAGCACAGCTTTCAAGAAAAGAATTTGCAGCATTTTCAATAGTTCCACTATCTATCATAATAGTAGCAAGTGCAAATGTATTTTTCACTGCATTAATGCTGCCAAATATTTTACTTATTTTGTATATATTTTCTATTGCATCTTTATACAGGTTAAATCATGCAGGTATAAATAAAAGTATTTCATTTATTATAATTATGCTTTTTATTTTACTATTTTCTTCTTATATATCTGCAACTTTTCCAACATCATCTTTTACTAACGAATGGTCAGAATACCATTCTGATTTAATACAAAGTGCACAATATAAACTTGGTTTAGTTATAGTCATATATTATATTTATCTTGTATTATTTTTATTATTTCTCTTTTTACTTCCAGCATCTGCAAAAGAAAAAACAAAAATTTTAAGAATAAGATTTCATAATAAATATCTTAAAAAAATATATTATATTTATATGACTTATTATATATACCCACTTTTTAAATGCCTTGTATTTAAAAAGAATTTTAAAATGTCATCTAAAAAGTTTATAATATTCTGGCTTATGTTTATTACAGCAGTAATAATCTTTATTATTGACACACTTTTTTACAACACATTATTATTCTTTTTAAGAGATGGTATCAGTATCTTTACTGGTGGAGAATTTGAAAACCATGACCTTGGAATTGGTATGGTTATGGTATTAAGTATGGCTCTTAATACTATAATATTTTTAATTATTTTAATAAAAATATTTTCTTCTTCTATCACATACAGGCTTTATGAGTTTAACCGTATAAAAAAACATTATATACATATAATTGTTGCAGCATACTGTATAATTGCTTTATTTGGTGCTTATTATCTTTATACTTTATCAATAGAAGGCAATTATTACCTACTCTATTTTCTCATTATTCATGCAGCTTTAATATTAATAATATCACTGCTGCCTGCTAAAAAATACTAGAATTTATTATATAAATAGTTTATTGTATTTGTTGAAAAAAATTATGGAGAGTTTTATGACAGCAAAAGATGCATTAAACCTTGTAAAAGAAGATATTGAAAAAGTGGAACAGTTTTTAAAAGATGATATAAAAACATCTGTTCCTTTAATAAATGAAGTTATTTTATATCTGCTTTCAAGCGGAGGAAAAAGGCTTCGCCCTGTTTTTCTTGCACTATCTGCTAGAATGTGCGGCTATAAAGGGGAAAATATACCTGCAATGAGCGCTGTTATAGAATATATTCATACTGCAACACTGCTTCATGATGATATTATTGACGGAGCAAAATACAGAAGAAAACGCCCTACTGCAAACAGTCTTTACGGTAATGATGTAGCTGTTTTATGCGGAGATTTCTTATATTCTAGAAGCTATATAACATTAACGGAATACGGAGCAAAACAAGTGCAGATGATACTTTCTTCTGCTGCCCTTACAATGAGTGAAGGCGAAGTTATACAGCTTTTAAAAACAGGCGATATTAACTTAACTTTTGATGACTATATACAGATTATTACACGGAAAACTGCAGTTCTTTTTTCTGCCGCATGCGAAATCGGCGGAAGGCTTGCAGAAGTAAGAGAAGATAAAATAAAAGCCTTAAAAGATTTTGGCTATTATTTAGGGCTTGGTTTCCAAATGACTGATGATATTTTAGACTATATGGGAAATCCAGAAATTACAGGCAAAAAGAACGGTACAGACTTATTTGAAGGAAAGCTGACACTGCCTGTTATTAAAACATTAGAAAAAGCTGATAATAATGAAAAAAGCATTATTACAGAAATGTTTAAGAAAAAAGAAAGAAATGATGATGATTTAAAAGTCTTAAAAGATATTATGGTAAAATATGATATTGAAAAAATATCTGAGAAAACAGCAGATGAATATATAAATAAATCACTTAACTCACTTAACATTTTTGAAGATAATGATTACAGAAAAGCACTTATTACATTAGCACTTGCAATGGTTGGAAGAACTGCATAAAATATTTATATTAAAATGAAAAAAGCTGTTTTTATTATTCCTTTAATTTTTATAATTACTGCCTGCTCTAAAGAGAAATTTGTTACATACCACTTTTTCTCTTTAGGCACTATTATAGATATTACAATACAGAAAAAATATGCAAAACATCTGCCAGAAATTAA
Organism: uncultured Mucispirillum sp.; assembly: GCA_944326705.1. Lineage (GTDB taxonomy): Bacteria > Chrysiogenota > Deferribacteres > Deferribacterales > Mucispirillaceae > Mucispirillum. The sequence continues at coordinate 2,421 of CALVEY010000055.1, forward strand.
TAAATATATTAATCATTTATCTGAAATTATTCTTACAGATGAAAAAAATATAAACACAGCTCATATTAATGAAAAAATAAATATTTCAAAAGAAACTATTGATATATATAAAAGGTCTGTTTTTTACTATAATATTAGTAAAAAATATGACCCATCTTCTTATACTGTTGCTTCACTATACGGCTTTCCTGAAGGGCCGTACAATATCCCTGCTGAAAAAGATATTAATAATGCAAAATTAAATGCTGGGTTTAATAATCTTATATTAAACGATAACTATTTTATTAAAAAAAGTGATATTTTAATAGATTTTAGTGCTGATGCAAAAGGATATATTGTTGATAAAACAGTAGAATATATGAAAAATTTATCAATAGATAATTTTATACTTAATGCAGGTGGCGATTTATTTGTTGCTGGTAAAAAAAATAATGAATACTTTAATACAGGCATTATTAACCCAGATAATAAAACTATGCCACTAAGTATAGTAAATATAGAAAATATGGCTCTTGCAACAAGCGGAAATTATGAAAGATACTTTATAGAAAACAATAAGTTTATAAGTCATATTTTTGAAGGCGTTACCTTTGAGCCTGTAAATAATTATAAATCAGTAAGCGTTATTGCTGAAAATACTGAAAAAGCTGATGGGTTTGCTACTCTTTTTTATCTTTTAGATATTAATGAAATAACAAACTATTGTAAAAAGTTTAATATTGCTGTATTAATATTGACAAATAACCATAAAATTGTCAAACTTTGTAATTGGGAAAAATATGAAAGATTATAAATTTATTTTAGCAAGTGCTTCTCCTAGAAGAAAGGAACTTTTATCTATCTATATAAAAGATTTTAAAATTATGCCTGCAGATATTGATGAAACTGTTCCAAATAATATTGCATTAGAAGATGCACCACTGTATATTGCAAAAGAAAAAGCTGCTGCAGTATTTAATAAACTAAATGAAGATGAAATAATTATTACAGCAGATACTATTGTGCTGCTGGATAATAAGATATATGGTAAACCAAAAGATAAGCTTGATGCATATAATATGATAAAAACATTAGCAGGCAAAACTCATCAGGTGATAACTGGTGTATGCTGTTACAGTAAAGATAAATATATTAATATAGAATTTTCTGATGTAACAAATGTCTCTTTTACAGATATAAATGATAAAATCATAGAAAAATATCTGGAAAATGCAGAATATATTGATAAAGCAGGTGCTTATGCTGTGCAGGGGCTTGCATCTATGTTTGTAGAAAAAATAGATGGCAGCTATGATAATGTTGTAGGGCTTCCTATGGGCAGGCTTGCACGGAATTTAATAAAGTATAAAATAAATTTATTTTAAAACAGGAGGTTTTTATATGCTTGAGAGAAATCTTTATAATATGCTTTATGAAAACACTAAAAAATTCCCAAAAAGAACTTTTATTTATTTTGAAGAAAAAAAATATACATATACAGAAGGGTTTAAAATAATAAATCAAATGGCTGCCTTTATGCAGAAAAAAGGTGTAAAAAAAGGCGATAAAGTTATTATTATGCTTGGCAACTCTCCAGAGTTTGTTTTATCAGTATTTGCTGTATTTGCATGCGGTGCTGTTGCTATTCCTATAAACACATTTTTTAAAGGTCATGAAGCATCATATATTGTAGAAAATAGTGAAGCTCTATTTATGATTACAGAAGGACAGTTTGAAGCAGTAATTGAAGAAGTCCGCGTTCAGTGCAAAAAAGTTCAGGAAATATTTACTTTTGATAATGAAATAGTTAATACTCTTAATTTTTATGACCATATAGGAAGTATGCCTGATGCCCCTATTGAATGTAAAGCATCTGTGCACGATTTAGCATTATTTATATACACATCAGGCACAACAGGCCACCCAAAAGGTGCTATGCTTTCCCATTATAATCTGCTGGAAAATGCAAAAAGCTGTTCTCAAATGATTAATGCTAACCATAAGGATAAATTTTTAATACTGCTGCCTATGTTCCATACATATACTTTTACAACATGTATAATTTATCCAGTAAGTATAGGAAGCACTCTTATTATTCTTCGCTCTGTTATGGATATGAAGAAAGAAAGCTTCAAAAAAATATTAGTTTTCCAAAGACCTACAATTATGCTCGGTGTGCCACAGATTTATTCTGTTATGGCAAAATCTCCTATGCCAAAATGGTTTATTAAACTGCTCTACCCTATTAAAATACATATATCTGGTGGTGCTGCACTGCCTGCAGAAATTTTTGACCAGTTTAAGAAAAAATTTGGTATTAATGTTATTGAAGGTTATGGACTTTCAGAAGCATCACCTGTTGTTGCATTAAACCCACTTAATAAGCAAAAACAAGGCACTGTTGGTGTAACTCTTCCAAATGTACAGGCAAAAGTTATAGGTCCAGATGAAACAGAGCTACCAAGAGGACAAGTTGGCGAATTAATTATTAAAGGACCAAATGTTATGCAGGGATACTGGCATATGCCACAGGCTACTGATGATGCAATTAAAAACGGCTGGCTTTTTACTGGCGATTTTGCAACTATGGATGAAGAAGGCTATATTTCAATAGTAGACAGGAAAAAAGACTTAATTATAGTTAAAGGTATGAATGTTTATCCTAGAGAAGTAGAAGAAGTGATTTATAAATTTCCTGGAGTTGACGCTGTTGCCGTTATCGGTATCCCGTCTATTGAACAAGGCGAAATTATTGCTGCATATATTCAGGCAAAAGAAAATGAAACTATTGATGAAAAAGATTTAAGAAATTATCTTGCAAAACATTTAGCTAACTTTAAACTGCCACGCATTATTAAAGTTATAGAAAATATACCATTAACTGCTACAGGAAAAGTTCTTAAAAGAGAGCTTAAAGAGCTTGTTAAAAACGGCAAAATTTAATGGAATTATCATATTATAATATACTCCTTCCTGTGCCTACAGAGGGAGTATATACTTATTTTTCAGAAGGATTATTAAATGCTGGTGAAAGAGTTGTTGTCCCTTTTGGAAAAAGAGAAATTACAGGTATTGTACTTGAAAAAATAGAAAAGCCTGATTTTGAATGTAAAGAAATTATAATGTGCTGTGATAATGCACCACTTTTTTCTAAAGAATATCTTATATTCCTTAAAAATATTGCATCATATTATACATGCCCTTTAGGGCTTGTACTTCACGGCGTATTATCAGAAAAAATATTAAATATAGAAATATCAGAAACTGAGCCTGTTAAAAATCACCCTGTTAAAGAGATTACTCTCACAAAGGAACAGCAGGAAATAGCAGACAGCATTAAACTTAATAATTACTGCTGCCATTTAATAAAAGGGATTACAGGAAGCGGAAAAACAGAAATATATCAAGAAGCTGCAAAGAAAGTTATAGCAGACGGAAAACAGGTATTATATATTGTGCCAGAAATTTCATTAACTCCGCAGCTTATTGAAAGGCTTGCATACAGGCTTGGTGTTGAGCCGTCAATATATCACTATAAACTTACAGATAAAGCACGAAAAAAACATTTTACAGACTTTGCAACTGGTAATTCTAAATTTATGCTTGGTGCAAGAAGTGCACTATTTGTGCCTGCAAAAAATATAGGGCTTATAATAGTTGATGAAGAACATGAAAGCTCATATAAACAGGATGAATCTCCATCATATCATCTTCGTGATATGGCTGTAATGTATGCAAATATATTAAATATACCAATAATTTTAGGAAGTGCTACTCCATCTGTTGAATCTATATATAATGCAGAAAGCGGTAAATACATTCTCCATACCCTGCTTGAAAGACCAAACCATGCAACACTTCCTAATATAGAAATAATTGATATGAAAACTACTCACCTTATAGACTCTATGATTGCAGAACCTGTATATGATGAACTTTCAAATATTGTAAAGCGTAATGAGCAGGCTATTATACTGCTTAACAGGAAAGGATATTCTACATATCTATACTGTCAGCAGTGCGGTGCTTTAGCAGAATGTGTTAACTGCTCTGTAGGGCTTGTATCATTTAAATCTAGAAATAAAGCACTATGCAGATACTGCAATACTGAATATGATAATTTAACATGCACTGTATGCGGCTCAAAAATATTTAAAGAATACGGATACGGCACTGAAAAAGTAGAAGAATTTTTAGAATCAATGTTTCCTGATAAAGTAATACGCATTGATACAGAAAGTGTATCTTCCATTAAAACATTAAATAAAAACTTAAAAAGATTTGAAAATAAAGAAGCAAATATTTTAGTAGGCACTCAACTGATTGCAAAAGGACTTCATTTTCCAGAAGTAACTTTTGTAGGTGTATTAGGTATAGATAATTTAATGGCACTGCCAGATTTTAGAGCAATGGAAAAAGCATACCAGCTTTTAGTGCAGGTTTCAGGACGAGCAGGCAGAGAACATTTAAGCGGCAAAGTATATATACAGACAATGAACCCAGAAGCTCCAGTATTTAATATGCTTGACAGCTCTGATTTAGAATTTTACAACTGGGAATTAAACAGAAGAAATATAACACAGTATCCACCATTTACAAAACTGGCAAGGCTTATTTTCAGCTATATTAATCAGGAAGAATGTTATAATACTGCAAAAATTACAGCAAACACTTTAAAATCATTAAAAGAAATATCAAATCTTACTATATATGGTCCAAAAGATGCCACCCTTGCAAAACTGCAGAATAAATACAGATATGAAATATTAATAAAATCTCCAACCAATAGTGACTTAAACAAGGCACTTATTATTGCACAGCAGGTATTTAATAAATGCAAAAAAGGTGCTATGCGGTTAAAAATAGATAAAGACCCTTATTTTATGATGTAAATTATTGATTTTTTTCGCTGTGCAGTATAGCACTTTCTGCTAAAATGATTTTAGCTATATCCTGCTTGCTCTGCTTTCCTGTATGAGTTACATGACCATCTGCAAAAAATAATGTTATTTCATTATCTGTGCTGTCAAAGCCTATATCTTTGCGTGATACATCGTTTGCTGCTATTATATCTGCTTTTTTCTTTTCAAGCTTTTGTTTTGCATATTCTTCCATATTATTTGTTTCTGCTGCAAAACCAACTAATACTTGATTTTCTTTTTTATGAGCACCTGCATAGCTTAAAATATCTTTTGTTTTTTTAAGCTGAAGTGTTAATTCTTCATCATTCTTTTTGATTTTTTTATTTTCATAAACTGGTGAATAATCTGCAACTGCTGCTGCCATAATCATAATATCAGCATTATCATAAAATGAAAGAAAAGCGTTATACATATCTTCTGCACTTACTACTTTTTGTATATTTGGTATATCTGATTTTATATTTACTTCCCCAGAAATAAGTATAACATCTGCACCCATTTTATATGCTTCTTCAGCTAAAGCATATCCCATTCTGCCACTTGATTTATTTGTTATATACCTGACAGGGTCAATATATTCTTTTGTAGGGCCTGCTGTAATAAGTATTGTAAGCCCTGAAAGCATATCATTTTCTATTTTTAAAGATAAATCATTTTTATTATTTAAAATATTTAAAACTTTTTCAGCAATTATATCAGGCTCCTGCATTTTGCCTTCACCTTCTGTCTGGCAGGCAAGCAGACCAGATGCAGGAAGTATCATATGTATGCCTTTTGACTGTAAATTTTTAATATTTTCCTGCACTATAATGTTATTATACATATTAGTATTCATAGCAGGAGCTAAAACAAGGGGACATTTTAAAGCAAGTATAGTAGATAAAAGTTCATTATCAGCAATACCTGCATTAATTTTACCAATAATATTTGCTGTAGCTGGTGCAATAACACATATATCTGCCCATGAAGCATAATCTATATGACTTATAGGGGTGGGAGTATTATCTTCCCTTAATACAGGGTTTAAAGATAATGCTTCAAATGTAGTATGACCAACAAAACTTTCTGCCTTTTTAGTTATCATTACTTTTACATTATGCCCTGCTTTTACAAACTCTCTAACAAGATATGCACTTTTATAAGCAGCTATGCCGCCAGTTACACCAACTAAAATATTACTCATATAACATCCTTATACAAAAGAGCCCTTTCGCTTATAAGCAAAAGGGCTTATTATTTATTTGCCTGTAAGTGATTTAATTAAATCAATAGGTATTGGAATAATTGTTGATTTATTATTATCTTTCGATGTCATTTCAGATAATGTCTGTAAATAACGAAGCTGCAGTGTAACAGGATTTTCTCCCATAATGCGAGATGCTTCTGCAAGTTTTTCGGCAGCCTGAAATTCACCTTCTGCTAAGATAATTTTTGCTCTTCTTTCCCTTTCTGACTCTGCCTGACGGCTCATAGCTTTCTGCATTTCAACAGGTAAATCAATATGTTTTATTTCAACAGCAGCTATTTTTACACCCCAAGGGTCTGTTTGAGCATCTATAATAGACTGCATTTCTTTATTAATTTTTTCTCTGCTTGATAATAAATCATCAAGCTCAAACTGACCAATAATACTTCTTAATGTAGTTTGAGAAATCTGGCTTGTAGCATAGTAAACATCATCTACTTCTAAAATAGATTTTTCTGGAGAAAGCACTTTAAAATAAACAACTGCATTAACTTTCACAGAAACGTTATCCTTAGTAATAATATCCTGCGGAGGAACATCCATAACGATAGTCCTCATATTTACTTTTACCATTTGCTCTAAAATAGGAATTAAGATAATTAAACCAGGACCTCTAACACCAACATAACGACCAAGCCTGAATACAACTGCTCTTTCATATTCCTGTAAAATTTTAATACTTGAAAAAAGTAAAAATATAATTAGTAACGCAAATACTACAATTACAGATAAAGAAGCAAACATAAACTCTCCTTGCAATATTATAATAAAATTGCTATATTCAAAGTTAATATATAGTTATAGCAAAATATTTAATTTTTTGCAATTAATATTATTGGAGCGAATATGACTAAAAGTATGACAGGATTTGGAAAATACAGCAAATCCACAGAAAAATATGATATATCTATTGAAATAAAATCTGTTAACAGTAAGTATTTTGATATTAATTTCAGACTGCCAAAATCTGTTTCTGCATTAGAGATTACATTACGCCAGCCACTGCAGGATATTCTTATTAGAGGCAAAATAGATGTGCGCATAGAAATAAATATGCATACTATAACTAAATACCCATCTTTAAATTCTGAGCTTGTTAAAGTTTACAGAGAAATTTTTACAAAAATTGCAGAAGAAGCAGATATTGAAGATAAACCAAAACTTGACCATTTCCTTAGAATGCCTGATGTGGTTGATTATATAAATGATGATTCTATGGAAGAAGAGCTTGAAAAAATCACTTATGATGCAGTTATAGAATGCACAAAAAAATTAGATGAAATGAGAAAGAAAGAAGGCCTGGCTTTAGAAAAAGACATTACAGCAAGGCTTAATAATTTAGCTGAAAATGTAAAATTAATAGAAAATGCAAAAGAAGATGTTTTTGAAATATGGAAAAATAAATTTATTAAGCGTATGCAGGATTTAGGAGTAGATGCAAACTATGAAGAAAGAATTGTGCAGGAAGCATCTCTTATGGGCGAAAAAGCAGATATTACAGAAGAAATCACTAGACTAAAATCACATATTATACAGTTTAAAAATATAATAGCAGAAGAATATCCTGTTGGTAAAAAACTTGATTTCTTAAGTCAGGAAATACACAGGGAGCTTAATACTATTGCTTCCAAAAGCTCTAAACAGGAAATTATCTCTACTGTAGTAGAATCAAAAGCAGAATCAGATAGAATCAGAGAACAGGTTCAAAATATTATATAATCACTTAAAAATATTAAGCGGAGTTTTTGCTCCGCTTAAACTTAAAATCTTTTCAATTTAATATCTAGTAATATCTATAATGTTATATTAAAATTTTCTTTTTTTGAGCCTGTGAAAAAAAGTCTGTAAATAGTGCGAACTTAAGTTTTCTATGATATACTAAAAAAATATGAAAGGAGC
>CALVEY010000056.1 GCA_944326705.1 uncultured Mucispirillum sp.
CTTTTTATACTTATAAAGCACTTTCTTATTTATTATTAAATAGTTATAAATATTCTTACAAAAAAATGGGGTACCCCAGAAGATTTACATAAATTTATTATATATTTTTAAGTGTAATAGATATTATTTTATGCTTTATAAAAAAGATACAAAAATACTGTTATGAAAATACTATATTTTCATTGATAAGAAATATGCCGCTGGGTAGGATAACCTGAGCGGCAGTGTCATAAATATGTAAGAAAAATAAAGCCCTCATCCAGCCTAAAAACTATCTGATAATATAATCAGCAGAATTTAGGCGGGAAGAATTGTATATAAAAAGCTATAATTATGCTTTTTTAACTTTACCGGCTTTAAGGCATTTTGCACAAACTTTTTTTCTTACAACAGTTCCATCTGCCTCAACAGTTTTTACGCTGTGAAGGTTAGGGTAGAACTTTCTTCTTGAAACATTGTGCGCATGGCTTATTAAGTTTCCACTTAATGGTCCTTTGCCACAAACATCGCAACGTCTTGCCATATCATTCCTCCTTGCTTTTTAGGGAGTAAAATGATAACCTATTTTTTATGAAAATAGCAAGTGTTTTTTTAAGGAGGAGCTATGATTATTACAAAAGATACTTTAACAGCTGATATTTTAAAAAATATTAATGGAGCAAAAGAGTTTTTCGAAAGCCTTAATATGGGCTGTCTTAGCTGTATGGGCATACAAAATGAGACATTAGAAAAAAGCTGTCTTATGCATGGATTAAATATTGAAGAAATTATGGAGAAATTAAATAATTTACAAAGTCAGCAGTAAATGAGAGTGGAATGGAAGAAAAAAATTTAATTGAAAATGAAAGACAGCTGCCAGCATTTTTTTCATGGTGGCAGGGCGGTATTCGTTATGCAGAAAATATCGATAAAAATGGAGAAACACTAAAACTGCCTTTTGAAAAAAATGCACTTTATGGCGATGCCATTTGGAGTCAGCTTTATCCAGATATAAAGCTAAGACCTTTAACATGTATGGAAATATTTGGCAATAATAACCCCCTTAACTTAGAGATAGGTATAGGAAATGGTGAATTTATTGCAAAATATGCAAGTGATAAACCAGAGGAAAACTGGCTTGGAGTAGAAGTATTTAAAAAAATATTTAAACTGGCAGAAAAAAGGGCAAATAAAATAGAAACTAATAATATACGCATTATTCAGTTTGATGCTGCCCTTATTTTAAGGCTTATGGAAGATGAATCATTAAGTAATGTTTATGTAAACTTTCCAGACCCATGGCCTAAGAAAAAACATAAAAGAAGAAGGCTTTTAAAGCCTGAGTTTATGCAGCTTATAGTATCTAAGCTGAAAAAAGGCGGTCTTATGCAGATAGCTACAGACCATGATGATTATGCTGATGAAATAAATGAAAATTTAAAGGAAGTAACAGGGATAGCATCTATATATGAAACAAGTTTTGTACGCCATGTAGATGATTATTTCCCTACAAAATATTTTAGAAAATTTGTAAGCAGTGATGGTGCTTATTTTTTTAGATATAAGAGAATATAATTATGAAAAAAGTAATCTTGTTATTAACGATGATATTATGCTTTTCTCAAATATCTTATGGAGAAAATGCTTATAATAAAATATACTCTTTCACTATTGACGGAGTAATTACAGATGCATCTGCATCATTTATAGAAGCTAATATAAAAAAAGCAGAGCAGGACAATGTACCTGTATTAATGTATATTGATACACCAGGGGGCGTTCTTGAATCTACTAGAAAAATAGTGCAGACACTGCTTTCTGCAAAAGTACCTGTTATATCTTATGTTTATCCAAATGGTGCAAGAGCTGCCTCTGCTGGCATATTTATAACAATGGCGGCAGAGTTTTCTGCCATGAGTGAAAGCTCAAATATAGGGGCTGCTCACCCTGTATCTTCAAATGGGGAAGACATAAAAGGTGATATGGCAGAGAAAGTTTTAAATGATACTACAGCATTAATTAAAACTATTGCAGAAAAACGGGGTAAAAATATAGAAGCAGCTGTGGGTATGGTTACAAAATCAAAAAGCTATACATCAAGTGAAGCATTAAAGTTAAAGATTGTTGATGCAGTTGTAACCCATGATGAGCTTATAAAAATAATTTCTAAAAAATACAATATATCAGAAAATGCTGATATAATTAATATAGAACCTGATTTTAAGCAGGAAATATATAATACTATAGCCAACCCTAACTTTTTAGCTGCAGTGCTGTTTTTAGGTGTTATTCTCATTATGCTTGAAGTGAAAATGCCTGGTACATTTATTTTTGCAGGGCTTGGTATTGTGTGTTTAATAGTATTTGCCTTTGGTGCAAATATAATACCTATAAATTTTTTAGGGATAATGCTTATCCTTTTAGGTTTTGGGCTTTTTATTGCAGAAATATTTATTACAAGCTTTGGAGCATTAACTGTTGCTGGGCTTGTAAGCCTTATTTTTGGGCTTCGTATGCTTTTTGACAGCGAGCATTCTGCAGGCATATCTGTATCTTTATGGGTTATTCTTTTAATTACAGGTATAACATTATTAATAGCATTACTAATAGGCAGGCTTATAATAAAAGATTTTACAAGAAGACCATCATCAGGACCTGAAACTATGCTTGATAAAGAGGCTGTAGTAATAGAGTGGGAAGAAAATAAAGGCAGAGTAAAAATATACGAAGAAATATGGAATGCTTACAGCGATGAAAATTTATCAGTCGATGATGCAGTTATTATTACAAATATAGAAGGCTTAAAACTTAAGGTTAAGAAAAAATAAATGAAAAGAGTAGTATTTGTAAGAGATAAAACTAATAAACATTCTATAAGAGCTCTTTTAGCAGCTTATGAAAAATGGTTTCCTGAAAAAGATTATTATGTATTAACACCACAGGACGCTTTTGATTTTTTAGAAGAAGATGATTTAGCATTATTTTCCTTTTTAACAGGCACAAGCAGTGCATATATTGATTATGTTACAAAATTGAAAACAAAACTGCCAAAAATAAATACAGTATGCGGCGGCGCTCATGCTAGTGCAAGAAGCGAAGATATGCTTAACTATTTTGACGGTGTATGCACAGGCGAAGGTGAAGAAAGTATTAAAGATATTATAGAGATGGCTCATTCTGGCAGAGTGGAAGGAATAATAACTGGCAAGAAAGTATTAAACCTTGATGAATACAGGGTATTCCCACGCAAAATGGTATCATTAGGGCCTATAGAGATAGTAAGAGGCTGCCCAAGTGGCTGTGCCTACTGCCAGACACCGCAGCTTTTCCGCGGTAAACTGCGCCATAGAAGCATAGATTTTATTGTGGAAGAAATAAGATTTGCATTAAGCAGGAAAGGTTTTGCAGATGTGCGCTTTATAGCCCCAGATGCTTCATCATATCAGTATAATAAAGGTATAAATTTAGAAGCAATAGAAAGCCTTTTATATAATGTGCGCAACACAATAGGTAATAAGGGCAAGCTTTTTTACGGTACATTTCCTTCAGAATTAGACCCGTCAGGAGTGTCAAAAGAGCTTGTAGATTTGCTTGTTAAATACTGCGACAATAAGCAGATAGTTTTAGGGCTGCAGTCTGCATCTTATGATATGCAGAAGATAATGCACAGGCGCTCAGGGCTTGCAGAAACAGAGAACGCTATTGAGCTTTTTTTAGATAAAAACTTTGAGATAGTAGTAGACTTAATATTCGGTCTGCCCTATGAAACAGAAGCAACTTATGAAGAAACATATAAGTTTATAGAAAAATGGAAAGGCAGAGTAACTATACACTCACATCCATTTGACCCGCTTCCAGGCAGCAGGTGGCAGTATGAAAAGCCTACAGAAGTGCCTGCAAAATTAGTAAAGGCTGTAAAAAGCTTAGAAGGCATAGGCAGGGTATTTGGCAGAGTAACAAAAGATAAGGAGAAAGTATGCAGAATATAGAAAATAACGGCAAAACATTAAAAGATTTGCAAAAATTCCCAGATGTTTTTACATTTAAAATAATGGGTGATAACACAAACCAGTTTTCAGCTGATGCAAGAAAAATATTTGACGGCAGAAGTGATGTTACTTTTTCAGAAAATATCAGCAGAACAGGAAAATATATAAGCATATCAGCAACAACAGAAGTATGGACTTATGAAGAATTAGAAAGCCTTTATACCGCTATCAGCAAACTTAATGGTTTAAAATTTCATGTATAGGAGCAGTATATGAATGAGTTTGAAGCAAAACTTTATAATGCAGTAATAGATAATAATACTGATTTATTATCAGAGCTTTTAAAAGAGCAGCAGGTAGATATTAACTTTAAAACAGAAAATGGCGGCACATTACTTCACTATGCAAAATCAAAAGAGATGGTAGAAATTCTAATGAGTGCAGGTATAGACTGGACTATTCAGGATAATGAGGGAATGACTGCCTTTGCTAAAAACTTTGAGCGGGTATACATTAAAACTTATGAAAATATACTGCTTGCTATGCTTAAAAACGGGGTAGATATTAATGCTGCAGCATATTTTGATGAAGCACCTGTTATTAAAATAGCAAATAATGCAGCAACTTTAAGTGCAAATATAGAGCAGCTTCAGTTTTTAGTAAAAAACGGGGCAGATTTAAATATAAAAAACAGCCAGAGCTATACTCCATTAATGCTTGCTGTTATAAAAAATAATATAGATATGGTGCGTGCATTACTTGATGCAGGGGCAGATACTTCTATAACAGATAATAAAGGCAGAACGGCAAAAGAGATAGGCCAGTCATTAATTAATTCTGGATATTTTATTCCTGCATTAAAAACGATTATTAATGATATGTAATACTCGAAAATAAAAAAACCTGAATTTAGATTTTATTTATCTAAATTCAGGCAGTATATTATAATCTTCCTGTGATTTCTTCCGCAGCTTTTTGATATTTTATAATATTTTCTTCTGCTTCATCAATAGTTTTAGCGTCTTGAATATCTACTTTTCCTAAAACTTCTTCTATAACATTTGGTATATCTTTAAACACTATTTTTTCTTTTAAAAACGCATAAACTGCCTGCTCATTTGCTGCATTCATTGCTGTCATTAAAGCGTTGGAATCAGTTTTTAATACATCCATTGCAATTTTTAAGCACTTAAATTTCTGTAAATCAGGTTTAAAAAATGTAAGTGATTTCTGTTCCCACATATTAACTGGGTTTACTGTTGAATTTATTCTGTCAGGGTATCCTAATGCAACAGCAATAGGAGTTTTCATATCAGGCATACCAATCTGAGCTATTGTTGAGCCGTCTGTAAAAGTGATATATGAGTGCACAATACTTTCTGGGTGTATTATAACATCAAGTTTTTCTGGCTCTATATCAAATAAAAACCTTGCTTCTATTAATTCTAACCCTTTATTCATCATAGATGCAGAATCTATTGTAATTTTAGAGCCCATAGACCAGTTAGGATGTTTTAATGCTTCTTCTTTAATAATATAATCAAAAGCTTCTTTTGGTCTGTATCTAAATGGACCACCGCTTGCTGTCAGTGTAATTTTTGAAACATACTGTTTTCGCTGCCCTAAAAGGCACTGGAATATTGCAGAATGTTCACTGTCAACTGGAAGTATTTTTGCGCCGTTATTTTTTGCTTCATTTATTATAAGGTTTCCTGCAGTAACTATTGATTCTTTATTAGCAAGAGCAATATGTGTGCCGCTTTTTACAATATCATACACAAGACGAACAACAGACACCCCTGCTGCTGCAAAAAGCACTATATCAACCATTTCTTTTTTTATAATGTCTAATATCTGACTGTGGCTTTCTGGGCTGCTTGTAAGCACTGCATATTTTGCATTAAGTAGATTTTTTGCTTTTTCAAGCCCCTGCATATTCTGGTGTGCTGTTACAAAAACAGTTTCAAATAAATCGCTGTTTGCAGAAACTACTTCTACACCAGAAGAACCAACTGAGCCAGTAACGCCTATAATACCTATTTTCTTTTTATTCATAATTATTTGCCTGCAATATATATAAGATAAAAGTAAAGAACAGGGCCTGCTATCATTAAAGAATCAAACCTGTCTAAAATACCGCCATGACCTGGGAGCAGTGTGCCGCTGTCTTTTACATTTGCACTGCGTTTTATCATAGATTCTATTAAATCTCCAATAACACCTGCTACGATTACATCTATTAAAATGATAGCCATAATTATCCAGTTTTCATGGAGCATATAATAGTTAAAAAGTGCACCTATTATTAAAGCACCGATTGTGCCGCCAATTAACCCTTCTACAGATTTGCCAGGGCTTACTTTTGGAATAAGCTTATGTTTACCGCAGGCAACACCTGTAAAATATGCAAAGGAATCGCTTGCCCACACAACAAAGCATAAGAATAATACCCATTCATAGCCTATCTCTTTTAAAAGTGCAAGGAAAGTAAGCATAAAAGGCACAAACATTACTGCAAAAAAGTTATATGATACTTCTTCCATCACTTTTTCGGTTGGATTTGCAGAAAACATTTTTAAAAGGAAAAGTATGAAAAGGATAACAAAAGCATAGGCAGTAAAAGCAGTAAAGCCTAAAAAGTATATTAAAAATGGAATAACTGCTGATGATACCCACATTAATGGAGTATATAAGCGGATATTATCCTGCTTCATAATTTTTATAAATTCATGAGTACCAAATATAGAGATAACAGCAACAACAGTCAAAAATATATGGGAATGTGCTTTTATAATTAAAAATAATGCAAGTGGTATAAGTATTAGCGCTACAATTATCCGCATAAACATTTCTTTTGCCTTTTTGCTGTCCATAATATCCCTCTTATTATTCAGCCTGCTAAAAACTATTTCCAGCCTAATAATGCTTATTGCATTTTATTAAGCTGTATCATAAAACTAAACTTAGATACACGCTAAAAGTTTAACTTATTAGGTTGAATTTTAATATAAAAATATTAATTATTTTAAATTCAAAATCAATTAATTACTTTTTTAACAGTCTGTATTATTTAGCTGTTCGTCAGTTTTGCCAAATCTGCGAACTCTTTTCTTAAATTCATCTACTGCCTTGTCAAAATCTTTTTCATCAAAATCAGGCCACAGTTTATCTGTAAAATAAAGCTCGGCATAAGATATACGCCATAACATAAAGTTGCTTATACGCTGCTCACCGCTTGTGCGTATAAGTAAATCTACATCTGGAAGCTCACTGTTATAAAGGTTTTCTCTAATAGTATCTTTTGATATGTCATTAATATTCAGGCTACCATTTTGGACTTTTTCAGCAATCTGTTTCATACAGTCTACAAGCTCATCCTGTGCGCTGTAGCTTAAAGCCATATTTAAAAGCAGACCTGTATTATTTTTTGTTTCTTCTTTAAGTTTTAAAAGTGACTGTCTTGTTTTTTCTGGTATCAGCTCAACTTTGCCAGACAATACAAAACGAATATTGTTTTTAGTAATAGTATCCCATTCTGAAGCAACATACTCATCAAGCAGATTCATTAAAAAAGAAACTTCTTCTTTTGGACGGAGCCAGTTTTCAGCAGAAAAAGCAAATATACTTAATGCTTTTAAATGGTTTTTAGCAGCATGGGTGATAATTTTTTTAACAGCCTTAACCCCCTCTTTATGACCTAAAAAACGAGGAAGCCCCCGTTTTTTAGCCCATCTGCCGTTACCGTCCATAATTATTGCAATATGAAGATTTTCTAAGCCTTTTGGCATTATATCTCCATAACTTCTTTTTCTTTTACTGCTGTGATTTCATCTATTCTTTTAACAGCATCATCAGTTACTTTTTGAACATCATCCTGCAGTTTTTTTGCATCATCTTCACTGATTTCTTTATCTTTTTCCTGCTTTTTTATTTTATCATTAGCATCGCGTCTTTCGTTACGGATAGCTACTTTTGCATCTTCGCCCATTTTTTTAACTATTTTAACAAGCTCTTTTCTTCTTTCTTCTGTAAGCTGTGGGAAAGGAACGCGTATAACTTTACCGTCATTTGATGGGTTAAAGCCCATTTGACTGTTTTGTATAGCTTTTTCAATAGCTGGGATTTGGCTTGCATCCCATGGCGAGATAGTAACAAGTCTTGGTTCTGGTGCAGAAAGAGAAGCAACCCCAGTTAATGGAGTAGGTGTGCCGTAATAGTCTACTTTAATATTTTCAAACATAGCAACACTTGCTCTGCCTGTTCTAACGCCTTTTAATTCTTCTTTATAAAAGCTGATAGATTTTTCAACTGAATTTTTAAATTCCTTAACAACTTCGCTCATAGATTCTCCTAATAATTTTTATTTATCTTTTATTTTACAAGAGTGCCTACAGGCTCTCCCTTAACTATTTTCATTAAATTATCTTTGCCAAACATATCAAATACTATTAAAGGTATCTGGTTATCCATACACATGCTTATTGCTGTTGCATCCATCACTTTTAATCCTTTTGTAAGCACATCTATATAGCTTATTTCATCATATTTAGTAGCAGATGAATCTTTTTTAGGGTCAGCAGTATATACGCCGTCTACTTTTGTAGCTTTTAATACTACATCTGCATTTATTTCAGATGCTCTAAGTGTTGCAGTAGTATCAGTAGTAAAGTAAGGGTTGCCTGTGCCCCCTGCAAAAATAACAACTCTGCCTTTTTCTAAATGGCGCATAGCTCTGCGTCTGATATAAGGCTCTGCAATTTGTCGCATTTCAATAGCAGACTGCACTCTAGTTTCTATGCCGTTCATTTCAAGTGCATTCTGCACAGCAAGGCAGTTAATAACTGTTGCAAGCATACCCATATGGTCTGCTGTAACTCTATCCATCCCTTTTGCAGCAGGAGAAACTCCGCGGAAAATGTTACCGCCTCCAATAACAATGCCTATTTTAACACCTAAGTCATAGATTGGTTTTATTTCTGATGCTATAAATTTTACAGTTTCAGCATCAATCCCATACTGAGCATTGCCCATTAAGGCTTCACCGCTTAATTTCAATAATATTCTGTTATACTTTAAATTCATATATACCTCCGCTGCATTTAAACATTTTAGAATACTATAATAATAGAATATAATCAAGTGGAATAATTTTCTGCTTCACCCCCATTTTTTTAGTTATCAGTCAAAGATACACAAATCTATCGTATTTGCATAAGAAATCTTCAATA
>CALVEY010000057.1 GCA_944326705.1 uncultured Mucispirillum sp.
AGTTCTATTTTTAATTCTAGTAAATATTTTATTTTAATTATTATATAGTTATTAGTATTATTATAAAAAAATGGGGGTGATGTAGAATATTATAAACGTGATTGTGATAAAAATAAGTATTTATAAATTTTTACTTTGCAATACTTTTTATATCGTGATATATTACTAATCTTAAATGATATAGTAAAGGGAGTATTATGAATAATCCGTTTCAATTAGATTTTCATACGCTTATAGAAAAAGCTGATAAAATAAGGCAGTCAAAGTGGGGGAAAAAAGTATTTTTTGTTCGCAATCTGCATTTAAACTATACAAATATATGTGTAAGCCACTGCAAATTTTGTGCTTTTGCTAAAAATAAAAATGAAGACGGCTCTTATAATATGACTCCTGATGATGCTGTAAAATATGTTGCACAAAATGGTCAGGACGCTAGAGAAATACATATTGTAGGCGGTCTGCATCCTGATTATCCATTTGAATATTATGTTGATATGGTGCATGCTTTAAAAACTAACTTTCCAGAAAAAACTATAAAAGCATTTTCTGCTGTGGAAATAGATTATTTTTCCCGTATTTCAAGAAAAAGTGTTGCAGAAGTTTTAGAAGCATTAAAAAAAGCAGGGGTAGAAATGATGCCTGGCGGTGGTGCAGAAATATTTGCAGACCATGTAAGACGCCAGATATGCCCAGAAAAAATACCAGCTTCCAGATGGCTGGAAATTCATGAAACTGCTCATAATACAGGGCTTACTACTAATGCAACTATGCTTTACGGCCATTTAGAAAATGATGATGATAAATTTCAGCATCTTTTATTATTAAGAGAGTTGCAGGAAAAATCATTAAGCCGTGGTTTGCCTGGTTTTTCTGCGTTTATTCCACTTTCATTTCAACCAGATGATACATTTCTGCACGGCAAATTCCATGCAACAGGTATAGAAGATATTAAAACTACAGCATGCGCAAGAATAGTGCTTGAAAATATACCGCATATAAAAGCATACTGGGTAATGCTTGGTCATAAAACTGCACAGATTGCTCTCCGTGCTGGTGCTGATGATTTAGACGGAACAATAGTAAAAGAAAATATTGCTTATGCAGCAGGCAAAAATACTGATGAGTCAATGACTGCTGAACAGCTTGTGTTTATGGTGAAATCTGCAGGAATGATTGCCTGCGAGCGTGATTCATTTTACAGGGAAGTGAAAATATATGGCTAATATTTTAATAGTAAATCCATCAGTTAATATGCGTCTTGCAGCTATGGAAATGAAAATGTATGGTGCAAATGTTCAGTTTGCCTATTCTGCAGATATTCCTGTTAGCCGTGCTGAGCGTGTGTTTTACTTTTTATCAGGAGTAAATATATGCTTTACAACAGAAATTCAAGGGGAGATGGAAAGGGAAGACAGAGTTTATCTTTTTAAACGGAATATTTTTTCAAGATTTAAAATGATGGGCTTTAAAAAAAATATGGAAACATCTTATCCTGAATTATCTTCTGGAACTTTTACTGACCTTTTGCTTTTTAAAAGAAGTGTTTTAAGAAATGATGAAACTTCTGAACATGATGGCAGGCTGCAATATACATCTTTTCAAGATGTACTTGCTAATAACAGGGACAGCTTTATTATTACAAGCAGTATAATAGGCCAGGGCAGTGAATATATATGCAGCTGGGATACAGATTTTGATTTAGTATCTACTTTTAATAAAGATTATTTTGTATTTTTTGGAAATAACAGAAGAATAGAAGCCTATGCTGCAGATAATAAACTTATTACAATAGGCAGGGGAAATGGTGATAAACATTTAGAAGCTCTTACATCACTTATACCTATGATTAGTAAGTTTTCTTTTAATAAGGAAGCAGAAAAATCTATTCTTCGCAACTTTAACCCATGGGTTGTTTCTATTTCTGGTGCATCTGGTTATTTAATAAATGATTACAGCTTTGGGCATCTTTCTGTATCTATGCCTTCTGCGTGGTATGACAGGTTTGCAAGCTTTATCCATACTCACACTGTGGAGAAAAAACAAAAGCAGGATTTTTAAGTATTGACTATAAATGTTTATATGATATTTTAATCTAACTACATATTATTTTTGGTGATATTATGAAAATAAGGACAGCAGTATTTCCTGTTGCTGGGTTTGGAACTCGTATGCTTCCGGCAACAAAAGCTATACCAAAAGAAATGATTACATTAATTGATAAGCCACTTATTCAATATGCAGTAGAAGAGGCTATTGATGCTGGTATAGAAAGGATTATCTTTATTACAGGCCGCACTAAAAAAGCATTAGAAGACCATTTTGATGTTAATGTGGAGTTAAATAACCAGCTTGAACTATCTGGCAAAAAAGATATTTTAAAAGATATGAAGCGTATCAGCGAAATGGTTGATATTATATATGTGCGTCAAAAGTATATGCTTGGTCTTGGAAATGCTATAATGTGTGTTAGAGATATTGTAAAAGATGAACCTTTTGCTGTTATTCTTCCAGATGACATTATTTTATCTAAAGTTCCTGTTACAAAACAGTTAATGGAATGTTATAATAAAGTAGAGCGCCCTATAATATCACTTATGCCTGTTGCAAAAAATGAAACATCTAAATACGGCATTGTTGAAATAAAAGAAAATATTACAAACAGATTTTCACGCCTTAAAGATATGGTTGAAAAACCAGAAAAAAATCCACCATCTAATATGGCAATCATAGGCAGGTATATTTTAACACCTGAAGTATTAAGTGCATTAGATAAAATAGAAAAAGGTGCAGGCGGTGAACTACAGCTTACAGATGCATTAAAATATACTGCAACATACTTTGATGTATACGGCTATGAATTTGAAGGCAAAAGATTTGACTGCGGTACAAAAGAAGGACTTTTAGAAGCAACTGTTAATTTTGCAGCTTCTAATGATAAACTGAAAAATATTTTAAAAGAAGCAGTGTCCTCTTTAAATATTTTATAGGTGATAAATGCTTAAAATCTTTACGAATAAAAGAACAAGACTGCGTTTTATAGCCAGAATGAGATTAAAGCTTAAAATGATGCTTTCTCTTGATGTTTCACCACGTGTGCTTGCAAAAGCATCTGCATTTGGTGCATTAGTTGGCATATCACCTTATGTTGGGGCTCAAACATATATAGCTCTTTTTGTATCAAGCTATTTTAACCTGCCTATATATCCTTTAATGATAGGTGTATATATTACTAATCCTATCACTATCCCATTTATTTTTGCTTTTACAACAAAAGTAGGGCTTATTCTGCTTGGTATGGACAGCACATTTACTTTTGACTGGGATAATGTAACTTTATCTTCCCTTTTTGAAGCAGGAAAAACACTTTTTATACCATTTATTGTAGGCACTCATTTTGTAGGTATTGTGTGTGCTATACCAACATATTTTATTGTTTATTTTATTGCAAAACGGTATAAAGTCTATAAAGGCAAAGACGAAACAGGCAGAGATAAATATGGCATAAAATAAATTTACTTCATTAGATATTAAATCTCAACTTTTTCCTTATATTTTATGATTATTTTTATTGCTTATTATATGTTGATAAAGTATACTATACTTATTAAGCATATTTTTTAAGGTAGAATATATGGTTGTCCATACTTTTGATGCATTAAAATCAAGAAATTTTTCAATATATATGACAGGTCAGTCAGTAGCATTAACAGGTATGTGGGTGCAGAAGCTTGCAACATCATGGCTTGTTTACCGCATTACTGAATCGCCTTTTTTATTAGGTCTTGTGGAGCTTTTATCAAATGCACCTATATTTATTGTAGGATTAATAGCTGGTGCATGGCTTGAAAAACATGATATTCGCAAACTTATAATTGCAACACAGACTTTAACCCTGCTGCATGCTTTAATAATGGCACTGCTGCTTTTTACTAATACTATGCAGATGTGGCATATACTGTTTTTAAGCTTTTATTTAGGTGTAGTATTTGCAATAGATATGCCTGCACGGCAGGCTTCACTTATTTTAATGGTGAATAAAAATTCTGATTTAAAAAGTGCCATAGCTCTACATTCTGTTATTTTTAATTTATCAAGGCTTGTAGGTCCTACTATTGCGGGCTTTATTATACATTTTACAGGTGAAGCATTATGCTTTGCAATAACTGCAGTCAGCTATATTCCTGTAATTGCAGCATTATTTATTATAAAATTCAGACCGAGAGAAAGCAGGGTGTCTAAAAAACAAAGTATTGTGCAGGATATAGTAGAAGTAGTGAAATACTCTAAAAATGTATATTATATGCGTGCTATGTTTGCATTTTTTATAGTTGTAGGTTTTTTCTCTTATTCTTATGCTGTCATGCTTCCAATTTTTGCAAAAGATATACTGCATGGCACATCACAGGTATTAGGGTTTCTGCAGGGCTTTTTTGGACTTGGTGCAATGATTGGTGCTTTTGTTGTGGCTACATTTATCACTATGAGAAAACTGCCAAATATGATATTTACCCTTGTTTTACTGCACAGTATATGTATGATAATCTTTGGACTCAGCACTAATTATTATTTTTCACTTATTATGATGGTGCCTGCTGGTTTTGGTCTTGTATCTGCACTGATTGCAACAAATATTTATCTGCAGTCAGCAATAAGAAGTGATATGCGGGGCAGAGCAGCAAGCCTTTATTCTATCGGAATATATGGACTTGGACCGCTTGGTGCATTTTTTGCAGGTATTATGACAGAACATTTTTCACCACAAATAACTGTAGTTGTATGGTGCAGCATTATGATTATTTCTGCCATAGTTTTTGGTTTCAGGCTTAAAAGAGTTAATAAAGAATTAGAGCCTGTATGGCATGAGTTTGAAAAAAATTAAATAAGAAAAATTATAATAAATATAAGGTGTAATGAAAAAATTTTATTTTATATACAGAAAAATATAAAAATTATCTTGTATTTATTTAAATTACATTGTATAGATATAATAGACGTTAATGTAAGCGTTTATATTTATAAATTATTAAAGGGCTGATAATGTCGAAGTTAATATCAATCGCCAGCGGTAAAGGCGGCGTAGGAAAAAGTTTTTGTTCATCAAGTCTTGCTTTATCTTTAAGTGCAGCAGGTTATAGAACATTACTTGTTGATGCGGATTTAGGCGGGGCAAACCTGCATAACTTTGTAGGGCTTAAAGTGCCTGGTATCGGCTTATATAATTTTATTCGTGAACGCAGTGAGTTAAAAGATGTTATTGTTAAATCTCCAGCAGGTGTTGATTTTATCGGCGGCTCTGGTGATGTGCTTGGCATGGCTCACATTACTAAATTTGAAAAAATTAAAATCCTTACAAATATTCAAGAGCTGGATTATGACTACACTATTTTAGATTTAGGTGCAGGCACCAGCTTTAATATGGTTGACTTATTTAATGTTGCTGATATAAAAATAGTAGTTATGAGCGGCGAACCTACATCTATTGAAAATGCTTACGGCTTTTTAAAAGTTGCTATATACCGCCATATTGAGCGTTTTCTCTCTAAAAGATGGGATTTTGAAGATATTAATAAAAAACTTCGCAGCAAAAGTATGAACTTTCCTAATGTGGAGTCTATTATAGAAGCAACTGCTCAAATAGATAAAGATATTGCTGCAGCAATCACAACATTTGTTGCGTCATTTAAGCCTGGCATGATATTAAATCAGGTTAAATTTAAAAGAGAGCTTAATGTATTTTACGGATTTGAAAGCGTTGTTAAAAAATATTTAAGCATAGATATTGAAAAATTAGGATTTTTACCTTATGATGAAAAGGTAAGTGAATGTGTAAAATTATTAAAACCTTATTATCTGCGTTTTCCTGACAGCGAAACAGTCGGTTGTATAGACGATATCAGAGACCAGATGATAGCTAAATTATAGAGGCTTGCTAATGAGTGAAGAATTATTTGATGATGTTGAACGAAGTGAATATGCAGAAGAAATGGACCAAATCCAGCTTGTGGGTGTGAAACTTGGTGATGAGGAATACGCTATTGATGTTCTGAAAATCAATACAATTATCAGGTCTATTGAAATCACAATTGTTCCTCGTATGGAATCATACATACTTGGCGTTATGAACCTTCGTGGTAAAGTAGTTCCTGTTATTGATTTACGGGTTCGCTTTAATCTTGCAAAAAATGATTTTGATAAAGCAACCAGAATAATTGTAGTAAACATTAATAATGAGAATATAGGCTTTGTTGTTGATGAAGTTACAGAAGTTATGCGTATTAAACGCTCTATGGTTGAGCCTACTCCACCTTTAGTTGGTTCTATCGGTCAAGAATATATTTTAGGTATCTGTAAATATGATTCTCGATTAATTATGCTTTTAGATATTGATAGAGTTATCAATGAAAGTGAAGCAAGCGAAAGTGAACTTCGTAAAAAAATGCTTGGTTCAACTAAACAAACAGTTATGGCACCTATCACTGCACCAGAGCCAGCTGCTGCTCCAGCACCTGTTCAAGAACAGCCTGCTGAAAATACAATGCTTCCTGATGCAAACAGCGTAGCAGCACCAGTTATTAGTGCGCCAGCTGAATCAGCAGAAGAAAGTGATATTGAAACTGGCAGTGCAGATTCTGATGTTGAAGAAAATATTGATGCATTAATAGCTAAAGAATTAGCTAAAAGAGAAGCAGAAACTGAAGAATTAAATAAAAAAAAAAGGAAGCCGCAGCTAAATCAAGATGATGTATTAAAAGATGCATTAGAGCAAAGTAATGCTATATTTCAAGCAGGTTCAGGCTCTCAAGTTGAGCAGGACGATTTAGACAGCTTAATTGCTAAAGAGCTTGCAAAACGAGAAGCAGAAACCGAAGAAATTAATAAAAAGCACAGAGAGGAAAAAAAAAATACTGATGTAGATATAGACCTTTCTGTAGTAGACCCAGATGCTGTTCCAATGGTTGAAATAATTACTCATCCAGTAGAGGAAGAGCATGAGGAAGAAAGGGTTACGCCAGAAGTAGGTGATGATAAGTCCCCTGCTGCAAACCCAACAACTGATGGAGAATCTGTTCAAGTGTCAATAAAAGAATTAAAAAGAATTGCAGGTAAAATCATTTCAGGTGATGAAACTGGCAGTAAAATTGATACAAATATAAAAGGTGAAATAGGTGAGCTTTTAAGGCTTATTATAGATACTAAAAACAGAGTTGATGAAATAGACCCTCTGCTTGAAAAATCTAAAGAAAATCTACCTAATGTAACATCAATGCTTGAAGGAGTAAATGATGATACAGAAAAAGCCACTATTAACTTAATGGAAGCATCAGACAGTATGGCTGATTTTTATAAATCATTCATCTCTGATATTGCTGCACTGAAAAAACTTGCTAATAAAGAACATGAAGCAGAATTTATGGCTCTTTATGAAAAAATAGTAAGCAACCTTTCAGAAGCTGAATCACTTGGTTTTAAAATATTAGAATCACTTGAATTTCAAGATATTACAGAGCAAAAACTTCGCAAAGTAATCAAATCTATTGAAGATATGGGCTCAAGAATAGGTACAATAGTTGGTTTTCTGCAGGTTAATGATACTAAATCAAGCAATAATGAATTTAACAGAAACAGAGAACAGCTGCTTGTAGATTACGGTTTAGCATAAGATTTAAATATTTAATATTTGTATAAAGCCTGAGTTACACTCAGGCTTTTTTTATCAGTCCTTTTTTAAATAATATAGTATAATAAATTTGATTATATTCAATGCAAAATAGTTTTCTCTTGCTTAAATATATAGTTATTTTCAAATCAAGTATATTGCACTAAAAAAGAAAATATGTATTATAAACAACACTCTATCTACAGCTTAAAATATTCTTTTATACTATAGGCTTGCTTTACTATTTAAAATATATATTATAAATGTTTCTACAAAATTTTTTAATAATTTTATAGAGATAATTATTTTTCAAAATAACCTGTAAGCCATATATTTGCTGTTATATTGTCACCTGTTTTAAATGTATAATTTTTACATACATGGTAAGAAGCATAAATATTTATGAATAGTAGTTTATTATTTTCTTCATGTCCAATATCTACTTTAAATATTTTCACATGCTCTAATTTACTAATATACTTATTTAGTATATTAGTAGATTAATGAAATTCTATTTATCTTTTCTTGAGTAAATAAAGCTAGTTATACCTGTAATCATAGCTGAAATAGTTAAGAATAATCCAGTAGTTTCTTTTCCAGTAAATATACAAACAGCAACTAATGCTAATAGCATGAACATTAGAATAAAAGCTATATGCTGTCCTCTTTTTTTATAATTAATATTATCATCTACGAGTTTATTTTCTTGATTTATTCTATGTTCTGCCTGATTTTCTGCCATTTTTAAAATTCTTTCGGCAGAACCTTTTAGAATATGCTCATAATGCTCAAGATGATTTGGTGGGGGTAGTATCCCCCTGTATTCTTGTTGTATGAGTATTCCTTGCTGAATTGTATTTTTATTTTCTTGCTTCTTTGGTGTCTGCTTCATATTTATTTATAGCCTGCCAAATATCATCGCCTACTGTTTGCCAGTCTGAAAGTATTGCTTCTCTATTTACTTCATCAGCTGGTCTTTCTACATATTTATGGTAAAGACTTTTATAATCATTATTTTCACCACCAAAAATACTTGCAATACCACTAATAATATGTGTTTTCATTATATATTCTCCTTTCATATATAATAGTATTTTTGTATATACAAAGTCAATATTTTTTTCTTCTGCTTCACCCCCATTTTTTTATAATAATACTAATAACTATATAATAATTAAAATAAAATATTTACTAGAGTTAAA
>CALVEY010000058.1 GCA_944326705.1 uncultured Mucispirillum sp.
CTCACCCTTATTGTTCTTGGGAAAGGGGCAGCAATGAAAATAATAATAAACTTATTAGAAAATTTATTAAAAAGAAAACTGATATTAAAAATTTTTCAGTTGCTTATATTAAAAAAATACAAGACTGGATTAATAATTATCCTAGAAAATTATTTAATTATAAATCGGCTAATGATATTTTTTATGAGAATTTAAACGACTGCTTAAAATGTTGCAATCGTTTTTAGATTTTACAATGGGGGTGAAGCAGGTATATTTTTACTTGACATATAAACATTTTATCTTATACTATTTTATACCTTATCGTGAGCGGTGGAGGGACAGGCCCTTTGAAGCTGCAGCAACCGGCTATACCTTTTATAGCAGATGGTGCTAATTCCTGCTCCATATTTAGGGGAGAGATAAGTTCTTATAATACTAGTTCTTTTCTACCTGCCTTTATAATAAAGCCTTTTGCGGTAAGTTGTATATTTTATTATGAGGAGTATTTTATGAAAAAAAAGTTATCTATTGAAACATTAGCTGTTCATGGCACATATAAAAAAGATGAAACAGGGGCAACTAACCCTGCTATATACTTATCAAACGCATTTCAGTTTAAAGATTCTACTCACGCAGCAAATCTTTTTGATTTATCTGAAGCAGGATATATTTATTCAAGGCTTAATAACCCTACTACTAACCACTTAGAAGAAACTGCTGCAGCATTAGAAGGTGGTATAGCTGCTGTTGCCTGCGCTACTGGCCAGTTTGCTGAATTTATGACTATTGCTACACTTGCAAAATGCGGTGATAATATTGTTGCTTCTAATCTGCTTTATGGGGGCACTCATACTCTCTTTGCAAACCAGTTTACAAGGTTTGGTATAGAAATAAGATTTGCTGATCCGCATAATATTGATGATTTTGAAAAATTAATAGATGATAATACAAAAGCTATATATATAGAATCAATTGCAAATCCTCAAGGATATGTTCCTAATTTTAAAAAATTTGCAGCCCTTGCTTCACAACATAAAGTGCCACTTGTAGTTGATAATACCTGCGCTACACCATATTTAGTAAAACCTATAAAATATGGGGCAGATATTGTTATACATTCTGCTACTAAATTTTTAGCAGGCCATGGCGCAGTCCTTGGAGGTATTGTTGTAGACAGCGGTAAGTTTGACTGGGCAGCAAGCGGAAGATTTCCAGAGCTTACAACACCAGATGAAAGCTACCATGGTCTTATTTTTACAGAACATTTTGGCAAAGCTGCATTTGCTGCAAAAATGAGAGTAAGCGCTATGAGAGATATTGGCGGCACTATAAGCCCATTTAACTCATTCCTTATCCAGCAGGGTATAGGCACACTGCATGTTAGAATGGAAAGACATGTAGAAAATGCAAAAAAACTTGCTAAATTTTTACAAAACCATAAAAATGTTGCATGGGTTGATTATAACGGATTAAAAGATAATAAAAATCATAAAAATGCTGATAAATTTTTATCACTTGGCGGCGGCTCACTTTTAACTTTTGGAGTTAAAGGCGGCTTTGAAAAAAGCAAGCAGTTTATAGAAAATGTTACTCTTGCACTGCATGTATCTAATTTAGGTGATATTAAAACTATTGTTACTCACCCTGCAAGCACTACACACAGGCAGTTATCAGAACAGGAGCTTATATCTTCTGGTATTTCTGCTGATTTAATAAGAGTATCTGTTGGTATTGAAAATATAGATGATATAATAGCTGATTTTGATAAGGCTCTGGGTAATTAATGGAAAAAGAAAACTCTCTTGGAATAGTTAAAACGCAGTATGTAACATTTAAAGATGAATTCTTTTTAGAAAGTGGAAGAATTTTATCCCCTGTTACTATTGCTTACGAAACTTACGGCACACTTAATGATAATAAAGATAATGTAATACTTGTATGCCATGCATTAACAGGCTCTGCACATGCTGCAGGGCTTTCCACCCCTGAAGAAAATTCTGCAGGCTGGTGGGACGCTATGATAGGTCCTGGCAAAACAATAGATACTGATAAATATTTTGTTATATGTTCCAACATTTTAGGCAGCTGCTATGGTTCTACAGGTCCAGCAAGTGTTGACCCATACACTGGCACAAGGTATGCATTAAAATTCCCAGTTGTTACTATCAGGGATATGGTAAAAGCTCAAAGAAAACTGCTGAATTATTTAAACATAGAAAAACTTTTCTGTGTTATAGGCGGCTCAATGGGTGGTATGCAGTCACTGGAATGGGCTATTACATTCCCAGAAATGGTGGAAAATGCTGTTATTATTTCTGCAGCAGGCAGAATTACACCTATGGCTATGGCATTTAATACAGTAGCAAGATATGCAATTACAAAAGACCCTAACTGGCAGGAAGGTAATTATTACGGCAAAACAACACCAAAAGACGGACTTGCAATCGCAAGAATGGCTGGCCATATTACTTACCTTTCTGATGCTTCATTTAATGCTAAATTTGGCAGACGGCTTGGGTATCAAGACTCTATATTTGATTTTTCCAGCAGCTATGAAGTGGAAAACTATTTAAAATATAATGGGTATAAATTTACTGAAAGATTTGATGCAAACAGCTACTTATATATTTTAAAAGCTATGGATATTTTTGACTTATCCTATGGATACGGCTCTTACGAAGATGCATTAAAAAGGCTGAAAGCAAATACTCTTTTAATAGATTTTACTACAGATTTTTTATTTCCAGCCTACCAAATGGATGAAATGTATGATATTATGAAAAAGTATGATAATAAAGTTGAGCGTGTAACAATAGATTCTGACTACGGTCATGATGCTTTTTTACTGGAGTTTGATGATTTATCTGCTGTTACTCTTTCATTTTTAGAAAAAGCAAGGAGGAAAAAGTATGTTTAGTTCTTTTAACAAAGACAAGCAGATTGTGGATAAGTATATTGATAACTACCATATCCATAAAAACAATATTTATCTTTTAAGATATAAACTATCTATTCAAGATAATCCAAAAGAATTTTTAAAAGATTTTTTTAAAGATATTGAGCAGGGCAGCGTGGTAGTTATTACTGAAACAATAGTATATGATGAAGATGCCTATGTTAATGCTGCTGCTTCTCAAGTATTAAGCAAACACAGGCGCTTTTATACAGTTAATGAAATTCTTGATTTTATTAAAGATGAAGCAAGGCTCAGCTATTTTCTTAACTTTAAAGAAGTGGTTTATATTGACGATATTATACATAAAGTAAAAGATGAAGCAGTGCACCAGCAGGTTATTAAACTTTTAAATGATTTCCCTGATAATGTTAAAAAACTTTTATCATTTAAAGAAGAAAACGGCAGGCTGGTATCTTTTGAACCAAATGTTGCTGTTTTTATACTTATAAAAAAATAACGGTATAAAAAAGACTGGTAAATATTTATATCTCCCAGTCTTTTTATTATATAAGTATTTCTCCGTCATATATATTTATCATTAATGATTTCATAACCTGCCCCTTATACTCTACTTCTTTAATTAAAACAGAGCCTTCACCGCAGGCTGCAACTATACCATAATCATTTACTGATACAATCTCCCCCGGTCTGCCTTCTATTCCACTCCATGATTCAAGTGCTGCATCAACGATTTTATATTCTTCCCCTTTAAAGTAAAATACTGCACCGCTGAAAGGAAATGTATAAGCCCTTATAAAGTTATACACCGAAAGGGCATCTGCATTAAAATCAATCTTTTTACTGTTTTTCCTGATTTTTGGAAGGTAAAAAGCATATTCTTCCTGCTGCTTTATTCTGCTGTATGTTTCACCTTTATATAGTGATGCAATAAATTCTGCTGTTAGTGCTGCCTGCCTGTCCATTAAATCAGATACTTTATAATAATTTTCTACCTTTATTTCCTGCTGATATATTATATCGCCGCCATCTATTATGCCGTTATATTCATATATTGTTACCCCAGAATATACTACTCCACGGATAAACTGCTCACTGACTGCTCCATATCCCCTGTATTTTGGTAAAAGTGACGGCTGCATGTAATACACAGGGCAGGATACCTTTTCATTTTCAAAATAATCTTTTTTCCAGTCTATACATATTATTATATCAGCATTTGGAAGTATATCTTTAGCTCTGCTGTAACTTTCACCATTTACTTCATACACTTGAAAATCTTTTGAAAAAGATAAAATATCCCCGCTTGCCTTCTTTCTTAAATCCGTCTGTTCTGATGTGGCAATAAATGGGGTAAGCCTTAACTGCTTTAATCTCTGTAATACTTTACTGCCAGTATATCCATTTGTTAATATTAGTATATTCTTATAACTCATTATCTTGCACCTTTTTCTGTTACATCTGCCTGACTGCTTATAACATAACCTGTTTTATTCAGCTTTGGAAGTATTACTGCATACCATAAATCTTCGCCAGTTGTTTCATTATTCCATGGGGTATACAGTATATCCCTTGCTCTGTAATATACCTTTTCTATAACAGTGATTTCTTTACCATTAGGCTTTTCAAGCACACGCATATAGTCACTTGTTTCTTTTATAGATAAACTTTTATAAAATGATTTCTGGTATGCATAGCTTCTGTTATATCCTTTATCATTCTCAAGCTGAAAAAGTGCAGGAATAGATAATATTTCTATTTTCTTTTTATCATCTGCCATACTGCTTATACTGTAACTATATGCATAAATATATGCTTTCATTGTAACAGCGCCGCCAAGATATTTTTGAAATGTGCCCTGGGGCTCTACTTCATATTTATTAAAATATTCTAATACCCGCCTGTCTTTAATTAAAAAAGTAAGCACATTTTGCTTATTAATTACATCTACTGCAGGATATTCTGCTATGTTATTTATTGATGAAAAATATTCTTTATTATCAGGAATAAATATTAATGATGCAGGACGCACACTTTTTTTATCTGTTAGAATATCATAATCAGTATATTCTGAATCATCATGATAAATTAAAGCTAATGTGCCGTAAAGCCATTGTGGTTTATATGAAAAAATTTTATTATCTGTATCAAATAAGGCGCTGTATACATACCCAGATACAGAATATACCTGGCTTATTTTACCAGTAGATTCTATAAAAAATATTTCCACAAAGCTAAACTCGCCTTGATTTTCTATTAAATATACCTGCATTGAAAGTGTAGAATTAGGCGCTAAATACTCTTTACCAATTTTTATGCTTAGCTTATCATCTATTTTATTCTGATATAATATAAAACCATCTGATGGATAAATCTGCATATATTTTTTAACGGCCTTTTTAAAATATGCATCAGCCACTGGGTTAATTTTTGGCAGAATATTATTTTGAAAATCATCACTTAAATATGATGAAATATCAGGGGCAGCACTGAACTGTAAAGGTGCTGCATATAAAGTGTTACATAATAAAAATATGGATATTACTAAAAATATTTTTCTCATAAAGATATATTATAGTATTTTAAAGCTATTTAAAAGAGTTTTTAAAGACTGCATAAAAATTTAATAAAAATCCAGCTCTATACATGCAGATATACTTATGTGGTGCATAGAGATGGATTATATAGTTATAATATTATTTTTTAAATATTTTTACAATTTACTTTACTTTTTTTTATAAAATATCATAATCAGGTATTAAAGTAATTAATATATACAAACCTGCATTATATACAGCTTGATTTATATATATTAACCTGGATATATTTCCTGCCTGACACTTATTATATTATTGAATTCTTCCACATAATATTTATATATTGCACTAGTTCTGGTAATTTCAACTATAAAACTTTTTTCATTATTAATTATTAGTTTTATCCTATAGACAGGATACAAATTCTTATTATATAAAAATTCTTTACCATACTGTTCATTTGAATATGTTGGAAAAAATGTTTTCATTGCTGCTGTAATGTTATCTTTTGAAAGCACTTCAGGTACATTACGATAATCAAAAATATATTCATCTGTTATTATGTCTGTAAAATTTTTATATACTTCAATTGTCTTGCTGTTGCGTATAATACAATTATAAACATAAGGCTCCTCATAGTATGTTCCCTGCTCATCATCATTATCTGATATATGCGGTTCTCTTTCACAAGAACTATTTTTTAATAAGCTGACATCAAAGGCATAAGCATTAAAAACAAAAAAAGTTATAAATAAAACAAAAATTTTTTTCATAATATCCTCCTGCTGTATATATAAAAGTATTATTATATATCTACTTATTTTATGCAATAATTTTTTATTTCTAATTGATGTAACTTATTAGATATACAAACTAATATGTGTTTATGTGCTGATTCAATAGTTACTCTAAATACAATCATTTTTTGCACTGACTGATTAGCTTAGCAAGCGATGCCCTATTCTGCAGCTATTAATTTTTTACTATCCCAGAGCGGAGCGATGAGTCATATATGTTAATTATTTGATAAATTAATATTTAAAGCTGCTGTGATAAATACTGCATTTACTATAACTTGTATATTATCATATTCTTCGCTTTGCTCAGAATGACACCTTATGCAATATGATAATAAGTGTAACAGATATAAATATTTATAACTAGATTATTAATGAGTAATAGTAAAAAATAATTATTATATATATATTGCTCGTAGATATATA
>CALVEY010000059.1 GCA_944326705.1 uncultured Mucispirillum sp.
TTTAATTCTAGTAAATATTTTATTTTAATTATTATATAGTTATTAGTATTATTGTAAAAAAATGGGGGTTAAGCAGTTAAAAACAAATTAAAAACAAAATAGCACATTTTATTAAATTTATTTATGCTGATTTTATTATAAACATAAAATTTATTATAAATCCATTAAATTAATAGGAGGAAACATTATAATAACATTCGCATACTTATAATAAAAAAATGTTATGTTTTTAAATCTGTATTATAAAATGACTTGCAACTAAATTTAATTTTCAAACCTGCTTGGTGTAATATCCATACTAGGAATCATCATTTCAATAACACCATCTTTATTTTTACGAAGAATTGAAACAGGACCTAAAAACCCTTTATTATCAAAAACAGTGCCAACAAATAATATATTATCAATATATAAAAAAACTGCTTTATATAGTTTGCTGTCTTGTGGATTACTGTATACCATTGTCTTTTCAGGAATCTTTTTTAGGCTTGGCAAATCTTGAAAGTAAAGTTTGTCAAGTGTAGGAAATAAGTCATTAAAATTCTTTGCAGTATACAGCTGTTTGTAATTAGTGCCATCTTCACTAAACATGAAACATTTTGTCATATTATTACTGTAATAATATAATTGGGAACAATCAAGTGTTTCGTATTTGAAATTTTTTTCCATTGCAAGAAATTTACTGGCAAACTCTTTCGCATATTGTAAAATTTTTGCATCAGTAATTTCTGCTGCATAACTGAAATGAAAAGAGCATAAAATAATTGTAAATACTAAAAAAATTTTTTTCATTAGTCTTCTCCTTATATTATTATAATATATTTTTATAAATAAAATACATCGCTTTAATATTTGTTAAAATATATATCATTTATTGCAGCTGTATATAAAATTTATTTTAATCAATTATAAATAAGCTGTTTTATATTATATAGCATTTTAATATATCAAATTTATTATAAAACAGGCACAAAATGTGCGAAAAAACATATAATACAATTATTTTTAACTATAAACTATCATCTAAATTATCATGGTTAATTTTAATCCTTCCGTATTTCTTATAATAGTATATATATTATTTTTATAAAAAGCAATATTAGTTGTATTACTGGTGGTACCCCATTTTTTTTAAACTATGATTAAAAATTATGATTTATAATAAACTTAGTAATTATTATTTATGTATTTGTAGTATATTTTAAACTATCCTACCGCCGCAAATCTCATATATCAAATTTTTTGTTATTTTATTACTTATGCTCCAATTGTATAAACATTCTCAATTTTTTCTCCATTGCTGCAGCAACTCGCTATCGCTCAAACAATCTGTCAGCAAATCATTCCGAAAAAATTGTTCATATACAATTAAGTCGCAAAGGTAATAAAATAACAGGGGAACATCATTTAAAAGCGGATATAATGCCATATTAATATATTATAATTTTTAAGCTTTATTTTTAACTCTAGTAAATATTTTATTTTAATTATTATATAGTTATTAGTATTATTATAAAAAAATGGGGTACTACCAGTAGTTGTATTATTAGTTAAAATACTATTATGCAAATGGTAACTTATAAATTTTTGAAGTGTAATATTAAGGAGTAAACAAGACTAAAATTTTAAAGATGATATTTATATGCCTGTAAAATAAAGTTTATTATAATTTTATTTATATTTTTCTGAACAATTATCTATAATAGAGTAAAAAGTAATAATAAGATAATGTTTGTTAATGAATATATTTTTTATTTTAATAATAAAATATAGTAAAATAATATATTATAATATACAGTATTATATTGAGTTAATGCAAAAAATGTATTATATTTATTTTTTGAGAGGCTACAATGAAAAAAAGTGTTTTTTTATTAATCTTTGTTTTGCTGGTTGCTGCATGCACTAAAAATAACAGCAAAACAGATTTACAGGATACATCAAATTATAGTGCAGATAATAAGTCTGTATTAAGTGAGAATGAAGTAAAAAGTAAATCAGAAAAAATGGTGGCACCAGAAAAAAATCCACGAAAAGCTTTAGAGCAGCTTGGTTTTTGGAATAAGCAGTATTATAAACTGGAGTATAATCCTTTATATGGCTACTGTTATCAGCATTTATTTCCGTCTATGGATACATCTCAGGAAAAAGATGTTATTTCCTTTCATGTAAAAACGCTGCCTTTTGACCCGATGGTTATTTTTATAGTAAATAAAGTAGCATATAAAAATGGTGAGTTTGAGCTTTCAGGCACTATTAATGATAAAAAATATATAGTGCAGGTTAAAGTGCAGGACGGTAAAACTATCAATGTGCGCCTTGGTGAGTTTGAAATTAATGAATCTTATGATTTAGCAAGCGGTATAGCTTATTCATCATTTATTAATACTTATAACCATCAGGAAGACCCAGTATTTGATTTATCAGTATACGATACATGTGAAGAGCAGGATATAGCTATTATCTCAGATATTTCAGATAAGCTTACTGATGATAATGTGCAGGAGCAGCACGGCATAGATATAAAAACAGAAAAAGGTTTAGACTGCTGGGGTAAATGGGCAAATATTAATGACAAGCAGCATGTATATTATGAGCTTGATAAAAAGAATATGCTTTTTAAAGATTACAGCGAGCAGATTTTTGCAGGTGGTGAAGTCCGCATAAATACCATAGAAGATATGGCGTATAAAAACGGTATATTCTATTTTAATTTTGAAGATAATGAATTAATAGGGCATATGTGCCTGCCAATAGATAATAATACATCTATGTGGGTGCTTGATGATGTAAATTTAGGCATTTTTGAAAAATTTAGACAGTAGTTGTTTTATAAACTATTGATATATATAGTTTTTAATTTTTTTAAAGAAATATAAAAAAACTGCTTGACAAAATATAGAAAATCGTGTTTTATATAAATCTCTTAAAGAGAGTAAATGCCCGCCCGAGTGGCGGAATTGGTAGACGCAAGGGACTTAAAATCCCTCGGGTATTTCACCTGTGCCGGTTCGATTCCGGCCTCGGGCATAAAATTAAGCCTTCCTTATGGAAGGCTGTTTTATATCTTCATTAACCCCTGTATAAATTACAACTATATCTGCATATCATATTATTTTTAAATGTTTTCTATTTATATAGTGATAAATATAGATATAAATTTAAATAATAAATTTATAGTGATATTATATACAGCTGGTTCAAGATATTAGATTATAGAAAAATAAAAGCCTGATACAATCTTTTAAATTATATCAGGCTTATAAAAAATTTTTAATTATTATGCTGCAGCTTTACAGAGCAGAATTCTCCGCACATAGCACATTCTGCCTTATCTTTATGACTTTCTCGTCTTTTATCTATAATATCTTTATCAAGTGCATATTCTTTCATTCCCTGCCAGTCAAGTTTCTGGCGCATTTTAGACATATTATTCTGCATATCAAGAGCATATTTTCTTTTAAGTGCAGTATCGCCTGCCATAGCTGCAATTTTAGACGCCATAACTCCATTATATACATCTTCTTTATTTGGCAGAGTTAAGTGTTCTGCAGGTGTTAAATAGCATAGGAAATCTGCCCCTGCCATAACTGCCGCAGCTGCACCTATTGCTCCAGATATATGGTCATAACCTGGGCTGTTATCAATAACCAGCGGCCCTAAAATATAAAGTGGAGCGTTATAGGTTAATTTTTTTATAGTTTTTATCTGACTTTCTACTTCATCAAGGCTTACATGTCCAGGACCTTCTATCATTACCTGCACACCATTTTCAAAGGCATATTTTGCCTGTATACCTAGATGAGATACTTCACTTATCTGTGGATAATCACCAGCATCAGCACATGCTCCAGGACGCAGGCTGTCGCCAAGTGATAAAGTAACATTGTGTTTTGCAGCAATCTTAACTATCCTGTCAAACTCTGTAAAAAGTGGGTTTTCCTTGTTATTTTTTAAAATCCACCTGCTAATCATTGAGCCGCCACGGGAAACAACGCCAAGTATTCTGTTTTTTTCAGCATAAGCAGCAGCTTCACGAGTAATACCTGTATGGATAGTCATAAAATCTACACCCATTTCTGCCTGCTTTTCTATTTCATCAAAAACTTCTTCAAAATCAAGCTGTTCTATTGTTCTGCCTTTATCAGCATTATGTTTTGCTGCTGCATACAGCGGCACAGTGCCTATTGGCAGGCTTGATGAATTTATCATATCTTTTCTAATTGCATCTAAATCACCGCCTATTGATAAATCCATATAAGTATCTGCCCCTGCCTTTTCTAAAATCTGCAGTTTTTCCATTTCTTCTTTATGTGAGCATATAAGGGGCGAAGTGCCTATATTAGCGTTTACTTTTACTTTAGCAGGCTGGCCAATTAATACTGGCTTTACATTTTTATGGTTAATATTTCCAAGCAGCACCATAGTTCCGTTGTTTATACTTTCTATTATTATATTTTTGGAAATCTGGTCATTTTTTTCAAGGAAATCAATATTATTATTTAAAATTGTATTTAAAAGGTTATTTTTTGATAACATATTTTTATACTCCAGCTGTTTTAAAAATTTTAAAAAAGCGATTATTTTACATATAAAAAACGGCGAAAAAAATTCGCCGTATATTTTAATTATCTTTTTCTCTGATTTCTACACGCCTGATTTTACCACTTATAGTTTTTGGCAGTTTATCAACTATTTCTACAATACGCGGATATTTATAAGGAGCAGTAGTCTTTTTCACATAATCTTGAATATCTTTTACCATTTCTTCATGATTACAGTTTTTATATTCATCAGCAAGCACAACTGTTGCTTTTATTACCTGCCCCCTTAATTCATCAGGTGCACCAGTAACAGCACATTCTACAATTGCATTATGTGTCATTAATACGCTTTCTACTTCAAAAGGGCTTATTCTGTAACCTGAACTTTTTATAATATCATCAGCTCTGCCTACAAACCAGAAATAACCGTCTTTATCACGCCATGCAATATCGCCAGTATGATAAATATTATTATTCCACACAGCTTCTGTTTTTTCTTTATCTTTATAATATTCTTTAAAAAGCCCTAAAGGTTTCTTTTTATCTGTCCTTATAATAATCTGGCCATGTTCACCAACATCTGCACTTCTGCCGTCACTTGTAATAATGTCTACATCATACTGCGGGTTAGGAAGCCCCATAGAACCAGGCTTTGGCTCAACCCATGGCAGAGTAACTACTGTTAAAGTTGTTTCTGTCTGACCAAATCCTTCTCTTAGTTTTATGCCTGTCATTTCATAAAAAGTATCATAAACTGCAGGGTTTAATGCTTCTCCTGCAATAGTGCACCATTTAAGAGATGAAAGGTCTGTATTCATAATGTCTTCCCTTATTAAAAAGCGGAAAACAGTAGGCGGTGCACAAAAAGATGTAATTCTGTATTTTTCAATAGCCTTTAATATTTCTGCTGGAGTAAATTTTTCATGGTCATATACAAAAATATTAGCTCCTGCTATCCACTGACCGTAAAGTTTACCCCATACAGCTTTACCCCAGCCTGTATCAGATATTGTTAAATGCAGGCTGTTTTCATCAAGGTTATGCCAGTATTTGCCTGTAATAATGTGCCCAAGTGGATATAAGAAATCATGAGCTGCCATTTTAGGGTTAGCTGTTGTGCCTGATGTAAAATAGATTAATGATATATCATCATTATTATTAACATGAGCAGGGCGCACAAACTCTGGCGCTTCATTTATTCCTTTATGAAAATCTTCCCATCCTTCAGGAATTTCAGGACCAATAGATACAGTATGCTTTAATGTAGGAGAGGCAGATTTTGCTTTATTAACATGTTCTATAATCTGCTTATCACCGCAGGCAACAATCATTTTAATATCAGCAGCATTATTTCTATAAATAATGTCCTTATCAGTTAAAAGGTGTGTGGCAGGTATTGCTATTGCACCAAGTTTATGCAGTCCAAGCATAGAAAACCAGAACTCAAACCTTCTTTTTAGTATCAGCATAACAGTATCGCCTTTTTTAATACCAAGTTTGGCAAAAAAAGATGCTGTCATATCTGAAAATTTTTTAAAATCAGCAAATGTAAAATCAAACCGTTTGCCTTCGTCATTTGTCCACAGCATAGCTTTTTTATTTGGTTCTTCTAATGCCCATGCGTCTACTACATCATAGGCAAAATTAAAATTTTCAGGAACAAGAACTTCATAATTATCAGCAAAATCCTGCTGTGAAGTAAAAGATATTTGTTTTAAAAATTTTTTAAGCATTTTTTCTCTTCTTATTACTTATAATAATTTATAGTATAAAAATAATATAACTGTTTTATTTATCTTTCAAGTTATTTTTTTACTGCTTCACCCCCATTTTTTAAAAACTATGATTAAAAATGCTAATTTATAATAAACTTAGTAATTATTATTTATG
>CALVEY010000060.1 GCA_944326705.1 uncultured Mucispirillum sp.
TTTAATTCTAGTAAATATTTTATTTTAATTATTATATAGTTATTAGTATTATTGTAAAAAAATGGGGGTTAAGCAGTGAAAATGCAGGAAAAAATTAGTGGAATAAATAGAAGCAGATAATATTTCTTATTATAAGTTTAAAATAATCAATAATTTTTTGACAGTCTAAGAGCAGGAATAAACCTGCTCTTTTTATTATTCATGATGCAGTGCATCTATTGGGTTTAATCGTGATGCTTTTCTTGCAGGCAGGTATCCAAAAATAATACCTATAAGCCCAGAAAATACAAAAGATATTGTTGCAATCTTCACATCAAAGGTAAATGGAATATGTAGTTTTGCTGAAAGCAGCAGTGTCATAAAAAAGCCAAATATTACACCTATTAACCCGCCAACTGCACTAATTGTGGCACTTTCTACTAAAAACTGTAAAAGCACTTCTTTTTCTAATGCACCAATTGCAAGCCGTGTGCCTATCTCTCTTGTCCTTTCTGTAACAGATACCAGCATAATATTCATAATACCGATACCGCCAACAAGCAGGCTGACTCCTGCCACTGCTCCAATAAAGACTGTCATACTGCCAATAGATTTTTCTACTGTCTGCTGTATCTCTTTTGTGCTTTGTATTTCAAAAGTATCTTTTGATTTATCTGAAATATTACGCATATGTCTTAATATTACAGCAATCTGCTCCGATGCTACTTTATAATCAACATCATCATTTAAAGCAACCATTATAGTTTTAATATTATATATAGAATCACTTGGACTTATACTTCTTTGGAATGCTTTAAGCGGCATTAAAATAACATCATCCTGGTCGTTTCCTCTGCCGCCCTGTCCTTTACTTTCTAAAACACCAACAACATCACATACCACAGAGCCTACTTTTAATCTGCTGCCTACAGCTGGAGTATTGCCAAGCAGATTTTTACGGACACTTTCTCCAATAACACATGTATTTGTACCTGCAACATATTCTTTATTTTCAAAATTTCTGCCCTCTGCAATTTTCCAGTCAACTGCAGTAAAATAACCATCTGTTACACCTGATACAGAAGTCTGAACATTTTTATTAGTATATTTTGCAACCACTGTGCTTGCATTAGTTGGGGCAATCGCCTTAATGCCTGGCACTCTGTCTTCAATCGTTTCTACTTCTTTCATAGTAAAATAACGGCTTCTTGTTGTGCCGCTTGGGTTTAAGTGGGGCGGCGCATGTATCATTAAAAGGTTACTGCCTAAGCTTTCAATAGCTTCTTTAATCATAGCCTGTGTGCCGTTGCCTAAATTTATCATAATAATAACAGCACCAACGCCAATAATAACACCAAGCATAGTTAAAAATGCTCTTAAATAGTTTCTGCTTATCTGCCTTAAAGCTAAAAATACAGCATTAAATATCATCTTAAAACTGCCTCCGCTGTATTTATTTCTCCATCTCTAAAATGCACTTCTCTTGAAGCATACTGCGCCATATCTGGCTCATGGGTAACCATTAATATTGTAATCCCTAACTGTTTATTTAAATTAGAAAGTATTTCCATAATCTCAACACTTCGTTTTGTATCTAAGTTTCCAGTCGGTTCATCTGCCAGCAGAAATAATGGGTTTGATGCAATAGCTCTTGCAATAGCTACACGCTGCTGCTGACCGCCTGAAAGCTGAGCACTGGTATGTTTTTCCCATTCTAAAAGCCCTACCATTTCAAGAGCCTGCCTTGCTTTTTCCCGCCTTTGTTTTTTAGGCATGCCTCTATATAATAATGGAAGCTCCACATTTTCTAATGCTGTTGTTCTTGCTAGCAGATTAAAGCCCTGAAAAATAAATCCAATATAGTTTCTTCGTAAAAGTGCAGTTTCATTCCTGTTAAGAGAAAATACATCTACTCCATTAAACATATATGAGCCTTTTGTGGCTTTATCAAGGCAGCCTAAAATATTTGCCATAGTAGACTTGCCGCTGCCTGATGGTCCCATAAGTGCAACAAACTCTCCTTCATCAATATCTAAATCGATACCTTTTAGTGCAAGGAATGAATTTTCGCCGCTGCCATACACTTTTACAATATTTCTTAACTTAATAAAATCGCTCATATTCTTCTTTTCATACTTGTTATAATATTATCTTCACTGCTGATGCCTTCAATAACCTGTATATTTTTACCATCGCTTACGCCTGTCACTATATGCCTAAGCTCTGGTTTTCCATTTACAAGCACATAAATGGTAGCATTTTTTGATATATCGGTACTTACTTCTCTGGCTGCTCGTGGTCTTCTTCCTGGTGGACCCTGCAGCATGGCAGGTCTTTTACCAGATTCTGACTTATCTTCTACTATTGGCTGGAAAAACAGTGCTGCAACAGGTATAAGTACAGCATTTTCTGCCGCATCTGTTTCAATATCTGCTGTTGCACTCATACCAGAGCGAAGTTTTAAATCTTTGTTATCTATATATATTGTTGTTTCATAGCTTACTATATTATCTTCTGATTCTGTAGAGCCTTTATTTACCCTGTATATTGTTGATACAAACTCATCATCTGGAAAAGTATCTACAGTAAAGCGGACTTTTTGATTTTCTGACACTTTACCCACATCTGCTTCTGATACATTTACTACCAGCTTCATTTTCTCTAGATTTTCTGCTATTACAAAAAGTTCTGGGGTAGAAAATGATGCTGCAACAGTCTGACCTGCATCAATACTTCTTGTTAAAACAACACCGTCAATAGGGCTTGTAATAATTGAGTTTTTTAAATCAATTTTTGCACTGTTTAAGTTTGTTTCCACTTCTATAATAGATGCTTCTTTAACTAATATATCAGCTTTAGCAGTATCAAGCTCCATTTTTGCATTATCCAGCTCTGTTTTAGATGGTGATTTGCCACCTGTTACTTCATATACATGCTTTAGTCTGTCATAATTTAACTTTTTATTATTATACTGCACTTTTGATGAATTAAGTGTAGCTTTAGCAGAATTAAGCTGAGCTTCGTAGCGTGCAATAGTCTGGTTTATAGTATCTGGGTTAATAATCGCTAAAATATCGCCTTTTTTTACTGCATCATTTTCTTCTACAAATACTGCAGAAATAGTACCAGAAACCTGACTGCCTATTAATACTTCATTAGTAGCAGAGATTGTACCTGTTGCACTTACAAGTGAAGCAACACTGCCAGTATGTGGTTTTTCTGTAGTGTATATATATGCAGGACCTTTATCTCTGAATATATAATATAAAATAGCAGATATTATTAAAACAATAATCAGTAAAGTAATAATAATAGACTTTTTAGTTCTTTTAGGACGAAGTGTTTTATACATTTCTTCTGTATTAATCATTATAAATCTCCCTGCAACTGATTTGGTGAAAAACTGCCACCAAAGGCTTTATAAAGCTTTATTGATGATGATATATTTTCATACCATGCAGAATAAAATGATATATATGTATTAAAAAAATCATTTTGCGCTTTTAAATATTCCACATCATCTATCAGCCCTGCTTTCCAGCGTGATTCTAATATATCCATAGATATTTTTGCATTTTCTAAAATATCTTTTGTATTACTGTATGATTTATTAGATGATGACATAGCAAAACTTGTATTTTCTATATCGCTTACTGCTGTATTTATTGATTTCTGCAGAGTAAGTTCTGCCTGTTTTACAGTTTCTTCCTGAATTTTAAGCTGAGCATATAATTCCTGCCTGTTTAATATTGGTGCAGCAAGTGACATACCTATCTGCCATACTAAATCACCAATACCAGTAGATGATGCAAGCAGCTGCCCGATATTACCTTTAATGGAAAGACTTGGAAGCAGTGACATTTTTTTATTATAATGGTTATAAAGCTCACTGTTTAATGTATATACTGATGCCCTTACATCTGGTCTGTTTAATATAACTTCTGCTGGTATATCATTGATTTTTGGAATAGCTGGTGCAAAGGCTGTATCATAAACCATATCAGTAGTTATATTTATATCCTTATTATTAATAAGAGCATAAAGTGCATTTTTATTCTGCTTTACTTCAAGCTGATATTGCTGCACATTATTTTGACCGTTTAAATAATCCATAGTTGTTTCAATATATTCTGATTCATCTACAAGACCTGCACTGCGCATTTGCGTATAAATATCAAGTATCATTTTATAGTTTTCAAGCATTTTGTTTGCAAAAAATGCCTGTGCAGCTGCTTTTCTAATGGAAAAATAATACGTTGCAGTATCTGCAGCCATTGTAACCTGACCATTTACATAATTTTCTTCTGCATACTTAATTAATTCTTTTTTAGATTTACGCAGTGCGTCCAGCCTGCCATATATATCTGCCTCCCATGATAAAGTAAGGCTGCCGTTTAAGCCGTCACTGCTGTCCCCGTAAGAATAATCAAGAGAGCCAGATACTTGTGGAATAATAGCACCTGTTGCACTTTTTAACTGATAGCGCGCCTGCTTTATTTTAGAAAGCAGTATCAGTAAATCAGGGTTTTCATGCGATGCTGTATCTAAAATAGAAATAAAGCTGTTATCTGGCAGCATAGACTTTATTTCTGCAACAGGGTCTTTATAAGCTAATGTAACTTTGCCGCTGTTTAAATCATCAATATATGATGTGTTTCTAAAATTATCAGGCAGATTGTATGATGATTTAATTTCCTCATCAGTCATTGTATGAACACAGCCGGAAAGTAAAAGTATTATTAAGCCGCTATATAAGTATTTCATCTTTACCCTTTTATTTTTATATAATAGGAAATGACTTTTTTTATCATAAAAAAGTTTTAAAATAAAACAAAAAAATAAAATATATTCAAAAAAGTACCAAAATTAATCAAAACTACCCGTTAAACAGGTAGT
Organism: uncultured Mucispirillum sp.; assembly: GCA_944326705.1. Classification (GTDB taxonomy): domain Bacteria; phylum Chrysiogenota; class Deferribacteres; order Deferribacterales; family Mucispirillaceae; genus Mucispirillum. Next base: position 4,876 of record CALVEY010000060.1, read on the forward strand.
TTGCTCTTCGGCTATAAGCCTCTATCACCTGCAGCATCTAAAGGTGCTGACTTGTTCAAGTCACATCGCAGTTAATACTATTTCATCACTAACAGTGATATTATTTTACTAGCTACCCTTTAAAAGGGTCATCATATTCTTTTATTCCTAACTTATCATGTAAGATATCTTCTTTTTCTTGGTCTTGTATATATTTTCTTATTGTTGCTTCATTTAACCCAACTGTACTTACATAATATCCTATTGACCAAAAATGACGGTTACCAAATTGATATTTTAAATTGGCATGACGCTCAAATATCATTAACGAACTCTTACCTTTTAAATAGCCCATTACACTTGATACACTATACTTTGGGGGAATTGATAGTAGTAAATGAACATGGTCTGGCATTAAATGACCTTCTAATATTTCTATGCCTTTATAGCAACATAAACTTTTTATAATATCTCGAATACTCTCTCGATATTTGTTATATATTATTTTCCTTCTATACTTTGGGGTAAAGATTATGTGATACTTGCATAACCATTTACTATGTGATAAACTATGTGACATAAAATCTCCTTGTTATTATAGTTTGATGTGACTTGAACAATTCATCTTACTATATAGGAGATTTTTTTCTATAAGATTTTGTCATCTACTGGCATAGCCAGTAGTTTTTGGTTTCGCTACGCTCAACTCTCTAAAGAGTTAATAAAAAAAGGGCAGCTTTTAACTGCCCTTAGTATGTGTAATAAATTAATTGATTTCTAAATTATAATGCTTTTTGAACAGCTTCTAATGCTGCATCATAGTTTGGCTCATTAGTTACTTCTGGAACAAGCTCAGAATAGATTAATGTGCCATTTTTATCATAAACAAATATGCTTCTAGCTAAAAGCCTTAATTCTTTTATTAATATACCATAATTTTTGCCAAATTCAGCGCTGTAATGGTCTGATAAAGTTTCAACATTTTTCACACCAGCTGCACCGCACCATCTGCCTTGAGCAAAAGGAAGGTCTAAACTAACTGCAACTATTCTAACATCATCAGATAAAGATGCTGCTTTTTCATTGAATTTTCTTACTTCCATATCGCATACACCAGTATCAAGAGATGGAACAGCAACTATTACTAATACTTTGCCTTCATAATCTTTTTGGGTTTTAGCAGATAAATCATTAGCAAGTAATGAAAAATCTTTGATTTTAGAATTAAGCGCAGGCATTTTGCCTTCTAAATGTAAAAGATTTCCTTTAAATGTAACTGTATTCATTTCATACCTCATATTTCTTTTTTATACCAAAATTATCTTATTTAAATTATAAAAATTCTTCAATACATAAACTTTTTATTTACATACTTTCTTCATATTTATTTTACATTAAAAATAAAGGCAAAAAGATATGCTGATTGAAACAAATTAGAGTAAGTAAAAAAATCTGCTTCACCCCCATTTTTTTATAATAATACTTAACTATATAATAATTAAAATAAAATATTTACTAGAGTTAAAAATAAAGCTTAAAAATTATAATATATTAATATGGC
>CALVEY010000061.1 GCA_944326705.1 uncultured Mucispirillum sp.
CACATCTACAGATATATCCCATCTTATTAGTATTGAATTGTAATTATAGTAAAAAATTAAATAGTTTCACTATTGTTCTGTTTTTTAAAAAAACCTTTCAAAACCTTTTTATCATTATCTTGTTGATTATTTATAAAAGAACTTAGTATATGTTCTTCTGTTTGTGCTGACCAATATATTTTTAACTTATTTTTACTTCTTGTGACAGCTGTATAAAATATATCATGAGTTATAAATTCATCGATAACATCTGTAACAACTATCTTTACTGATGAATATTCTAAACCTTGTGCTTTATGAATAGACGTAGCATAAGCCAACTGAAATGGTATTAATGCTTTATTGTCACTATCAAATTCAATATCTGTATCTATATTTTTTTCTATTTCAAAACTAATAATAGTGTAATCATCTTGTTTTTCTATAACTTGAACACCATATTGTTTAGCATTATTGGTGTCGATATTTAAAAATATTTTCACATAAAAAGTAACAATATCATTGTTCTCTAAAATATCAAGAATAATACCTTTTGTATTATTATGAATTAATGATTTAAAGCGTGATGAATCATTAAAAATTACTGGGTCACCAACCTTAAATTTATATATCCCCAAAGAAGTTTCTTTAGGATTTTTATTTTTTGATTGTAATAAGATATTAACATTATTAATTCCATATAAACCGTCATAATTAAAACATAAAAGAATTTGATCATCATCAATTGTATCAAAAATTGATAAATTTAGTGGTTCTGTATATCCACGAGATGCAATAAATTCCTTAATTTTATCAGGTTTATTTCTAACTGCATCCCAAAATTCTTTTAATTCATTATTTTTAGTTCGATACTGGGCTTTTAATTCATAAATAACTAATTTATTATCAATAAATTCATTCAAATATTTAAACCAATTACCAAAACGGATTGATTGTATTTGAAAAATATCTCCTACAAATATTGCGACTTCATATTCAATATTTGATAACAGTCTTAATATATCACTATTACTGATTGTACTACATTCATCAATGACTAATAAAAAACATTTATGTTGTTTATTTTTTAATGATGCAACAGTATAAAAAGATGAATTATTACAAGATATACGCCTTTTTAAATTTTCTACTGCAGTATTTGTATTAGCTACAAATATCTTATCTTTTTCATCATATATTTCTGCCAAGTATGTTATGAAAGTAGTTTTACCTGTTCCTGCAGCACCATAAATAATTCCAATTTTTGAAGTTATAAATATATTTTCTAATATTTTTTTCTTCTCATCACTATCTATATCATTATCCTGAATCCAATTGTTAAAATATGTATTATGTTCATTATATATATCATATACTTTTTCATTAATTAATTTTATAACATTATTAAAATTATATATGTATTCTTTTATATATAAATATTTATGAAATTTTTCTATCATTCTATTTGTATGTTTTGGTCTATATATAAAATTATTATATCTAGTAATTAAAGTATCTATATCACTATATTTCTTTAAATCGTCTAACGAAGTAAAAATATGACCATACTCTTCAGTATTTGTTCTAATATATCTTGCAAGAAATTCATGATCTTTATCACTTGTATCTATACATTCTAATAAATCATATAGTAAGGGATTATGATTTTTTAATGATGTACAAATAGGTTGCTTATCAAAAGGAATACAACCATAATCTATATATAAATTAGACAAGAAACTATTAGCATTACTATTGAATTGATTTTTTATGACTAGATTATTCATTTTAAAAATCATATATCTCAAAATATTTGAACCATTTAAATTCTTAGATATAATATCATAACTTTTTTCAATAACTATTTTAAATTTACTATCAATTTTACTTAAAAAATTTATAAACTTATTGTATAAATCTTGATGTTCTATTATATCCAAAAAATTAGTATTATTTTGTTGTAGAAAATTCATTATAATACTATATTCTTTATGGTTTCTTTTTATAGAAATATCTAACCCAAATATTTTAGCATAATTATATAATTCACATGGCCTTATTGAAATACTATAATCCTTAACAATAAAAATTGGCATAGAGCTACCAAAACAAGTTATACTAGTAGTATATATATTCAACTCAACTGCATAATTACTTGGTATATCAATATCACTAAAAACAATCATACGGGTAAATTTACTTTGATTATCTGTTGCTATATTAACAGATAACTCATAATATATTTTACCATACATAAAGATTGATACGGATTTAAGTACATAAAATCTTTGTTTATAGTGATATGGAGTTATACTTCTATTACTTTTTATTAATCTAATCTTCTTAATAATTGCTTTATAATATACTTCATAATCTGGATCATATTGTATTTGAAAATTATCCAAACATTCTAAGATTTTATATCCCTCGTTGTTCATAATATTCTTTATATCTAATAAATACTTGAGATATTTTAATAATAATCTTTCTGAATAATCTAATAACACATAATGTGATGTAGAAGCTTGAAGTAGAGAATGAAAATGAATAATAGATTTATGCTTATTTTCTTGTCTTAATTTATTTATACTAAATTGAATATCTTCATATTTAACTAGTTCATCTTTATCTCTAACTAAGAATGATATGACACTTTCAACTAATGGTCTTAAATAAATTAATATATCTGAATAAATATCATTTGTATCAACATTATATCCATCATTCTTAAGTAAATTGAACTTAGCACATATCTTTTCATTACAATTCATTATTTGTGTTACTATACTGTTTCGTTCCACTAAAGTCACCATTATTCATTATTAACATTAATTATACATAACAAATAAAAAATAGCAATAAATTTTATCTAGTTTACTAAATATACATTATAAAATTACTTATATAAATATGAATTAATACAATAAGATATATAGTACAGTATGATTAATATCTTTATTATGTCATTAGTAGATTAATTAATAGAAAAATATTTATCAAAGGCTATCATTTTTATTATATAATTTCACAACAAAAAAACAGGCAGATGATTTATCTGCCTGTATAAGATTTATATTTTATTACAACTATTTATGGTTTTTTACAAAATTAAGTCCTAAATCTGGGAAATCTGTAAACAAGCCGTCAGCTCCTGCCTGATATAAGATTGCTTCATAAAGTTCATCTACATTATCCACATAAGCAGGCAGTTTATCTTTTCTAACAGTATATGGGTGAACGACCATATTATTATCATGGGCAAGTTTTACAAAATCAGTTATAACTATATTTCCTTTTTTAGAGGCTGCCCCGTCAATAACCATATCATTACTTGGACCTGCTCCATCTGCATATTTAGCCACAAGAGCCATACCTTCATGCGTTCTAAGTTTATCAAAATCAAATGGCACCCATGAGCCGTCATCCTGCTGTTCATAAGTTTCATTCCAAGAGTTTTCTGCAAAAAGCATAACTGTTTTTAAGTCCATGCCCATTTCCGGCATTAATTTTTCTTTCACATATACTAAATCAGGGAAATCAAATGTTTGGAAGTAAACATTGCTGTCTTTTGTGGTATAGCCGTATTTTTTTAATACTTCTAATGTTGCTTTAGAAATATCTTTGCCTTCCTGTTTATGAAACCATGGTGCTTTTGTTTCAACATATAAGCCTGTATCTTTGCCAAGTGTTTTATTTAAGCCTTGAATAAATTCTATTTCTTCTTCAAATGTATGTATTTCAAAAGTTGATTTACCTATTGGAAATCTGCCTGGATAATCCTGCACACGCTCACCGTCTTTTACAGTGAAACCTTCCATAAAATTTAAGCTTTTTATTTCATCAAGAGTAAAATCTATAACATAATATCTGCCGTCAGCCCTTGTTCTGCCTGGGAATTTATCTGCCACATCTGTAACTCTGTCAAGAAAATGGTCATGAATCACTACAAGATGATTATCTTTTGTCATGGCTAAATCCTGCTCTAAAAATGGCACACCCATTTGATAAGCCAATGCTTTTGATGCAAGAGTATGCTCTGGAAGATACCCGCTTGCTCCCCTGTGGGCGATAATAATTTTTTCTAAGTTTCCATTGCTCATATCAGCCTCTTTTGATGTCTGGTTATTACTCTTACATGCAAATAACCCTGTAAGCAGTAAAACCATTAATGCTGCATAAAATATTTTCTTCATATAACACCTCTTTTTTAAGCCTTTTTATAAGCTTATTTATAATTAAAACTATAAAAATATATTAAATTATATATAAATACATAGTGTTACTGAATAATATTAAATCTAGCATAAAAAAATAAGTTTTACAAGCAGATTGCATAAGAATAATATTAGATTATTATAAGAAAATATGAATTAAAAAAAGAATATAACTAATAATTTAAGTTTTACTACCAAGACGGTATTATCTGCTTAAATAATACTGAATATTTTTATACCTTGCAGTTTATATAACTTACCAGGCTTTTGTAGGGTCTATTTCAAGCATTGAGCGGCTTTCATAAAAAGAATAAACATCATCACCACATTCTGCAGAATTATCTGCTCCTGATGCACCTTTCATATTTTTTTCAATTTTTACAAAACTTTCTGCTTCTTCTGCTGAGAACCCTTTTGATTGAAGCAGCTGGATAAGGTCTGAATATGTTTTCATAATACACCCCATTATGCTTATATATAATACTATACTTTTTATAAATAATAAATACTTTTATAATTTTTTTATTATATCATATAAAATACTGATGTTCAATTACTTTATAAAAAAACTGCCCTTGTTTTCACAAGAGCAGTTTAATAATTTATAATGCCCCACATGTAATTAGTGAAGCTTTACCTACTTTTTAAGTAGAAGGACGCATATGAAAAGAATATAAGTCAGCTGTCTAAAAGCTGCCGAGCCTGTATCTGTTCATTAAAAGATATATCTTTTACAATAAACATTCCAGAAAACATAATATTATGCACCATACTCTGCATTTCTTTGCGTATGGATGCAATACTTTCAGTTTTGCTCATTAAGCATGCTCTATTAAAATTTAAGCACTGCTGCCTTATTTCATAAATATCACTAAAACTGGCATTGCTGTCATTTTTAGTTCGCTCCATTTCTTTTTTGTTATGGGGCACGGGATTATCTGGTGTATCGCGTAACTGTGTATCAATAGATGACACTTTAAATATATTACCCATAAATCACCTGCCTTTTTGCGCATTAAAAACTTATCCCTATGTTTTACATACAGGTCTAGTGGAGGGCTGGCTTTAAAGCCATACCCTCTATTTATATTAACCTAATAACTGCATTGCATAGCTTGGGATTTGGTTAGCCTGCGCAAGCATTGCAGTAGCTGACTGCATTAATACCTGTTGTGCAGCCATATCGCTTGATGCCTGAGCTATGTCTAAGTCACGGATACGGCTTTCTGCTGCTACCATGTTTTCTCTAGTTGTATTTAAGTTGCTGATTGTGTATTCCAGCCTGTTCATTTGAGCACCAGCTGTTGCTCTTGCTTTTGAAATTTGTTCAAGAGCCATATCAAGTTTTGTGATAGAGCTTTGTGCATCATCAAAAGTTGCAACATTTACGCCATCTATTCCCATAGATTTAGTATCAAGTCTGCCAATAGAAATATCTAATGTTTGGCCTTCGTTTGCACCGATTGCTGCTACTGTTGCGTTATCTTTAATGTGGAGATATGCAACTTCAGGTTCACCTTTTGCTAAGAATTTCATAGTATTGCTTGCTGTATCAAATGATATATTAGCAGCTGAAGATGGAATAATATCAAGGTCAACACCTTGGATAACATTACGAAGTCTGCCGTCTGTTACTGTATCTTCACCGATAAATTCACCAGTGTGGGCATCCTGTACTCTTACACTTAATGCAGAGTCGCTTGCTTCTTGAATTTGAGTAACACCTAAACCATTAAGTACGCCTTCATCACCTACAAATGTCAGGTTAGAATCTTTACCTAATACTGCTCCTTGAATTACAAATGTACCTTGAACAGCTCTATCGCCGTTTCCTGCAGTTTCTACATATTTTACAAGGTTATTGTTAATTGTTGTCGCACTTGTGTTTGTAGTGTCAGCACCCATACCAAGCTGGTCAATTAACGCAGAAGTTAATTTACTTTCTAAATCTGCTATTGTATCGCTGCCTTCAAGTGTTACTTTTGCAACATTGCCATTACCTGCATAGATGCTGAT
>CALVEY010000062.1 GCA_944326705.1 uncultured Mucispirillum sp.
ATATACTTATTTTTAAGCTCTATTTTTAATTCTAGTAAATATTTTATTTTAATTATTATATAGTTATTAGTATTATTATAAAAAAATGGGGGTTAAGCAGGAAAATAAATATAATAGGAAATTAATATATATTTTATTTTTGAACTTTAAACTGCATTGTAATTTGAGCAAAATCTTCCCTGTTTTCAATAATTGCATCAAATTTCATGCGGCTTACATAGTCAGAAGCTAATTTTTCCACATCTGTAGAACTGCGTGTAATAAATATTATATTATAAGTATTTCCTGCCTTATCAATACTAAAGCGAACAGTAACTTTTGTATCGTTTGCAAGGGCAAAAACAGGGTCTGGTGGAAGATAAACAACTTTTCTATTGCCTGTTGGTGCTATATCAAAATTATAAATATTGCCTTTTACTGCTTCTTCTGCCTTTGCTGTTTCTTTCTGTACATCACTTGTAATATTATTATCTGCTGCCTGCATTTCTTTCTGAGCTTCACTTAAAGATGAAAGCTCTTTTGAAATATCTATATTTTTTTGATTTTCTGCAGATTCTAATGGCACATCAATATTTGGTTTTGGTACATCAGGCACAGCAATTTCCGGCATAGTTTCATTTGGCGTAAGTGGAACATTGATATCTGGTAAAACAAGCGGGTCATCTGCCCCTTTTGGACGGAATGGTTTTTCTTCTACTTTTTTATTTTCTACCTGCTGTTTTGGAGCTGTTTTTTTAGCTTCCACACTGGCAGTTTCCTTTTTTACTTCTTTTTGTGGCTCTTTTTTCACATCTTTTTTAGGCTCTGCCTTTTTCTCAACAGGTTTTGGCTTTGGTTTCTGCTGTTTTTTTGGCTGTTCTTTTTTCTGCTCTAAAGTTTTATAGTCCACAATAGATACTGGTATTACTTCCTTTTTCTCCAGTTTTTTCTCAGGTAAAGGAATTGCAAATAATCCTAAATGAACTACAAGTGATACAACTAATAAAACAGCAAGTAAACGCACAGCCTATTTTGCTTCCTCAGTAGCTATTGCAAACCTTGTATAATCTGCACTTTTTGCTTTATCTATTACAAATACTACTTTGCCATGCAGTGATTTTTCATCTGCCTCTATAACAATAAGCGCTTCTGGGTTTACATCTTTTAACACTTTCAGCCTGCTTTCAAGCTCTTCATCTTTTACTGCTTCACCATCTAAAAATAATGCACCTTTGCTGTCAACAGCTATACGGATATTTTTCTTTTCTTCTACCGCTTCGCCTTTTGCCTTAGGTAAATCTACTTTAATAGATGACGGGGTAACAAATGATGTAGTTACTGCAAAAAATATAAGCAGAATAAATACTACATCAATTAATGATGTAATATTTATCATAATATTTGTATCTTTCTTTTCATTACGAAAACGCATATGCTAACCTAAATATTATTTTTCATCTTCTTTAAAAAGCAGGTTCATCACATCTGATGATGCTTTTTCTAAAGCAGCCCCTATTGCATCTGCCCTTGCTTTTGCAATAAAATAAAATATCTGGGCAGGAATAGCAACCACAAGACCAGCAGCAGTTGTAAGAAGCGCTTCTGCAATACCAGATGATAAAGCCTCAGCACTTCCTGTGCCCTGCAGTGCAATTACATCAAATATTTTAATCATACCTAAAACTGTTCCTAAAAGACCAAGTAATGGAGCAATAGCAACAATAGTCTGTAATGATGGTAAAAATTTATCTAACTTTGATGCTTCACTTCTGCCAGATTCTTCTGCCACTTCTAAAAGCCTTGATAATGGTAAATCTGTATTAGTAATAATAGTTTCAGATATTCTTGCAAGTGCTGATTTATTAGCTTTGCAAACTTCTACTGCTTCATTTATATTTCTCTTTTTTAAAAGACTAACAAGCTGTTCATAAAATGCTTTAGGCACATATTTTTCTTTACGCAGGCTTATAAGCCTTTCTAAAAATACAGCTAAAGCTATAACAGAAAGTAATATGATGGGATACATTACTATACCACCTTTCTGTATTAATTCCCACATCTTGTCCTCCTAAATTATTTATTATTTTTTCTACTAATATTCACTTTTTGATTTGAAGTAGATTTTTCATTTTTTATGTTATATTCTTTTAACATATTTTCTACAACTGCTAATTCTTTTTGCATTTTTCTTTTTGTATAAGATGCTTTTGCACCAATTAAGTTCTCTGCTGCATATTTTTCTTCTGGGAAAAGGTAATAACCTTTCATAAAGCTCACTGCCGCATCTTCCACTTTCCCATTTTCAAACTGGTTTTTTCCAATACGCCATAATGATGCAGAACGAACTGCAGGTGTAGAAGTTTTTGCCATTTCTTCAATATATGCTGCATGTTTATCAAAATCTTTTTTATCTGATAAATCAATAAACCTTAAATATCCAGCCTGCCAGAGATTTGGAGAGTTTTTCTTTAACTGCTCTGATGCCCAAAGAACATCTTCTGCACTGTTGCTCATTCCTGCCACTCTGCTGTAAGCTGGTTTTGAAAACCGCTTGCTTGTTTTTGCCACTTCTTTATATATATCCATAGCCTTATTTTTATCAATATTTTCCATACACTCTGCTTTCATAAATAAAGCATCTTCTGCTGCTGCGCCGCCTTTTGATATGATTTTATCAGCATCAGCCACACAGTTATCATATCTGCCAGTTAAGCGGAAAAGTTTTGCTCTTGTTTCAAGCACATCTGGATAATATTTAGACTGCGGATAATTATCCATAAAAAAGTTTACATAGCCAATAGCTGTATTTGGAGAGTTTACTTCTAAAGAGTATGCTGCAAATTCAGAAATAATCATATCTTTATTTTCAAACTCGCTGCTTTTTTCTATATAGCTTAATTTTTCATCTATAAAAGCTTTGCCTTTTTTCTCTTTTTTAGCTATCTCAAAAAGCCCGCTTAATGATTCATATAAATAGTTGCCTGATATAATCAGTGAGTTATAATCTGCCTTTGCTTCTTTTGTTTTGTTATATGCTGCTAGAAGTTTTGCTCTTTCCAGCTTAAATTCTGGAGATAAATCTTTTAATCCTTCCATATAAGCAAGAGCTTTTCTGCCTTCCCCTGCTAATATTAACTGCTGAATACCGTTAGAGAATATACGAATATCATCTTTATTTTTCTTCATTATTCTTTCAGCATCAAGCACTCGTTTTTCTTTAAAAAGGCTCATCATAAGTAAAAATTCAGAGTCTGGTGTAGATTTTTTTATTTTTACAAGCTCAGCTAATGCACTTTTATATTTTTTATCATTATAATAAACATTAGCTTTAATAAGCCTTGACCTGTCATCAGTTTTATTTTTTACATATTCAAATGCTTTTTCTTCGTTATTTAAAGCAAGATATAAGTCACCTTTTAGCACTTCGCAGTATGGTGCAGAGCAGTCATCTACAAGCATAAGCGCTTCATCATATTTAGATTTTAAGAAATAAATCTGAGAAAGCATAAATTTAGCAAGCATAAGTTTTTCTGTATCGCTTCCAGCATTTACAAACTTATTAAAATTATACTCTGCTCTATTTATATCTAACTGCAGGCTTGCCATACCTTGATAAAAGTATGATGAATTAATTAACCCTTTATTAAAGCCTATCATAGAAAAGAAAAGCATAGAGTTTGCATAGTCTTTATCTTCAAAATATTTAAGACCAGTATAAAAATATACATAGTCATTATTAACCCTGTCTTTAAACTTAAAACTTTGTAAGAATGCAGGGGTTACTTTATCAAATTTATCGCTTACTGCATAAAAAAGCAGGGATAGCTTTTCATTATCACTTTGAATATTTATAATTTTATCATTTGCATTTGCAAGCCTGCCCTCTGATATATCCAGCTTAGCACTAAGCAGATAATATATATCATTTTTTGGCAGTTCTTTAATATATGCTTTAGCTTTTTCATTTTTACCGCTCATAATAAAGCTGTCTGCAATAATAGGTGTAATATTAGTATCTGTAATATTATCAGTTATTTTTTCTATTTCCTTATACTGTTTTAAAAAGTAATAGCATGTAATGCGTATATTTTTATAAACTGGATAATCTGCTTCTAAAACAGGATAATTATTTAGTAACTGGATAATATCTTCAAATCTGTCTTTAGAATAAAGATATTCTATCCATTTAGAAAGAGAATATTCTGTAAAATCATTTACAAGAGGTGCAGTTTCTTCCATTATATCATAACGCTTAAGCTCTGAAGCTATTAAAAATAATGCATCTTGAGCAAGTAAAGCATATTCGCCCTCAGTATTAAGCATTTCTAAAAGCACTTCTACCGCTTCTTTCTGACTGCCTGTATAAAAAAGGCTTAAGCCGTATAAAAATCTGGTTTCTACAGCATATTCACTTTTTTGCAGCTTGCTTTCAAAACGAAGATAAGAATTAACTGTATCAATATATGATTTATTTAAAAAGGCTTTTACAACATTATTACGCAGCGCTTTTGCACCAACAAATAAAGATGTAAATCGTGCTGAATTTGGGTCCTTATATATAAAGCCTGGTTCATCAGACATATAATCTCTTTTATCGCCGCTGGATAATTCCTCTTTCCGTTTTTGCAGATAAATATCCATCTGGCTTGGCATACTAAAATTAAACTGAATTGCAGTATAGCTTGGTCTAACTTTAAAATTAGTTATTTCCTGCCCAGTAAAAGCATAATTTGGCACTGTTACCTGCGCAAAACTATTAACTGCAAATATTACTAAAAATATAAATGTAAAAGAAAGGAGTCTATTTATCACCATATATCTCCTAATTTTTGTATCTGCTCTAATGCTTTGTAATCTGTCCTGTCCATTAAAAGCGGTGTAATAGATATATAATTTTCACTTAATGCACCATCATCAGTCCATTTATCAATATGCTCTGGTTCACGGAAATCTGCCAGCCAGTAAAAATCTTCACCAAAAGGGTCTACACCTTTATCGTAGTTTAAAAGATATGAATACTGGGAAGCACGAGTCCATCTAACACCTTGAATTTCTTCCTTTTTTAATGGTGGAATATTTATATTATACAAAAGGCTTGTTTTTGGTATAAGGTGTGCTTTTTGTATAAAATCTTTCATAAAATCAGCACTAACAGAATAATCTTTATGATGATAGCCTGTTAAACTGACAGCAAATGACATAATACCATTAACTGCCCCTTCTGCTGCTGCACCAACTGTGCCAGAATAATGTATATTGCAGGCATTGTTTGGTCCTTTATTAATGCCAGAAATTATATAATCAGGCTTTTCTTTACATATATCAAAAAGAGCTAGTTTTATACAGTCTGCAGGGCTGCCGTTAATGCCATAGCCTAAAAATTCGCCATTTCTAACTACTTCCTTTACCTGCATAGGCTGGTGAATTGTTAAAGACTGGCTTGCGCCGCTCCTTTCACACAATGGTGCTGCAACTGTAACATTAGCAATATTTTTTAAGGCTTTTGCAAGACTTTGGATACCCTCTGCCTCTATGCCGTCATCATTACTTATAAGTATATTCATAATCTTACCATTATACTTTATATCATTATTTATTATATTTTGCAATCCTTTAAAATACTGCTTAACCCCCATTTTTTTACAATAATACTAATAACTATATAATAATTAAAATAAAATATTTACTAGAATTA
>CALVEY010000063.1 GCA_944326705.1 uncultured Mucispirillum sp.
CATAAATAATAATTACTAAGTTTATTATAAATTAGTATTTTTAATTATAGTTTCAAAAAAATGGGGGTGAAGCAGTTATTTTCCATTTGAAAAAATTTAAAAATATCATTATAATACCTTTTTTAAAAAAACAGGCTTAAAATATTATTAATAATACTGGGAGTATATTATGGCTGTCAATCGTATTTATGTTACAAAAAGGAATGAGCATGCAGTAGAAGCATTAAGACTTTTCAATATGCTTAAAAATGATGAAGCAATTTCTGGGCTTACAAATCTTACTGTATTAAACAGATATGATGTGGAAGGCTTAACAGAAGAACAGTTAAATAAAACACTGCATACTGTATTTTCTGAGCCTATGGTTGATGATATATATTTAGAAACATATCCTTTTGGCAGCAGTAAATATTTTTCTGTAGAATATCTTCCTGGCCAGTATGACCAAAGAAGCGATAGTGCTGAACAGTGTGTAAAAGTTATGACTGGCGCTGAAAAAGTTACTGTCAGGTGTGCTAAAACTTATGTATTAGAAGGCAGTATCAGCGATGATGATGTAAAAAAAGTTATCAGTATTTTAGTTAATACTATTGACCAAAGAATAGCTGGAGAAACAAAGCCTGAAACTCTTGCCTTAGTTATGCCAGAGCCTGCGCCTGTGAAAGAAATAGCAGGATTTATAGATATGAATGAAAGTGAACTTAATAGTTTAATATCATCTATGGGGCTTGCTATGAATATTGATGATATTAAATTTTCACAGGATTATTTTAAAAATCAGGAAAAAAGAAATCCAACTGAAACTGAATTAAAACTGCTTGATACATACTGGTCTGACCACTGCAGACACACTACATTTAATACTATTTTAGAAGATATAAAAATAGAAGAGGGAAAATACAGCCAGTTATTTAATGAAGTATTAGAAAAATACTATAATATGCGTAAAGAAATATATGGGGAAAGGTTACCAAATAAACCTGTATCTTTAATGGATATGGCAGTAATTGGCGCCCTTGATGCAAAAAGAAAAGGTCTTTTAAATAACTTAGAAGAAAGTGAAGAAAATAATGCCTGTTCTATTGAGATAGATGTAAATATAGATGGCAGAAAAGAGCCATGGCTTTTACAGTTTAAAAATGAAACCCATAACCACCCTACAGAAATAGAGCCATTTGGTGGCGCTGCAACATGCGTAGGCGGTGCAATCCGTGACCCGCTTTCTGGCAGAGCTTATGTTTACCAGTCTATGCGTATAACTGGCGGAGCTGACCCTAGAAAAGGTGTTGAAGATTACTTAAAAGGCAAAAAACTGCCGCAGAGAAAAATAGTGCAGGACGCTGCAAAAGGCTTTTCTTCATACGGCAACCAGATAGGGCTTACAACAGGCTATGTTCAGGAATTTTATCATGATGGTTTTATTGCTAAAAGGCTTGAAACTGGTGCAGTAATTGGTGCATGTCCTAAAAAGGCAGTTAGGCGGGAAAGCCCTGCTGCTGGGGATTTAATAATACTTTTAGGTGGCAGAACAGGCAGAGATGGAGTAGGCGGAGCAACTGGTTCATCAAAAGAGCATGATGCATCATCTATTGAAATATGCGGCGCAGAAGTGCAGAAAGGTAATGCCCCGGAAGAACATAAAATACAAAGGCTGTTCAGAAAAGAAAATGTTTCTGCAATGATTAAAAAATGTAATGATTTTGGAGCAGGCGGTGTTGCTGTTGCAATAGGTGAGCTTGCTGACGGCTTAGAAATAGATTTAAATAAAGTGCCTAAAAAATATGAAGGTTTAACAGGCACAGAAATAGCTCTTTCTGAATCACAGGAAAGAATGGCTGTTGTTATTGATGCATCTGATTTAGATAACTTTATAAAAGAATGCAGCAAAGAAAACCTAGAAGCTACACTTGTTGCAAAAGTAACTGACAGCAAAAGGCTTAAAATGGTCCATGACGGCAAAGTAATTGTAGATATATCAAGAGAATTTCTTGATTCTGCAGGTGCTGCACGATACCAAAAAGCATATATTTCTAACCCAGAAAAAACTAACTATATAGACAATAAAAAATACGGCACATTTAAAGAGCTTGTAGAAAATACATTATCAGATTTAAATGTATGCTCTCAAAAAGGCTTAGTAGAAATGTTTGATTCTACTATTGGTGCTTCAAGTGTTGTAACACCATTTGGCGGAAAAACTGGCAACACTCCAGCTCAAAGTATGATAGCAAAAATACCAGTGCAGAGCGGAGATACAACTACTGTATCTATTATGGCTTCAGGCTATAACCCATATATTATGCAGTGGAGTCCATTCCATGGTGCTTATTTTGCAGTTATAGAATCAGTTGCAAAAATTGCAGCAGCAGGTGGCAGACTTGAAGATATACGCCTTTCATTTCAGGAATATTTTGAAAGACTTATGCAGGATGAAAAACGCTGGGGCAAGCCGGCAGCAGCACTGCTTGGTGCATTAAAAGCTCAGTATGATTTAGGGCTTGCGGCAATAGGCGGTAAAGACAGTATGTCTGGCACATTTAAAGACAGTGACACAGGCAGAGAAATAAATGTTCCACCAACATTAATATCTTTTGCAGTTGCTCCATCTGATTTGTCAAATATTGTAACAAATGAGCTTGAGTTAGAGGGTGGAAATGTTTATTTATTAAAAACTCCCCTTGCTGATAATGATTTATTAGATATTTCTGCATTTAAAGAAAATTTAAAAACATTAGAAAAATTAATTGCAGATAAAGTTGTAAAAGCAGTGCATACTGTAACAAACGGCGGTATTATAGAATCACTTGCAAAAATGGCTTTTGGTAATATGGCAGGTCTTAATATTAAAAACTTATCACTTGATGAATTATCATTCCCATTTTACGGCAGCTTTTTAATACAAACTAAAAAAGGTTATGATATTAAAGGTGTTCATAATATATTAGAGATTGCAGAATTCAATAATAATCAGGAATTATCATATAATAATGAAAAAATATCATTAACAGAAGCTCTTTCTATATGGCAGAGCCCATTAGAGCATATTTTCCCAAGTAAAGTGGAAAGTGAAAATATTATTATTAAACCACAGGATTATCCGCATAGAAGCAGTTTGAAAAAAGCAAAAGTAATAGTTAAGCCGCAGGTGGCTGTACTTGCTCTTCCTGGCACAAACTGCGAATATGACACTAAGCGTATTTTTGAGCGTGCAGGAAGCCGCACTGTTGAGCCATTTGTTTTTAGAAATATGCGTGTGGAAGATGCAGTTGCTTCATGCAGTGAGTTTGCAGACTTAATAAATAAATCACAAATATTAGTGCTTCCTGGTGGATTTAGTGCAGGGGACGAGCCAGAAGGTTCTGGTAAATTTTATGTATCAGTATTAAAAAACAGCAAAGTAAGGCAGGCAGTTGATGATTTAATTAATAAAAGAGATGGTTTAATTATAGGTATATGCAACGGTTTTCAGGCGTTAATTAAAACAGGTATATTAACTCACGGCCATATTTGCGATTTAACAGAAGATGATGCAACACTTTCTTTTAATACAATAGGCAGGCACGTTTCTCAAATGGTGCATACAAGAGTAACTTCTCTTAATTCACCATGGATGAATTTAAGAAATATAGGTGAAATAGATATTGTCCCAGTATCACATGGCGAGGGCAGGTTTACAGCTCCCCAGAAAACAATTGATAAGCTTTTTGAAAATGGTCAGGTATTATTCCAGTATACTGATTTAGAGGGCAATATTACAATGACTTCTCCGTATAATCCTAACGGCTCTGTTATGGCGATTGAGGGTATTTGTTCACCATGCGGCAGAGCATTAGGTAAAATGGGGCACAGTGAGCGTGTTGGAAATGGTGTTCATATTAATAATAATTATGGCAACATGAACCAGCGTTTATTTGAAGCCGGTGTGAAATATTTTACGGGAGAAGAATAAATATAGAAACGAGGTAAAAATGAGTAGTTATCCATTAATTATTCAAGGTGGTATGGGTATAGCAGTTAGTAACTACCATCTTGCAAAAGCTGTTTCTATGGCTGGCCAGCTGGGGGTGGTGTCTGGCACAGCAATTGATGCAGTAATGGCTATGCGTCTTCATTACGGCGATATTTTAGGAAATGTTAGAAGAAGTTTAAATAACTTTCCTGTTAAAGAAATAGGCCAGCAGATGGTAGATAAGTTTTACAATGCTAATAATAAAATTAAGCAGATGTTTAAATTTACTATGCCATCATTAAATATGAGCCATGAAAAAGAAAATGAAATAGTTACTGCTAATTTTTCAGAAGTATTTTTAGCAAAGGAAGGTCATAAAGGTATCGTTGGCATAAATTTTTTAGAAAAAATTCAGTTTCCTAATTTAGCAGGAATATATGGAGCTTTGCTTGCAGGTATTGATTACATTATTATGGGGGCAGGTATTCCAAAAGAGATACCTTCAGTTATAGAAAAACTTTGCCGTCATGAAAAAGTAGAGTATACATGCAATGTGGAAAATGCGAAAGAGCCTAGAAAAATGATATTTGACCCGTCACGATTTGGGCTTTCCCATTTAAAATTAAAGCGTCCAAAATTTCTTGCTATTATATCATCAAATATTTTAGCTGTTACTTTAATGAAAAAATCACCTGTTGCACCAGACGGCTTTATTATAGAAGGTCATCAGGCAGGCGGCCATAATGCACCACCAAGAGTCTCTGGAGTATATAATGAAAATGGCGAGCCAGTATATGGCGAAAAAGATATTGTAGACTTAGAAAAATTAAAAGAATTAAATGTTCCATTCTGGCTTGCAGGCTCTTACGGCACAAAAGAAGGGCTGAAAAAAGCATTAGCAGCAGGGGCAGCAGGTATTCAGGCAGGCACAGTCTTTGCTTTTACAAAAGAGGCAGGCTTTACTGACGATATAAAACAAAAAGTTATTTCATCAGAAAGTATTAATATTAAAACAGACCCATTTGCTTCTCCAACTGGTTTTCCTTTTAAAGTGGCAGATATTGCAGGCACTTTATCAGATGATGAATTATATAATAAAAGACAGCGTGTATGTAACCTTGGATATTTACGCTCAGCATATGAAAAAGAGGACGGCACAATAGGGTATAGGTGTGCTGCAGAGCCTGTTGAAATGTATGTTAAAAAAGGCGGAAAGGAAGAAAACACAAAGGGTAGAAAATGTTTATGTAATGCTTTAATGGCTGCAGCAGGTTACCCTTTAACATGCAAATCTGGTGAAGAAGAAAAGCCGCTTGTTACAATGGGCGATGATTATAAATCAGTAATAACAAAGCCTTATGGATATACTGCACAGGACGTGATAAAAGAAATTATTGGCAGTTAACTTTTATAACTTATTAATCTATAAAGATTTATTTCAATTATAATGCTGTCTGTAAAAGGTTTTTGCCTTTTCAGACAGTTTTTTTTACTTTTAATAAAAAAATGGGTAAATTCTAAAAACGATTGCGAAAAATTATATAAATAAAAAGTGGTTGTGAAATCTCTTTAAATAAAAT
>CALVEY010000064.1 GCA_944326705.1 uncultured Mucispirillum sp.
TTATTTTATTTAAAGAGATTTAACAACCACTTTTTTTATTTACTACTTTTTTCGCAATCGTTTTTAGAATTTACCATCTGGTGGTACCCCATTTTTTTTCACAACACCATATGTCACTCAGACGAGCGATTTATGCGAGGACTGCCGATTTCCAGAGCGAATAGTGAGGAGTCAGAAATCGCACAGGCTAGCAAACGGAGCGAAGAGTCTATATAGGTGCAGGGGAGCGTTTTTTGCGACGCAAGGACTTCCCGACGAATAGGCAGGAAAAAGAAGTCCGTAGCTGGACCGCACCGTTGCTTGCGAGAGCATTTGACGGATTTATTCCGCAAATGCGTAGTTTTTCAAATTCACGGATGAATTTGAAAATAAAAGTTTAAATAGATTCTTCGCCTACTATCGTAGGCTCTGAATGACACTTATTGCTATTATTTATATTTTTACATATATTATAAAGTAGTTAAAGCATTTTTAAACAAAAGAATAAAATACCACCAGAATATAGTATTCAACACTTATTATTATATAACTCTATTTTATTTTTACCATTTCTTATTTTTTTATTGCCTTTTTTAAATTAATATTATATGTTGATTAGGTCTGTATAATAGTATAGAATAATATACTTTTGGAGGTGTTTATGCTGGAACAAAATTTTGACGATAAAGAGGCTAAAAAAAAGAAGTTTTATAAAAGTCTTGTATTCTGGGTACTTGTTGGTTTATGTCTTGGTATTATTGTTGGTACAATAGGCAGTTTTCACAAGCCTAATGCAGAAGAATCAAATGCTGTTCTTAAATTCTTTTATGATTTTTCTGTTGTTGCAAAAGAATATACTATTGACCCTTTTATTAAAGGCTTAAAATTATTAATGGGGCCAATAATTTTCTTAACAGTTATTGTGGGGATAGTTAGACTTGAAGATATTAAAACACTTGGCACTCTTGGGGTAAAAACACTTATATACTTTGAAGTTGTAAGCACTATCGCATTAATATTAGGCGTATTATTTGGCTATCTTTTACAGCCGGGTGTTGGTATGAATTTAGATGTATCAAGCCTTGATGAAAAAAGTGTAGCAGGCTATATTGAGAAAGGTGCATCTCAGCCTATGACAGCAGGTGATGAACTTATTCATATATTAAAAGGTGCAATACCTCATGACCCTATTACGCCTTTTGTTGAAGGAAAAACATTACAAGTTCTTGTTTTAGCAATCATTATTGCTCTTGTCCTTTCTTTTAGCAGACCAAAATTTAAAGAATATGTACTTAATCATTTTGAAACAATGCAGGAAACTTTCTTTAAAATATTATCTGTATTAATATGGTACAGCCCACTTGCTACTTTTGGTGCTATGGCTTATCTTATTGCTAAATTTGGATTTAGCTCTATTACAGGTATGATTATGCTGTTGATTGCTATGGCAGTTACTGTGCTTGTATTTATATTTGTGGTGCTTGGTGCTATTGCAGCTGTTGCAAAAGTTAATATATTTAAACTTATGCGGTTTATTTACAAAGAAATTTTAATAGTATTTGCTACTTCAAGTAGTGAAACAGCACTTGCCCCTCTTATGCGAAAGCTTGAAAAGGCAGGTATAGATAAGGCAGCAGTTGGGCTTATTATGCCAACAGGGTATAGTTTTAATCTTGATGCAACAAATATATATTTAAGTCTTGTAGTTATCTTTTTAGCGCAAGCATTTAATATACCAGTTACAGTAGAACAAGTTATTACACTTTTAATTATTTTAATGGTATCATCAAAAGGTGCAGTGGGAGTAACAGGCAGTGGCTTTATTGTACTTGCAGGAACACTCTCAGCATTAACTTTACCTGATGGAAGCCATTTAATACCAGCTGTTACTGTGGCGGCAGTTTTAGGTATTGATAAATTTTTAAGTGAAATGAGAAGTGTTGGTAACTTATGCGGTAATGCAATTGCATGTGTTGTAATCAGTATATGGGATAAAAGAGTTGATATGGAAAAATTCCGCTATGCTCTTGATAATCCTGATAAATTTAATGATATATAATAATAGGTAGTAATACAAATCACAAAGGGCAGTAGAAATATATCTACTGCCTTGAGATTGTCAAAAAAATAAATTTTTTTGCCAGTCTTTTGCCAGCCTAATAATGCTCACCGCATTTTATTAGGCTGCAAGGATAACTAAACTTAGATACACGCTCTAAGTTTAGTTCAACAAATTAATTTTTAATACATACTAGTAGTAATTATTTTAATTTAAAAAATAATGACTTTTTCTAAAGTCTGGGGCAGTAGAAATATATCTACTGCTTTTTTTATTTTTTAAAAAATATAGAAATTATCTTTTTTACACTATCAGTTTTTAAAAAAATATGTTAATATTAAATATTGTTTCAAAACATTATAATTTTTTTTAGCGAGGTCAGCTATGTACGAAAAATGGAAAGAACAGTATGAAAAAACAATCAGCAGGTTTCCTGAGCGTAAAAAAGTTTTTAAAACTACTTCAGGCTATGAGGTAAAACCTTTCTACACACCAGCAGATATTCCTGATTTTGATTACGAAAAGAAACTTGGTTATCCAGGTATTTACCCTCTTACAAGAGGTGTGCAGCCTACTATGTATCGTGGCCGTTTTTGGACAATGCGCCAGTATGCAGGCTTTGCAACAGCAGAAGAATCTAATAAAAGATACAGATATCTGCTTGACCAGGGAACTACAGGTCTTTCTGTAGCTTTTGACCTGCCAACTCAAATAGGTTACGATTCTGATGACAGTATGTCTTCCGGAGAAGTTGGTAAAGTTGGTGTTGCTATTGACTCTCTTGCTGATATGGAAATATTATTCAACGGTATTCCACTTGATAAAGTTTCTACATCTATGACTATTAATGCAACAGCATCATATCTTTTATCATGCTATATTGCAGTGGGTGAAAAACAAGGTGTATCTTCTGATAAATTAGCAGGGACTATTCAAAATGATATATTAAAAGAATACATGGCTCGCGGAACATACCGTTTCCCACCTACTCAGTCTATGAGATTAATTACTGATATTTTCTCTTTCTGTAAAGATAATGTTCCTTTATGGAATACTATCAGTATCAGTGGCTATCATATTAGGGAAGCAGGAAGTGATGCTGTTCAGGAAGTGGCTTTTACACTGGCAGACGGTATTGCTTATGTTGATGCAGCTATTAAAGCAGGGCTTGATGTTGATGATTTTGCAGGCAGACTTTCTTTCTTCTTTAACTGCCATAATAACTTTATTGAAGAAGTTGCAAAATTTAGAGCAGCAAGAAGAATGTGGGCAAAAATTATGACAGAACGCTTTAAAGCTAAAAAACCAAAATCTACAATGCTCCGTTTCCATACACAAACTGCTGGCTCTACATTAACAGCTCAGCAACCGCAAAATAATATTGTTCGTGTTGCTCTGCAAACATTAGCAGCATGTATGGGTGGCACCCAGTCTCTGCATACTAACTCTTATGATGAAGCTCTTGCTCTGCCTACAGAAGAATCTGTTCGTATAGCATTAAGAACTCAGCAAATTGTTGCAAATGAATCAGGTGCAGCAGATACTATTGACCCACTTGCTGGTGCATATATGGTAGAAGCTATGACTGATGATATAGAAAAACGCGCATTTGAATATATCCAAAAAATAGATGACCTTGGCGGTATGATGCGTGCTATTGAGCAGGGTTTTCCACAAAGAGAAATACAAAACAGTGCTTATGAATATCAAAAAGCTATCGAAAAAGAAGAATTAATCATTGTTGGTGTTAATAAATACCATATAGAAGAAGAACCACCTACTGGTCTTTTAAAAATAGATTCTTCTGTTGAAGTAAGCCAAAAAGCAAAACTTAAAAAATTAAGAGAAACTCGTGATAATGATGCAGTTAAAAGAGCTCTTGCTGAATTAACAGCAGCTGCAAAAACAAACGAAAACTTAATGCCAAAAATCTTAAATGCAGTTAAAACTTATGCTACTCTTGGCGAAACTATCAATGCTTTAAAAGAAGTATTTGGCGAATATCAAGAAAACATCGTATTATAAAATCAAAAGCCTTTCTGCTGCTGCAGAAAGGCTTCTTTTTCATATCTTTATTTTTTATTTTTATAAATTATCTTTTTTATGGCTGAACTGGTATTTCTGGAATATCTGGTATCTCATCAGGAATATCTGGTATTTCTGGCACATCAGGAATTTCTGGAAATATATTATCAGGTATTTTTATGCCAAGAGAATCTGAAATATATTTTATAAGGCTGTCTTCTGTAATAGCTTTTGTCTGCTGGTCTCTTAAACTTGATGCAAGCTTAGATAATACGCTGTTGAAACTATTCTGCCCTAATAAATCACCAATAACTTTTGCTGCACTTTCTGAAAGCAGAAGTCCACTGTCTAGATTAGCTAGAAATAAATTATACTGTTTTAAAAATGATGATAAACCCTGACCAACTATTGTTGGGTTTACCTGAGTGCCAAACTCCGTAAGACCTGCTTCTGTAAGCTCTATAACATTAGCTCCGCCGCCGCTTGCATTTAACAGCATAGAACTAAGATTTACTACTGTGCCCATAGTGCCGGCAAGTCCGCATAATGTAAGGTTAGTATTATTTAAACTAATATTGTCTTTTGCAAGCTCTGCCTTATAATCTGCACATACATTAATAGCTTTAGAATACTGAGTCTGAAGATACATCGCTGTATTTATATCAATCACATTATGACCAATAACTGCAGCTGCTGTTTCATAAATATCATTACCGCCAGTCTGTAATATGCTGTCAAGACCTTTTATAATATCAAATCCACTGCAGGCAAGTAAGGCACTTATATATCTATATAAATCATCTTCACTAAGTATTACGCCAGAATTAACAGATTCATCATAACGCTCAATAATAACATCGCATTCATTTTTTAAAAAACTAAAGTCAAAATCATCTATAGTGGCTTCTTTAGAGTTTGTATTTTCTGCACTAGAATATATACTTTCTCCACAGCCCGTTACAGCTACAGATATGACTATTAATAACACACTAAGATACTTATGCATTAAGCCCTCCAAATATGCTTTGCAAATAGTATAATACATATCGTATTTTTTATCAATAAATTTAATAACTGCTTCACCCCCATTTTTTTGAAACTATAATTAAAAATACTAATTTATAATAAACTTAGTAATTATTATTT
>CALVEY010000065.1 GCA_944326705.1 uncultured Mucispirillum sp.
CATAAATAATAATTACTAAGTTTATTATAAATCATAATTTTTAATCATAGTTTAAAAAAAATGGGGTACCACCAGTACATATGTTTACTTAATTATAGAATATTTATAACTAGAATTTATAAATATTAAGCTAAATCAATAAGAAAATGGCATAAAAATACATATAAAAAAAGCTGTGAATCTTATATATTCACAGCTTAATAATCTTTTGTCAAAATAAAATTTTACTGCAAAAAAGTTATATACTATACTATTCTGCTGCGGTTACTTTTTTAACATTTTGAGCCTGCAAACCTTTATCCCCTTCTATTGCATCAAACTCAACATTGTCTCCCTGCTTTAATGTTTTGTAGCCTTCACTTTGAATAGCAGAAAAATGGACAAATACATCTGCTCCATTTTCATCAGTTAAAAAACCATAACCTTTTGAGTTATTAAACCACTTTACTACACCACTTTGACTCATTATACAAACCCCTAAATAATTTACATTCAAGCATGTCTATTCATTACATATAGATACACAATTTCCATATTAATGTCAAGGTTTTTAATATTGTTTTTCTTAAAAAAGATAGGCTGAAAATAAATTTTTATAAATATACTGACATATTAATTTTATTATAGTATACTCTACTTTTATATAAATAATTAAGGAAAAAATATGGTATATAATAATATTGTAAAAGCAGTTTTTAAAAACAGACCTAACAGATTTATTGCTGAATGTAATATAGATAATGAAAATGTAATAGTTCATGTTAAAAATACAGGCAGATGCAGGGAACTTTTAGTAAAAGATACTGAAGTTTATTTAGAATATTTTCCAGAAACCAGCAGAAAAACAAAATATGACCTTATAACTGTTAATAAAATGGGCAGGCTTATTAATATGGACTCCTCAGCTCCCAATAAGGCAGTATATGAAGCTCTGCAAAAAGGCAAAGATATACTTCATATAAATGAGCCTTTAACACATATTAAAATGGAACATAAATATAAACAGTCACGCTTTGATGTATATGCAGAAACAAAAACAGATAAAATATTTGCTGAAATAAAAGGCGTAACATTAGAAGAAAATAATATTGTAATGTTTCCAGATGCACCAACTCAAAGGGGTGTAAAGCATATTATGGAGCTTGTTGATGCAAAAGAAAATGGGTATAGTGCATATATTATATTTGTAATACAAATGCAAAGCCCTGCATATTTTACACCTAACTATAAAACTCATGCAGAATTTGGAGAGGCTTTACAGTATGCCCAGTCAAAAGGCGTAAATATATTAGCTTATGACTGTATTATTACAGAAAACTCTATTGATTTAAATAATCAGATAGATATTAAGCTTTAATCCCACCAGTTGCTGTTTAAGTCTGTTTTATTAGGGCAGGACATAGTTGATATACTTGAATAAACTGTTTCTACAATAGTTTTCATATTTTCTATTGTTCTTTTGCCTATTGTAGAGTTACGCCATTCATCAAGCCCTGAATATCTAAAAGTGCCTGCTTTTTTAATAACTCTGCTTATATCAACTCTCACTATTCTATCAGACTGTATAAAATAGCCTACAGAGCCTTTTATATATATACCGTCTTTTTTATCATCAAGGACTATAACTGCAGATTTATCTGGATTATCTGTGCTTGTTATTTCAAAAAGCTTAGATGGGTTATCATAAAGAGAAGGAAGGCTTTCTAAGCTGAAAGAGCCTTTTAAAGCATACATTTTTACAACATTTATTTCATAGCCCGGCATTTCAAGGTTATATAATAAAGCAATATTATCTTCTTCCTTTACTGTGCTCATATCTATATATCTTACCTGGTCAGAAAAATCTATTTTCATACATGGGTAGTTAAAATCTTCTAAAGTATAAGCATTTACAACAGGTTTTACTGCCTTATTAGCACATGCTGAAAACATAAAGGATACAAGCAGAATAATTGTTAATATATATACTTTTTTCATATAACACTCCAATATTAGTAATACTTATAAACTAGCAAAAACTATGCCTTTTATATACTATACTGATTAGTAGATTATTACAAGAAATTTTACTTTATATTTTTTCATTTTTGACGATAAAATATAAATGAAAACATATAAATTTATTTCCGCAGTTACATTTTGTCTATTTTTTATATTTTTTGCACAGAGCACAGCATCTGCCCAGTCTTTATCTGTGTTTGATGTGGTAAACCTATTAAACTCATATATATGCAAAGACTGTTCTTGTGATGAGTTTGGCAACTGCTCATGTGATAACTGCACATACGATAATGTTACTTTAACAGAGTTTTTAAGCGGTGAAGACTGTAAATGTACTTCATGCTTTGACCCAAATGATAATATTACCGATAATTCTACAGATAATTCTACTATATTAGCAGATATTTTTGGCTCAGATAACAGCTCTTCTGGAGATAATGATACAAGTATTGATGACCTGCTTGATATGACATGCCAAAGCTGCACATGTGATAATGAAACTGTAAGGCATTTAAAAGAAATGTTTATGAATGCTACAGATTTCAGCACCTGCGAAAATAAATGGGATTTAGTAAAATTTCCAGAAGGCACATATTTAGAAAAATGTGTCAGAGAGTATACAGGCTTTAAAAGATGGCCAATATCATGTGCAGAAGCAGAAGAAGTTACTATGCTTAAATGTAATGACCCTAATATTACAAGTTTAGAAGGTCTGCAGCAGTTTGTTAACCTGAAATTAATAGATATGGGCGACCAGGGCACAAAAATAGATGATGTTATGCCGCTGCGTAATTTAAAACAGCTTCAGCGTCTTGAAATACCTAATTCTGAAATTGAAAATATAGAATACCTTACAAGGCTCCCTATGCTGAATACATTAAACTTAAGCGGCAACCATATTACAGATTTAACATATTTCCCTTATATGTATCCACTTTATCAGCTTGTGTTAAACTATCAGGGGCCTGATTATATTACTGATATTACACCGCTTACATATATGCCAACAAGTCTGCAGCATTTATCTCTGCAGGGCAATAGAATATCAGATATTTCTGCATTATCTTCATTAATTGGCTTAAAATACTTATCTATTAGAGATAACAGAGTTACAAGCATAGAAGCTCTTGATAATATGACAATGCTTTCTGGTATTGATATGTCTATTAATGCAATAACAGACATCACCCCATTCGAAAAAAACTATGCACTAAATACTATTATTGCAGACCATAATAAAATATCATCACTTGAACCGTTAAGAGATTTAAACAAACTTGGCGAAGTATCATTTAAACATAACTATATTTCAGATATTTCACCTGTGGCAGATAAAACATATTTAAAAAGCATGATATTTGATTTTAATAATATTACAGATGTAACACCTATAAAAGATATAAAAATAAATACATATATATTATCTCTTAGGTTTACATATAACTGTATACCAGAAACAAACTACAGGCAGATAAGGTATCTGTATAATATTCAAGATGTGCATTTTGAAAATCAGTGCGAAAATTATCCACCAGATAATGTATTTATTGATGGAGAAAATATTGTAAATGTAGATATGATAACTGGTGAAGTATGGGAAAACCCACTTGATAATAATACAGATAATATGACAATGCCTGAAGAAAAAGATATCAGCATGGGCACAGGCTGCTCCCTTGTAAAAGGCAAATCAACAAGCGGCGATATTGTAATTATACTTGCTTTTATAGTATTATTATATAAAATAGTAAATTTTAAAGGCAGGAAAAACAGGTTATGATAATAATAGTTAATGTTTCAGAAGAATATTATGAAAAAATAAAAGATAAGGAAAGCTTTGGAAAAGAGTTATTAGAAAATGAAAACTTTATCCATGCAAGCACAAATGAACAGTTTCCATTAATTATCCCTCGACTTGAAAAAAAGGGCAGCAGTTTTATGGTGCTTTATATCGATACTGATAAATTATCATCTAATGTGAAATGGGAATACTCTAAATCATTAAATCAGGATTTTCCACATATATATGGCGAAATTAATAAAGATGCTGTTGTAAAAGCAGTGAAATTATCAGAATATAATAAATAAAATTTTATTGGTATATATTTTTTTCAACTATTTTTTAAATGTTGCTTATACTATCATACCGCAGTAAAAACCCAGTAAGTAATATTTCGTTATTTTATTACTTATGCTCCAATTCCTTAAACATTCGCTGTTTTTTATAAATCCAGATTCTTCCATTTGCTCAGAATTGACAGTGTGCGGCAGTAACTAACAGCTTAATACCGCTGCCATTATGTCATACTGAGCCTGCAGGCGAAGTATCTGAAATATTAATAATCACAGTAAATACAAAATAGTATTTATATTACTCAAAATTCATTTTTAATATTTCTTAATCTATCATACCGCCGCAAAGCTCATAAACAAGTTTTCATTCTCTGCTTATATATAGTTAAAAAACTATTAATATAGATATATGTTTCATACAATTTAAAAAGATTTCCAGACTTATTTTATTATCTTTGTGACTTAATTGCGATATGACTTGTTTTTTATGGAATGGTTTGCCAGCTGATTGTCTGAGCGATAGCGAGTTGCAGTGGCAATGGAATAAAAAACAAGGAATGTTTATGCAATTGGAACAAAGGAATAAAATAAGGAAAAGTTTTGTATATGTGATGTGCGGCGGAAAGATAGTTTAAAATGATGTAAAGATAAATTTTATTGATATATATTTTTTTCAACTATTTTTTAAATGTTGCTTATACTATTATACCGCCACAAAGCTCAGTAAGTAATATTTCGTTATTTTATTACTTGCTCCAATTCCTTAAACATTCGCTGTTTTTTATAAATCCAGATTCTTCGCTTTGCTCAGAATTGACAATATGCGGCAGTAACTAACAGCTTAATACCGCTGCCATTATGTTATACTGAGCCTGCAGGCGAAGTATCTGAAATATTAATAATCACAGTAAATACAAAATAGTATTTATATTATTCAAAATTCATTTTTAATATTTCTTATACTATCATACCGCCGCAAAGCTCAGTAAGTAATATTTCGTTAGAGCCTGTGAAAAAAAGTCTGTAAAAACAGTTTTCTATGATTAAATATTTCCATATCCTGCTCTATGAATACCAGAA
>CALVEY010000066.1 GCA_944326705.1 uncultured Mucispirillum sp.
ATTATTTTATTTAAAGAGATTTAACAACCACTTTTTTTATTTACTACTTTTTTCGCAATCGTTTTTAGATTTTACCTTGCTTTAATATCATTGATTTAAATTAGATTCTTCGCCTATAAAATCGGCTCAGAATAGACAGTAAAAATAAAAACCCCATTTACTTTAATGCAAATGGGGCAGTAGTAAGATGAAGTATATAATTATTTATTTACATTCTTCTAACAGGCTAGTATCAATAGTCCAGTACCATTTTTCAAGTTTAAATATATTATTTTTGTAATATACATACAGTAAATCTGTAAAACAATCTGTTGAATTATTGCAGGCTTCCATCTTTGGTATAAATTCATTCCTTAATATGTCTTCATCCATTATTGATTTATAAAATATGCCACTAACATTACCTGCTATACAAATATTGTCTTCATCTATCATTCCAGTAGGCTGCTGACTTCTTTTATATGGATAATTACTAAACTCATAGTAGTTTAATGGAGAACCAGCATGTGTAACTTCAAATCCTAATTCACTGTTGCTAGGGAAATTTTCTTCTTTATATCCATAACGTTCTAAAAAAGAATCATATCCAGTAAAGTTTCGTGTAAGATTAATATTTAAAAAATCTCCAAATGTATCATTTTTAATGGCTAAGCGAGTAACTATACCATTAGGATATACATTATTATTTGCAGGGTCTAAATGTTCATTTAAATTTACAGGGTTTTCTGCACTGTTTTTAATTTCAGCACCAGCAAGCATTTTTGTTACTTTTTCAAGCGGTGTTAATGACTGATTACATTCATCTAACTGAGTGGTATCAATAGTATAATAATATTTTTCAAAATAAATTTTTTCATTTTTAAATGCATTATAAAAACAGCTTGTAACTTCATTAATAAATGCATTTAGTTCTTCTTCTGTTGCATTTTCAGGGTAATCTCTATAATCACATATCTGAGTTGCCTCTTCAAGTGGTACATTGTACATTAATTTATAGAATATACTTTTGTATTGTCCAACACTACATATATTTTCTTCATCTTCATAGTAAAATAAGTATCCTAAACCATTATAACCGCCATAACCATCACTTGCTATAAGTTTACTGGTAGTATTAGGGTCCCAATATTCTTCTTTGTATTTTACAGCAGTAGCAAGCATAAAATCCACACCAGCAGGGTTCATTTCTTCGTACTGCCATGTACCAAATGTATCTTTATTTATTCCAAAGATTTTATTGTGTGGTTCATCAAGCTTTGGTTCATGGAATGCTATTAAATCAATAGGATTATTAATATCTGCTTTAATAATAGCATTATTAAATAAATATGTTACTTTTTCAAGCGGTGTTGCTGGCTCAGTGCCTGGGTTTTCTGGCTCCTTATTATCTTCTTCTTTTATAATATTATTAATATTATCTACTTCTTCTTGTGTTACTGTAATGATAGTATCTGCAGTAATTTCTGTGCTTTCTAATAATTTGTTAGTAACTGCACCAACTATGCCGCGAATAGAAGTTTCCCAGTTTTGTATGTCTGCATTATTTAATGCATTAGTATAAACTGTAAATAATGTTTTATTATCTGCCTTTTTTATTAATGCGGTAACTTCTGTATTTGCCATGTCATAAGTTTTTGTGCTGTTTTGCTCCATAATGCTTTTGATTAATGTAGTTTCAATAGAAATAACATCTGCTTTTCCTTTTGGAGCATACATTAATATTTCCCCATTATTTAATTTTGCATTAACTGCATTATTTA
This sequence comes from uncultured Mucispirillum sp., assembly GCA_944326705.1. Lineage (GTDB taxonomy): Bacteria > Chrysiogenota > Deferribacteres > Deferribacterales > Mucispirillaceae > Mucispirillum. Next base: position 1,761 of record CALVEY010000066.1, read on the forward strand.
CAGTGGTAATTGATGCGGCAAGTGGATAATTAGTTATGCTGTCATTTGATATAAATGAATAACTGCCATCAACTGCAGTTTCTGTGCAGTAAGTATCATCAGCAAGTCCGTTATTATTTGCATCAACACATATTTTTGCAGATTTAAAATTATCTGCCATATAAATAACTTTACCAGTTATCTGATAAGAGCTGCCAGTATCACTGCTTTTATTTTCTGCACAGGCAGCTAAAAGCAGTAACATTCCAGCAAGTAAGAAAAATTTTTTCATGATATTTCCTCCATATATCAATTAATTAAAATCTTGCACCAATTTCAAAAAATACTTTAATATCTGAAGCATAAATATTTTTATTTGTATCTTTAAACTGTGGAAAGCTGGAGTAATCTATACCAAAGCCAGTTACAAGGTATTTCCAAACATACTGAGTACCAGCAGTAAGAGAGTAACCCATTACAGAAGTTCCACTTGAAACATCAGTTCTAAAAGATGGTCCTATACCTGCATAAGGTACAAATCCACTTTGATTAAGTGGCAGATTTCTCTGTACTAAAAAGTGAGCTTTAACATCAATATAGTGGTTTTCTATAAGGCCAATACTTGTATATTCAAGGCTTGTTGCAAAGGCAAAATATTTTAAAAAACTGTATTTATACCTAAATCCACCACCAAAGCCAGTTTTTTCATCTGGATTATTCATAGGAAAGTAGCCATTTAAAAGCAGTGTTAAACTCATAGGCTGTTCAACAGTATTTTTTTCAGTAATGTTTTGTTCAGATACTAATGATTCATCATTTTGGGCAGCAGGCTGTATAGTTTGATTATCTGCACCTGTTTGGTTACTGATTTCAGTAGTTTGAGCAAAACACAGGTTTGCACTTAAAATAATAAATGCAAGTAGAAAATAGTAGACTTTAAATCTCATCATGTCCTCCTTTAAGACAATAAAATATTTTGGTGTAGTATATATAACCTGAATATACGACATTAGGTGTCTTACATAAAAATTTTTGTAATTATATCATGGGGGGGGGATTGTCAAGGACTTTTTAAAAAGAATAACTATTGCAAACAGGGTAAAAATAATATAGATATAGTTAAAAATAATAAAGGTGATATATGCGGACAATTTTAATAGCGGCAGTTATAGCAATATTAGCAGGAATAATATATCAAAAAGTTGTAGAAGAAAATGTCAGTGTAAAAGAGCTGGCAGGTTATGTGGCAGGAACTGCTTCTGAAATGATAGATGAAGCATCAAAAGCAGTGAATGAGCAGGATTTAAAAGGTGTGGAAGAAACAATAAATGCAGTAACAGAAAGTGCAGGCAGTATTTTACAGGAAAAAAGAGATAATTTTATAAAAGAACAGTTACCTGAAATGATAAATATAGATATGCAGGAAGTATGGCAGAATGTAACATGCGATAAAGCATTAGCAATGTATAATGATTATATTTCAGGGGGCAGTGCTGCCAAGGACAGCGAAGAAAATGTTTATACAATGCTTAGCCTTATGCGCCAGAAAGGTGAAGATGATAAAGCATTAAAAGAAGCTGTTATAAGCCTTTTCTGTGATAATAAAAATTAAGATGTTTTATCTAAATCTCTGATTATTGGGCGTATTTCTTTATTTACTTTTTTCATATTAAGGAAAAGATAAAAAGAAGCAAGCATCATTATAAAGCACCATATAAGCATTGTTGCCTGTGGCGGAATATGCTCAGTAATAGAGCCTGCAAAAAAACAGCCGATAGGTCCAAGTCCTAAATTTACAATAGTATATATACTTATAACTCTGCTTCGCATTTCTACTGATGATATAGTCTGAAAAAGTGTATTTGTTGCAATAAATGTTGCTACAAGTCCAAGACCTGCAGGGATAACTACAATCATAGAAAGAGCAGGGTATGGAGATACAGCAAATACTGCTAAACTTACAGCATATAAAAGGCTTACTTTAAGCACAGGTTTTGGCATAGCTTCAAGCCGCATAATTGAAGCAACAGAGAAAGCACCTATTATTGCACCAAACCCAAAAAGCCCCATTAAAAGCCCTAAAAGTCTTGAATTTCCGTGGAGAATATCTTTAGCAAATATTGGAAACATTACAGTATAAGAATAAGAAAACAGACCAAACACAGCTAAAAATATAAACATTGTCCTAAGAGCATAAAAGTTTTTTACATATTTTAAGCCGTCTGCTACATCTTTTATCATATTATGTTTTTTATTATCGTGTGGCATTTCATTAAATTTTATTTTATAAAGTACAAATAAAACAGGAAGATACAATATTGCAGTTAATAAAAAACAAAGCCCTTCCCCTGCATAATATACAATAAAGCCAGCAATAGAGGGACCAATAAGTCTGGATAAGTTAAAAGTCATGGACTGCAAAGCAAGTGCACTTTTTAAAGTTTTTCTGCTTTCTACCATTAAAAGAATAGAAGACTGTCTTGCAGGCATATCTATTGCAGAAACGATACCAAGATACAGGCTTAAAGCCATAATAAAATAATAGTTTATTGTATTTGTTAAAACAAGCACAGCCATAATAACAGCATGCAGCATTGTGAGAAACTGTGTAAGCATTAAAGTTTTTCTTTTATCATGCTGGTCAAGATATGCGCCAGCTAAAAGCCCTACAATAAATATAGGAGCGTTAGCTAAAAGCTCAATAAGCCCTAGTTTTAAAGGTGATTCTGTAAGCCTGTAAACAAGCCAGGAGTTTGCAAGCTTCTGCACCCATACGCCTGTCATAGCTGCAGACTGACCAGCAAGAAATATTGTAAAATTTCTTGATTTAAGGGCAGAAAATGTGTTTGGGTCCAGCCTGAAAGGCAGCCTTAAATGAAGGCGCATATTATTTATCCCTCATAATACATTTATTCATTCTATCAGGCTCAGGGCTGCATTTATAAAGAGAGCAGTCATTTAAAGAATATGACTTATGTTTTAATGTATCATATATAAGATATTTAGAGCTGTTGTTTTTCCTGTCCCCTGCCTGAATAAGTTTCCAGTATTTTACTTCATAATCCTTACATACTAATATTCTAGAGCCGTAAAGAGTAGCTTCATCAAGAGTAAGTGCATAAATATTTAGTGGTATAATAGATAAAATTAGAAGTATTATTATTTTATTCATAGTAATATCATATAGGTAAAAAAGAAAATTATCAATTATTTTATTACTGATATACTTAAAAATTGATAATATCTACTAATATGTTTATTATTGTCATTATAAAATTATTCTGCTGCTGAATGATTATATTTCTGCTTAACCCCCATTTTTTTACAATAATACTAATAACTATATAATAATTAAAATAAAATATTTACTAGAATTA
>CALVEY010000067.1 GCA_944326705.1 uncultured Mucispirillum sp.
AATTAAAAATATAAATACTACCGCTTATGTCATGCTGAGCCTGTAAGGCGAAGTATCTTAAATAAAGTTTAATTAAATATATTTAAATAATATAAAATTTATAGATTTTTATTTTTCTAGATTCTTCGCTATGCTCAGAATGATAAATGTATGAAACAATTAAAAATATAAATACTACCGCTTATGTCATGCTGAGCCTGTAAGGCGAAGTATCTTAAATAAAGTTTAATTAAAATATATTTAAATAATATAAAATTTATAGATTTTTCTTTTTCTAGATTTTTCGCTATGCTCAAAATGACAATATATGAGAATGCAGATTTAAATTATCATTAGTTTTTTTTGCTTTGCTTAAAATGGATAATCTGTGAGGCGGTAATAGATAGAAAGTGATTTATTTGATAAAATAAATAAGGGGAAGCAAAGCTTCCCCCGAAAATATAAACATCTAGGAAATGCTATAAATTAGCAGCCAGACATTCTTGGTTTTTTAGCTTTTTTAGCTTTTTCTGCATCAACAGAAACTGCATCACCAGCTTTAAATTTGTTACCTTTTACTTCAATAGTAACTTTGTCTCCGTCAACAGAAACTACTGTGCCAGATTGTGGAGCTGCGAAAGCAAAGTTAGCAGCTACGAAAGTTGTTAATACTACAAGTGCGATTTTTTTCATAATTCACCTCTTATATTATGGAGTTACTACTCCTTTATTTAGTTACCTTACTAGAATCTAAACTGTGTATATAATTCTACAGTGTTAAAGTCTCTATAGTTAGGGTCATTAGGGTCCTGCTTAGCAAACATAGTTCTTGAATATTGTGCAGTAATTTTAATGTTTTGCCCGTCTATGTAATAGTTAAAGCCTGCACCAACCCAGCTAACATTTTGATTATAGAATGCTTGGTTTTTGCTGTCAAGTCTTGCAAAATAATAGTTATCATATCTTGCAAAAAACTGTAATGGTATGTTTGGAAGCATATAACCTATTTTTACATAGTAGCCTCTTTTTTGACCATTTTGACCATAAGATTCAGCAGAAGCAAATTCACCTTTATAAGCATCGCCCATATTAATGTCTAAGTATGCAGCAGATGCAGTGAATACACCTATATTTTCAAAGCCTTGTTCATAGAAAATATCTACAGAGTATGCAAAATAGTCTTTTGCACCAGTTAAGTTAACTGCATCAGTGTAAACAACATTTGGTTCATACTGAACAGCACCACCGATAGTTAATACTTGTTTGTTGCCTCTGTAAGTACCTTTCATACCGTAGTCAGTTTCTTTATCTTCTAAGAAAGAGAACTGTAAACGACCAGTATAGCGGAACTGGCTCATATCAGATGCAAAAAGGTCACCACTTTTACCAGTTTTACCTTCCATAACATCTACACGGTATTGTATCCAGCCATCTAAAATGTTACCCCAAACAGCAACACCTATATCACGGCTTGTTTTAAAAGTAGTGTTGATGAATAATGAGCGGTCTAAGTTTAATGGCTCAAAACATGCTTCTAAGTTTTCACGAGTAAGGTTGTGTTTAAATTTACCTAATTGAAATCTTAAGAAGTCAAATGGGTCATATCTAACTTGTGCATCTAATACATAAAAGTTTTGGTTTGGTGTATCAGATATGCTTAATGGGTTAATGATTTTATTTTCAATATATTCTGTTTGAAAATAGAAACTTAATACATCATTATATGTACCAATAAACCCAAGTCTGTTTCTTCTAAAGTTTAAGTTTAAGGCAGCTTCGTTATTCATAACGCCTGTGCCTGTGTCACGATAAGTTAAACCAAACTGAGTATCATAAAATATTTTTAAATAAGCGTTTTCGCCAAGTTCAATAGGGTCAAAAGCATAAACAGAAGATGCAAAAACACTAACCATAGATATAATTAACAGTAATTTTTTCATAGTTATTCTCCTTGTCTACACTTTTATTAGCAACCTGCTGGAGCTGAACCGCCGCCAGAAGAAGCACCACCGCTGTTACCACCTTCATCAGCAGAAAATTCACCAGCTTGATAAGCTTTGTCTTTTTTATTGATTTCTCTGCCATCGCCATTATAAGAGTTATCGTATGCAGCTGTTGAAGTTTTACCATTAAATGTTAAGAATTTAGTATATCTTGCTGTATCCCATTTAATGTTATTTTGAATACTATTTGGTGCAACATTTGCAATGCTACCATCAGACGATTTAGTAAAATAACCTGTATTAAAATCGTAATTAACATATTCAGTTGCTGGAGTAACAGATGTTCCCTGCTGGTTAATAATAGTAGTTTCGCTACTTACTGCTCCATAGTAAGTAAGGTTAGTCCATTCCTGCCAAGAACCATCATAAATTGCAGCATTAGTATATCCTAACACTTCTTTAAATACAAACCAGTGTGGAGAAGTTGTTCTACCTGTAAAACAGTGGAACATCATGCGTTTATTTTTATCTTCTGGTAAGAAAGAATAAGCAGCTGTGCCGTCAGTAGTTAAACCTTTAATAAGAGCTGTTAGTTCTGCATCTGATTTATATCTACCATCTGCTGCAACATACTGAGACCAATCATTGTTGTATCCATTAACTTCATCACCAGATAATGCAAGTTGAGTTTCCCCATTCATTCTTCCATTGATTAAATCTGTATTCCTAATTACAAATGTTTGAGTAACACCATTAGATGCAACTTTTGTTTTTGCATTCATAGTAGATACCATTACAGCACTGCCTGTGCCATCTGCTTTTAAAGCACCAGCTTTAACATAATCTAATACTTCACCTATTGGAGCACGGTAAGAATCCATTTGCTGACCAGGAAGTTCTTTAACAGAAAATGTTGAAGGTGTAGGTTTATCTGTTCTAAATGGAGCTTTATACTGGTCTATAAATGTTTGACCACCATTTGCTTTTGCAAAAGCATCAAAGAAATATTTATCTGTTCCGTGAAGCACTTTAACATGTTTATTAGAAAAACCCCAGTATTTAAGTGTCCAAAAAGCTCTTGCAAGCATTTGGTTATCATGTCCATAAGAAGTAAGGACTACTAAAGTATTCATATCAATGCCAAATTCTCTTAAGAAAGCATCAACTTTAGCACCTGATGCAACCATTGCACTATCAGTTACAGGACCATCACTTCTTGCTTCCATAAAATAATCTTCTTGATCAAAGAAGTATGCACCTTTAATTGAACCATAATCTGATGGCATTGAATTTTGTGCAGTTACATATAATATTAAGACTTTTTTGCCATCTGGTGTTACATAGCCAGCATCAATATAACTTTTTAATACATCAGCTTCAATTAATGCAGAGCGTGCAACTCCATCTTCAGCATAATAATCGGCAGCCATTTTTTCTCTTTCTTCTTTTGGGTCATCATAACCACATGCAATGAAAGAAACAGCAAGCACTGCCAGCAGCATATATTTAATTAATGCCGCAGGTTTAGAAATGAATTTTTTCATAACCCCTCCATACTTGTAGAAAGTGGATAAATGTTGTAGACCATTTATCTTTTAAATTAATCTATTACTTTTTTAAACAAAAATCAAGATAAAAATAATACATTATTATAAATTCTTAATCATAGTTTTTTTGTAGAAATATCTTTAAATTTTACGGATAATACAGGTATTTTCTACCCTTTAACTATGACTTAACCAATTTTATATCCTACTATTTTTATATCAATTAAAAACTTAATACTAATATTAATATAATGCTGTTTTATTTTAAATATTATGATTTTATCAATTTTATGTGTAAATTTTTAAAATTAAGTATTACATATAGATTTTCATTATTGATTTTTCTTTGAATGAAAATAAAATATAACTATTCAGAATAATAATATATTATTTATAACCTTATTTTACATAAAGAATGGTTAGAAAATATTATATGAACATAAAGGAAAAGCCTAGTTTAATACTATAAATTATACTGTATTATCAAAAGGATATTTCCATAAATAAGTGACCAAATGTATGGCCGTAAGGCTGAGTAGTGTATTCTTTTGTATAAAGAGTCCAGGTATAGCCTACCCTTACACCATAATAAGATACAACGATACCACAGGCTGCATCCCACCTTAAAATATTAGTGTTATATCCAAAATCACTGGTGCTGTTATTGCCAGAAATAAATAGATTATAAAGCACTACTCTTGGTCCGCCGCCTGCAAAAAGATATACAGATAATTTATCGCTGTGCACAGGAGCTGCATCTGTTAAAGTATTTATTTTCTGCACACCAAAATCATTATCTAAATTATAACCAATACGCAGAGTGCCGTATGCACCTAAATGAGTATCAGCATTGCCAAGAGCCACATCAAGTGTTCCTAATATATCCATAGATATATAGTCAGTTTTAAATATATATGCTCTGCCTGTCCACTGATAATACGGGTTGAAAATAAACTCTGTGCCTATCTGATTATCCCATCCATAAAAAACATCTTTTCCAAATAACCTGTGTATAAATGTCTGAGCTTCTGCTGCAAAAGCATAAGGACCTGTAATGCCTGCTTTAACACCTATATGCTCTAAAGTATTTGCAGTGCGGTTATATATGCCAGCATTAAAATACAGAAAACCACCATATGGGTGTTCATTTTCTGGAACATACGTGCCATTATAGCGTGGTGTATACATTTCTTGATTTATGCTTAAATGAAATCTTGTTAAGTGGGGTTTATTATAGCTTACAATAGATACATTTTTTGCCCAGCTCATTTTATTATCTTCTGTAAAATAGTCATATTCCTTTGAAGTATACCCATAGCGGACACCGTTTGTATAATTTCTGTCTGTATGAATAAAGCTTATTTTATCATTTTCCCACATACCATATACTGCATGTTTTTTATAAGGCACAAGTTCAGAAGCTTCTGTATTTATAGAAAAAATAGAGATAAAAAAGACAGTTATAATACAAATTATTATATATTTATACATAGACTACACTCTTAATAATATTATTTTATTGTAAAAGCATATTTTTTATTTGTAAAGGATAAATATATTTCTGCTTAACCCCCATTTTTTTGAAACTATAATTAAAAATACTAATTTATAATAAACTTAGTAATTATTATTTATGTATTTGTAG
>CALVEY010000068.1 GCA_944326705.1 uncultured Mucispirillum sp.
TATTATTAGAAAATATAAAACACAAATTTTACTGTAAAATAATTACTTTTCTATGCAGTTTTAAAAAATGGGGTACCACCAGATTTTTTGTTAGTCTTGTGCAAGCCTGATAATACTGCTTATAATAGAATAATCTGGGCTTTTAAAGAAAGTTAAACTATATATGCTGAATCTAGCTTATCAAGCTTATTTTTTATAATATATACTTGCAAATATATAAACTTTTATACACTTTAAGCTAAGCTTATATTTTAAGCTTAGCTTTTCTTTTATAATTTATTAACTTATATTATGATAAACTGCTGTTTTTTCCTAACTTCTTTTTCATAATTTGTATTATTCTGTCGCTTATTTTCTCTTTAAAATTATTTAATATTTTAAGTGCTATACTGTCTAATGCACCCTGCTCTACTGCTGATTTTGCAGCCTGAGCTCCGCGGTCTATAACATCTTGTGCCTGATAAAAATGGAACATGTCAATACCTGCCACATTTGGCTCAATAACTGCCACAGCTTCCTGCATTTTTGCTTTTGCAAGATAGCGGGACACTATACCCATAGACCTGCTCATAGTTTCAAGCACTCCAGGGGCTGATGAGCTGTCCCTTTCTTCTATATATTCATGAAGATGAACTGCTACAATATTTTTATGCTTATTATTATGCAGCACATCAACAGGAAGCGGGTTAGTAACTGCACCATCTACATAATAGTTGCCTTCATATAAATAAGGGCGCATTACCCCCGGCACAGAAATACTTGCTCTTATTGCATGAATTATACTTCCTTCTGAAAAAATACGCTCTTTGCCTGTATCTAAATTAGTAGCAGTAATATATAAAGGTATTTTAGTATCTGCAAATGTTGCTTCACCTAAATGCTCTTCAAAAGCCTGCATTAATTTTTTCCCGCCAATAAAACCCCCTGAAAAAGAAAAATCAAGAGTCATAAAGGTAGATTTTTTATTTAAGCCTGTAAGCCATGATTTTAATACATCAAGCTTTCCTAAGCAGTAATAAGCTGCAACTATTGCTCCCATAGATGTGCCTGCAACTGCTGTAATCTGGTAGCCTTCTTTTTCAAGAGTTTCTATTACCCCAATATGTGCCATTCCTTTTGCTGAGCCAGAGTCTAAGGCAAGGGATATTTTTTTATTATCTATTACATCTTTTATTATACTCATAAATTATATTCTCCACCTATTTCTAAAAGAATTAATTTATCTTTATCTATTACTTTTTTTATTCTGCGGGCAGGCTCGCCTGCTGGTTCGCTGCTCATAGTGTAAGTGCCGTAATGCATAGGTATAAATTTTTTACCGCCTAATATATTAAAAAGAGCTGCTGATTCTTCCGGGTTAATATGGTGGTCGCGCATCATATAGTGGGGGCTGTAGCTGCCTATAGGCATAAGGCATATATCAGGGCTGCCCATAATCTCTTTTATATCCTTATACATTTCTTCATTATATGCAGTATCGCCTGCAAAAAATATTTTTATCCCCTTATATTCTATCATAAAGCTGCCCCAGAGCCTTTTATTCTGGTCAAATAAACCACGCCTGCACCAGTGGTCTGCAGGTAAAAATGTAACTTTAACATCTTTTTTTAAATCAATGTATGACTGATACCAGCCAGCTTCCTGCCTTGCTATCCATTTTAAAGGGCAGCTGTTAAAAAGTTCTGCTGTTCTAAGTGGCAGTAACGCTTCCATATCAGGATTATTTTTTAAAAGAGCGGATATACTTTTCACACTTAAATGGTCATAATGGTCATGACTTATAAGCAGATATGAAAGATTTTTTAAATCATTAATATTAAATGGAAGTTCTGTATCTCTTTTATTTGTAATTAAATCAAAGAAAACAGGGTCTGTGATAAATGATATACCTGCTATATTTATATAAAAACAGGAATGGCCGAGCCAGTATATTTTATTATCTTCAAAATTATTGATTTTATTAACTTTTATTATGGATTTTTCTTTTATTAAGTCTTCTTTCTGTGGGTTTCTTTTAACAATCCATCTGATAGTTTTAAATAAATGAGTTTGCTTTTTATTTAAATCTTTTGAAAACCTGCCGTTAATTATTATATTACCTGGAAAATCTGCCTTTAATAAAGGCAGATTATTATTTAATTCATATTTTATATGGTTTGACATACTAAACCTTGCTGAAAACTGCTATTTAAAAAGCATACCTTCTGCAACCTGCGAAGTTGTTTCTTCTCCCTGCAGTTCTGTAAGCAGTTTAAAAGCATATTCAAATACTGCAGCAGGGCCTGCACCTGTGATAACTTTGCCGTCTTTAACAACAAATTCATCACTTTTATAACTGCCGCTTGGTGCATAGTTCTGCATACCAGGATACATTGTAAAGTTTTTATCAGCTAATACTCCCGCCTTATCAAGAACCATAGGGGCAGCACATATTGCTGACACTATTTTTTCTTTGCCGTAAGCTTCTTTTATAATATCTGTAACTATGCTGTTATCTCTTAAGTTAGACGCTCCCGGCATACCGCCAGGGCATATAAAAGCATCATAGTCATCTGCTTTAATTTCTTTTACATCTTTATCTGCCATTACTTTTATGTTATGAGCCCCTGTTATCTGCATACCAGTTACTCCAGCCATAGTTACTTCTACACCGCCCCTGCGTAAAATATCTACAGGTGCAAGAGCTTCCATTTCTTCAAATCCGTCTGCTAAAAATACAACCGCTTTTTTCATAATATACCTCCAATCTTATTTAACATCTTCTTTTAATATTTTTTTAGCTCTAATAATCAAAAATATACCAGCACATATAAATGCAAGGCTTGCTGCATGTGGAGCGCGTATAAAACCAAGCATTAAATCATCTGCTCTGAACATTGTAACAAATCCGCGAATTAAACCGTATGACACTAAATATATACCAAAAATTAAACCTGTAGAAATATTTTTACTGTTACGCCAAAAATAATACATAATTGCAGCAGCTGTAAAATTTAAAATCATTTCATAAAAAAATGTAGGGTGCACTGCTAATGTGCCAAAATCTCTGTATGCTGCAGGCATATATTTATCTGTAAAGCTTATTCCCCATGGCACATATTCTTTTAATTCATATACTTTGCCTTGAAATGTTACTTCTGCCCCCTGTTTTACTATATCATTTAATTTTGATACACTTTCTGGAGTGTTGCTTAAATTAAATGTATTTAATACTGTATTCCAAAAATCTATAAATACAGGCTTAAACTGGAAAATTATATCAGGTGGTGTAATTGTCGGCACGCCGTGGGCTTCCCCATTTGCAAAGTTGCCAAGCCTGCCTAGACCTTGACCAAAAAGAAGCCATGGTGCAATTAAATCACCAAAAAGCATAACTTTTATTTTTAAATAGTGAGAGTAAATTAGGGCAGCAATAAATCCCATTATAACACCGCCATGGATTGCAAGCCCCCCATGCCATACTGCAAATATTTCAAGCGGATTATCTTTATAATATTCCCATGAGAATATAACATAATATATCCTTGCACCAATTAATGCTGCAATAAATACTACTATTATCATATTCTCAAGATATTCTTTTTTATAGCCCATTTTAACCATCTTCCTGCCTGCCATATATATGCAGATAAGAAGACCTATAATTATCATAAGGCTGTATATTCGCAGCTCAAAATTACCTATTTTAAAAAGATACGGCATCATAATAAAAAACTCCAAAATTTAATTTTATCATATTAATATAAAAAATGAAGATGTCAATATTTTAGATTATATATACCATATTTAAATATGCAATTATTTATATAAAGCTATTATTTTTATTTTAAATGTGTATCAATATTATTACAAGCAGAAAGCAGTATTAAAAGAATTGACAATATATAATATATTATGTATTGTCCTAAAAAAGATTAGTGGGGTATGATATGAAAAAAATTTTATTATTTTTATTAATTATGATTATAGCAGTTCCTGCATTTGCAAAAGACCCAAAAGAAACTGTAGAATATTGGAAAAATAATTCTAATAATCAAAATGAAAGTAGTATAGAAATGAAAAAATGCTGGAATTCATTACGCACTCACTTTAAAGTTCCAGTTGGCAGTAAACAATGGAATATTTGTTGTGCAATAAGAGCAGCTTATAAAAATATAACATTTGAAGAAGAATATGAATACATGAAAAAAGTAAAAGAAAAGTATAGTGAAAAGTATGGTAATGAATAATAAATAGTCTTCTGTATTAACCATTATATTTAATATGTTATAAGATGAGTGTAAAACTTCCCTTTTTATATAAAATTTTATCCGATAAAATATTATAAGAATGAATATAAAGGCTTGAAATTATATAAAATTTTAATTATATTAAGAGTAGCACAGGGGACTGGTGCGGTCAGTCCTCGCTGGCTATTTAATTAACTATATAGCTAAAAATAACCACTTATTCGGCGTAGGTGGTTATTTTTTTATGTAAAAAATTATGATTGCTAAAAAAAGCACACACAATAAATATGTGATATTATCAAAATATATCATAGGCTACTCCTTTCTATCATTTAAAGTTGAGAAAAGAGAGCCAACCTACCCAGTCGCACCTGTGCAGACCATTCAACTAAATAGCCATAGAAGAATAAACACCAAAAAGAACAAAAAGGCAAGTAAGTAAAATTTTATAAAAATGAATATAAAGGCTTGAATTAATATAAAATTCAAGGTAAATTCTAAAAACGATTGCGAAAAATTATATAAATAAAAAGTGGTTGTGAAATCTCTTTAAATAAAATAATAT
>CALVEY010000069.1 GCA_944326705.1 uncultured Mucispirillum sp.
TCTGGTATTCGTAGAGCAGGATATGTAAAAATATAATCATAGAAAACTGAATTTACAGACTTTTTTTCACAGGCTCCTTTTTTTTAAAAGCATAATAGAATACAGTAAATATTTTATGCTAAATAAAATATTTTATTTATTTATCTGTCTGCTCATTTTCCTGCTTTATGACTATTTTTTTATTTTTATGGTCTAATATAATATTATTTGTTTTGTATCCTCTTTCTATGGCAGTTTTACAGTATTCATAAGCCTTTTTATCATTTTGTTTTACCCCTGCCCCATCATAATACATAAGCCCAATTATAAAATAGGCAGGTACAAACCCTACATCTTTTGAACGCTCAAAATAATCATAAGCCATTCTATAGTCTTTTTCTACTCCTATACCATATAGATACATATAACCTAAATCATATAAAGCATGAGAATGGTTTTTATCTGCAGCTATTTCAAGCCAGTATTTTGCTTTTTCATAATCCTGCTCAACACCTTCACCATTAAGGTATCTTGCACCTATCCTAAAAGCAGCACCACTGTTACCAATATTTGCAAGTTTCAAATCATTTTCTAAACTTTGGTTTGCATAAACAATTACAGGTATAAAAATAAATAATAGTAAAAATTTCCTTAACATCTATAAACCTTTTTTGGCATTTTATTTGCTATATAAAAATTATATTTTGGAGGATATTATGAAAATAAATACTTTAGCATTCGCATCAATATTTTTACTGCTTGCAGCTCTTACAAATACAACTATCATAGAACATTTAAGCTATTTATTACAAGAATTAATGAAAATGTGGTAGTTATATTATAAAGTTTTGTTGTTTATTAACTGAGCAGTATTATTATCTGTATTATTATCTGTACTATTATCAGGCGTTCCACCAGTGCTGTTATCTGGAACTTCCAGCGGTTCATTTCTATATTCAAATTTTAACTGGTGGTATTTTATTTCACCAATAGTATCTTCGTTAGTATCTAAATTATAATAAAACATCAGCTTAATAGAGCCGGAAGCTCCTTCGGTTGCATTATCATCCATTTTAATGCTTAATGTGCAAAAACCGTTATAAGCCACTTCTGACAGACAGTCAACAGGGTCAAATGGTGGATTATTTTGGAAAACACTTCCATAATCTGCTGTTTTGTTATCAATTCCTAAAGGTGTAAGCTCTGAAGAGGAAAAATGAAGTTTAAATTTTAATACATCACCACGATTTTTATCTTGAAACTGCAATATATTAGCAGGCTCTACAGTTAAACCGCTGGTATTATCCATATCTGAATAATCAAAACGCATTGAATTGCTGTCAGAACATGCAGTTAAAAAAAGTGACATTAATATTATGAATACAATATTTTTAAACATTTATTCCCCTGAAAAATAAATAGGAAAGGGTTTTAACCCTTTCCCAATTATTTTATATAGCTTGTGTTATCTGGTAAAAATTCTGAAACTATTATATCATCATTAGATGCGGACAGTTCATATAATTTTTTTTCTGAAGCTGCAATACTGTCATCATGAGATACAAGCCTTATCATTTCATTACTGAGAATATCAATAATATCTGAAGAAGCAGCATACATAACATCTTTTAACTGCCAAACATCTCCAGCTTCAAATGCTTTTTCTACACCAACATTTGATAAAACTTTGCTGAAAATCGCCTCTTTTTTCTCAAGATAACCAACAGGTGCATTTTTACAGCTGCCTAATTTAGCTATCACATAAAAGCTGTGAGTTTCATGAACAAACATATAAAACCCCTTTTGTATAAATAATGGTAAAGATAGTATATTTTTTTACATTTTGCAATGTTTATTTATACTTTTTTAGTTTTTTATTTCGTTTGATAAAAATTCTACCCATTCCTGCTTATTAAAAACTGGTGCTGTAATAAAGATATCTTTATCTCCTCTTCCGCTCATATTAACAATAACAGCCTTATCTTTTGGCATAGTTGGAGCAGTTTTTAAAAGCTCTGCAAGAGCATGAGATGATTCAAGAGCAAATAAAATACCTTCGTGTTTTGCAACAAACTGCAGCGCATTAATTACTTCTTCATCTTTTGCTGCTGTCATAGTAAGCCTGCCAGTTTCTTTTAAATATGCAAGTTCTGGTCCAACTCCCGGATAATCAAGTCCTGCAGAAATTGAATGAGTTGGAAGCACATCGCCATTGCTGTCTAACAAAAATTTACTTTTATATCCATGGTGAATACCTGTTTCTGCACCAGAATTTGGTGCAAGTCTTTTAGCGTGCTCTCCTGGTTTATCACCAATACCACCACCTTCTACACCAATTAACTGCACTTTTTCATCATCTAAAAATCCAGAGAAAATACCCATAGCGTTAGAACCGCCACCTACTGCTGCAATAACTGCCGCTACATCAATACCATTTTCTTGAGCCTGCTGTTTAGCTTCTCTGCCTATTACTGACTGGAACTCTCTAACTATTGCAGGAAATGGTGCAGGTCCTACTGCTGAACCTAATAAATAATGAGTATCTTTTAATGATTTAATCCAAAAACCTAATGCTTCATCTACTGCGTCTGCTAAACCTTTATTACCAGATTCAACAGATACCACATTTGCACCAAACATCTGCATAGTTAATACGTTTGGATGCTGGCGCTTAACATCTATTGCACCCATATAAACATCGCAGCCAAGTCCTAGTTTTGCAGCCGCTGATGCAGTTGCAACACCATGCTGACCTGCCCCAGTTTCAGCAACAACTTTCTTTTTACCCATTCTTTTTGCAAGAAGGCACTGACCTACTGCATTATTAATTTTATGAGCACCAGTATGAGCAAGACCTTCGCATTTAAAAAATATTTTTGCTCCGCCAAGTTTTTTTGTTAAATTTTCAGCATAATAAAGTGGTGTTGGTCTGCCAATAAATGTTTTTTGTAAATATGCAAGTTCATCTAAAAAGCTTTTATCATTCATTGCAGATAAAAATGCTGCTTCAAGTTCATCAAGAGCAGGCTGCAGCATTTCAGGCACATAACTGCCGCCAAATTCACCATAAGTTTTTGAATATCTCATTACACACCTCATATTTATTGTTTATATTTTATTTTTTTAATCATTTCAGTAATTTTATCTATTGTATTATATGTTTTTATGTCAAATTCTATAAGTTCTACTTTATATTCTTTTATTATGCTCATCATATCCCTGCCATCCTGTAAGGACAGCCAAAGTGGATTATGAATTTCGATATTATTTTTTATAATATCTATACTTTCAATCATTAATGGTTCTACAAAAGTGTTTTTTGTATTAATTAAAGAATATCTTTTGTATGTATTTGCAGTATATCTTTGCATATTTGTATTATCTTCAATGCAGTCTGCAAGCCCATTTTCCACTAATAATAATGCTTCATCTATCATATCTGCATCATAAACTTCTAATACTTTTACACAGTTTTTATCTTTTAAACTATTAAGCATATTTATAATATTACTTTTATTGTGTTTGTCAAATAAAAACCCTGTCATATCAATATCTTTTTTTAAGCATACAGCAAGCTCATCACTATCCACTATATTTTTAGCTTTTAATAATGGGCGGATAGATGATTTTTTCATATAAAGTTTTGATAAGTAATTTGTAGATTTTACATTTTCATCTATATCAAAACTTTCTGTATTAATATAATTTTCAGAATAAACACCTGCAAACCCATATTCTAAAATATGCTGCATAGAAATGCCGTCACCTGAGCAGTTTAAAAGGCATACTGCCTCCCAGTCTATAAGCATTTTTAAAATATATGGGTTTACATTGTTTGTAGAAATATCATCACTGCCTAATATTAATACTTCTGCCTTTACACTGCGAATTTTAGCAATATCATTAACACTTGCTATTTTATATAAAACATCTACACCTTGAGTTTTAGATTGTTCATGAATCTGCATAATCTGCTGTTTAGAATATTCTGAAGCATTTATTATTATGCTTTCAGCATTTAATGAATTGTTTATACCTTTTTGGAGCTTAACCACATCTTTTCTACATGAAGAATTATCATCAACAATAACTGCTGATAAAATATTTTCAGGAATCATATCTGCAAGCTGGCTGCTGCATATAACATTTGAATTTCTTGTTTTTATTGTATTTATTAAATTTGATTTATTTTGTAATAACATAACGCACCTTTTTCTATCATAATAATTAAAATCAACATAAGCATTAAGCTTAGTTTTGCCTGTAAAAAAAATATAAAATTGTAGGGTTAAGATATAATAGTATTATTTGACGCTGGAGCGCCAAAAATAGATAGAAAAATATTGTGCGGAAAATTGTCCGTTGAAAGAATAATCAGAAAGTAGTGTTTGATTTACTAATCTAATATCCATAATAGGAATATATATTACAAAAAAAATCACTTGTCAATATATAAAAATTTTCTGCATCACCCCCATTTTTTTTATTGACTATCTTATAAGCGATTAATATTATTTAAGAAAAAAGCGATTTTATAT
>CALVEY010000070.1 GCA_944326705.1 uncultured Mucispirillum sp.
CATAAATAATAATTACTAAGTTTATTATAAATTAGTATTTTTAATTATAGTTTCAAAAAAATGGGGGTGAAGCAGTTGTTTTTAACGATTGACTTTTGATTAAAAAATATATATATAAATTCCTAGATTTTGTTATCATTATATACATATTGACGATATGTTGTCTTGCTTTTTCATGCAAACACATATATTCATATCTGCTATTATTTAAGGAGTTTTTTTATGGTACAGAGCAGTAAATATATAGGGCAAGGATATGTAATCGACTATCTATTACAGTTTTATCTTAAGGATAAATTTAAATCTATTACTTCTCTCAGCAGTCAGGACAATGCGAGTAAACTTAACTTCATTGTAGAAAACGAAAACGGTAATAAACTAGGTGTTCATGTTACAATAAACACAGATGACAGTAAAGCAGCAGCATTTATTAAACGCAAACCAGATATGCTTTTACTAGCTGATAAAGCACTTTATCTTCATATTAACCTTAGCCTGCATGAAAATGAAAAGCTGGAAGAAAATCATCTTATTACAAATATTTTAGATAATGCCTTTGTAGTTATTAAAAATTCCTTTAATGATATTGATGATACTATTGCATATCAAGTATCACCTTACGGCATGCAGAAGCAGGACTTAAATAAAATAATGACATATATTTCAGAATACAGGCATAATCTTTTAGAGCAGAGAAGCAAAAATATAGATGAATTAGAAGGCGACCCATTAGAAGCATCTATTATACGCATAAAAGGCAAACTTATTGTTGTAGAACTTGAAGGAGGCTCTACCCATGTTGGCGTAGTAGATTATGACGCTGTTAATAAAGATGCTATTGTTGAAGAAATGCGCAATGCAGAAACTAATATGTATGGCAGGCTTGAAAATTATATTAGAGTGCTTGTTAAAATGGAGCCAAATAAAGAACCTGGCAGACCTGATATGGCAAGAATCATTGCTTTAAGATAAGCTTTTTTATTTATAAAACATGAAAGCCCTGTATTATTTATGCAGCTTTTATATGCAGCTGACCATTATTATCTTCAATATTTACTAATATATTATATTTAGAAAAATATATTTTCCACCTTTTTAAAGGTGTAGAGCCTGCCCCGTAATATTCTTCATAATAAATACGCGCCATATTTGATATTGCATTAAAGTTGCCGTCTTCTTCATAGCATTTTTTTGCAAGCTCTTCAAAATATATTTTTTGGAATTCGCTGTTTTGGGGAACAGCCATTGTATTATAGTTTTGTTTTGTTTCAATACTGTCATTTACAGGGCTTGCAGGCTGCACTGTTATATAAGGTATAAATAAATCCATAAAAGCCTCCATGCTTAAATGCTTACTGCGTCCATGCAGATGTAATAAATATATTACTATATCTATTATCGGCTTTTATGCTTTTTTACTTAATACTTTTTTACTTCATTTGGCAGGAATAGTTTTCATCTCTGCCTGTACCTGCTCCATAAAGGGTTATTGTAACAGGAGTATGGCCTTTTGTAGAAAATGGGTCTGCATATATTTTAAATGACACAGTAGATTCCCCTTTACACTCAAACTGTCCCACTTTTCCTAAAAACTGGGCAAATCCAGAGCATGTATTATCACCAGCAAAACATGAATATGAGTAATAAAACCCATTTAATGCGCCATTTGTGCTGAAAGAAAAACCCTCTGGTATCTCTTTATCTGCTTTTAAAGTAAAATAAAATGTTTCACCAGAATATGTAAAACGGTGGCTTGCTTTATCTGTGCTTAATGTAACATTATCAAGCTGATATTTTGAGCAGTTATCTGCAAATGCATCAGAATGGCCTGCAATAGTAACTATCACAGGTGCACTTTTATCTGCCTGTAATTTAAGGTATTTAAAATCTGTGCCGCTGCATGATGGATTATAAGTAAATGTTGTAGAACATGAGCTGTAAGGCAGGCTTGTATGACATGATGTAGTTGTTAAAAAATCTTTTTTCTGCATACTTGTTACTTCAAAAAAAGAAGCATTTTTCACTGATACAGGCTGTAATTTTGCCTCCACAAATGCTGAAGCATTAGGGGCAAGCTCTATTAATGTATTAGTATTATCAGAAAAACTGTTACTGTTAAGTACAATGCTTGTAGCAGGCTTTTCAACATAATCACCAGATAAAATAAGCGCAGTATATATACCAGAGCCATTTGATGATGTGCTGCTGTCTGAAACAATATCGCCGCCGCAGGCTGTTATAAAAATCAATAATAAATAAACAATTTTTTTCATAAAATACCCAAACAAAAAACAATAAC
The DNA here is from genome assembly GCA_944326705.1 of uncultured Mucispirillum sp. Classification (GTDB taxonomy): domain Bacteria; phylum Chrysiogenota; class Deferribacteres; order Deferribacterales; family Mucispirillaceae; genus Mucispirillum. The sequence continues at coordinate 2,300 of CALVEY010000070.1, forward strand.
TATTACTATTATTATGTATAAATTATGTAGATATTTTTTTAATAAGTTTTCAAATATCTCTCTGCAGTATATAAGAATATTATAAAATTACAAGGAAATTTTTATGAAAAAATATACAGTATTATTTTTAGCTGTCCTTGTAGCTGTAACAATTTTATTATATAAAAACGGGATGGCTGTAGCAGTGGATACAAAAAATATGCCTTCTAATATAGAAAGTTTAAAAGCTGATGTAAAAAATGGTTATAAAGACATTTACTTAGCAGGTGGCTGTTTTTGGGGCGTGGAAAAATATTTTGCATCAATCAAAGGGGTTGTATCAACAGATGTTGGATATGCTAATGGATACACAGAAAATCCATCTTATGAAGATGTGGTTTACAGGAATACAAACCATGCAGAAACAGTTCATATTGTTTATGACCCAAAAGTAGTAAGTCTGCCATTTATACTTGATATGTATTATAAAGTGATAGACCCATTATCTGTTAATAAGCAGGGTAATGACAGAGGCACACAGTATAGAACAGGTATTTACTATATTGATGATGCAGATAAAGCAGCAGCTGAAAAATCACTGCAAAAACTGGCTGCTCAATATAAAGGCAAAAAAATCGCAATTGAGCTTATGCCTATTATAAACTACTATAAGGCAGAAGAATATCATCAAAAATATTTAGATAAAAACCCATTTGGCTACTGCCACATTGGAAAAGATAAATTTGAAGATGCAGCAAAAGCAGTAGATACAAGTATAAATAAAATAAGCAGCCCTAAAAAAGAATATACTGCACCAAGTAAAGCAGAATTAAAAAATACTTTAACAGATATGCAGTATAATGTTACACAAAATAACGGCACAGAGCCGCCATTTAGAAATGAATACTGGAATAATAAACAAAAAGGTATTTATGTTGATATTACAACAGGAGAACCTCTTTTTTCATCAAAAGATAAATATGATTCAGGCAGCGGCTGGCCTAGCTTTACAAAACCAATAAATGGCACTGATTTACAAGAAAACAGAGATACAAGCCATGGAATGATTAGAACAGAAGTTAGAAGTAAAGCAGGCGATGCTCATTTAGGTCATGTATTTAATGACGGCCCAAAAGATAAAGGCGGTATGCGTTACTGCATTAACAGCGCTTCCTTAAAATTTATACCAAAAGAAGAAATGGAAGCTCAAGGTTATGGACATTTGATACATCTAGTAGATTAGTAATATATTTCTCATACCTCTTCTCAAACCCTTCCTTTATAATAAGCCCATTAGTAAAGGAAGGGTTATTTTTTTAATATCTAATATTTTCTCAAATCAATTAATAATACAATTAATATCTTTTTATTTTACTTGCTTTATTAGCTATGATATGGTATATCCATAAAAATTATTTATACTTAGGGGAAGAAAATGATTAAAAAACTTTTTACTTTATTCTTATTCGCAGTAGTTTTAAATGGATGTGCAATAAACTTATCCAGCAGTCGTTTCAATTTTGATGAAAAAGTTGATGCTGTTGATAATTATGTTACATCTAAAAAATACAGATTTATTGATTACTCAAATCAATATATCATTTATCCTGACTATGATAACGAATTAGATAAAAGATTTGATTATGACAAAAAATATATAGTAAATCAAAACAAAATAGTTTTACAAGCTAATATTATGAAAAATACATTTAATAAAGGAAGAATGTATATTGCAATTGAAGTAGCATTAGAAACAGGTGAAGATGATGTTTATCCGCAAGGGATGCAAAATCAACCTTTAAAATTAATATATGATGGTAAAACAATCAATTTAGATGCAAAACAAGATTATGGCAGCTTTTTATATGGAGCAAAACAGTTTATTTATTCTGACTTATATATAATGAAAGAAATTGTCAATGCAAAAGAAGTAATACTTGAAGGAAGAAATAGTAATGGCAGAAAATTTACTAAAAAATATACTGGAAGTGACTTTGTTCAAGTTAAAGAAATGATATCAATTATAGAAAATGTAAATAATATTTTAAATAATTAATTTATAATTACATGAGCCTGTGAAAAAAAGTCTGTAAATAGTGCGAACTTAAGTTTTCTATGATATAATAAAAAAATATGAAAGGAGC
>CALVEY010000071.1 GCA_944326705.1 uncultured Mucispirillum sp.
TATTAGAAAATATAAAACACAAATTTTACTGTAAAATAATTACTTTTCTATGCAGTTTTAAAAAATGGGGTACCCCCGAAAAAATATAACTGTTGCTATATTTCTAAATTTTTATATAATGTTTATTTAATAAATTTTTGAGAGAAAATAATATGAATAATAAAATACTTAAAACATATATCCATATCATTACATTTCTTGCTTATCTTTTAATTATATTTGGACTGTGCAGAATTGGCTTTATAATAAACTCTGGCATATTAAACTCTGCAATTACAGGAGCAGATGGCTCTGCTTCTCTGCCATTTTTAGATATAATGCAGACACTTTTTTCAGGGCTTAGATATGATGGCAGAATTGCAGCCCCTGCTGCCTTTATTTTTGCAGCATTATATATTATATTTTCATTTATTAAAAAAGCCCAAAAACCTGTTATTATCATATTTACATCTATAATATCATATATTATTATAATTGCATCATTTGTAAATGACACTTATTACAGCATTTTTAATGATACATTTAATATCATACTGCTTGGTGTAATATATGATGACCAGTCTGCTATATTCCATACTGCAGTAAACAGCGACTATAACGCGCTGCCGAAAATTTTAGCTTCTATTATTTTAACTGCCATTGCTGTATTTATTTACAATAAAATATATAAAAAAATTGAAAATATTAATAAAACGATTTCTATAAAACAGGCTGTGCCGTTAGGTATTTTAATTATTTATCTTTTAATACTTACTACATCTTCTACATTTAATCTTCAAGGCGGCGATTTAAGTTATATAGTCAAACTTCCAGAAAATGCTTTCCTTAAAAAAGCAGCGCCTGGTGCTCTGCATGATTTAGATAGAGTATATAGAGCTTATAAAGATATTAAAGGGGAAAGTTTTGAAAAATATGCAGGTGGCAAAACTATTCAGCAGGTTATGCAGATATATTTTGGTGATAAATACACAAATCAGGATAATATCAGCAGTTTAATGGAGCAGGAAGTTTTAAATAAGGGTAAAAGTAACGCTAAGCATATATTTTTAATAATTATGGAATCTCTTTCTGATTATCATTTATCAGAAGAATTTAAGCAGGCAGGCATGGGAAATGATTTAATGGAGCTTGCATATTCTGAAAACGGATTAAAAGTGCCAGTATTTATACAAAATGGATACGGCACAATAGAAACTATGGATATGATGATTACAGGGCTTTACGGCACATATTTCCCTATAAGTGAAATGACTGGTAAGATACCATGTTTTGATTCTTCTACTGGTAAAATATTTAAAGATTTAGGCTATGATACAAACTTTTATTACTTTGGAAGCTCTGCATGGCGTAAAATAGGAACTTATACAGTATCTCAAGGTTTTAATAAAAGCTATGGTATGGAAAATATACATAATAAGCAAAAAAGTACATGGGGTATATATGATAATGAAGGCTTTGACTTTATACTTGAAAGTATTGATAAAAACCATAATAAACCTACATTTAATATGATACTTTCTGCATCAAACCACCCGCCTTATGATATAGATACAAAAAAATATTATAATATTGATACAGAAAAAATTAGAAACTTCCTTGATACTAACTATCCAAAAGAAAAAAGATATCAGGGAATAACACCTGAAATTTTAACAGTAACAGAATATTCTATTAAAAGTGTTGCTGATTTTGTTAAGGAAACTTATGCAAAATATCCTAACAGTCTTTTCTTTATTACAGGCGACCATTTTGACAGAAGCTACCCTAATCCTAATAGAAAAATATATACTTCCACATCTATACCTTTAATAATTTATGGCAGTGGAGTAAGTGAATATAAGCTGAAATATGCAGCAGGAAGCCATAAAGATATTGTGCCTACTATTGTAGATATGACAGCACCTAAAGGCTATAAATTTCACTCTTTTGGGCAAAGCCTTGTAACAGATAATAAAAGTGAAAAAACAGATAAAGAAAGGATTGCTCTCGGTGCTCAATCTATAGCAAATGGCAGATATTGCTTCAACGGCAGCCTTGAATATTTTGATGGCGAAGAAAAATATGAAAATGATATAAATACAGCTAACTTATTCTGGAATAAAAAGAAAGCTGGTGAAGCATTAAGCTGGTATATCGTTAATAAAGGCTATAATATACCTTAATAATTAAAATAGTAATTTAATAATATAAGCCTGCAGTTAATCCTTTATTTGCTTTAATTTTAATCATAAGAATATAATATGCGAAATAAATATTATTAATATAAAATAATATTTATGCTAAATTATATTTTTTCAAAAGTAGGCACTGTAAAAAATTTTGTGTAATCAAAAAAACTATGTTATAAAAAAGCATAAGGAGAGTTACATGAAATTTGATACAGGCTCTAGTAGGGAAATATATGTAAATTATTTTTATATCATTTTTCGCATTCGTTTGTAGAATTTACAGAATTTTTATATATTTTATACTGCATAACTTTTAATATTATTAAGTTCATTATTCATAGTAATTTTTGCATTGCGGATATCTATATCATTTTGGATGCCTATATGTCATTCCATTAGATAATATCTTGGTATAACTTATTAGATATTTATCTATTTTTTTATAACTCTCTGATACACTTCATCTATATCAAAATCCATTGTTCCATCATTATTTAAAAGATATAATGCATTAAAAAGTGCATACATTCCACAATTTCCTTCCAAATTACCTTGTTTTAACGAACCATATTCTTTCATTTTCCCTCCAATACATATTATCAATTTAATGTATAAAATAAATATTTTTAATACCTATCCACAAATGAACCATTAGGAGCCATATCAAAGTCCTCAGTATCACCATAAGAACCACCTGGTCTCAAATAACTATTACTACCAGACCCATAAGAACCATCTGGACGCAAATTACTGCCACTACCTGTTCCATATGAGCCGTTTGGGTGTAACTGCATATTACCTGCTGGACCATATGCTCCATTAGGATAACGTTGAAAATCACCATCTGGTCCATAACTACCATCTGGGTATAGTTGGTATGCAAATAAACTGTTATAACTAAAAAGTAGCATACATAAAATTAAAATAATATTTTTATTCATTATCAACCTCCATTGCATATAACCTATATTTTATACTGCATAACTTTTAATATTATTAAGTTCATTATTCATAGTAATTTTTGCATTGCGGATATCTATATCATTTTGCAGGTTTAAGAAATATTTATCGCTTACATTAAAATATCGTGCTAAACGTAGAGATGTATCAATAGTGATTTTGCGTTTATCTTTTAATATATCCTGTATGCGAGATGCTGGTACATTTATATCTTTTGCTAACCTATAAGCCGATATGCCCAGTGGATTCATAAATTCTTCTAATAATATTGCACTTATTTTTGGTGTTTCTATTATATCTTTCATTTGCTTAATCTCTTATATTTAGTATAATTGAAAAAATAATATAAGTCAAGAGTATTCCATTAAAAAATGCCTTGCTATAAATTCTAAAAACGATTGCAACATTTTAAGCAGTCGTTTAAATTCTCATAAAAAATATCATTAGCCGATTTAT
>CALVEY010000072.1 GCA_944326705.1 uncultured Mucispirillum sp.
GATTGTGGCGATAAATCTAACTTATCCATTTCTGTTTGGTAATTTTTAGATACTTCTGAAGTGGATAAAATGTTAGACTTACTCTTACTTGATAATACCTGTATGCTGGCATAATTATTGCTTATTTCCATTACACCCTCCTTATATACAGTGGAATTTTTTTCCTAATATACACTACTATATATTTATATACGCAAATTTTATGCCATAATAGTGTCATTTTTTTGAAATATACTTAAAAATTAATAATTAATACATATTATTCATAAATACAGTTTTTAAGAACATATAGAAATTACAATAATAATCAGATAATTTTTAATACAAAACTGCTGATAATGATATAATTTACCAGCAGTTTTTTAAGAATTTTATATTAAATTATAAACACTTTTTGCAGCATCACTTCCTGGCTGGTATCTTTCCCCGTATAATTTTATTTTAGCAAGTCTTTTATTAATTTCTTCCATTTCTTTTTTAGTCCATGAGATATTTACTGCTTTTACATTTTCTCTTAAATGTTCAGGGTTTGTTGTTTCTGGAATAGGTACAATCCATGGTTTTTGGGCAAGTATCCAGGCAAGAGCAACCTGAGCAGGTGTTGCTCCACCTTTTTCGCTGCCTAATTCTTTTAAGAAATCAATAATAACTCTGTTTTTTTCCATATTTTCTGGGCTCATTCGCGGAAAGCCTGCACGCATATCAAGTTTTTTATCAAATTTTGTGCTGCCATCCATTTTGCCTGCTAAATAACCCCTGTCTAATGGGCTGTATGCTACTAAACCAATACCTAATTCTTCTATTACTTTAAAAGTCTGTTCTTCATGGCGTCTAAAACTCATTGCATACTGATTTTCAACTGCCGTTACAGGAAATTCTTTATGGGCTCTTTTTATTGTTTCTATATTTGGTTCACTCATACCCCAGTGTAAAATTTTACCTTCTTTAACTAAATCTTTCATTGTGCCTGCCACTTCTTCAATAGGCACTTTATTATCTATTCTATGCTGATAATATATATCCACATAATCTGTGCCAAGCCTTTTAAGTGATGCTTCTAATGCTTTGCGTATGCTTTCTGGTCTTGCATCTTCTACCTGTTTGCCATTTGGATAGTAAAGTCCAAATTTTGTGCCTATTGCAACCTGTTTTCTGTATTTTTTTAAGGCACTTCCAACAAGCTCTTCATTAGTATGCGGTCCATATATTTCTGCTGTATCAAAGAAATTAATACCTAAATCACAGGCTTCTGCAATAAGATTTGCCATTTCTTTCTTATCCCTTGCAGGGCCGTGGTTTGCACTCATTCCCATACATCCAAGCCCTAATGCTGATACTTTAAAATCTTTGCCTAATACCCTTAAAGGCATATTAGATTTACTTTCTTTTGCCATAATATCTGCTCCATTTAATCCTGCTGCTGCACCTGCCAGCATAAATGATGTTATTTTCAAAAACTCTCTTCTGTTCATTTCTGCCTCCATTTAGTTTATACTTATTTTTATTGTATTTATAATTATTATTCAATACACCATACTATTTTATTCTTGCCTAAAATTCTCACTTATGATATTATATATTTATGGAAGAAAAATTACTTGAAGAAATCAAATCAAAACTTATTAATATTCTGCCTAAGGAAAGTGAAATTGATGCAGGCTTTAATGGTATAAAGTTTTACAGAAGAAATAATGTAAAAAAAACTCATATCTGTATACAATGCCCATGTATTATTTTTGTTGCAAATGGCGAAAAACATACACACATAAGCAGTGAAAACTTTATATTTAAAAAAGGGTATTATAATATTACATACATTGATTATCCTGTTTCTTCTCATTTTTATAATATTTCAGAAGATAACCCATATCTTTCTATATATATTCCTATAAATTATGCAGTAATTACTGATTTAATCAAAGATATTAACCATATTCCAACTGCTATTTTTAAGGGAATTGCTGAAAGTAAAGCAGATAATAAGCTGCTTGAAGCATACAGCAGGCTTATTGACTTATATAATAAACCTGATGAAATAAGCTTTATGGCAGAGTTAATTATTAAGGAAATATATTATAGAATATTAAAGGGCCCTGTTGGTGCAGACTTAAAAGCCTTATACACTTTTGGCTCGCAAAGCAATAAAATATATCAGGCAGTAGAATTTATTAAAAATAATTTTAAAGAATACCTGCAGATAGAAGATATTGCTTCAAAAGTCAATATGGCACCATCTACTTTTTTTAGAAACTTTAAAGCTGTTACAATGATGAGCCCATTACAGTATCAAAAAAGATTAAGACTTTATGAAGCCCAAAGATTAATGCTTGCTGAAAGCACAACAGTATCTGATGCAGCATATAATGTAGGCTATGAAAGTATTACCCAGTTTACAAGGGAATATAAAAAACTATTTCATTCTTCCCCAGCAAAAAACATAAAAGAAATTATAAATGGAACAGCAAAGCCTGCATAATTATGCAGGCTTTTATATATTACTTATTAAAATATTTTGCGTATATTTTATCGTATGTGCCGTTTTCTTTTAAAGTCTGCAGTGCTTTATTTATTTCATCTAATAAAGCAGTTTTATCTTTTGGAAGAGCAATAGAATATTCTTCCTCTGCTAAAGCAGTATCAAGCACTTTTATACCTTCATTATTTGCAACATATTCTTTTGCAGGCTCCATATCTAATACAGTTGCATCAACTTTACCAGCTGTCAGCGCCATAATAGCCTGGCCTGTTGCTTCATATCTTATAATAGATGATGTATCTTTATACATATCAGTTACTACCATATCTCCAGTATAACCTATTACAACACCGATTTTTTTGCCTTTTAAATCTTCAAACTTTTGAATGTCTGAATTTTCTGGCACAATAACAGCCTGTTTTGATACAAAATAAGGTGTGCTGAAATTAACATGCTGGCGTCTTTCGTCAGTTGCTGTCATACCAGAAATAATACAGTTGATTTTACCTGTCTGCATAGCGATTAAAAGGCTGTCGAAAGCCATATTTTTAAACTCTACTTTTTTGCCAGTAAGTTTAGATATTTCATTCATTAAATCTACATCAAAGCCTACAATATTTCCCTGCTCAATATATTCAAATGGCGGAAATTCAGCATTTGTTCCAACAATTAATGTATCAGCAGCAGCTGTTTCACTTTTTTTACAGCCAAAAAGCATAACTGATGATAATACTGATACTAAAACTAATAACAATATTTTTTTCATATCTTCTCTCCAAGATTATATTTTAAAAGTTAGTAATACATTAATATCACTATTATGTCAAAGAGTAAATACTGAAAATGCCTGCTTCACCCCCATTTTTTTGAAACTATAATTAAAAATACTAATTTATAATAAACTTAGTAATTATTATTTATGTA
>CALVEY010000073.1 GCA_944326705.1 uncultured Mucispirillum sp.
CAAGTCAGCACCTTTAGATGCTGCAGGTGATAGAGGCTTATAGCCGAAGAGCAAACTACCCGTTAAACGGGTAGTTTTGATTTTTAGATAAATTAATTTAGATTCTTCGTTAAAAGCTCAGAATAGACATGATGAAAATTATTTTATTTATATAAAACTTTTCAAAGTTTTCCTTTATTTCTTTTCAGGCACTGTTTTATTAATGAGAGTTTTTAACTGGTCTAATTTTTCAAAATATTTCTGCAGATATTCTTTTGATTTTATATTTATTTTTTCATCATATTCCTGCCTTGTTACAAAGCGGGCATCTTCTATGGAAAACCCTTCACTATTATAAAATGATTTTACAGCTAACCCGTCTTTATCTGGGTATAATATTCTGTTTTCATCACTTTCTAATAAGAATGCTCTTTCATTACCATGGCATGACGAACATAAAACTGTTTCTTTTCTGACAGAGTGGGGATATGTTACTTTCCACCTGTTTGCAATCATTTTATTTTCCTGCCCCACTACTAAATCTTTATATGTATTTGTAGTAAAAATAATTTTAGATGGTTTTGCAGGCACATATTTTCCTGTTTCGTTATCTATTACAAGTGGTGGCCGTTCATTTACACGCATAAAGCTGCTTTTAAAATACTCATCGCTTATCTGGGGCAGCTCTTTTACAAATTCAGCATAAGAGCTTTCCCTAAACCTTAAATAAAATGTGCCAAGCTCCATAGGTGCATAAGTTGCATGGCATGAAATACATGCAACTTTATCATGACCTTTTATACTGTGGTCTATTATTTTGGTATCATAAGTATGACATTCTAAACAGTCTTTTGCTTTCACTTTGCCCTGTATATTATTTTTTGTGTGACATGATGAGCACTGCATACCTGCTTCATAGTGAGCATCGCTGAGCATTTTCAAATAATATTCGCTGTCTTTTTCTATACCCCTTTTATACCTTTCATGGTCTTCCCTTATTCCAAGCCCAGCATATTCTATACCAGTATATGTATCTTTATGGCATGTAAGGCAGTCATCAACTTTTGGTTTTGATATATTTTTACCCCTTCCCTTATGGCAGTCTTCGCATTTAGTTATATGGCATGAATTATAGCAGTGTTTTTCACCAAATTCCCCGTCAAACTGACGAAATGCTTTATCTACAAAGGCTTTTTCTTCCTTTTTGCCTGTCATTGTAATATCTTCAATACTGCAGTCACTGTGACAGTCTGCACATACCTGCTTTTCATTATATTCTGGATGCTCTCCATAAACTGCACTAGCGAATAAGAGGCTTATGAATATCATCATTAAGTATTTTTTCATAGTCTATATCCTGCTGATAGTATTTACTGTCTTTTTCATTATGGCATACAATGCACTTCATTACATCTATGGCATTTACTATTTCCTGCCTGCTTAATGGGCTTGAGCCCTCGCGTACAATATCTGATTTTGACTTAAACTCTCCATTTTCTACTGCATATATAGAGTTTAAAGGCACTGGGCAGTTATCGCACCTTGTGGCAGATGTTAATGTGCCATTATCAGCTGAGAAAAGCCCATCACCAAATCCATAGAAAAATAAAGTAGAATGGCAGCTTTCACAGCTGACAGCTTTTTTACCTGTATTATGACCATAAAATGGAGCATATTTCATCTGGGGTTTTCCCCTGAAATCTACCATTTTATCATTTGATACCACATTACCATTTTCATCTATATGGGTTAAAAATGTCTGGCAGCCTGGTGTAACTGGAGCAATTTTTCCTTTCTGGTTAAAGGCTAAAGGAAATGGATAAAATGTTCTTAAGTCTTCTGTTTCTATAAAAAGTCCCTTAGTTTCTTCATTTTTAACAAAGTCAAACATAGTTTCTGTTTCGTTATATTCCACATGGCAGCCATAGCATTGTATTACATTAGCAGAGTGGCATGTGTAACATTCCATTTTATTATGACCTTGAATATTATGCTCCATAGTGCCTGTAATAACTTTTACTTCCCTTTCCTTGCCTGTTCTTTTACTCATTAATATTATTTTATTATCTTTTTCATATACATTAGAATATGGTCTGCCTTTATCTGTAAGCACCATTTTACTGCCGTATTCTATTTTATCTATATATGATGAGCCTTTTAAGTATGGCACCATATTTTCTTTAACAGCTTCAGTAGTTTTTGGTTTTTCAGTGTATGAGCCGTGGCAGCTTTCACAGCTTACTTCTATCTGCTCATACATATTTTCATAATAGTAGCCGTCCCCCATTATTTCCATAGTAGTGTGACAGTCTATACATTCCATACCACGAGCATGGTGTATATCATCTTGAAAATGGCGGGTATTTCTTAAACCGCTTGTAAGGTCAGGGCCTGGGATACCTTCTTTTAATGGCACAAGTGCATTATTGCCGTCATATAAACCTTTATATGATAAAGCAATACGACCGCTTCTATTATGGCAGGCAAGGCATACATTATCATCTGGCAGTGACTTCATTTCATGAGTCACAGAGTGCATACTTTTGCCCTGCATAGATTTATCATTTCCAGAATATTCTCCAAAATCGCCATAAGGAAAGTGACAAGTGGCACAGCCGGAAGAATGAACACCTTGATATCCCATATCTGCAGCCTGCCCAACATGGCATGCTGAGCAGAATTTTCTATACATATCTGCAGAAATTGTGTCGTATTCTGAAATATTATCTATTGTTATAATATTTCCATCTTTGCCGTATATTTTATCGTTATTGTTTTGAGAATAAAGTTTCCCGTTTTCTTCACCCCAGGCAGCAAGTGTATTTTTAATGATACCAGTATTTGTAAGCATTAAAGATGATGATACTCTTTTTACTTCATATTCGTGGCATTTGCCGCAGGTCTGCATCCAAACAGACGGGTCTGACGGGTTATTTTTACCATACATATTTGCATGTGCTGCATCTTTATCCATTGTAAGAGAATTGCCGCCATGGCAGTCTGTACATGATAAATCAGCATGAGATGCAGAAACTGTTTCTATACCTTCATGGCATGAAATACAGGAAGATATTTCTTTATTATCACTATTAAAGAAATAATAAACACATGCAAAAATAAAAAGTAAAAGTATTATTAAAAAAATTATTTTATTCATAAGTAAGTATATAATAAATTTATATTTTTTGCACTAATAATATATAGTATTTTATAAATTTTTATATAAGCAGTTATTAATATTTTATATGTATTTTTTATAAAGCTTTTTTAGATTCTTCGCTATGCTCAGAATGATAAATGTATGAAACAATTAAAAATATAAATACTACCGCTTATGTCATGCTG
>CALVEY010000074.1 GCA_944326705.1 uncultured Mucispirillum sp.
TTTAATTCTAGTAAATATTTTATTTTAATTATTATATAGTTATTAGTATTATTGTAAAAAAATGGGGGTTAAGCAGACATTAAATGATTGAAATATAAAGCTGAATAAGGTATAGTAAACTATGCGGTTAATGAGTAAGATTATACTAATAATTTGTATTGTTGTATTAATAGTTTCTATACCTGCTATTACACTGCTTTGGAAAAACCAGCAGAAAACTGTTAGAGAACAGGCACATATTCGTGCTCAGGCAATTTATCAAATGATAGTTGTTACAAGACAGTGGGTGGCAGATAACAGAGATGCCGTTGACCCTGTGCCTGCTGTTGTTACAAAAGAACTTGCCAAATATGCAGACCATATGGCTACATTTAAATTTCATATTACAAGTGATAAACTTGTAAACCCAGAAAATGCTCCAAATAACTTTGAAAAATATGCTCTTACAAAAATAGAAAATGAAAACCTGCTGGAATATGCAGATGTTCATACAGATGATAATAAAAACAAATTCTACAGGTATGCTGCCCCACTTTATATTAACCAGTCATGCCTTGCCTGCCATGATAATCAAGATTACAGAATAGACGATGTGCGCGGTTTAATCTCTATTGAATTTCCATTAGAAGAAATGGAAAACTCTATTGCAAGCAGTAACAGAATCACATCTTATGCTGTAATTATAGGGCTTGTTATGTTAATAGTAAGTATCAGCTTTTCTATATATATACTTGTTATAAGGCATTTAAGAACTCTGCAGAAAGCAGCTGATGCTATGCGGCAGGGAGTTAGAGAAGCAACAAATATAAAAACAGATGATGAAATAGAAAATTTATCACTTGCTTTTGACCAAATGAGCCTGCAGATTGTAAATAATGAAGAAATATTAAAAAGCAATCTGCAGCAGGCAGTATCTAAATATATTGATTTAGTTAAAGAATTAGAGTTAAAAAATGAAAAACTTGACAGCTTAAATAAACTCAAATCAGATTTACTTGATTCTGTAGCTCATGAAATACGCACACCACTTACAAAAATACTTTCATATTCTGAGCTTTTAAATGACGAAAGAGTATTAGAACAATCAGATATGCGTGAAAAATTTACTTCAGCTTTAAAGCATAATGTAAATGTATTAAAAAATATGTTTAATGATATTATTACATTAAGCCGCTTAGAGCATGACCAGCATACATATCACCCTATTCCTATACAGATTGACTACTTAATACAGGATTTAATATATCATAATGAAATAGATATTATCAGCAAAAATCTACAGATTATACAAGATATTGAGCCATATACTATTAATGTAGATGGGGAAACATTTTCTATTGCCATATCAAATATTTTATCCAACGCTATAAAATATTCAAAAGAAAGCGGCAGTATAGAAATATATGGCAGAAAAGAAAATGATAACTATATTCTCACTTTTAAAGACTACGGCATAGGTATTACTAAAGAAGATATATCAAAACTTTTTGAAAGATTTCACAGGGGTGCAAATGCTAAAAAAGAATTCCCTGGCACTGGTCTTGGCTTATCAATTGTAGCAAGAATAATAAAAGCTCATAAAGGAAATATTGAAATAGAGTCAGAATTAAATCAATATACAATCGTTACAGTTACAATACCATTATTAAATGGCAGCAGTGAATAATACTATAAAATATTATCTTTTTTCATAAGACCAATCATAATACCTGTTAAAAATAATGCCTGCATTGATGACATTGAAAGACCTGTATTGTATTCTGTTAAAGCTTCCATAAAATATCCAGCCATAACTGCTGCACCGCAAAAAGCATAAGGTGATTTAAAAATATTTTTCAATAAATCAAAAACTATCTTTCCATATAAAAGACAGAATGTAATAAATCCAACTATTCCAAAAGCAATAAGATGCATAAGAAAGCTGTTGTGAGCATGACTTAATGGAAGAAATATATTATTTTCAGGCATAACAGGCGCCATAAAAGCTTCATAAGCATTCACACCTATACCAAATACTGGGTATTCTTTAAAAACTTCTATTCCATTTTTCCATAAAAGAATACGCCAGCCGTTACTAGATAATGGATTATTAAATGAAGCAAAGAAATTATCAAACCTTGCAAGCATATAATCATCTGTTATCACATAAATTACAGCACTTAATAATATAAAAAATGCAGCAATTACACCTTTCCACCTTAATTTTACTATAAGCATTAGCGAAATAACTGTAATTACAGCAAGTAAAGGCATTCTTGTTGCAGTAATCAGTAAAACATATAAAGATGTAAGTATTACAATAATATAAAAAATTATAAGATATTTATTTCTTTCAAGTTTTGATAAAATAATTGATGCAAGAAAAATAATACCAATAGAAAGCAGATGTGCAGTCATCATATAGCCGCCTGCAAAACTATGGCTGCGAAAATACCTGTAATCAGTTTCACCAAATCTTATATAATAGTAATAGCCTGATAAAGTCATTATAAATAAACCTAAAGCAAAAGCAAATACTATATATGGCAGATATTTTTTATCTATAAAATAAATAGTTGTAAAAAAGATAAGCATAGGCCACGGACTTGCAAGCCCTTTACCTAACGCTGCATATTCACTGCCCAAAAAAGTGGATAAAATGGCAGATATCCAGTAAAAAGTAAATAAAGTAAAATAAATATCTTTTATAAAAATATTATACTTATTATCAATAATATAAATTATAAGGCATAAAATAAGAACACCAAGAGATATTTGAGATAAGGAAATAGAAATATTTAAACATAAACTTAAAATTATTAAAAAGGAAATCGTTATAATATGAAAGTATTTGTTTGATGTTATATTTGCCATAGGATACCTTAAAATTAATACATATTTATATTATAAACAACAGAATATGTCAAGATTTTAGAAACTGCTTCACCCCCATTTTTTTAGTTATCAGTCAAAGATAGAGCCTGTGAAAAAAAGTCTGTAAATAGTGCGAACTTAAGTTTTCTATGATATAATAAAAAAATATGAAAGGAGCTT
>CALVEY010000075.1 GCA_944326705.1 uncultured Mucispirillum sp.
AAAGTCTCTTTTTATACTTATAAAGCACTTTCTTATTTATTATTAAATAGTTATAAATATTCTTACAAAAAAATGGGATACCCCCAGGTTTTATAAACTTAACCTATTCTTTCAAAGCCGTTCATTTCTTTTAAGTTTTCTTTTTTTATTTGAAAAAATTCACTGTCTTTTTCATTCATTTCTTTCCATACTACCTTGCAGTTTTTTATTCTAAGCCTTGAAAGCTCTGCTGTAATATTTACTTTTGAACGGACAGTTATTAAATATGAATTTTCATAATGCCTTATTATGCTTATAATAGTTTCCCCTATTTTTGTAAAATTCATCTTAATATATACTGAATATGAACCGCCGCTGTTTTTAACTGCTTTGATTATTCCATCATCAAAATCAAGCTCATCATTTTCAAAAAAGGAAAAAAAATCGCCGCTCATTAAAGCATTTGCAATCTGCAGTTTACTTATGGCACTTTCTGCACTGCTGTTTTGCTGAGTATAGGCTGCAAGTTTCATATCACCATCAAGAGATAACCCTTTTGAAAGCTTGTATTCAAAAAACTGACCACTGTTTCTTAAAGTTTTTTTAATATCATCAGCCATAAATGATGATAAATGAATTGCACCAAATTCCTTTAATATGGCTGCTGTTTCTTTCTGATTAAATACTGAAATCTCTTTTGCCATAGCAGATAGTGCCATATTCTTTGGAGAAATATTTATTTCCTTTAATATTAGGAGCGGCTCTGTTTTAATAACTTCTGCCATTATCCTTGCATTACCTGAATTTGCAAGAATTCCTGCAGTATATGTTTTGCCGCCTATTTCAACACTGAAAATTCCATTATTTGATGATAAAATTTTGACAGGCAGCTTATCCCCTGTTTGAAATAAACTATTGCTGCTCTGCTGTTTTAAAAGCTCTACTTCTAAAGGATTTGTTTTTAATACCATTAATTTCAGATTATTTCCAAAAAGCAAGTCTTTTGAAAAGGCTTCTACATTTCTGCCGTTTATATTTAATATATAGCTGCCATTTCTTCCTGCCTTTGCACTTGCTGCATAAACAATATCTCCCGCATTTAAGCTTATCTGCTGCCCACTTGATTTATAGGCAGAAATACTTATATCCACTTTCTACTGCTCCTTAGGAGTAAGCCTTAAAGCAAGCTGAACTTCTGTAATTGATATACCAAGCTCTCTTGCAATATCTATACTTGATTTACCAGCAGCATTTAAAGAAATTATTTTTGTTTTTAAGTCTTTTTTGCTATCCTGCTGAATAATCTGCTCTTTTGGAGCTTCCTGTTTTTTTAATACTGTTTCTAAATGTATCTGCTCACTTTTTACTTCTTTTTTCTCTTTTGGAATACCAGAAAATTTTTCACCAGTAAGTTTTTCATATCTTAATATTTTTTCATCAACTAAATCTGATAAATCTTCAAGCACTGCCTCCCTTGCCTTAATAGATGATTCTAAACTGTCGGCAAGTCTTTGACTTTCAAGCACCATTTCATGCATATTTTCCATTATGCTGTATGCCTCTGTTGGTGAAAAATTGATTAACTTCCTTTCCAGATTTCTTATTCTTAAAAGCAGACTTATTATTAATATTATTAATATAAAATTCAAAATATAACTTAGCAGTATTATTAAAGTATTTCCCATTATCTATTAGCCTCTTTCAACATTTCTCTTTCAAGCCTGAATATATATTTTATTATTTTATCTTTTGCATCAAAACTTAAATCGCTAAATACAGCTTTATATATTATATACTCTCCTGATACCATTAATTTTTCCACACTGCAAAGAGCAGCAAAGGAAAAAAAGCCACCGCTGTCTCTGATTGCAGTATATGCAAATATTTTATCACATGCCACATCTTTTTTACAGGCAAATATTATGCCTTCTTCTGATAATATTAAAGAAAGATAATCTTCTGCCCCGTCTATTTTTTCCTTTGGTTTTAAAAGATAGAGTATTTCATCAAGTTTAGAATTTATATCAATTAAAAATGTAATAATCTCTCTATTTTCTACTTCATCTCTTGAAAAAACTTCCTTTAAACGGGAAGCTGTAGAATTAAGCTCCTGCCTGTTAATATTTGCAGCAAGTGCTTTATATTTTAATTCGTTATGACTATCTACTTCTGCAATACTGAATGTATGGCTGAACTCTATATAATGGTTTTTGAAAAATACATCATCAATTCTTTTAACTTTTTCAAATACAACTGTATTATCTTTATTTTCTTTAACATCAAGAGTATATATTTCTCTATTATTATCCACAGTCTCTGGGAAAATAATAATACTTTTATTCTGAAATATATCTGCCTGTTCACACTGAATAGTAAGCGGGTTTGAGCTTACCATAAACCCGTATACTGCATTAATTTGATTTTCTTTTATAACTGAAAGTTTTACTCGTTTCTGCATTTTATGCCTGAATATCTATGCCGCCATGTTTTTCTTTTTTAGCTTCCTGCTGTTTTTGTTTTCTGCGTTTTTCTCTTTTTTTGCGTTCTTCTTCCATTTTAATGGACTTATCTGCAACACCAGTACTTTCTGTTTTTATAGTGCCGCTTACTTCTTTCTGCTTTTTCTCAAATTCTCTTTGAAATTCTGCCAAAAAAGCAACATTTTTCTGCTCCTGACCTTTCTGCATATTATCCTGCAGCTGCTCAGGAATATAACTTCTTGATACTACTGTTGATACATCATAAGGGGAAGACATAGCCAGCCTCCTTTTAAGTGTTCTTTTATTTAATATCGCTTTTTCTGCCTAAAAACTTAAATTAATATTACAGCAGCCTTTATTTATAATATAATAAAAATATTTTTATTCAGCAAGCATATAAAATTCTGCTTCACCCCCATTTTTTTGAAACTATAATTAAAAATACTAATTTATAATAAACTTAGTAATTATTATTTATGT
>CALVEY010000076.1 GCA_944326705.1 uncultured Mucispirillum sp.
CATTGCACGGTCATTTGATGTATAAGCTGGGTCACCTGCCTGCACTGCAAGCTCTCTTATACGTTGAACCATAGATGTCATTGAGCCCATCGCTCCTTCTGCTGTCTGTAACATTGATATTGCATCTTGAGCATTTGTTGCTGCTTTATTTAAGCCTGAAATTTGTGCTCTTAATTTTTCAGATACTGCTAAGCCTGATGCGTCATCTGCTGCAGAATTTATTCTTAAACCAGTTGATAATGATTTAATTGTTTTTGTTAAGTTATTATTAGCACTATTTACGCTGCCTTGAGCGCCTATTGCTGTTGGGTTATTAACTATTGAAAGAGCCATAATTTTATCCTCCGTGAAATATGCTTAATCATTATCCTTCCAACTATAATGAAAAGCTTATAAGAACATCCATGTTCTTAATTTCATCCTATTTATTTTTTTTTAAGCTGCATAAAGACATAATCTATCTGCCTTTAATGCAAATATAATAGCTGCCTTAAAAATAAGGCTGTAACCTTTTCCACATTTAAAAATATAGTTATTATCCTGAAATATTTAATCACAGGTACTTCTCTATTGATTTTTATATACCTTAAAATATTTGCAGGAACTTTCTTCTATACTTAAGTGGTATAAAAATTAGTCCTTGCACGTAAGTTTTATGGAAAACTTTTAAACCTGAAATTAAACTAAAATTTCTTTAATTTATTCTCACCTCTCCAAATAATATAGCCTGCTGCTTTTGCTTATTTCCCGCGCAAGTGGCATTTAAAGCCTGAAAATAGCTACTAACAGCTCTATTAATCTCTCATTAATACATTATTTATGTATAATACTGCTCATACATAAATTATACTTATCTTTTGGCAGCTGCTCACACCGCCAAAAGCATGCTCAAAAGGAAAAAGCCTGTAAATCAAGCCTTATTAATAAAGTTTATATAAAACTCTATTAATAAAGCCTTATTTAAAATAAAGCCTGTAAACAAAAAAAGCCGGCAGTATGCAAAAATACATAAAGCCGGCTTAATTGGTTTAATACCGTTACAAATATTTATTTTTTAAATTTTAACACAATACTACATAATATGTAAATTGTATATTTTAAAATTTTTAAAAGTATCCAAAAAAAAGAGCTGACAAAGATATTATCTTTACCAGCTCAATTCTTTTGATGCTTTCTTATTTGTAAGTGTCATGTTATTGTCTTTATATTTCCCTTATCGGAATATATAAAAATTACTTTAATAAATTTTTTATAATTTTCAATTTTATTTTTTCTGGCTTTACCAGATATACATTTATCGTCACTTAATTTTAGAACTTTAGCTGTTTTTTAAAAAATATATTGCAATTTATAAAATAATGTATAATATTATAATTATATTATACTATGTGCGTATGTATAATATATTTTAAAATCTGCAGCATGTGCGTAAACTGCAGGTTTATATAGGAGCGAATAAGAGCCTGCCAGTGAAATCAGGGGGTTTCTTTCGCTAAGTTTGTTTTTACAGCTTAGCATTATAAGTTATTAGTGAATGAATAACTTATGTTACATTATTAAATATGGTATCAAAATATATGAGCCAAGACAGGATTATTATACCCTGTATCTTGGCTTTTTTTGTGTTTAATTACTTATATATTATGCAGTTTTCATAAGCTGTTTATGTATTTTTATATATACAGTTACTCTGCAGAATATACTTAATTATACATGTTTGCATATATTTGCTTAAGCTGTTGAAACATTTATTTTTAAATATTTATAAACATAAATGTATGTATCAACACAATTGAGCCGCATTAGTTAATACTGATGCGGCTTTTTTGTTTTGTAAGGGAGATGAGCGGAAAAAAGAACAGTTAAATAATCATTAAGTCTGATATTACTACACAATATCTATGCAAGGAAAATATTAGTAAAAATATGCAGCAACATAAATAAAAATACAAAATGTATAAATATAAATGCTTTGGCGGGCATTTTATATTTTGCTGGCACAGGATGTGAAGTCGCTTGCGTAAGCAGCAAGGGATTTACTCCCGCAGCAGCGTCTAAATAAAAAATACAGGACGTATTTTTTATTATGGCTGATAATCATGCATTTTTTACTAAATAAATGCAGCTTACATATCAAGGATGAATATGTAGAGTTTGTATAAGCTGTATTCACGGAGGATATTAATATGGCTATTTCAATTATCAATAACTCAACAGCAATAGGCGCTCAAAGCAGCGTTAATAATGCTAACAGTAGTTTAACAAAAACATTAAAAGCACTTTCAACTGGCTTAAGAATTAACTCAGCATCAGACGATGCATCAGGTCTTGCCGTATCTGAAAAATTAAGAGGTCAGATTTCTGGTCTTGCAAAAGCAGCAACTAACTCGCAGGATGCAATATCAATGCTGCAGACAGCAGAAGGAGCAATGGGCTCAATGACATCTATGGTTCAGCGTATAAGAGAACTTGCAGTGCAGGCAGGTGACCCAGCTTATACATCAAATGACCGTGCAATGCTTCAGCTTGAAGTAGACCAGTTAAAAGAAGAAATTGACCGTGTATCATCATCAACAGAGTTCAACACTAAAAAACTTTTAAATGGTGATGCAGCAGCTTTATGGTCAGCATCTAACGGTGATATTGAAGCTATTGTTAAAGGTGCAGCGGTAGAAGGTAACTACAAAATATCTTATGATTTAGACCCAGGTCAAAACTCAGTATATAAATCAAATATTATGCGTCTTGGCGAAGGTGAAATGTCATATAATATTGACACAAACGGCACAAGCATAACTAAATTTGATAATATTCAAGGTATGCTTCGCGGAAGTGATATGACAGTAACAGTAAAAGGTTCAGCAGCAACAACAGCA
>CALVEY010000077.1 GCA_944326705.1 uncultured Mucispirillum sp.
AAGCTCCTTTCATATCTTTTTAGTATATCATAGAAAACTTAAGTTCGCACTATTTACAGACTTTTTTTCACAGGCTCGAATTATCTAGCCTGTTTATAATTAAATTATACGGGCTGATTGAAAGCAGTTTATGAAAGTCTACTTCATGCTTAAATATTAAGTTAATAGTATGGCTTATATTATTTGGGTTCCATTCTGCAATATTTTTTAAATGTTTATTAAGTATTTTATTTATTTCATTAATTTTAGAAAGATTTGTAAAATATATTAATGAAAGTAAATATAATACTAATCAAATAGAATTTATTTGTCTGATTATAGAAAATATTCACCGTAATGGTTTTATTAAAGATAGAAGTATATTATCAAAACCACAATTTTCAAATTATAGTGGAATAATGAACCTTTTCCCTAAAGATAAAGCATATGAAATTGCTGATATAATTAACAGTTTTCCCATATCAGATTAGTAAGTATAATTTTTTTCTTTTTCTTTTTCTTTTTCTTTTTATTTTTAATTTTATTATATCTTTTTTCAGCACATATCATTAATTATAAAAATTACTTGCATTTATTTAAGATTGATGATAATAAAAATCAGTATCAATAAGTATGGGTGAAATATAATGAATAATAAAGATAGTATTTTATACAGAATTTTATGCAATTTTGGAAATCCAAAAGGAAAGTTTGGAAAATTTATAATAAAAGTAATGAATACAGGTCATAAAAGACTGCATAAATGGGGTATTACTTTAATGGATATAAAAGAACACTGTTGTATACTAGATATTGGCTGTGGTGGAGCATCATGTATTAAAATGTTATCAGAAAGATACAAAACATGCAAAATTTATGGTATAGACCATTCAGAAGAAAGTATTAATGTTGGAAGTATCTTAAATAAAAAGCATTTAAACAAACAGGTTTATTTACTTAAGGCTGATATTATGAAAACGCCTTTTGAAGATAATTTTTTTGATATTATTATGTCTTATGAATCCATATATTTCTGGCAAGATTTAAATAAAGCATTTCAGGAGATTGACAGGATAGCAAAAAATGGCTGCAAAATATATATATTTATGGAAGTGGTAAAAAAAACTGATACCTTTTGGAGCGGCATTATTCCAAATATGAAAGAATATAGTTATGAAGAAATAATGCAGGTAATGGAAGATAATGGATTTATAAATATATCATATTTACATAAGCCTTTTGGCAGAAATGCTGTAATTTGTGAAAAAGTCTGAAATATATCCCCCCTTACAAACTATCTTTTGAGTTTAAGTATTTATATATTTCTTTATATCCCAGGCGCCAAGCGAATTCTTTTGGTGATTCTTTTAAGTCTGTAACATTTTCGCTGTATACTATTGGGTAATTAATATTTGCTCCGTTTTCTACTAAAAGTTCTACAATATCAGCTCTGTTTGCTTCTATAGCTTTCTGCAGTGCAGACGGGCTTCTGACAGATTTATCTTTTTCTACAATATTTATATCTGCCCCATTATCTATCAGCAGTTTAATTATATGTATATCACCCTGTTCGCAGGCGTTTGATAAAATATATCTAGGGAAAAGCACATCTAAATATTTATTATTTACTGCTGCACCGTTTTTTAAAAGCAGCTTGGCAATATTTACATTATTTGCACCAATTACACTGTAATATAGTGCATCTCTAACAGCGAGAGTATCTTCTGAAACTATATTTTTTCCTTTAACTTTTCTATATTTTGGTGTGCAGTCAGCTCCGTTTTCTATTAACCATTTGCATGTTTCATAATATCCAAATAGGGCTGCATTATTTAGTGCATAAGTATATTCTTTCCTGTTTATAAGGTTAATAAGCCACATAACACCTTCTATTTTATCGCTGTATGCAAGTACATTATACTGTGAGCGTTCGTTTAACTCTTTCAGCTCTTTTTCTGTAAAATTCAGTATCCATGGATTATCTTTTAAAAGCTCATTTTTAACTGTCTCATCAGGTATCTTATTATATTCTTCTGGCAGCACTTTTTGTATATACTCTAAAAGTCCTTTTTTATCAGTAGTTTTTACCTGCCCAGAATGAATTACACCTTCAAAAGCATTATACCATTTCTCATTAATATCATTTACTGAATAAGGGATACCGAATAAAAAATCCCCTTTATATACTTCTTTAATAATTTTTTCTGTCGGCTTAACTCTTATGTTAATATAATCATCAACTGAGTTAAAGATAATAAATTGATTTTGAGCAAAGCATATAACAGGAAAATAAAGAAATATAAATAGTATAAAGCTGTGCTTCATAAGATAATACCTGCCATAAATAAACTAAATAATACCTTATTATACTTTATTATGATTTTCACATCAATATTTTTTTGATTTTCCATATTTTTTATTGTTTATAAAATAAAATACTGTATATTATAATTTAAAAGTTGTGAAGGAAATTGGATAATATACTGCTTAACCCCCATTTTTTTACAATAATACTAATAACTATATAATAATTAAAATAAAATATTTACTAGAATTAAAAATAGAGCTTAAAAATAAGTATATATTAATATGACATTATATCCGCTTTTAAAGAATGCACCCATGTTATTTCATTCTCTTTGCGACTTAATTTCTTATGAGCTGTTTTTTTTGGAACGGTTAGCAAGCTGATTGTCTGAGCGATAGCGAGTTGCAGTTGCTGCACGAGAAAAAACAGCGAAT
>CALVEY010000078.1 GCA_944326705.1 uncultured Mucispirillum sp.
ATACTTATAAAGCACTTTCTTATTTATTATTAAATAGTTATAAATATTCTTACAAAAAAATGGGGTACCCCCAGTAACAAAAAAAGTATTTTTCAGCAGTCTTAAAATAAGCTTATATTTTATAAGCCTTTATATTCGTAGTTATAGTAATCAGAAAGTCTTTTATCTGCACCAAGCAGATGGCTGTGATACCAGTCAGTGATAAAGTCTGCAATATCTGTTAAAACACCTTCAACTCCTCTTTCATCATATTCATCTGCAGGCACATTTGTTCTTTTAAGCAGCAGTCTTTTTTTTAGAAGTTTTGCAACACCTAAATTAAATTTTTTATGGTCTGCTTTATGTTCTTCAAATGAAGGATAATGGATACGTTCCATTAAATCTTCCTGAGATGGAAAATGCTTGTGAGAATATTCTGTAAGATTGTTTAAAATGTTATCAAGCTGTTCTTCACCATTACCAACATTTTTTGCATCTATAAAAATATTTGCAAACCGTAAGAACTCTTTTGTATGGTTATCAAGAGCATAATCCCCTAATTTTAAATCATCTACCCACTCTAATGGTTGTATAGTCTTACTCAAGGCAGCACCTCTTTCCTAGTATTTTTATCAGGCACTAAGGCTGATGAAATATATAAAACTGCAAAAAGCAGTATTAATGGATATACATAAACTATAAAATTTACTGCAGCAGTAGTTAATGTGATTTCTGTCATATTAAAACACTGCTGAATAAGCATACTTTGTGAGAATGTAACAACAGGCAGCAGAAAATATGAAAGCACTGAAAAAATAGTGATTGTCTTGCCTATAAAACGAAATGCTGGAAATATCATCATAACAGCAGCAAACCCTAGTAAATACTGTAAAAGGTAGCCATTATTCATAAGCACATCAACGCCTTTTAATGAGCCGTAAAATGCTATTGCACAGCTTTTCAGCATAGTAACGGCAGTCTGCACTGTCTCGCTTACTGTCTCACCTTCTGCTGTTGCAGCTTGATAATTTTGTATCATAGATATTGCATTATTTGCTTCATTTAAAAATACATCGCTTAAAGGCTGTGGTAAAAGTGAAAACATAAACTGATATCCGCCGAAAATTGCAATAATAGCAGTAAACCAGTAAAGCACAAAAGGCGGAAAAAAGCTTTTCACAAGTTTATTTAATTTATTTAATATGTATACAGGCAGGAAAAATATGATACCTATAATATTTGCAGCTATATTTCCAGGAATATCAAGCCATGGTCTGTTTCTGTTTTCATAAGTATATTTTTCTGCTTCTTTTTCTCGTTTTTTAGCAAGCTTTGCCTGTCTTTTTTCTTCTTTAGCTTTTAATTTTGCAGCTTTTTTATCAAGTGGGGCTGCACTTTCCTTATCACTATCGCTAGAAGCCATATCTTTTATTTCTTCTTCGCTTATAATGCCTTCAGGTATTTCATCAAGAGTTTTTTCAACAGGGCCGTTATTAGATACTTCAATCTTATCTGCCTGCTCGTTTAAAAGCTTGCCATATAAAAGCTCTGCTTCTGTTTCATCTTTTGGAGTGTCATCTTCCTGAGCAGGTTTTAAAAGGTCAGATAAATCTATACTGTCTAATAACTCATCTTCCTCTTTATCTGCAGAAGTTTCTTCTGTGTTATTTGCTGCTGTTTCTGTTTTATCAGCAGATGTATTTAAATTTATATCATTATCAGTTTTTGGTTCAACAAGTGGTGTTTCTGCATCAAAATTATTATTTTTTGGTGCAGATAAGTCTATATCTTCTATACTGCTGTCTTCTTTTGGGGCAAAAACTGGTGCGATATCGTCATCTTCTTCTAAAAGTGGTTCTGCGCTGCCAGCATATCTTTTATAAAGGTTTATTAAATTATCTTCCATACCTTTATCAAAAAATACAACTAAAAACTGCCCCTTTAAAGGCACTGTCTGGAATTTATATGAATTACTGCTTAAATATTCTTTAATTTCAGCGCTGTTATCTTCGCTGATAATAAGGGCAGATTTACAGTCAAGAGAAGATAAATCATCACTTTCAATGCTAAACTGGTTATTGTTTTTACTTATATCCTGACCAATTCTAAATAATGCATTTGCATTACTTTCTGAAAGATTTGCATCTGCTGCAAGCTGAGAAATATAGGGCGCTGCATCACTATCTATAGTTTGAACATCTGTTTCTGTAAAATAATATGCTTTTCGTTTAGTATCCAGTAAAATATAAGCAGGGAATGTGATTTCATCATCATATCCTTCGCCTTTTTTTATAAGGCGTACACCTGCTTTTTCAAAAAATTTAGATATAGACTGTTCAAACTCCTGCTGCTGCATTTACTGCTCCGTATGAATAATTCTAAAATACTACCCATATACTATACTACTAAAAAAATAATACTTCAATAAAAGATTTACATCTGGGGATACCCCATTTTTTAAAACTGCATAGAAAAGTAATTATTTTACAGTAAAATTTGTGTTTTATATTTTCTAATAATATG
>CALVEY010000079.1 GCA_944326705.1 uncultured Mucispirillum sp.
TTTAATATCCCTGAATCACCAAAATCTAAGCCGTTTAAACTTGCTTTGATTCCGTTAGCGTTTACATGCTTACTCCAGCTGTCTGGTGTAACATAAGCATCGCCAACATAGGCAAAAGCTGGAAGGGATAAAGCTAACAAACATGTTAATGTATATAACATCAGCCTTTTCATAGGCATTTGCTCCTTAATTAGTTATTTAGAGAGTTTAAAAACTCATAATCATATTTTAAATACTCTCTTAAAAAGTAAGTTAATGGTAAATAAAAGATTTTACTCTGCTCAAATATTTCCATTTTACTTATAAATTCATCAATGTAATTTAATAAATGGTCTTTAAGAAATTCTTTTTGAGCATTTATTACTATATTATAGTTTTCTTCTTTACCATCCTGCATACATCTAACTGTTTTTCTAGATAGATATGACATAAACATAAGTTCATAGGCAATAAAGTCTTCTGGTTCATTAGAATTATGAAAATCTGTATCAAAACCAAAATTTTTATATAACTTTAAAACCTGTTCCCTTGATTCTTGATTTACAAGGTGCTCTAATGATGTATAGTATGATTCAGAATTTGGAACACTGTCAGTTAATGCAAATATTCTTGTAAATGCTCTAAGATTATCTAATTTAAATTCATCTAAGTCTTTACCTTTTAATGAATTATATTTATCAATAAAATCTTCAAGCTTTTCAATTTCTTTTCCTGCAGTTTCAGATATACCTTCTAAATCTTTTAATAATGGTAATATTTTCTGCATCATTTTATATTCATTTTCACCTGTCGGCTCTAATAAAAGTTTTGCAAAAAAAGCATAAACAACTTCTCTGCCGCCATATATTTCTTGTAAATCTAATGCCATATTTTCTCCAAAAGACTTACCAGTAATAATACTGGTAAGCCTGTATTTATTAGTTTCCGTTGTTAAGGGTTACTGTTCTTGTGCGTTTTTTAATAAGCATTGAAGGCCCTGTTTCAGTAGTGTTATTTGCATAAGCGTAAGGGAAATCGCTTGAATTTAACTGAACTGCATCACGGTATTTTGATTTTAAAGTTTCAAAATCACCAAAATCAAGAGCGTGTCCAACACATGATGCAACACATACAGGTTTTTCACCTTTTTCAACACGGCTCATACACATATCGCATTTCTGCATAGGGTGAGCAATTGTCCATGAAGCTTTTTGTTCTGGCTCTTGTTTATCATCAGCAATGTGTGGTGCTGCAAATGGACATGCAGTTATACAAAGCTGTAAACCTATACATTTACTTCTATCTACATAAACAATACCATTGTCTTTTTTAATTATTGCATTTTGTGAGCATGCAGCCTTACATGCTGGCTCTTCACAGTGGTTACAGCTCATTGCAAGGTTAAACATAGCTATTGGGCCGCCATCTGCTTTATATGTATTTACTTTTCTCCAGCGAACTGGTCCAGGATTTACTTGGTTCCAGTCTTTGCAAGAAACAGAACATGAATTACATGACATACATCTAGTTTGGTCAAAATAAAATGCATAACGCATGATTATCTCCTATAATTATTTATTTTTTATCCATACCATAGCAGACTGTTGTCCGTTACCATGGTCTACCCTTGAAGGTCTTTGAGCCATAAGTGTGTTAGCGCAGCCGCCATCATCTACACCATCAACTGGGTCTGGGTCATACCAGCAGCCTTGGTGAAGTCCAATAAAGCCTCTTACTACCCTGTCAGTAACTCTTGCAATAACACGAACATCACCTACTGGGTTACCTATTGTGATTAACTGACCGTCAGCAATAACTTCCTCTGCTGCATCTTGGTCATTCATCCATACTTCACTCCAAGAAGATACATTTTCTTTTCCAGCCATTGGCTGACCATTTGCAATTGTTTGGTTAAGACGAGTAAGGCTTGCTGTTTCGCCAGTTTTTACTTCCTGAGCTGCACCTATGTTGCCATACTCATTCCAGTCGTTACCAGAATATAAGCCACCGCCTTTAATTCTGTGAGTTAACTCTCTTAAATATGCATTTTCTGATTGAGATGAGTGAGCTCTATATCTATCATGAGTAGTAGTTAAGAGATAACCTTTGCTCATATCTAATGTATTTTTACCATTCATTACACCATAAGCTTCATTGAAGTAGTCTTCATAAGCATAGTATAAAGGAATAGGATAAACTAATGGGTCTCCTTCAAAGTCTTTGTTAGCCTGACCTGTTGGAAGTCCTTGACTTGCAAGAACACCATGCCATTGTTCAAAACGGTGTTCATAGCAGTATACAAGAGAATCAGAGTATACATGGAATCTGCCAGATGATTTTGGACATGCATCAATAGTAGATTGCAGCCATTGAGCACCATATCCTGCTTTTTCATTTGTTTCAATAGTTGGAACAAATGCAGTAGACATATCTCCAGCAAGATATGTATCAAGATTGTTCCTTAAAGTAGTTTTAGTTACTGAAACAGGTGCATATTCACTTGCAGTTTTTGGTGCATAAGGGTTATTAATAAAATCTTCCCATTTTTTGCCATAATATAAGCTTGAAGAATCAACACTTGCTTTACCAAATGCTTCTTTTACTAAGTCTTCAATTTGCTGGTTAGGAACGCCGCCAGTAAATTTAGTTGCAAGTTCATCACCAACACCTTTTGCGTTACCTACTGCTTTTAAAAAGTCATTTGTAAAGTTCCATTGAGATTTAGCTTGACCTGGAGCATTACTTACAACTGGAATATATAATGAGTTACCAAGAGATATACTGATAATATCTTCCTGTTCCCAAGTTGTAGCAGCTGGTAATACATAGTCTGACCATCTTGGAGATGGAGATAAGAAGTTATCAAATGATACCATGCAGAATGTATCTGGATTATCAGGTTCTGTAGAACCTAAATCAAGAGCTTCAAACATTTCTCTTGCATCATTTGGGTCCATATGCTGGTTCATAGGAATGTTACCACCAGAGTTTAAGATAAATCTGAAACCTGCTATTAATGGTTTACCATCTTCACCATTTTTCCATTGATAATATCCATCTGCTGTTGTTTTTATTTTGCCATCAGCTTCTCTATCCCAAGTATAAAGAGCTTTTGCACCACCATCTTCATAATAAACACCAGATTCAGAATTTGCATAATCCCAGTCAGGTATATATTTTGCATTATAACCATTTGCAGCTAATTGGTCTTTAAATGCAAATTTAATAGCATTATGCCATTGTGTACATGAAATAACTGGTGTTGTTGGATTGCTTGGAACATCTGGACGGCTTATGCTTACTCTTAATGTGCCGTTAGCACTGCCTCTAGAACCACCAAAAGCTCTACCTAAACCATCACCAGTCTGTCCCCATGTTTTAGATAGAATAAGAAGTGCTTGTAAAGCAAACATATTAATTACACCATTTGCCTGTTTCTGTTGAGCACCACACCATTCGCTGTATATTGGGTGATTATCTGGATTAAAATAAAGCTCTGCTAAATCTTTGATAGCCTGCTCTGGTATACCAGTAATTGCAGATGCCCATTTTGGAGTTTTAGGTATTAAGAAATCTTTTTTAGTTTGATATTTTGTTGCATCACCTGCTGCTGCAGTATAAGAGCATATAGAACCATTTCTTTTAGCTTGTTTAGTTGCAAACTGATTAGCTACATAGTTGCCAGTATAATCAGCTTTTGTAAGCCTGTCATCATTACCCATAATATAAGCAGAAAGTGATTCACCTTCAGGAACTGCATTTACTTTTACAGAACCATCTAATGGGTCTTTATCAAAAGTAATAGCTCCTGTTTCTTTATTTACATAATATTCTGGAGAATCAAAGAAACCGTATACCATTGTATCAATGTAATTTACATCTAATTGTAATTTTTTATCTACATCGTTTCTAATATTACCATCTATATCAAATGTGTTTGTTATCATATGATGGAGCATACCAAGAATTAATGCTGTATCTGTATAAGGTCTCATTTGATACCAAGTATCAGCAAGAGTTACACCAGTATCAACAAATTCTGGTCCAATAAACCATACTTTACCGCCGCGTTGTTTCATCATTTCAACAGAACGGATTTCAGAATATGCTGAGCTGTTTACAGTTGATAATGCATTTGAACCCCATAATACAATATTGTTAACTGCACTTGCTACAGTATTAGCATCTGCACTGCCGCCATTATAACCAGTATAACCTGTTCCGAAGAATGATTTTTGGTGGAAAGAATAGTCATGAGTATATTTTGCATAACCACCCATTAAGCTGGCTGCTTCTGATGTGCTGATACCAGTCCAAATACCAGTATAGCCGCCACCCTGCCAGCTTGAAGAGTAAGCACCGCATGCATAAATTGAATGGAATGCTTCTGGACCGTATTTATCAGTAATAGCTTTATGTTTTCTAGCTATTTCATCTAAAGCCTGTTCCCATGAAATGCGAACAAAACCTGATAAATCACCACGTTTTTTAGTTTGTTTTAATGGATATTTTAATCTTCCTGGATGATATAAACGGAATTTATAAGAACGACATTTTGCACATGCTCTTGAAGATGAGCAGTTAGGGTTATCGCTGTCAATTACTTGACCAGTTGTGTCTATAACGCTTTCATCTGTAACGAAACGCTTGATAACACCATTTTTTACATGTGCTTTTATAAGACATTTTGCACCGCAGTTGTGACCGCTTGTGCCGTAACGGATATAGTCGGGAGTTAAATCTTCTTCATCAGTGGAACTTGTACCAGCCCCCCCCCGTATATAACATCTGAGCCGCCATCTTTAGAGCAGCCATACATAGCAGCCATTGCACCAAGAGCTGCTGTGCCTTTTAAAAAGGAACGTCTTGAAACTGAGCTTTCTTCTAATGATTCTAAAACATTAGTTTCTTTTCCCATATTCTATGCCTCCAAATTTTTTTGTATTCTTAATATACTAAAAAATAGAACTAAATCAACTATAAAATATCCATTTTTTCTCCAAATTTAACATTTTTAACATTTTTGTCAATTTTAACTATATATTTTTTCTTAATATTATCAATAATTAAGATATTTTTTATCTTATTATTACATAAAATTTATATGGATAATATAAAATTTTATAATTTTTTTTAAATAATTAAGGATTATATTTACAAGAAAATACAGCATAACAAATTGATTTATTATACAATTTTCTACTTTTAAATTTTTATAGATTTATAATATTTCATAAAAATATAAAATGATTATAAAATAAATATATGCAGATATATTATTAATGATAAAGCAAATACATATTGGTTAAAGTATATTCATCTATTAAACTTTTTATCTATATACATATACATTAGTATTTCTATCTTATACTTTTAACTGGTTATATATTAAAAATTATTGCCTAAGAAAAATTGTTTAACATATTAAAATAAGTCTGCTTCACCCCCATTTTTTTGAAACTATAATTAAAAATACTAATTTATAATAAACTTAGTAATTATTGTTTATGTATTTGTAGTATATTTTAAACTATCTTACCGCCGCAAATCTCATAAATCAAGTTTTCGTTATTTCATTTCTTATGCTCCAATTCCTTAAACATTCGCTGTTTTTTCTCCACAGCAACTGCAACTCGCTATCGCTCAGACAATCAGCTTGCTAACCGTTCCAAAAAAACAGCTCATAAGAAATTAAGTCGCAAAGAGAATGAAATAACATGGGTGCATTCTTTAAAAGCGGATATAATGTCATATTAATATATACTTATTTTTAAGCTCTATTTTTAATTCTAGTAAATATTTTATTTTAATTATTATATAGTTATTAGTATTATTGTAAAAAAATGGGGGTTAAGCAGAAAATAAGTCTATTTATGCTTTATAAGTATATAAAATACCACATAATATGGTTACTGCTATTATTTCATTGTCTTAAAAGAATTAATTTTATAATTTTTAGGTATTATTTTTAAATATATTACATATTTTAATGGTTAATAATAAATTACACTAAATAATATCTCTTCATGAAAAAACTTTTTTAAAATATATGAACAAGCCTGCTTATGCTTTATAATTATG
Source organism: uncultured Mucispirillum sp. (assembly GCA_944326705.1). GTDB lineage: Bacteria > Chrysiogenota > Deferribacteres > Deferribacterales > Mucispirillaceae > Mucispirillum. The sequence continues at coordinate 6,061 of CALVEY010000079.1, forward strand.
CAGCATATCACATATAATAGTGATTACTTCAGCTATTCTATTTTTATATTAAAACTAATTTTGCAGTTTTTAGTATTATATTTAAATATCTATTACATTTTTTAATAATAAAAAAGCTCCCTTAAAATTAAGGGAGCTGATGTATTTTAGTTTATTAATAAACTATCTTTTTGGTTTAGCTGTTTCTTTGATGTATACTATACCGTTTTTGTGTCCTGGAACAGAACCTTGAACAAGTATAACATTTTTTTCTGGCATAACTTTTATAACTTTTAATCTTTGAGTTGTAACAGTTTCCACACCTAAGTGACCAGCCATTTTTTTACCTTTGTTTACTTCTGCAGGCCATTCTTTCATACCTATAGAACCAAGTCTACGGTGAAAGCCTGAACCGTGACCACCAGGGCCACCTGCGAAGTTCCAGCGTTTCATACCACCAGCGAAACCTTTACCGATTGTTACGCCTTGGATATCAACTAAATCGCCTTCTGCAAAGATTTCTGTGCTGATTGTTTGGCCTACATTGTAGTCATCAATAGCATCAACACGAACTTCACGAAGATATTTCATTGGCTTAACATCTGCTTTTTTGAAATGTCCAGCCATAGGTTTATTAACTTTCTTTTCTGAGAGTATCTCTTCGAACCCGATTTGTATAGCATTATAGCCATCAGATTCAACGGTTTTTTTCTGTACAACGACACATGGGCCTGCTTGTACAACCGTAACCGGAATAACCGCCCCGTTATCAGAAAATACTTGTGTCATTCCGATTTTTTTACCGATAATTCCCTTTGCCATTTATTCCTGCCTTTATTAGAGTTTAATCTCTACGTCTATGCCCGCAGATAGCTCAAGATTCTTAAGTGCATCGATTGTTTGAGGGTTATACTCAAAAATATCGATTAAACGCTTATGAGTCCTTATTTCAAACTGCTCACGAGAGTTTTTATGAACGTGAGGAGAACGTGTTACACAAAATTTTTCAATGCGAGTAGGAAGTGGTATTGGACCAACAACTCTAGCACCTGTTCTTTTAGCTGTGTTAACTATGTCTTTCACAACTTTATCTAAAATTTTGTGTTCAAAAGCTTTAAGTTTAATTCTTATCTTTTGATTTTCCATTATAATCTACCAGCCTGATTACTCAATGATTTCAGTAACAACGCCTGCACCAACAGTTCTACCACCTTCACGGATAGCAAAACGTAAACCTTTTTCCATAGCGATAGGTTGAATAAGTTGAACTTCGCAGCTGATGTTATCACCAGGCATAACCATTTCAACGCCTTCTGGAAGAACGATGATACCAGTAACGTCAGTAGTTCTGAAATAGAACTGTGGACGGTAACCACCGAAGAATGGAGTGTGACGGCCGCCTTCATCTTTAGTTAAGATATAAGCTTCAGCTTTGAATTTTTTGTGTGGAGTAATTGTGCCAGGTTTAGCTAAAACTTGACCACGTTCAACTTCGTCTTTTTTAGTACCACGGAGTAACACACCAATGTTATCACCAGCAACACCTTCATCTAAAAGTTTACGGAACATTTCAACGCCTGTAACTGTAGTTTTAGCAGTGTCGTGGATACCAACGATTTCAACTTCTTCACCAACTTTAATAACACCACGTTCTACACGACCAGTAACAACTGTACCACGGCCAGAGATAGAGAAAACGTCTTCTATTGGCATTAAGAATGGTTGGTCAACAGCTCTTTCTGGAGTTGGAATGTATGCATCTAATGCAGCTAATAAATCCCAAATAGGTTTAGTTAAAGTTTCATCAGTTGGGTTTTCTAATGCTTTTAAAGCAGAACCTTTGATGATTGGAGTGTCATCACCAGGGAATTCGTATGAAGATAATAATTCTCTGATTTCCATTTCAACAAGTTCTAAAAGTTCAGCATCGTCAACCATATCACATTTGTTCATGAAAACGATGATGTATGGAACGCCAACTTGACGAGCAAGAAGGATGTGTTCACGAGTTTGTGGCATAGGGCCGTCAGCTGCAGAAACAACTAATATAGCACCGTCCATCTGAGCAGCACCAGTAATCATATTTTTAACGTAGTCGGCGTGACCTGGGCAGTCAACGTGTGCATAGTGACGAGTTTCAGATTCGTATTCAACGTGGCTTGTTGCAATAGTAATACCGCGTTCTCTTTCTTCTGGAGCTTTGTCAATGTTTGCATAATCTACGAAAGATGCAAGACCTTTTTGAGATAATACGTTTGTTAAAGCAGCAGTTAATGTAGTTTTACCGTGGTCAACGTGACCAATTGTACCAACGTTTACGTGTGGTTTTTTTCTTTCAAATTTTTGTTTAGCCATGATTTATTCCTCCAAATCTTATTAATTTCTAGATTTTATAATTTCTTCTGCAATATTTGCAGGTACTTCTTCATAGTGGTCAAACTGCATAGTGTAAGTTGCACGACCTTGTGTAATAGAGCGTAATTCTGTAGAGTAACCAAACATTTGTTTTAATGGAACCATTGCATTAATAACTTGTGCGTTACCTTGAACATTCATACCTTCTATTCTACCGCGTCTAGAGCTTAAGTCGCCCATAACATCGCCCATGTATTCATCAGGTGTAACAACTTCAACTTTCATAATTGGCTCTAAAAGCACTGGAGAAGCTTGTTTCATACCATCTTTAAATGCCATAGATGCAGCGATTTTGAATGCCATCTCGTTAGAGTCAACTTCGTGGAAAGAACCGTCAAATACAGTAACTTTAAAGTCAACAACAGGGTATCCTGCAACAATACCATTTTCCATAGCTTCAGTAACACCTTTTTCAATAGCTGGAATATATTCTTTTGGTATTGCACCACCAACGATTTTATTTTCAAATTCAAAACCAGCACCTGGTTCAAGTGGAGTCATTTCTAACCAGCAGTGGCCATAGTTACCTTTACCACCAGACTGTTTGATGTATTTACCTTCAGTTTTAACTGCTTTACGGAATGTTTCACGATAAGCAACTTGAGGGTTACCAATGTTAGCTTCCACTTTAAATTCTCTTTTTAAACGGTCAACAATAATTTCAAGGTGGAGTTCGCCCATACCTGAAATAACTGTCTGGCCAGTTTCTTCATCAACTCTTACTCTAAAAGATGGGTCTTCAGAAGCAAGTTTGCCTAATGCAACAGAAAGTTTATCTTGGTCTGCTTTTGTTTTTGGTTCAATAGCAATAGATATAACAGGCTCTGGGAATTCCATAGCTTCTAATATGATTGGGCTTTTTTCATCACAAAGAGTGTCCCCTGTTGTAGTGAATTTAAGACCAACTGTTGCACAAATATCACCAGCACGGATTTCTTTAATTTCTTCTCTTTTATTAGAGTGCATTTTTAAAAGACGGCCTATACGTTCTTTTTTATCTTTAGTAGAGTTAAGAACATAGTTACCAGCTTCAAACACACCAGAATAAACACGGAAATATGCAAGCTGTCCCATGTATGGGTCAGTCATAATTTTAAATGCTAATGCAGCAAATGGTGCATCATCACTTGCTTCACGAGTTTCTTCTGCTCCAGTTTCAGGGTTAACACCTGCAATTGCTGGAATATCAAGTGGTGAAGGAAGATAATCAACTACTGCATCAAGAAGTTTTTGGATACCTTTATATTTAAAAGCTGTTCCGCATAATACAGGGTTAAACTGTAATGATACAGTACCTTTACGAAGTGCAGATTTAATTTCTTCATTAGAGATTTCTCCGCCTTCAAGGTATCTTTCCATAAGCTCTTCATCAGCTTCAACAGCTGTTTCTATCATTTTAGCACGATATTCTGCTGCTTTGTCTTTAAGGTCAGCAGGAATTTCTACTTCCTTAAATTTCATACCAAAATCGCCTTCAACATCCCAAATGTAGCCTTTCATTTCTATTAAGTCTACAACACCTTGGAATTTATCTTCAGCACCTATTGGTATTTGAATTGCAACAGGTGTAGCACCAAGTCTGTCATTCATCATTTCAAGAACACGGTAGAAGTTAGCACCAGTTCTGTCCATTTTGTTTACGAATGCAACTCTTGGAACTTTATATTTATCAGCTTGTCTCCAAACTGTTTCAGACTGTGGCTGAACACCAGCAACAGCACAGAATACACCAACTGCACCATCTAATACTTTAAGTGAACGTTCAACTTCAATAGTAAAGTCAACGTGTCCTGGAGTATCAATAATATTAATAACATAGTCTTTCCAGAAGCATTGTGTAGTAGCAGAAGTAATAGTGATACCTCTTTCTCTTTCCTGCTCCATCCAGTCCATAGTAGCTGCGCCATCATGAACTTCACCGATTTTATAGTTAACACCAGTGTAGTAAAGAATACGTTCAGTTGTAGTAGTTTTACCAGCATCAATGTGAGCCATGATACCGATATTTCTTTGTAAATCTAAAGATTTTGCTCTTGCCACAACAAACTCCTGTTATTACCATCTAAAATGTGCGAAAGCTCTGTTAGCTTCAGCCATTTTGTGTGTATCTTCGCGTTTTTTAATAGATGCACCTTTGTTAGATGCTGCATCCATTAATTCGCCAGCAAGACGCTCAACCATAGTTCTTTCTTTTCTAGAGCGAGATGCTGTAATAATCCATTTAATAGAAAGTGCCTGCCTTCTTGCTGCTCTAACTTCTGTTGGCACTTGGTATGTAGCACCACCAACTCTGCGAGATTTAACTTCAAGAACAGGTTTAACATTTTCAATAGCTTTTTTGAAAACTTCTATACCTTCTTCGCTGCCTCTTTCTTTAATTAAATCTAATGTTTTGTAAAAAATGCCTTCAGCAACTGATTTTTTACCAGAATACATTAAACTGTTAATAAATTTTGTAACAAGTGTATCCTTATATATTGGATCAGGTAACACTTCGCGTTTTTTAGTTCCTCTTCTGCGTGCCATTTATATTCCTCTCTTATTTAGGCCTTTTAGCACCGTATTTAGAACGGCTTTTTTTCCTGTTTGCAACACCAGCAGTATCTAATGCGCCACGAATAACTTTGTAACGAACACCTGGTAAGTCTCTTACCCTTCCACCACGAACAAGAACAACTGAGTGCTCTTGAAGGTTGTGACCGATACCTGGGATATAAGCTGTTACCTCAATACCATTTGTTAAACGAACCCTTGCAACTTTTCTTAAAGCTGAGTTAGGTTTTTTAGGTGTTGTGGTATATACACGAACACACACTCCACGTCTTTGTGGGTTTGCTTGTAATGCCGGAGATTTAGTCTTTTTAATCATATCCATACGACCAAATCTAACTAACTGATTAAGAGTCGGCAAAGAACACCTCCAATAAAATTATGGCATTATGCCATGAATGTATTTATTTATTAAAATTTTTCTGCCTCTATTAAAAAGCAATTTTAATTTTTTATTAATAACTTAGCTTGTCGGAAACTCCCCTTTAATGACATAGGCATGATAAACCTGGCGGTTTGTTTCCATCTCAATGGCACAAATCTTATATCATCTAAAAGAAAAAAGCAAGTATTTTTTTATATTTTATTACTTTTTTGCAGACATATATAATTTATCAAAATTTTTTTAAAAATTTCTATTGACTTTATTTTTAATTAATGATATTGAAAATCATAATCAATATTAATTAATTTTAATTAAGGAGTAATTTATGGAAGAACAAATAAATAGAATGCCTTTAATAGGCGATAACGCACCAGAATTTAAAGCTGTTACTACTCAAGGGGAAATTAACTTTCCTTCAGATTATAAGGGCAAATGGGTAATTTTATTTTCCCACCCTGCTGATTTTACACCAGTATGCACTACTGAATTTATGACATTTGCATCTATGATGGATGATTTTAATAAATTAAATGTGCAGCTTGTTGGCTTATCTGTAGATTCTTTATATGCTCATATTGCATGGCTTAGAAAAATACAGGAGCTTGAGTGGAACGGTTTAAAAAATATTAATGTTACATTCCCATTAATTGAAGATATCCGTATGGAAGTGGCTAAAAAATATGGGATGATACAGCCTAACCAGTCTAATACTCAGGCAGTTCGTGCTGTATTTATTATTGACCCAAAAGGTATTATACGCACTATTTTATATTATCCGCTTTCAACAGGCAGAAATTTTGATGAAATAAAAAGAATTGTTACTGCTTTGCAGAAAGCTGACAGTGACGGCGTTGCAACACCTGCTGACTGGCGTCCTGGTGATGATGTAATTATACCAACAGCCGGCAGCTGCGGCACAGCAAAAGAGCGTATGGAAAGTAAAGACGAAAATATGTACTGCCTTGACTGGTTCATGTGCTTTAAAAGAGAAAAATAGATAAAAAAAGCATTCCCCCAAAACATAACCTGCCCCCACTTATATAAATGGGGGTTAAAAACAGTTTTAAATAATCTATAAAAAACTATAAATATATGCTAATTATTTATAGTTTTACTGCTTCACCCCCATTTTTTTATAATAATACTAATAACTATATAATAATTAAAATAAAATATTTACTAGAGTTAAA